>NZ_BAABDM010000030.1:0-567 GCF_039539625.1 Zhongshania borealis | reverse complement strand
CAAGGTAGCCCTAGGGGAACCTGGGGCTGGATCACCTCCTTAAATTGAGCGCACGACGCTGGCAAGTGCTCACACGAATTGTCTAATCTCGAGATTGAAAGCGATAATTTCACGGGCCGCTGGGCTAGGTGACTGTTTCTGGGTCTGTAGCTCAGGTGGTTAGAGCGCACCCCTGATAAGGGTGAGGTCGGAGGTTCAAGTCCTCCCAGACCCACCAGAATGTTCCTGCTCTTCGTTGTTGTCTTGCTTACATGCTGATGCATGCAGCGCAAGCCAACGTCTCGATCAGCAAGATTCTGGTTATATGCCTGAGGGTGTAGTCTGAAGTGAAAAGAAAACACTGGGGCTATAGCTCAGCTGGGAGAGCGCCTGCCTTGCACGCAGGAGGTCTGCGGTTCGATCCCGCATAGCTCCACCATTATAAACGGTGAAGAAAATGAACTGTTTAGAGTGGTAGCAGATTATCGCGAAGAAGTTAGAAAGAAAAGCTTTTACAGGCTTTGTTTGTTGGTTCTGTAAAGAGTTTTTGTTTCTGATTTTTACAATCAGATGTTCTTTAACAAGGTA
>NZ_BAABDM010000029.1:0-573 GCF_039539625.1 Zhongshania borealis | reverse complement strand
TTACGCCTGATGACATCGTTAACGCGGCTGAAGCTGGAACAACCATCAACGTCACGGGTACCGTTGGCGGCGATGCCACAGTGGGCGACGCAATCAGCTTCACCATTAACGGCACGCCTTACAGCGGCACCGTCTTGGCGGGTAACACCTACAGCATTGCGGTTGATGGCGCAGACCTTGCGGCGGATACCAGCTTTGATGCAACAGTGGCTGGCAGCGATGATGCCGGTAATCCGTTCACGGCGACAACCACGTCAACGCATACAGTTGATACGAGTGCAGCAGCAACGATTACCGTTGATGCGATCACCCCTGATGACATCGTTAATGCGGCCGAGGCTGGCACCACCATTAATGTGACTGGCTCTGTTGGCGGCGATGCAAGCGTTGGTGACGCAATCAGCTTCACCATCAACGGCACGCCTTACAGCGGTACTGTCTTGGCGGGCAACACCTACAGCATTGCGGTTGACGGCGCCGATTTGGCAGCCGACACCAGCTTCGATGCAACAGTGACTGGCACTGACGTCGCAGGTAATCCGTTCACGGCAACGACAACCTCGACTCACACGG
>NZ_BAABDM010000028.1:0-588 GCF_039539625.1 Zhongshania borealis | reverse complement strand
TACCTTGTTAAAGAACATCTGATTGTAAAAATCAGAAACAAAAACTCTTTACAGAACCAACAAACAAAGCCTGTAAAAGCTTTTCTTTCTAACTTCTTCGCGATAATCTGCTACCACTCTAAACAGTCAATCTTTCTCACCGTTTATAATGGTGGAGCTATGCGGGATCGAACCGCAGACCTCCTGCGTGCAAGGCAGGCGCTCTCCCAGCTGAGCTATAGCCCCAGTGCTTGACCTCTTCCGAGATCCTTACTTTTCACTTCAGACTACACCCTCAGGCATATAACCAGAATTTGGTCAGGCGAGGCGAGAAACTACGCCGTGTGCCATCTTGCACACAAGTAGTTTCTCAACGAAGTCTGGCACGATTCTGGTGGGTCTGGGAGGACTTGAACCTCCGACCTCACCCTTATCAGGGGTGCGCTCTAACCACCTGAGCTACAGACCCAGAAACAGTCACTTAGCCCAGCGGCCCGTGAAATTATCGCTTTCAATCTCGAGATTAGACAATTCGTGTGAGCACTTGCCAGCGTCGTGCGCTCAATTTAAGGAGGTGATCCAGCCCCAGGTTCCCCTAGGGCTACCTTG
>NZ_BAABDM010000027.1:0-611 GCF_039539625.1 Zhongshania borealis | reverse complement strand
AGGTGTTGCCGGCCAGCACACTACCGCTGTAAGGCGTGCCGTTAATGGTGAAGCTGATTGCGTCGCCCACTGTGGCATCGCCGCCAACGGTACCGGTGACGCTGATGGTTGTTCCAGCTTCCGCTGCGTTCACAATGTCATCTGGCGTGATGTCGTTGACGGTGATCGTTGCCGCAGCAGTGGTATCAACCGTGTGAGTCGATGTAGTCGTTGCGGTAAATGGATTACCTGCCGCGTCTGTACCCGTTACTGTCGCATCGAAGCTGGTGTCGGCTGCCAAATCGGCGCCATCAACCGCAATGCTGTAGGTGTTGCCCGCCAGCACAGTACCGCTGTAAGGCGTGCCGTTTATAGTAAAGCTAACAGTGTCGCCCACTGTTGCATCGCCACCGACGGTACCCGTGACGTTGATGGTTGTTCCAGCTTCCGCTGCGTTCACGATGTCATCTGCGGTGATGTCGTTAACGGCGATTATTGCACTCGCTGCAGTATCAACCGTGTGGGTTGAGGTCGTGGTAGCCGTGAACGGATTACCGGCATCATCGCTGCCAGTCACTGTTGCATCGAAGCTGGTATCCGCCGCAAGGTCCGCGCCATCAACCGCAATGCTG
>NZ_BAABDM010000026.1:0-632 GCF_039539625.1 Zhongshania borealis | reverse complement strand
CTTTAGCCACCTTTGCGCGCAACGCAAACAATGATGGCGAGCGCGACATCATTAGTAACGAAGCCGCAATAGCACACCTTGACGCCAGCGAAACTGATATCGCCGACGGCCAGTACGACTATGACAGCGGCAAAGACGACGACAACGACGGCGTCAACAATCCCGTCGATCAGTGCCCTAACACCCCGACTGGCGCAGTGGTAAATGCCAATGGCTGTGTTGACCAAGTCGACGAAGCTCAAGACAACGACAACGACGGCATTATTAATAGCGACGATAACTGCCCCGACACCGCCAACGCCGACCAACTGGATTTAGACGGCGACCTGCGCGGTGACGCCTGCGATGCCGACGCCGATGGCGACGGCATTGTGAATGAAGACGAAACAGAAACTGACCCCTTGAATGCGGATTCAGACAGCGATGGGGTTAACGACGGTACCGACAACTGCCCCATCACGGCAAACGCATTGCAAACCGACACTGATGCCGACGGCATGGGTGACGCCTGTGATGACGATATTGATAATGACGGCGTAAATAATAACGATGACGCCTTCCCAAACGATCCGAATGAAACCAAAGATAACGACCTCGACAACATCGGCGACAATGCTGACGACGACGATGAT
>NZ_BAABDM010000025.1:0-1009 GCF_039539625.1 Zhongshania borealis | reverse complement strand
TGCGTTGAAGTCGTGGTTGCGGTAAATGGATTACCTGCCGCGTCAGTACCCGTTACGGTGGCATCGAAGCTGGTGTCGGCCGCCAAGTCTGCGCCATCAACCGCAATGCTGTAGGTGTTGCCCGCCAAGACGGTACCGCTGTAGGGCGTGCCGTTAATGGTGAAGCTAATTGCGTCACCAACGCTTGCATCGCCGCCAACAGAGCCAGTCACATTAATGGTGGTGCCAGTCTCGGCCGCGTTAACGATGTCATCAGGCGTGATGTCGTTAACCGTGATTGTTGCGGTCGCAGTGGTATCAACCGTGTGCGTCGAGGTTGTCGTTGCCGTGAACGGATTACCCGCGGCATCGGTGCCAGTCACTGTCGCATCGAAGCTGGTATCCGCCGCAAGGTCCGCGCCATCAACCGCAATGCTGAAGGTGTTGCCAGCCAGCACGGTACCGCTGTAAGGCGTGCCGTTAATGGTAAAGCTGATTGCGTCACCAACGGTTGCATCGCCGCCAACGGTACCGGTGACGTTGATGGCTGTTCCGGCTTCCGCTGCGTTCACGATGTCATCTGGGGTGATGTCATTAACGGTGATCGTTGCCGCAGCAGACGTATCAACGGTGTGCGTTGAGGTCGTCGTTGCCGTGAACGGATTACCCGCGGCATCGGTGCCTGCAACCGTGGCATCGAAGCTGGTATCAGCAGCGAGATCGCTACCGGCTACCGCAATACTGAAGGTATTACCTGCCAGCACGGTGCCGCTGTACGGCGTACCATTAATGGTAAAGCTAACAGCATCGCCAACGGTCGCGTCGCCGCCCACTGAACCAGTGACGTTAATGCTTGCTCCTGCTTCAGCCGCGTTAACGATGTCATCTGGCGTGATGTCATTAACGGTGATCGTTGCCGTCGCTGTGGTATCAACCGTGTGAGTCGAAGTAGTCGTAGCAGTAAACGGATTACCCGCGGCATCGGTGCCTGCAACCGTGGCATCGAAGCTGGTATCAGCAGCGAGATCGC
>NZ_BAABDM010000024.1:0-1094 GCF_039539625.1 Zhongshania borealis | reverse complement strand
ATGGTGAAGCTGATTGCGTCACCAACGGTTGCATCGCCGCCAACGGTACCGGTGACGTTGATGGTTGTTCCAGCTTCCGCTGCGTTCACAATGTCATCTGGCGTGATGTCGTTAACGGTAATTGTTGCTGCTGCGCTCGTATCAACGGTGTGCGTTGAGGTAGTGGTAGCCGTGAACGGATTACCGGCATCATCGCTGCCAGTCACTGTTGCATCGAAGCTGGTATCCGCCGCAAGGTCCGCGCCATCAACCACAATGCTGAAGGTGTTACCCGCCAGCACGGTACCGCTGTAAGGCGTGCCGTTGATGGTGAAGCTGATTGCGTCACCAACGGTTGCATCGCCGCCAACGGTACCGGTGACGTTGATGGTTGTTCCGGCTTCCGCTGCGTTCACAATGTCATCTGGGGTGATGTCGTTAACGGTGATTGTTGCGCTCGCTGCAGTATCAACCGTGTGAGTCGAAGTAGTCGTAGCAGTAAACGGATTACCCGCGGCATCGGTGCCTGCAACCGTGGCATCGAAGCTGGTATCAGCAGCGAGATCGCTACCGGCTACCGCAATGCTGAAGGTGTTGCCAGCCAGCACGGTACCGCTGTAAGGCGTGCCGTTAATGGTGAAGCTAACAGTGTCGCCTGGGGCCGCATCGCCACCAACCGAACCGGTGACATTGATGCTTGTTCCAGCTTCAGCCGCGTTCACGATGTCATCAGGCGTTATGTCGTTGACGGTGATCGTTGCCGTCGCTGTGGTATCAACCGTATGCGTCGAGGTTGTCGTCGCCGTGAACGGATTACCGGCATCATCGCTGCCAGCCACTGTTGCATCGAAGCTCGTGTCGGCTGCCAAGTCTGCGCCATCAACCGCAATGCTGAAGGTGTTGCCAGCCAGTACAGTACCGCTGTAAGGCGTGCCATTGATGGTGAAGCTGATTGCGTCACCAACGGTTGCATCGCCGCCAACAGAGCCAGTCACATTAATGGCGGTGCCAGCCTCGGCCGCATTAACGATGTCATCAGGAGTGATCGCATCAACGGTAATTGTTGCTGCTGCACTCGTATCAACTGTATGCGTTGAGGTCGTCGTTGCCGTGAA
>NZ_BAABDM010000023.1:0-1258 GCF_039539625.1 Zhongshania borealis | reverse complement strand
CAGTCACATTAATGGCGGTGCCAGCCTCGGCCGCATTAACGATGTCATCAGGAGTGATCGCATCAACGGTAATTGTTGCTGCTGCACTCGTATCAACTGTATGCGTTGAGGTCGTCGTTGCCGTGAAGGCATTACCGGCATCATCGGTGCCAGCCACTGTTGCATCGAAGCTGGTGTCGGCTGCCAAGTCTGCGCCATCAACCGCAATGCTGTAGGTGTTGCCAGCCAGTACAGTACCGCTGTATGGCGTACCGTTAATGGTGAAGCTGATTGCGTCACCAACGGTTGCATCGCCACCCACTGTACCGGTGACGTTGATGCTTGTTCCGGCTTCGGCCGCGTTCACGATGTCATCCGGCGTGATGTCGTTAACGGTGATCGTTGCCGTCGCTATGGTATCAACCGTGTGAGTCGAAGTAGTCGTAGCAGTAAACGGATTACCGGCATCATCGCTGCCAGTCACGGTGGCATCGAAGCTGGTGTCGGCTGCCAAGTCCGCGCCATCAACGGCAATGCTGTAGGTGTTGCCGGCCAAGACAGTACCGCTGTATGGCGTGCCGTTGATGGTGAAGCTGATTGCGTCACCAACGCTTGCATCGCCACCAACAGTACCGGTGACGTTGATGCTTGTTCCAGCTTCCGCTGCGTTCACAATGTCATCTGGCGTGATGTCGTTGACGGTGATCGTTGCCGTCGCTGTGGTATCAACCGTGTGAGTCGAAGTAGTCGTAGCAGTAAACGGATTACCCGCGGCATCGGTGCCTGCAACCGTGGCATCGAAGCTGGTATCAGCAGCGAGATCGCTACCGGCTACCGCAATACTGAAGGTATTACCTGCCAGCACGGTACCGCTGTAAGGCGTGCCGTTGATGGTGAAGCTGATTGCGTCACCAACGGTTGCATCGCCGCCAACGGTACCCGTGACGTTGATGGTTGTTCCAGCTTCCGCTGCGTTCACAATGTCATCTGGCGTGATGTCATTAACGGTGATCGTTGCCGCAGCAGACGTATCAACTGTATGCGTTGAGGTCGTGGTAGCCGTGAACGGATTACCGGCATCATCGCTGCCAGTCACTGTTGCATCGAAGCTGGTGTCGGCGGCCAGGTCAGCGCCGTCAACCGCAATGCTGTAGGTGTTGCCGGCCAGCACACTACCGCTGTAAGGCGTGCCGTTAATGGTGAAGCTGATTGCGTCGCCCACTGTGGCATCGCCGCCAACGGTACCGGTGACGCTGATGGTTGTTCCAGCTTCCGCTGC
>NZ_BAABDM010000022.1:0-1635 GCF_039539625.1 Zhongshania borealis | reverse complement strand
AGGTGTTGCCGGCCAAGACAGTACCGCTGTATGGCGTACCGTTGATGGTGAAGCTAACCGTATCACCAGGCGCGGCGTCGCCGCCGACCGAACCGGTGACGTTGATGCTTGTACCCGCTTCGGCCGCATTAACAATGTCATCAGCGGTGATGTCATTCACCGTGATCGTTGCCGCCGCCGCATCATCAACCGTGTGAGTCGACGTCGTGCTCGCACTGAACGGATTACCCGCTTCATCAGTACCCACAACCGTCGCATCGAAGCTGGTATCCGCCGCAAGGTCGGCGCCATCAACCGCGATGCTGTAAGTGTTGCCGGCCAAGACCGTACCGCTGTAAGGCGTGCCGTTGATCGTAAAGCTAACCGTGTCGCCTGGGGCCGCGTCGCCACCAACCGTACCGGTGACATTAATATTCGTGCCCGCTTCGGCCGCATTAACAATGTCATCAGCGGTGATGTCATTCACCGTGATCGTTGCCGTGGCACCCGTATCAACGGTGTGCGTTGAGGTCGTCGTCGCCGTGAACGGATTACCCGCCGCGTCTGTACCCACAACCGTGGCATCGAAGCTGGTATCCGCCGCAAGGTCCGCGCCATCAACCGCAATGCTGAAGGTGTTGCCGGCCAGCACAGTACCGCTGTAAGGCGTGCCGTTAATGGTGAAGCTCACCGTATCGCCAGGGGCTGCGTCGCCACCGACAGTGCCCGTTACATCAATTGAAGTACCCGCTTCGGCGGCATTCACTACATCGTCAGCGGTGATGTCGTTGACGGTGATCGTTGCGGTCGCTGCCGTATCAACGGTATGCGTTGAAGTCGTGGTTGCGGTAAATGGATTACCTGCCGCGTCAGTACCCGTTACGGTGGCATCGAAGCTGGTGTCGGCCGCCAAGTCTGCGCCATCAACCGCAATGCTGTAGGTGTTGCCCGCCAGTACGGTGCCACTGTATGGCGTGCCGTTAATGGTGAAGCTGATTGCGTCGCCCACTGTGGCATCGCCACCAACGGTACCCGTGACGTTGATGCTTGTTCCGGCTTCGGCGGCATTCACTATGTCATCTGGGGTGATGTCATTAACGGTGATTGTTGCACTCGCTGCCGTATCAACGGTATGCGTTGAGGTCGTCGTCGCCGTGAACGGATTACCCGCCGCGTCTGTACCCACAACCGTGGCATCGAAGCTGGTATCCGCCGCAAGGTCCGCGCCATCAACCGCAATGCTGTAGGTGTTACCCGCCAAGACCGTACCGCTGTAAGGCGTGCCGTTAATGGTGAAGCTCACCGTATCGCCAGGGGCTGCGTCGCCACCGACAGTGCCCGTTACATCAATTGAAGTACCCGCTTCGGCGGCATTCACTACATCGTCAGCGGTGATGTCGTTGACGGTGATCGTTGCGGTCGCTGCCGTATCAACGGTATGCGTTGAAGTCGTGGTTGCGGTAAATGGATTACCTGCCGCGTCAGTACCCGTTACGGTGGCATCGAAGCTGGTGTCGGCCGCCAAGTCTGCGCCATCAACCGCAATGCTGTAGGTGTTGCCCGCCAGTACGGTGCCACTGTATGGCGTGCCGTTAATGGTGAAGCTGATTGCGTCACCAACGGTTGCATCGCCACCAACAGTACCGGTGACGTTGA
>NZ_BAABDM010000021.1:0-2463 GCF_039539625.1 Zhongshania borealis | reverse complement strand
TGTTGATTTGCATTTAAAACTGACCCAGGATTTGCATCTAAAATTGACCCACCCTGATGGCCAGATTATGGCCTAGATTTTACTTCTTTGCTGCCTTCAATTCCTCCTGTTGCGTTGTTGAGTGTTTTAATCTGAAGCTATCATTTCCAGTTTCTATAATGTGGCAATGATGAGTCAATCGATCCAACAAGGCGGTTGTCATCTTTTCATCGCCAAACACCGCTGACCACTCTGCGAAGCAGAGGTTTGTCGTAATGATGATACTCGTGCGTTCGTATAGCTTACTGATTAAGTGGAACAGCAGTGCGCCACCTGCCTGACTAAAGGGTAAATAACCTAGCTCATCCAGAATGACGAGGTCGGTATGGATCAACCTGTTGGCAAGTCGTCCTTGCTGCCCCTGCAGTTTCTCCAGTTCAAGGGCATTAACCAGTTCAATGGTAGATAGGAAGCGAACTCGCAAGCGATGATGCTGTATTGCCTGAACACCAATAGCGGTGGCCAAGTGCGTTTTTCCGGTTCCGGGGCCGCCAACCAATACCACGTTCTGGGTTTCCTCTAGGAAGAGGCCGCGATGAAGTGATTTCACTAGCACCTCATCAACCATACTCTGCGTGAAGTCGAAGCCGGTCAGGTCACGATAAGCGGGGAACTTCGCTACTTTCATTTGGTAGTTAATAGAACGTACATCCCGTTCAGAGGATTCTGCTTTCAATAGCATCTCAAGTACAGGCAATGCATTTTGGTAAGCCGGTGATGATTGTGAGGATAGGGTCGCAATCGTATCAGCCATGCCATAAAGCTTAAGGGACTTAAGTGTACTGACCATAGATTCAGTGCTCATGACGTGTTCTCCGTAAATTGTCGTAGCGGGCGGTATTGGCCTGCGGCTCTGTCAGCAACATTAGCGCTGGTGGTGGTGTAACAAGCTGGGGTAGTTGAGGTTGCTCTAATCGGCTGAGGCAATTCATAACATGCTCCTTTGATGGCTCGCCAAGCTCTAGTGACTTGGTTATCGCTTTCTCGACCAATTGTTCGTCGTGCAATAGCACGAGCGCCAAGATGTCAGCCATCTCCCGATCGCCACCGTGTCGTTTAAGTAATTGGGTTTGCAGCAAGCGGAAGCTATCAGGCAAAGTTAAAAACGGCGCGCCATTGCGCAATGCGCCCGGTTTGCGTTGAACCACCGTAAGGTAGTGCCGCCAATCATAGATTGTCCGTCCGGGTGTGCTTTTTTCTCGATTAAAGACACGAGCATGCTCTGCCACCACGTGGGCCTCAGCCACGATGATCAAGCGCTCTGGATAGACGCGTAAGCTGATCACTCTGTTGGCAAAGCTGGCGGGAACGCTGTAGCGATTATATTCGAAGGTAATCAGGCACGTAGAAGACACTCGCTTACTATGCTCAATAAAGCCATCAAATGCTGGCGGCACTTGCATCATCTCAGCTACGTCTTCATGCCAGCACTCAGCCAACGAGCGGGATTTAAACTCGGGATGGGCTGACTCCTGCCATAGTATTTTGCAACGCTCCTCGAGCCAGAGATTCAATTCCTGCAATGACTTTATGCTTGGCGTGTCGTACCAAAGTCCGTGACGAGCATCGAGCACGGCCTTCTCAATCTGGCCCTTCTCCCAGCCGGAAGCCGGGTTACAGAACTCGGGTTCATACAGATAGTGGCTGACCATGGCGTAGAAGCGTTTATTAACCTGCCGTTGCTTGCCGCGACCAATTTTATCCACCGCCGTTTTCATGTTGTCGTAAATGCCGCGCCGGGGAATGCCGCCAAACGTACGGAAGGCATGATAATGGGCGTCAAATAACATCTCGTGAGATTGCGCTAGGTATGCTCTGATGAAGAAGGCCCTGCTGTAGCAAAGCTTGAAGTGGGCGACTTGTAGCTTGGTTCTAACGCCATCGATTTTGACCCAATCCTCACTCCAGTCAAACTGGAAGGCTTCACCGGGAGCAAACCGAAGCGGCACATAAACGTGTTTGCTAGAGTGTCGCTTGGCATCATCCTGAGATGCTCGCCACTGGCGAGCAAAGGCGGCAACACGATCATAGGAGCCCTCATAGCCAATCGACACCAAGTCGCGGTATAGCTGCTTCACTGTTCGACGTTGTTTACGATGCCGTCGTGACTCCCTGAACAACCAACTTGTCAGCGTATCTTTGTAGTCGTTCAAGTTGCTGGGACTAATACGAGAAGGGTAAGCCGGCTCAACTACTGCTGTGGCCAAATACTTACGAACGGTATTACGAGATAACCCAGTTCGCCGAGCGATCTCTCTGATGGGCATTCCTTCGCGGAAATGCCAGCGTCTAATTACACTTAATAATGCCACGTCTATCACTCCTAAATCCCCCGCAGTCATCCTGCGGGTAAGTGTTACACATGGGTCAAAATTCAATGCAAATATAGGGGGTTAGTGGGTCAGTTTTAAATGCAAATCAACA
>NZ_BAABDM010000020.1:0-4081 GCF_039539625.1 Zhongshania borealis | reverse complement strand
CGGCGCTGACATTGAGCAGTGATATCACTAATAAAGGTTTTACTGGTCATGAGCAGCTGGATGGAGTCAACCTCATCCACATGGGTGGACGAGTATACGACGCAGAGATTGGTCGTTTCTTAAGTGCTGATCCATTTGTGGGCGACAGTACAAACCTACAGGCACTTAACCGCTATAGTTATGTAGAAAACAATCCGCTTAGTTATACCGACCCTAGCGGGTTTTTCTTGAAGAAATTGGTTAAGAAACTTGGTAATGCGATTAAAAGCGGTATAAGTAGCGTAGTTGAGGGAAGTCGAAACCTCAGAAGAAAGGTGCTGCGTCAGATTGGCGAGATCGAAGGGCTTTCCATTGTAATAAGTGTTGCGCTGAACTTCATACCTGGGTGCCAAGCTTGGTGTGCCATGGCATTTAATGCTGCGATGACGGATGCGAATGGAGGTACGATTGGGCAAGTGCTCACTGGTGCTGCTATAGGTATGATTACAAACGGTGTGCCGGGTGTTGATGGAATGGTTGGAGGCGGCGTCGTTGGTGCGCTTAGCGAGAATATTGGCAATATGGCGGCGTCAATGCTTGTTGCTGGCACGGTGTCTAAAGCTCAAGGTGGTAAATTCATTGACGGAGCTAAATGGGCTGGAATAGGTAGTGCAATAGGTACCGCAGCTGGCGGAATTCGAAACGCAGTAAATGCAGGTGCGACCTCTTTGGGTGCGGCTATGGACCATATTAAGTGGGCATTGGAGGATGCTATGCTTCCAACTGCTGAACTTAAAAATGGAATCGTTCGTATGGAAGAAAAAGCGCCAGATGGAAATCATTTTGTGCCATCCGGAGGGGCAACGGTAACTCAGGGCGCTACTAGATTTGTCACAATGCCGGGATTTGCTGAAAGGCATACTTATACAGGAAACCTATACTCTTCTGGTGCTGGTAATCCTTCTGATGGGGCTTCAAGCCAAGCTACGAGAGTCCTTGCGGTCGTTTCTGTAGTCTCGTTAGGGCTTCCATTCTCGGTGCAGGCTGGTGTGATACTAGCTCCACAGTGGCATTTAGTTCTTTCAAACGGGTTACAGAGTTTTAATGCGTGGCGAAATGTTCATGGTGTGGCGCGGGACATTTTATCCGGGATTGATGACGCAGTGCCACAGAGGGTTAATTATAAGGACTTCTCGCAACCGAAGTCCCCCGCAGCGATTGAACGATTAAAGGATTGGTAAAGTCGCATGAATATTTTTTATCTGATTTTAGTTGTGGCTGGCGTCATATTTTTTTATTTATTTGTTATTAATTTGCATGCCATTTTGAAATCGCGTGTAGTTAAGTCATATATATGCAATTTTTCATATCATGCAGATATTAATTCTGTTGTAGATAATAAAGTTATGGGAATGCTATATTTTCCTGAAAAAATATCTTTTGTCGTTTATGTTGGAGTAACACCAGAAGGAATATTTATATATTCTCTATATAAATTTTCTATCGTAATTCCGTGGAAAAACTTGGCGGCTGTTCGAGTTATCAATGCGAAAGGTTCTATACTCGCAAATTTACGTTTGTATAGTGAGGGGATAGTAGATCGAAAGCTATTGATACCATGGAAGAATGAATTTAATAGTGAAATTCCGCTAGGAGTTGTCGTTATTGTCGACTCATAGAGAGGCGCAGAGAAAATGCTGGGGTTTTAGATTTGTGATGGAATCATGCCAGATGGTTGGGCGGTGACCGGAATCTAAATCAGCCGAAAGAGGGGCAATGTTGTTAATTATGCTTGGGTAAACTAAATGCCGGTAATCTTGAATAAGTGTGTTATCTATGCCGCTCCTTTAAACTACCGTCGGAATCAGGAGTCCCATTTCGTTAAGCCTACCCATACAGCTAACGCTCGACTTATAAAACAATCATGGGCTATGGTGCTGACAGACAACTAATCACGCGAATGGATGAAACCGCTGCGGGCATTAGCAATACCGTATTTGTAGGTGGCCTATATGAAAAGGTCACACTGCCTAATGGTGATATCAAAGAACGCCACTATGTCGGTGGCAATACCATTGTTACCTACAAAAATCGCACTGCCAACAGTGCTGGCACAACAGAAACGCGATATTTACACAAAGACCATATTGGCAGCACAGTCCTCATCAGCGATGAAAATGGTGATGAAGTGGAGTCATTTAGCTTTGACCCTTGGGGCAAGCGCAGAGCCGCTACACTGACAGAGATTCAAGCGATTCTCGGTAGCTGGAGTTCGTTGACCGTATACCAAAAGGGAAATCTCACGATTTCGGCCCTGACATTGAGCAGTGATATCACTAATAAAGGTTTTACTGGTCATGAGCAGCTGGATGGAGTCAACCTCATCCACATGGGTGGACGAGTATACGACGCAGAGATTGGTCGTTTCTTAAGTGCGGATCCATTTGTGGGCGACAGTACAAACCTACAGGCACTTAACCGCTATAGTTATGTAGAAAACAATCCGCTTAGTTATACCGACCCTAGCGGGTTTTTCTTGAAGAAATTGGTTAAGAAAATAGGTAATGCCATCGGTAAGGCACATAAAGCGGTCGCCGAAGCGTTTTTGTCTGCCCACAAGAAATTCTTCAGAGAAATAGGTCGAGTCGAGGGCTTGTCTACTGCGATCAGTATCGGGCTGGGTATTGTATGTAATGGGGCTGCAGCTGCCTGTGTTGCGGCTTTTAATGCAGCGATGACGGCGGCGAATGGAGGTACAATCGAACAGGTTATTACGGGCGCTGCAGTTGGGTATATTGCGGGAGAGTTCTCCACTCAATTGGGCGTGGCGTTTAACGCTGGCAATGTAGGGAATGTAGGTGCGGCTATGTTTGTTGGTGGTAGTGTGGCGAAGGCCCAAGGCGGTAAGTTTATAGATGGGGTGAAGGGCGCGGCTGTGGGGGCTGCTATTGGTTATGGTATTCAGAGGATCATGAGTCCCACGCCAGAACTCGCCGGAGCCGAAAGTGGTGATGCCTCCTTGAGCGAGAATTCTAATGAGCTGATGACAAATGACGAATTGAACGTTTACATGTCCGATTATCTCGATGGTTCTAGCGGTCAATATGTGGCTCAGCTTGATTTGCCGCTAGCGCCACAATGGCTAGTTGATTCAGCGGCGGGATTCGGAGACACACTATCTTTCGGTGGAACGGCGATAGCTCGCGAAATATTTGGTTACAACGACGTTGTTAATTTTGGCTCAGGTGCTTATATGAGTGGTGTCGGAGCTGGCACTGCAGTCCATATGATCGGTTTTAGGACTGGTGGGGAATTGAACATAGGAAGGAATTTCCGTTTAGCCCCATGGGGAAACCGAACTGGACATCCAACTGGTAAATATCCTCATTATCATAGGAGAGCAATGGACGGTAAGGGTAATACAGTGCCAGGAGGTTCTATTAAGCGTCATCGTCCATGGGATTCGAGAAGTTCTGACAAATCAATGGGAGATCGCTTCTAATGGCAAGGTTTGTAATTGTTGACGATCACGGGGATTTAGATATCTATAGCTCTATTGAGGACGCTCGCGCCGACTTGGAAGTTATTGATGTCGAAAATTCTGAATATGTAATCTATGATGATTTAGGTAATCTAATAGAAGCTGAAATTGAATTATCTCGTGGAGAAAAGAGGTTTGGGTCAACAAAAATTATTACCTTCATTTCTACGGAGGTTAACGAAGCGGACAACCTAATGTTGATAATTCAACAGTATTTAATGAAAGTTGGCTCGATTCCGCTGGATTCTTCTTTTCCACTGCACGAGCTAGTTTTTAGACTTGCCAAATTTCAAGGGCTGACGGAAAAAGAACTAGATGAGTGATGTGCCTAATGCGTTAGTCTCTCATCCTATAGCTGCTAATGCGAATGGACGAAACCGCTGCGGGCATTAGCAATACAGTGTTCGTAGGTGGTCTATATGAAAAGGTCACACTGCCTAATGGTGATATCAAAGAACGCCACTATGTTGGTGGCAATACCATTGTTACCTATAAGAATCGTACCGCCAACAGTGCCGGAATAGTAGAAACGCGCTATTTACACAAAGACCATATTGGCAG
>NZ_BAABDM010000019.1:0-3458 GCF_039539625.1 Zhongshania borealis | reverse complement strand
GACTGTTTAGAGTGGTAGCAGATTATCGCGAAGAAGTTAGAAAGAAAAGCTTTTACAGGCTTTGTTTGTTGGTTCTGTAAAGAGTTTTTGTTTCTGATTTTTACAATCAGATGTTCTTTAACAAGGTAAATAAGCTGAAATATATATAAACACTAGTTTTCTCAAGTGTTGTAACAATCCGGCGAAATAAAACGGTTGTCATTCAAGTCGGATGATAATCGCGTAATGCAGTTTCTTGATTGATCGATAGCGAGTCTATTTGATTATATGGTCAAGCGACTAAGCGCATACGGTGGATGCCTTGGCAATTGGAGGCGATGAAGGACGTTGGAGCCTGCGAAAAGCTCTGGGGAGGTGGCAACCAACCTTTGATCCAGAGATGTCCGAATGGGGAAACCCACCTAACATAAGTTAGGTATCCTTTGACTGAATACATAGGTCTTAGGAGGCGAACCAGGGGAACTGAAACATCTAAGTACCCTGAGGAAAAGAAATCAAACGAGATTCTCTTAGTAGCGGCGAGCGAAAGGGGAACAGCCTGCAAGTGATAGCAGAAGTGTTAGTGGAATAGTCTGGAAAGTCTAGCGATACAGGGTGATAGCCCCGTACACGAAAACACATCTGTGGTACTAAGCTTGCGATAAGTAGGTCGGGACACGTGTTATCTTGACTGAAGATGGGGGGACCATCCTCCAAGGCTAAATACTACCAATTGACCGATAGTGAACCAGTACCGTGAGGGAAAGGCGAAAAGAACCCCTGTGAGGGGAGTGAAATAGATCCTGAAACCGTATGCGTACAAGCAGTAGGAGCAGACTTGTTCTGTGACTGCGTACCTTTTGTATAATGGGTCAGCGACTTAATGTCAGTAGCAAGGTTAACCGTATAGGGGAGCCGTAGGGAAACCGAGTCTTAATAGGGCGTCATAGTTGCTGGCATTAGACCCGAAACCGGGCGATCTATCCATGGCCAGGTTGAAGATGCCGTAACAGGCATTGGAGGACCGAACCCACAAATGTTGAAAAATTTGGGGATGAGTTGTGGATCGGAGTGAAAGGCTAATCAAGCTCGGAGATAGCTGGTTCTCCTCGAAATCTATTTAGGTAGAGCGTCGTGTCTAACCCTAGGGGGTAGAGCACTGTTTGGGCTAGGGGGTCATCCCGACTTACCAACCCCATGCAAACTCCGAATACCTAGGAGTTCAATCACGGCAGACAGACAGCGGGTGCTAACGTCCGTTGTCAAGAGGGAAACAACCCAGACCGCCAGCTAAGGTCCCTAATACACATTAAGTGGGAAACGATGTGGGAAGGCTCAGACAGCTAGGAGGTTGGCTTAGAAGCAGCCACCCTTTAAAGAAAGCGTAATAGCTCACTAGTCGAGTCGGCCTGCGCGGAAGATATAACGGGGCTAAATGTGTAACCGAAGCTGCGGATGCGTGCTTGCACGCATGGTAGAGGAGCGTTCTGTAAGCCTGCGAAGGTGGATTGAGAAGTCTGCTGGAGGTATCAGAAGTGCGAATGCTGACATGAGTAACGACAAGGGGAGTGAAAAACTCCCCCGCCGGAAGACCAAGGTTTCCTGTCCCATGTTAATCAGGACAGGGTTAGTCGGCCCCTAAGGCGAGGCAGAAATGCGTAGTCGATGGAAAACGGGTTAATATTCCCGTACTTGTTATAACTGCGATGGAGGGACGGAGTAGGCTAGGCGATCGCGGCGTTGGTTGTCCGCGTTTAAGCTCGTAGGCTGGGGGATTAGGCAAATCCGGTTCCCTAAGGCTGAGAAGCGAATACGAGTCCTCTTTTGGACGAAGTCGTTGATGCCATGCTTCCAAGAAAATCTTCTAAGCTTCAGGTTATAACAAACCGTACCCCAAACCGACACAGGTGGTCAGGTAGAGAATACCAAGGCGCTTGAGAGAACTCGGGTGAAGGAACTAGGCAAAATGGTACCGTAACTTCGGGAGAAGGTACGCTCCCTCTGGTGATCGGACTTGCTCCGTAAGCTGAGGGGAGTCGAAGTGACCAGGTGGCTGCAACTGTTTATCAAAAACATAGCACTGTGCAAACACGAAAGTGGACGTATACGGTGTGACGCCTGCCCGGTGCCGGAAGGTTAATTGATGGGGTTAGCGCAAGCGAAGCTCTTGATCGAAGCCCCGGTAAACGGCGGCCGTAACTATAACGGTCCTAAGGTAGCGAAATTCCTTGTCGGGTAAGTTCCGACCTGCACGAATGGCGTAATGATGGCCACGCTGTCTCCACCCGAGACTCAGTGAAATTGAATTTGCGGTTAAGATGCCGTATACCCGCGGCTAGACGGAAAGACCCCGTGAACCTTTACTATAGCTTCACAGTGGACTCTGATATTACTTGTGTAGGATAGCTGGGAGGCTTTGAAACTTAGGCGCTAGCTTAGGTGGAGCCAATCTTGAAATACCAGCCTGGTACTGTTGGGGTTCTAACTCTGGACCATTATCTGGTTCGAGGACATTGTGTGGTGGGTAGTTTGACTGGGGCGGTCTCCTCCCAAAGAGTAACGGAGGAGCACGAAGGTGCGCTAAGCATGGTCGGAAATCATGCGGTTAGTGTAATGGCATAAGCGCGCTTGACTGCGAGACTGACAAGTCGAGCAGGTACGAAAGTAGGTCATAGTGATCCGGTGGTTCTGTATGGAAGGGCCATCGCTCAACGGATAAAAGGTACTCCGGGGATAACAGGCTGATACCGCCCAAGAGTTCACATCGACGGCGGTGTTTGGCACCTCGATGTCGGCTCATCACATCCTGGGGCTGAAGCCGGTCCCAAGGGTATGGCTGTTCGCCATTTAAAGTGGTACGCGAGCTGGGTTCAGAACGTCGTGAGACAGTTCGGTCCCTATCTGCCGTGGGCGTTGGAGATTTGAGGAAAGCTGCTTCTAGTACGAGAGGACCGAAGTGGACGAACCTCTGGTGTTCGGGTTGTATCGCCAGATGCATTGCCCGGTAGCTACGTTCGGACGGGATAAGCGCTGAAAGCATCTAAGCGCGAAGCCTCTTCCAAGATTAGATCTCCCTGGGGCCTTGAGCCCCCTAAAGAGCCGTTCAAGACCAGGACGTTGATAGGCAGGGTGTGTAAGTGCTGCGAGGCATTGAGCTAACCTGTACTAATTGCTCGTGAGGCTTGACCATATAATTAAGTGGTCTTGTTATCACAATGAAGAAACTGCAGCGGATTGTTGCGAGTAGCGAGAGCTACACATACGAGAAAACTTGTTTATATCAGCTTATTTACCACCTTATTTGGATTGAATGACGCAGTACGGAAGTACGTAAGACACCTCATTTAACCAAGCCAGTTTGCCTGGCGACCATAGAGACATGGTACCACCTGATCCCATCCCGAACTCAGAAGTGAAACGTGTCATCGCCGATGGTAGTTTGGGGTTTCCCCATGCGAGAGTAGGTCATCGCCAGGCTT
>NZ_BAABDM010000018.1:0-12655 GCF_039539625.1 Zhongshania borealis | reverse complement strand
CGCCTGTGATGACGATATTGATAATGACGGCGTAAATAATAACGATGACGCCTTCCCAAACGATCCGAATGAAACCAAAGATAACGACCTCGACAACATCGGCGACAATGCTGACGACGACGATGATAACGACGGCGTTCAAGACGAAGACGATGCATTTCCGTTTGACCCCAGCGAGCACACCGACACCGACGGCGACGGCATTGGCAACAATGCGGACACCGATGATGATAACGATGGTGTGACCGACGAGAATGATGCCTTTCCAGAAGATGAAAACGAATCCGGCGACACTGATGGAGACGGTGTCGGTGACAACAGTGACAATTGCGCCAATACCCCCACTGACGAACCACGTAACTCCGTTGGTTGCAGCGCAAGCCAAGTAAGCCAAGCGTCTTGCGAATCGGGATTTCATCTAGACGGCGGCAGAAGCCTTGAAGTCGCCCTTGCAACTTACGACGGTCAAGTTGTCACCTTCCAAGTACTCGAGCCGACGTCATTCAACTGTGGTGAAACTCACCTCGCCGCCCACCCGCTAATGATGCATGGCCCAGGCTACAGCCTGCCACGCGCGACCGAGGGTTTTGACGACTATCGCGACGCCGGTTATACCGTCATATCATGGGATCCTCGCGGATTTGGTGGTTCAAGCGGCACCGTGCGGGCAATGGATCCCGACTTTGAAGGCCAATACTTAAATCAAATTTTGGACTGGGCAGAAAAAAACCTCGATTATCTTGCGTGGCGCAATGAAGCGACCGGCGAGTTCAGCGCCCGGCCGGCCAACGCCGTAAGTGTTGCCGACGGCATCAATCTTCTTGTTGGCGCCCAAGGTTCGAGCTATGGCGGCGGCTTTCAGTTAGCCCTACTCGCAACCGATACCAAAAAGCGTCTCGACGCCATTGTGCCCGACATCACCTGGCACGACCTTCGGAATTCGCTCAATCCTGGCGATGTAGTTAAAAGTGCTTGGGGATTAGTACTGCCTGGCGCCGGCGAAGCGCAGGGCAATGCCGCAGGTCTGCAAGCCTTAGAGACCGAGCAGCGCAACCTTTCGCCACTGGAGTTCAGCCAAGACCCGTTTACCAAAGAAACCGTCGCCCGTGCCCTCGCAACGAATGAGTGGCCACGCCGTTCACTTGACTGGTTCCACTACCGCGGGCTTGGTTACTGGTGCGCCGCCAATGGGCTGCCGAGCATGCCCTACCCCGCTTACAGTCAGGCTGACGATCTCATCCCGATGATCGATCAAAGCAGTAGCTACAATGTTCCTGACCAGCAAGAGAATGGCCGCCCCGGTCTAGGCGATTTCTTAGTCGGCGCGACCTCACCCAGCAGCTACTTCGACGGTTTAGACGTTCTATTAACCCACGGCATGATCGACACTTTATTCGATTTCAATGAAGTGTGGTGGAACCAGCAATGCCTTACTGCTGCCGGAGCGCAGGTCAGTATTAAAACCCATCATGGCGCGCCACTGGGGCACGTGCTTCCAGTCGTGCAATCCCCCGACAAAACCTCGTCAGGCACTGGAACTTGCGAACTCGACACCAAGGCATGGTTTGAGCAAAAACTTCGCAATATGGAAACTGCCGACGTCGACAGTGTGTGTTTTGCTCTAGGCACCGACGGTGACTCAGTCACCCTGCCCGCCAATAAGATTTTAGCGCCGCAAGCTGATCCGGCTAATGCATCTACTAAAGCGCTGTTCACGACACGTGAATTCGCGCCAATCACCCCAGTACCCAACGGTCTAGTCGGCGTTGCCAATGTCAGCGGCAATCTGCCGATTTACGCGACCTTAGGTACCGCGACCGAGGAATTAATTCTCGCCGGTATGCCCCATATCGAGATCACCGTTAGCAGTCTTAGCGGCATCAATGAGATGAGCTGCGACAACGGTCGCAATCCACTCGGCAGCCGCGACGGCTGCGACAGCATTACCTTTGTTGGCCTTGGTAAGAAAAGCGGCTTTGCGCCCAATTTTGGGTTGATCGACGACCAACTCACCCCTATTCGGGGCCTCGGCACCCACGACATTGACTTGACCGGGGTTGCCGAACGGTTATTACCGGGCGATGAGCTTGCGCTGCTATTTTATGCAGTGCATCCGCAATTTGCCGCAGCCGCCTCGCGAGATGCAAGTATCCCTGCAGTCATGATTTCAGGGGCTGTGCAACTACCTTTATATATAACTGACGCTGACGGTGAGCCCCTCACCGACATTAACGCAACTGACTCACTTAGCAGTAGCGCACCTACCACTGGCGCCGAATCGCCACTGGCCGGTTGCTATGCCGACGCTCGCGCAGAGAACTGTGCACTGTCTCCATTGGTGGGGCTACTCAGTGCCCCCAAAAAAGAAATCTGCCTAAACGGTGGGCTTAGCTCAGCAGAATGTCCGCTAAGCGCCCTCGTCAATCCGCTTGAGGACAATGACCCCACGGGTACCATGTCAGCACTCGCTGGCATCGCTGCCGATGTAAGTAGCTGCTTGGTTAACGCCGACTTGCCGCTGTGTCAGTTTGCCGCAAGCGAATGCGAGCTAGACCCTAGCGGCGCAGCATGCGGCGTTGTCGGTGTGCTTGATGTTGTCCACAATCTCAGCGACACCCTGGGCTTACCGCTAAGCGGAACCGAGCCAGGGCAAAGCTATTGCGATCAACCCGCCAGCGACCCAGATCCAGCAACAGACGCACAGGCATGGCAGCAGCGTGATTTCATGAACGTGATGTGCTCCTTACAGCGCCTGACTGACATGGCCCTGCATCCGGCCTTTAGTGTCGCACTCGCCGAAGGCACCGCGCGAACCTTTAGCTACAACCTAATCGAACAATTAGCCGACCCCACTCGCCCCCGGGGAACCTTGGCGCAGTGGACACCCGCCGGCCGCACCACGGACCCCTACCGCATTGAGCAAGACTGGGAAGACGCTGGCCGTGGCCGCGTTGACTACATCAGTTTTGTTGCCGAAAGCGGCGCGCGCTTAGTTGGCAGGGTATTCCGTCCGCCGGTTAACGTGCCAGTCCCCTACCCGTCGATAGTCATTACCACCGGCTCGATTCAGGGTTATCAAGAAATGTATAACTGGGCCGGAGAAGGCCTAGCAGAGGCGGGTTATTTGGTACTGATGTACGACGTACAAGGCCAGGGCCGTTCCGAAACACTACCGCATTCACCGGATGGCAATTATGCCTGTGATAGTAATGGCTGTGACGGCGTACCCTTCCAACAAGCGTACAACTTCTTACAAGGCGCCCGCGACGCCCATCGCTGGCTGCTATCTAGTGAAAAAAATCAGTACATTGAAGACAATGCCAATAGCGCCGGCAGCAATTTGTTCAACCCCTTTGCCGCTGACGTCGATCGCAGCCGCATCGGCCATGCAGGTCACTCTCTAGGCGCCTCGGCCATTTCCGTGGTTGGCCAAGAACTCGCCTGCGACCCAGCAACCCCCCGCGCCATGCGCGATGGCTGTATTAGCGCCATTGTCGGCTGGGATTCCCTGTCCAGCGTGAGCGATACAGATACCCTACCAATCAAAGCGCCGGGCTTAAGCCTGACCGCCGAGTACTTTTTCAATGCAACGCCAGCAAGCCCAGACAGCCCGCCAAACCAAGAGACAAAACTGGATGCCTATAAGCAAATGGTTGCGGCCAATGTCGACAGCATGCGTATCGGACTTCGCTCTAGCACGCACTTAGAATGGACGTACGTACCGCTGATTTTACCGGCCAGCCGCTATGGCGAGCGGGTTTCAATGTATTACACCCAAGCCTGGTTTGATCGCTACGTTCGCGACGACCTAAGTGCCGTTGATCGCCTAAAAGCGCAGCAGTTTGATAATAGCGCAGACCTAAGCAGCATTGGCGCAGGCACCTTCGATCCATTAACTGGCGCCAATATCCCCTATAAAATTGCCGGTGATTGCGCAGCAAATCGCCTCTCTATCTACCAGCGTTCGGCCTTCCGGTTAACGGACCCACGCGACAATACCGTTTTAAACGCCGAAGACATGCGTGGCCGCGGCTGCGAGGTGGATAGCGATGAAGACGGCGTGCCTGATAGCAACGACGCTTTCCCCACTGACCCAAGCGAAAGTAAAGATTCAGATGGCGACGGCATCGGCGACAACCTAGACAGCGATGACGACAACGACGGCGTTAACGATGCCGACGACGCTTTCCCCTATGACCCGAATGAAAGCTACGACAGTGACAGTGACGGTGTTGGCGACAATAGTGATGCCTGCCCCAATACCCCAACGGATAGTGAGGTCGACGAACAAGGGTGCGCTAGTCAAACAAATAACCAAGCCAGCTTACCGGTGTGTACACCAGACGGTAGTCGCTGTATTTCAACGATTCCAGAATTAGGTGCACCATTACAAGCTGCCGCAGATCAAATCTACGCCGGCATCGTTAGCAGCGGCGCACCGCTGCCCGCCAACGGCGAAGTCATTCTGCAAGCAGCTCAGGCGGCGGTACAGGGCTGCGATATGCTCGATCCAGCCCACTGCCTATTCCCCTTCCCAAGCAATCAATTTACAACAATCGCCAGCCCTGACAGCGTGCAAGCTAGCGAACGCGGCGGCAGTGGCAGACAGGTCAACTTCAATATTTTAGGCATGCCGCGCAATACTGCCGGCAAACCCATCGACCCACGAGAGTGGAACCGCAACGACGGATTCTCGCCAGGGCAAATGATCACCACCTTTGTGCCAGACCTTGCCGCGAATGACGACGGCACGGTGCCGGGCGCACCGCGCCTAAGCCATCTCAGTGAGTCATTAGACCTAGCCAATTCTGCCGTACTGGTACTCGATGCCGAAACTGGCGAGCCTCACCCGGTCTGGGCTGAAATAGACCTTAACGCGGGTTTACTGCTACCAGGGAGTAATATCGAAAACCCAGATCCAAGTAAGGCGCCCCGCGCAGCGCTTATTATTAGACCCGCGCGCAATTTCGAGCACGGTCGCCGCTACGTGGTGATACTGCGCAAATTGCCCAGTGCAAGTAAAAACGGTGAGTTTGTCGATGCCCAGCCAGCTTTCCAAGCCTGTCGCGACCAGCACGCTGACGGCATTCCAGTACTAGAGGATCGCTGTATAGCATGGGACAGCGACGTGCGCCCAACCTTAGAAAATGCGGGGATCGCCATCAACAACAGCGACCTTTATCTCGCTTGGGATTTCACCGTTGCCAGCACCGAAAGCACAGTTGGCCGTTTGCGCCATATGCGCGATGCGGCATTTGCGTCCCTAGGCCAACAAGAAAATAGCGCCGGTGAAATCACCGACCTGGGATCTGCGCCGGTATTCACTGTCGACAAAGTGACTGAAAATCCCGGCCGTGGTATGGCACGTCGCATTGAAGGCACCATTACCGTGCCGAGCTTTGTAACCCCGAGCGACCCAGCCCCTATCGACAATGTAAGTACACAACTCGAAACGCTGTGCAACATAATCCCTGAGGGTAGTTTCCGCGAAGGTTGTAGCACTCTCTTTGAGGGCGTCGGTATTGCCGACGGCGGTTCGCTGCCACCCAATCGGCTGTTCTACACCCCGGATCAAAGTGGGCTTTATGGCGACGAGCTTCCTGACAGTGTCGCAACCATGACCACACGTTTCACCTGTCAGATTCCCGCCCAAGCCTCAGCGGATAACCCTGCCCGAGCTGGGGTTTATGGCCACGGTCTTTTAGATGGTCATCAAGCGGTAACCTACGAGCAAGTACCGGATTTCAGCAGTGACCACAATTTTCTTTTTTGTGGCGTCGATTTATTCGGTTTCTCGACTGGCGACGTTGCTAATGTGATTAGCATACTGCTCGACTTGTCGAACTTCGCCACTATTCCTGATGCCTCCCAGCAAGGCCTACTGAACTATATGTTCCTTGCCCGCGCCCTTCGTCATGAGAATGGTTTTGGTGCCAACGAAGCGTTCCAACTGAACGGCAAACCAGTATTCGATAACAGCGAAATCTTTTACGACAGCAATTCACAAGGTGCAATTGTTGGCGGCGCATTCGTCGCCATGTCAAAAGACGTGCAGCGCGGAGTACTCGGTGTTGTTGGCATGAACTACTCGACTTTGCTGCGACGCAGTGTCGATTTCGACAGCGAATTTAACGTCGAAGAACCGGGGCTACCGCCCTACGCAATGCCATTGTACTTGGCCTACCCCGACGACCTTGACCGCGACATTGGCTTCGCCTTAATGCAAATGTTGTGGGACCGCAGTGAAAACAATGGCTACGCCCACCACATCACTGACAATAGCGCCTTACACGGTCCCGACAACCAAGTGCTGATGCAACCGGCGTTTGCCGACCATCAAGTTACCCACTGGAGCGCCCAGGTAATGGCCCGCACTATCGGCGTTGATATTGCCGATCTTTATCAGCGCGCACCTGGCGACGGTGTTCCTTTTCAATACACAGATAGAGCGGACTTCTTTAGCCATCGCGATCCCGACGTTGAGACTTTTTGGGGATTACCACTTGAAGGGCGCGATGACTCTAGCTACGACAGCCCTGCGCCAAGCTTCTGCCTAAGCGGTTGTCGCAGCAGCAAATCGGGTCTAATGGAATTTGACGAAGGTAAAACCATTAGCCCGCCGATTGGTAACGTTGCCCCACGCGGTGATGACTTTGACCCTCACGGATACCCCCGTGCAGCGCAGCATGGCAAGTGTCAAAAGTCGCATTTTCTGCACAAGCAAGGCCGCATAATTGACACCCGCCACCAATACTACGTGCGCTCTGCAGGTGATTGCCCACAAGTGCCAGCGGTGTCGTTAACGGCAAGCGATAGCAATCCTAGTTCACCTAGCGACCCCGTTACCGCAGCATTAAACGACTTCGCAAGCGGTTTGGGTGATGCCATGGCAGCGATGAGCAACGGTGACTTACTTACCGCCGCTGCGATTCTACAGAGCAGCAGCGGCGCGCTAATTGGCGACGTTGCAACAGCAGGCGCAATGCTGGCAGCTAACAATGCAGGAATGGTTATTGATGTTCCCGACGAGCCTGTTGAACCAGATCCCGATGCCGGCAATCCACCTGCCATGTTAATGGCAGGTACTGCACGCAAATCTATTTTAATTCCCGTTGGTAGCTCTCTTGGGGGCTACGCTCGCCCACCTGTGGGCGGCGATTATATTCCCGTTGCCGAAAAGTTTGAGGACTTCCCCGACATTAATCCTGCGGATGGCTTCCAAGCTTTTGTCGATGAGTTTGCGGACTTTTTACCCGCCCAAGACCACGACGGTCATCTACTACCCAGCGTACCCGACGAGCTCCGCGCAGCGCATTCACCCTATTCAACGTACTCACCGCCCACCCAGGGTTACTACGACTCCCTCATCGCCAAAGCCGTTTCACTCTACGATGGCAGCGATTGTGTGATTATGGTGAAGACCGACTTTATCGGTATGCTCGACGAAGTCGTCATCAAAGTTGCCGAACAAGCGACCGCGCTGCTGGGCGATGACCGGCCCGCAGGCTGTGATCTTGAACAAGGTCTGGTGATGTCAGCAACCCATACCCACGACGGCCCCGGCACATTAGCCAACCACTCTGCCCGGTATTTCTGGCTGGCGATGGATTTATACCAACCTGAATTATTCAAACGCATCGTGAGCCAATTGGCCGAGCTGGTCGCCGAGTCGGTGCGCAATAACGAGCCGGCGCAATTCGGCTATGCCATGGGCAGTGACGAGTTGGGCCTAAATGGCTTCCGCCGCAGTCGCTCACCCTACACAGCTGAGCGCGTTAGCGCACAAGACATTTTGCGCAAACGTATTGGTGTACTGCGTATAGATAACGCGCAAGGTGAGCCGCTAGCTGCAGTTATAAATTTCGCCGCCCACGGCATTGCCTTCGACGTTGAAAACCTGCATTTTTCTGGCGACGTCTTGGCCGGTATTGAGCGCGAAGTTGAGCAGCAATTTGACCGTCCTATGGTCGCTATGCTGGTACAAAGCGCTGCGGGAGATGTTAGCCCGCGCAATGTCGCCAAACCAAAATTACAGGGTATTGAACGCTACGGCCAGTTAATGGCGCCACAGGTAATGAGCATTTACAACGCCGTTAATAACTTCAATTTGGCTCCAGACATCCGCGTAGTGTCACAGCGCGTTATCTTATCCAGAGAAACACTCGGCTATAGTGGCGATGAGTTTCCCTATGAGTGGGGCGCAGCACAATGTAACGCCGACTTAGGCGTACCCATCGTTGGCCCCAGCAGTGACGAAAAAATACCGGCTTGCTTGCCAGCCCCCATACCTGACCCTATGGATTTAGCTGACAACGGCGTAGCTGAAAATGGCGCATTTGTTCCCCAAGACACGCGCGTAACCGCCTTCAGCATTGGTGACGCACTGTTTCTGGCCCAACCCGGCGAACCGCTAGTAGAGCAAGGTCTGCGCTTATTAGAGGCAGCAGAATCCGAAGGTTTTCAAACAGAAAAAACTTTTATCTGGGGCTATAGCCAAGACCATGTTGGCTATATTTTGCCAGACTTAAAAGCCGACTGGGATCTGGGCGGTACCGAAGGCACCACCACTTTTTGGGGCTGGAAACTTGGCGGTCGCCTACTCGATACGCAGCGTGAATTAATGCGCGCACTGCGCGACGGCAGCGCCGCGCCGACCGATGAATTCACCGTGAATTACGATCTTTACAGCGGCTACTACAACAATGTGCCACAGCCCATTGCCATTCCCGGCAGCGGCATCAACCCACTGGCGCAGCTTCAACCCCAAGACATAAAACGCTTCGACACCGCGTATTTCAGCTGGGAGGGAAATGACCCCATAGTAGAATTACCCACTGTTGTTTTACAGCGCCAGGCCGCCAGTGGTGAGTGGTTAGATGTGCAGCGTGATAATGGCGAAGTACTATCAACCCTGTATGAAATTCACCTCGACTACCGCCTAAGTCTCGGCGCCCATTTATGGACGGCGACACTCGAAGCCAACAAAGACTGGCCACTGGGCAATTATCGATTCAATGTAGTTGGGCATCAAATCGATACCGCGGCCATTGAATATGAAATTAGCTCGGCGAGTTTTGCAATCAGTGCCAGCGACAGCTTAGTAATCAGTGACGCTGTCGCTATCGCCACTGACTTTTACGAGGTCAGCCTCGCTTACACACCGCGGCCCAATAATTACCGATTGATCGACGCCCAGGTAGACGCAAAAAATTCTGCTCCTGTGCGCGCGGGTAGTGTTGCCTTTAACAACGGAGAAGAAACGGTAATCGCCAGCAAACCGCTCATGATTATTCGCGATGGCAATCCGGTTGCGGTATACCGTGCGAACATTAAAGACCTCGGAATGGGTATTACCGTATCTGGCAACGATGTCTACGGCAATAGCACGCCAGAAGCCGCCGAGCCCAATATTGTCGATGGCCGCGGCAGCGGTGCAACCGGCGCCATGGCGGATTTCTTTGCGTCAATGTCCACTGTCATTCAAGACTTTCTCAGCGGCAATTTTGAGTTAGCACAAAGTGGCTTTAGCCTCGCTTTTGAAGGACTAACGACCGACATATCAAACTTAGTAATAGGTGACAGCAACAGCCTAAGCGCTGCCATCGCTGCAGCGAGCACGGGCGACCAAGCCAGTTTTGAAACTGAACTCGGCAATGCCCTCGGCCTCGGCGACACACCGTCAGCTAGCCTCACTTCAGCAACTAGCGCCGAGCGCCGAGTAGAACCGGTCGTGCTTACCGGCGCGCAACTGCCTGGTTGGAGCGTGCCCGCGGCGGAAGGTATCGCAAAACCTTATCCCTGGGGAGTTGGTGGCGATTTTGAGGACCAAACCGGCAATACAGAGTTTTATGTCCGCGACGCCCACAATGGCATTATGCTCTACCCAGCCGCAGACGACGCTGCAGTACCTGGATTGGTCGCGGTAAACGAAGTAGCAGCGTATCGCTATGACTCCACCGCCCCCGGCAATGGTTTTGTCGAGATCCCGGTGCAAGTTGACGAGCGCATGCCCTACTTCTTGGCCAACGCAAACTCTGGGTTTTCAATGTATTCAGCTACCGACCCAGAACTCAGCTATGTGTGGGACCGCGAAATGTGGAATGCCCAAGGCTCAGACTGTAATGCGGAATACCCGCAAGCAAGCCCTGACCCAATTCCGGGTATCGACAACGACGACGAAATTGTCTTTATGGCCAGCGACGCTGGCGAACTAAAGCAAGATTACAGTTTTCCAGCGGACTGGAAGTCAGTACAAATCGTCACCTTAGTTGACCCACTGCAATCCGCGGCCACCCCACCTAGGGCGGTCTACCTCGTTCAAAAGGACGGCGGTTCATCTTTCAATGCAAGTACTGGCTACGTGAATTACCAGCGCAATGCTGATGCTGACCAATGGATTGATCGCGGTTTTTTTGCTGACAGCGATCCAGAAAAACTCGGCACCAGCAATACCGGCTACGGCCCCAATGTTGGCGGCAGTGTTTGCGATGACGGCGTAAACGTTAGCCGTACATCAAGCGACCGCTTCCCCAGAGATGGCACTGTGGTTAGTACTGACACCTACCGCTGGGAAGCTAGCGGCCGCTGGATGGTCAGAGATATTCGCATTAAATCACCCAATGCAGATGCATCAGACAGCGCCTACTGGCAGAGCCGCCCTGACTTAATCGACCGCTGGAAAGGCCGCGCCTTTCAACAGAGCCCAGACTCAACCGTATCACTGGTCGGTTTTGAGGATGAACAAGTTAATTGGGAGGCAAACTCCACCTTACTAGGTGAGCGCCGCGGCCCAGTCCGCGCGATACGCGAAGTATGGGGCGCAGACTCTGGGACCAACGTCACCAAAACCGAGAGTTTTTATAAAGAGTTGGTCACCTACCGCTACCGTATTCGCGTGCATCCTATTCCACCAGATGGCCTATACACATCTTGGGATTACAATCGTTCAGCCATGGTGCCAGCGGCAAACGAAAATGTTCCTGCTGGTCGCTATTACACGGTATTGCGCCCCCAGGGTGTGCCGGTTGATGGCGTGAACGACGACTTTGGACAGATCGACAGCCTGCAAGATTACCCAGCCTTTTTTGATGCACCCGACCCAACGTTCAACCTAGCACTGGGTTTTGAAAACTGGGAGCAAATCTCAGGTAAGGGCGACTCTGGTTCGCTGGTCTATATCTTTGAGTTAAAGAATGCCCAAGCACTGGCCAATCCATTAATTGTGCCCTACTACCGCGACGATGCCTGTCTTGACGACGGTACCGGCGACGATCCAGTGGCGCGGCCCTGGCCTGGCGAACGTTCTGACGACCTCAGAGTAATGAGCGGCTACGAAGCCCTGAATGACTATATCCCCTACGCCAGCCTGCGCTGCGATCAACGCCAAGGCGCCTTTGGTGCACACGGTATTCACTATTTTTTCACTCACGACAGTGACAATGCTTTCACGCCAGCACCAATTACCGAAATAGACGGTCAGCAGTGGCAGTTTATGGTGCCAAGCAGCGCACCTAAGAATGTGGCGGCGCCTTATGCGAATACCGTTCGCTCTCGCTTAATCCCCGTCGTTATCAATGCTGTAAGTGGATTTTAACAAAACTGTATGTCGCCGCGGCTAACGAGCCGCAGCGACATACACACAGACTAAAACAAATACTATTACCCTGGCTTTGTTGCGGCTGGAGTAGCAATCGCCTTCGTACTTCTATACGCCGAAAGTCTTCAATCAATCGGCCACCTAGCATCAAGATTACATTTATGTAATTACGCGTAATAGCTGCAATCAGCAAAAAACCTTTATCTCTTTGTTTCATATCCTTTTTCGTCAATTTCGTAAGTCTCGCCGCCAAATATTGCCGCTCAGCGTCATTGTCACACTTAAAGCAGAATGTATACTAGATGTAAATATGCACCGACAACACGCCAGTATTAATCAATAAAAATCACTGCGGTCACGTCGAATACAAATAAAAAATGGATTTTCCCTAACTCACCCCAGCTTCTCCGTGCCGATCCGTGGTGAGAAAACCAGCTCTTTGCCCCATGCCAGAGGTGTATGCATGAAATACGCGATTAAACCGCTAACATTCCTTATTTCTAGCCTGATTTTATCGGCTTGTGGTGGGGGTAGCAGTGTCTCTACCAACACCCCGCCGACCTCATCACCAAACAGTCAAACAGGCTATGTGATCGACGGGCCCGTAAAGGGTTTGCGCTACACCCGCAATAGCGGCACATCGGCTATCACCCCAACAGACGGTAGCTTTGAATTTATCCCCCAGGAAACAGTGCGCTTTTTCCTCGGCAGCATTCCGCTTGGCACGGTAATTACCTCAGCAGACACTGTCTTTATTACACCCCGCCAGCTCGCCAATGGCGACGACGCCATCCGTACCAACATCGGACGTTTCCTCATTACTCTGGATTCGGACAAAAATCCAAATAACGGCATCGACATAACAAGCGCTGTTCAGCAGGCTGCAAGTAACTTTAGCGGCACCGTCGATTTCAATAACTTTGACGGCAGTGCTTTAGCCACCTTTGCGCGCAACGCAAACAATGATGGCGAGCGCGACATCATTAGTAACGAAGCCGCAATAGCACACCTTGACGCCAGCGAAACTGATATCGCCGACGGCCAGTACGACTATGACAG
>NZ_BAABDM010000017.1:0-14135 GCF_039539625.1 Zhongshania borealis | reverse complement strand
GAAGTTAAAAGCGACGGGGCTCGTCGTTTCTGCTCATGGAGGCCTGCGTAAGACCGGCACAGTGTCGGCAGCGGCCTAAGAAGTGAGAAGCCTCACCCTAGCGAAGCGTAGGGTGGGGAGAAGTCACCGCTCAATGAGTACTAAAATCGTTTGGTAATATTTAAACCTTTTTCGCCAAATCTGATAGTGATAGTGCCGTCACGGCTGCGGCTTAATTCATTTAAATCGCGATTTTGGATGTTTAGTCCCGCTAGATTTCTTGCGCTTTGCTGCCCCCATGTTCCCTGTGAGTCAGTTGTTTTTTCCTGAGTAAATTTCCCCGAAATAAATTTTTGCCAGAGGCTTTTTTGATTTTCGTCTGCGGCTGCATTGCAGCTGCTGGCCATCATCCATGTCGCAACCGCAGCTGCACTAATCAGTTTTTTCTGTAGTTGTAGCCACTGCGTTAGACGAATTGGTGTCAACACTTGTTGTTCAATTAATACCTCGCCAAGGCGCCGACTCTGGCGACTGTGTTCCGCGAGTGCTGAATCCAACTGCTGGGGGCTTATTTCACCGCTGTCTAAAAGTAGCTGGCCCAAGCTGAGTTGCAAGTCCTCTGTCATGCTGCCGTCGGGCTTAAGTGCATATGTGTATTTCGTGAGTTTTTCCTGTAGCTTGAGTATCGTCTGTTTTTCGACGCTGCTAAGTATAGACCGTTGCACAAGGACTTCGCCAAGGCGACGGCGACTCCAGCGTTGGGTGCTTAAAGCCTGGTGCAGCGTCGTGCTGGAAATAAAGCCGCCAGCGACAAGTAGTTGTCCAAGGGAAAGTGGGCCGGGACGTATAGCGCCGAGTTTTCTAGGGTTCATAGGTTTACCGCTCCTATTCCGACCATAATGCGGAATGGATGACTTTATAAGCTATATCTTGCCTATATAGCGGCAGTGCTTTCAATACGTAGATAGCGCAGCTTAATTGCGGTGTTCACTAAGGTTAGCTCGGTATATTCCGTGTACAAATAACCTAAGCCTACTTGCACGCCGAGGCGAACCCGCAGCTCTGCGTCAAGACGCTGAATAGCTGATTTGCCAGCGTTTTTGAGGAAGTTCGAGGCGCCGGTAGCATTAATGAACTGCTGATCGGTGAGTTCTGGGAAAATAGTGCGGCGTATAGGCGTATGATGTTTTTAGCCGCTTGGTTTTAAGACTGACTTTCAGGGTCTCAATGTATTACGGTGAGGCGGGGTGTGGTGAGATAAAGCAGGCGGCTTCCTTGCGTAGCCTGCTTTTGAGCGAGTTTTGGCGTCAGTGAACTGATGCCAAAACTTTAGAAGCGGTAGGTGAATTCAGCGCCGTAGGTCCGTGGTGTGCCTGCCAAGTAGTTGTCGTGACCAAAACCGGCTTGCAGGTTTATCGCGTAGCTGTCGTACTCTTCATCGGCGAGATTTTTTACCCACAGTGATACAGAGTAGCTATCGTCGCTGGCGTGCCAGCTGGTACGAGCGTTAAATAACCAGTATGCGTCCTGGCGAATTTCGCCGTAGCCATATTGATCATTGTAGGCGCTATACCACTGGTCATCCTGGAAGTTGCCATTAATGTTGGTTGTTAGGTAGCCCGCTTCCGTTACCCAAATATCGTAATCCAGTGAGATGCTGTAGTTAAACTTGGGTGCTGAGATCAGCTCATTGCCGCTAAGGTCAACGCGATCGTCGGCATCTGCAATTGTTTCGGTATTCGCTAGGGTTAGTTCAGAGAACTCGGTTTGCAAATAACCGAAGCCGATTTGCAGCGTAAGTTTTTCGGTTATACGCGCCCATAATTCAGCCTCTGCGCCCGCAATTTGTGAACTACCAGCGTTCTCTAGGAAGTTAGAGAAGCCAACAACGTTAATAAACTGCTGGTCGGTGTAGTCATAGGAAAATAGTGCAGCGTTTAAGCGCATGCTGTTGTCGAGTAAGTCTGCTTTAAAACCGACTTCAAATGCATCGATATATTCTGGCGATGCGTAGGCCGTTTCAATTGGGCGCGCTAGGTAGTATGCGCCGCCATTGAAACTACCGCTGCGGTAGCCGTGGCTCGCACTGACGTAGACCATGACATCGTCGTTAATACGGTAGTCAAATCCAAGTTTTCCCGTCCACTCGGCTTCATTGGCTTCCAGCTCTGGTGCGGAATCCAGTGTATATGCGCCGTGTGTGTAGCCAAGGCTGAGAACGTTTAGCAGCAGCGTTGGATCGCTAAGAATATCAATCAGCTGCGACTGGGATAGCGGTAGTGAGATATAGGCATCGTCAACACCGGTGGTATTGCCAGGTACGTACGTACCTCGAGGGCTGCCGTCGTAACCAACGCGAGATATATTGAAGTAGCTTTGCTTGTTACCGTCCTTGGTATAGCGCAGCCCGAGGTCCATGCCGAAGCGATCAGTAAAATCAAATCGCATTTGCGAGTACGCGGCTAGGCTGGTTTTTTTGGTTTCCATGCGCTGATCGAGCATGCCGTAGTCGAGCAAGAACGGGTATTGCTGAACCGTATCGGGCTTGGCTAGGCCAACGCGCACATCCGGCGGGGTGTCAAAAATATCGTAGATATTGTGCATGTACTGATCTTCATACCCGAAATACACGCCGGCGATAATATTGAACATGCCGTCGAATTCAGAGGAGAAGCGCAGATCCTGACTGTAGCCGATGGTGTCGGAAGACCACGTGATGGTCAGCAAGTCGTTGGGCGAGCCATCGGTGTCGGCTTTTTGATAATAGTCGGCGTCGTAGTAGGAGGATACCGAGGTGATTGAGAAACCGTCGCCGGCAAAGCTAACGGTCAAACCGACGATTTCGGTATTGGTAATAAGCGCGCCAACTTCATTGGCCTCGGTCTCATGGAAATCTAAATTACGGCTTTGGCCTGAGTAGCCATTGTAGTCAGAATTCGGTGCGCCGATTAGGTCTGTGCGGCCTTCGTTTCTGGCTGGGGTGCTCAGTGCGTCATTGCCTGAAGTCGTGTATTTAAACACCGCGTCCCAGGTGTCGTCTGGGGCAAAATGCAAAGCAAAGCGACCGCCTTGGAAGTCGGTTTGGCCGCCTTTTTCACTGCGCCCAACAATATCGACATAGCCTTCGTCGCGCTTGAAGCTAAGTGCACCACGTGCAGCTAGAATGCCATCAATGAGTTGGGTTTCTGCGCCGGCTTCTGCGCTGGTGGCGTTGAAACTACCCGCGCCCAGTTTGATGTAGTTGCTGGGCTCGTCGTTAAATTGCGGGGTGCGAGTGATGATGTTAATTGCGCCGCCGGTGGTGTTTTTTCCATATAGCGTACCCTGGGGGCCACGCAGGACTTCTAGGCGTTCGATGTCAAAAAAGTTAGCGCCGTGGCTGTATACCGGGGCTAGATACGTTTCGTCGACGTACACGCCGATTGGGCTGGCCTGGTTGGAACTGTAGTCTGACATGCTCACGCCACGGATTGAGAAAATGGGCTGAATGTCACCGTAGGGTCCGCTGACCTGCATATTGGGAACTTGTGCAGAGATGTCACTGGCGTTCTCAAAGCCGTATTTATCGAGCTGCGTGCCAGTTAAACCGGTAACGGCTACTGGGATGTCCTGCGTGCTCTGGCTGCGCTTTTGCGCGGTAACCAACACTTCTTCAAGCATTGGCCCAGCTGCGGCGCTGTTAGCGGCGCTGGTAATGGCAATACAAATGCCGGCGCGCAATAGATGCCGACGACTCTTGTGTATAGATGGGCGACGTTGCTGCATGAGCGATTCCTTTAATACGGGATGGAACTAGAGGTAGAATTTTACAAGCGCGAGAATGCCGATATTTTACTCGCTAAAATTGCCATTGAGCGACATTTTTTTATCTTTTGGCGACAATGTGGGTCGCTGTTATTCACATTCGGCTCGTTGGGCAATTGAGGTGGGGCTTGGCAGCTAATATCTCGCTCAGGGTTCGTTTATTGTGCTGCTCTGCTGTGATTTCCGGTAATGATTTGGTGTTACTCCGAACCAACGCTTGGCGGCGCGATTGAATGAGCTTTGTTCTTGATAGCCTAATAGCGCGGCGATTTGCGCCATTGGCATGCGTCGCTCTGCGAGGAAGTTCTGGGCATCTTGCTTCCTGATACTGTCGACCATGTCCTCAAAAATATAGTCTTCATCCTTTAAGCGTCGTTGTAGGGTGCGTGGATGCATAAACAGCTCGTTCGCTACGTTTTTAATATTGCAGCATTGGGTGGGTAATAGACGGCTTATAATAAAATTTGTTTGCTCGATAAAGTTGAGCGGCGAACCGCCACTTTTCTTGATCACGTAGTTCGCGATGACATCGCGCTGAAAGGCATCTGCAGTGCGGATTGGGAAATCAAGTTGTTCTGGGGTTAGCACTAGGGCGTTACAGTCTTGATTAAACAAGACTGGGCAGCCAAAGTGACGCTTATAGGTTTTTAAATCCAAAACACGGCTATGTCGAAATAGTACCGCCTCCGGTCTTTTGCGTTTCTCCGTTAGTATGGCGTGGATATTGGCCATTAGACCAATCGCCATTTCGATTGTTTGATGACGGTACGGGAAATCCGTCACGTTGATGTCTAGCATGATTCTTGGGAATTGGGGCGAGGATGTGTTGTCGAGAGAGAGTTTTATCGCAGGGCTATGGTGAGCAATATAGCGGCCAATACAAAATAACGCGTCACCGAACGTGCTCGAAGTACGCGCCATAATTGCGATTGGGCCAAGAGTTTCCATGCTTTGCTTAGCCGACAAGCGCAAGCCAAAGTCTGGGCATTGCAATGTTTCTGCCGACGCTTCGAGAACCTGCATTAAACTGTGGAAGAAAATAAGATAATCTAGGTCTTCTAGCCGATCAGGATCAATATTGAATTGTCGAAGCAGCGGATCGGGGTGTCCCCCAAGTTCACAGACGAGTTCTTTATATCCGCTAAGTGCGGAAGTTCGGATCAGGGGGCGCATAGGTTTACATCCATAAAGAAAGCTAGCATGCTGTCGTCAAATGTTAAATTTAGCTTAGCGCTATTGTGCTGTCGCGGCTAGTGTTTTGGCTTTTTAAGACGTGCTCGCACTCGTCGAGATTGTTGTTGCAATACATTGAAGTAGGCTCTATCAGCGCTGCTTGATTTTGGAAGCCCGCTAATTCATTGGCGGGTAGTTCACATTAAATAACGATAAGAGAGATAGTCATGGGGCGTTTTATCCGTTGGTCTGCCGTTGTGGTTTTGCTGTTGTTGGTTGTTGGTTTGGCCCTGCATGCTCGCTCACCTATTCAGCCTGTGGCATTTGACGCTCCGGTTGGGGACGGTTTAACAGGTGATTTTTCGACAAATGAACGGCTCGAGGCTTTAACAAGACATTTAGAAAATGTTGGTGTTGGCCCGGAGGATATCGTGAAAGGCCCTAGCGGCGATTTTTTTACCGGCTATCAAGACGGTCGGATTGTGCGTTTTGCGGTCGCGGAGGGGCGATTTGTTGAGGGTAGTCATCGGGAATTTGTGGATACTGGTGGGCGCCCGCTAGGTATGCAGTTTGATGGCGCGGGCAACTTGATTGTCGCGGATGCGTTTAAAGGTTTGTTATCTGTGTCACCTACGGGTGAAATTACAACGCTTGTCGATTATGCCGATGATCCCTCACTGCGTTTTATTGATGATGTTGATGTCGCGGCGGATGGGAGTATTTGGTTTAGTGACGCTTCAGGTCGCTTCGGTTTACACAATTATATCTATGACATTGTCGAGGCCAGTGCGACCGGACGTTTATTGAGCTATGAGCCGTCGACCGGCCGAACGCGGGTGCACTTAACGGGTTTGTACTTTGCGAATGGTGTTGCTCTAGGGCCGGATGATAATTTTGTGTTGGTCAACGAGACCGGCGCGTCTCGGGTGACACGCTTGTGGTTAAAAGGCCCAAAAGCTGGCCTTAGTGATGCGTTTATCGCCCGCTTGCCCGGTATGCCGGACAATATCAGTTTTAATGGTGTTGATACCTTTTGGGTGGCAATGCCGGCCTTGCGAAGCAAAGAGATTGACGCACTGTCGCAGTATCCTTTTATACGAAAATTACTCGGCGGCTTGCCCGCCGAGCTTCTGGTGCCGGCGAACCAACTTGGTTTTGCATTGGGGCTAAGCCTAGACGGCAAAGTGAAATTTAATTTACAGTCGTCGAGCGGTAAATATCATACGATAACCAGCGTGAACGAGTATGACGGACAAGTGTGGTTGGGCAGTTTGGCGATGTCTTCGGTTGGCGTGCTGCCAGCGCCTAGCGCTCAGGAATTATGATATTGTCGCTATGATTTTGTAAGGCGCTGTTTATTGGCGGCATTGATACACTAAAAAATAATAATGACTTTTCGCGAGGGCCATAGGCCGTCGACGAGAAGTACAAAAGTAATTTGGGGAGCAATAGTGGCGGAGCTAAATACGCGAAAAATTATCATCATTGGTGCCGGCTTCTCTGGAATGGGCTTGGCTATCCATCTTCAGAAAGCCGGCATCAGCGATTTTGCTGTTTTGGAAAAAGCAGAGGAAGTCGGTGGCACGTGGCGCGAGAATCATTACCCCGGTGCAGAGTGTGATATTGCCTCTGCACTCTATAGTTATTCCTTCGAACATAATGCTGATTGGCAGTATAAATGGGCAGAACAGCCGCAAATTTTTGACTACCTAAAAGGCACTGCAAAAAAATATAAGTTGTATGAGCATATACAATTTGCAACGGAAATCAGTAGCGCGCATTTTAATGAAGAGACCAAGTGCTGGGAATTACTTAGTGTCGATGGTCAGCAGTGGTGCTGCCAGTTTTTAGTTGCGGCGGTTGGGCAGCTACATCGGCCGTTCACACCTGAAATACCCGGGCAGGCGACTTTTAATGGGCCGCAGTTCCACTCGGCGTGTTGGCAGCACGATATTGATTTGACCGGCAAACGGGTTGCCGTGGTCGGTAATGCCGCCAGCGCCTTGCAGTTTATTCCCCCAGTAGCGCAGACGGTTGCCAAACTTACCGTTTTTCAGCGCGGTGCTAATTGGGTTATTCCTAAGCTGGATCGACCCTATCGGGCTTGGGAGCAATGGTTGTCTGCACGTATTCCACTGCTCGCGAACTACTACCGTTTTAGCGTCTGGCTGCGAAATGAACTATTAATATTTCCAATAATGAAAGGTTGGCGTTTACATTGCCGAATAGGTTTGTGGATGCACCGGCGATATATAAACAAGCATATTAAAGACCCAGTCTTGCGGGCTAAATTGACACCTGATTACCCAATGGGTGCCAAGCGTATTTTAGTGTCAGATGATTATTATGCGGCGATGGCGAGAGAAAATGTCGAACTAGAAGTTGGCGGCATTACTCGCTTGTCAGAGCACGGCGTGGTCACTGCCGATGGCAGGGAGATTCCTGCTGATGTCATTATTTATGGCACTGGCTTTAAGACAAACCCCTTTTTGGCGCCGATGGATATTCGCGGTGTTAGCGGACAGACTTTACGCGATGCCTGGCAGCAGGGCGCGCAGGCCTATTTGGGTATGATGACCCATGGCTTTCCGAATTTGTTCATGCTGTATGGTCCAAATACCAACCTTGGCCATAATTCGATTGTGATTATGGCAGAGGCTCAATCTCGTTATATTACGGATGTTATTACCGAACTAGATAGCCGTAGTCAGGAGGCGATTGACGTTAAAGATGAGGTTGAGCAACAGTATAACGAGGAAATGCAGCAGCGCCTGTCGGAAATGGCGTGGAACGCGATTGAGGCTAGCTGGTATAAAGATGGCGATAAAATTACTAACAACTGGCCAGGTACGACATACGAATACATACGTCGAACTCGGCAGGTGGATTGGGATGACTATCGCTTAAGTTAATTTTTCGTGTCGATGTTAGTGGTTGTTTGCTGCGAAGTGCTTGGTATGAAAGCGTAAGTGCTGCTCGATGAAGCTGGCGATAAAATAATAGCTGTGATCGTAACCATCGTGATAATTCAGTTGCAGCGGATAGCTTTTATCAGTCGCGGCGGCGGCCAATAAATGCGGTTTAAGTTGCTCGCTTAGAAATTGGTCATCATTCCCTTGATCGACTAGCGCGGGAATAAACTTTGTTGCACTCTGCATTAACTCGCAGCTGTCGTATTCTTTCCATGCGTCTTTATCAGCGCCTAAATAAGCGCTAAAGGCTTTTTGTCCCCAAGGGCAGTTTATCGGGTTGCATATTGGGCTAAAGGCTGACATCGACGAATAGCGTTTGGGGTTTTTCATGGCGATTGTTAAGGCGCCATGACCGCCCATGGAGTGACCGGAAATAGCGCGTTGGTCGGATATCGGGAAATGCTGTTCGATGAGTTCGGGCAGCTCATTCACAATATAGTCGTACATATGAAAATGACGATTCCAAGGTGCTTGGCTGGCGTTGACATAAAACCCCGCCCCTTGACCTAAGTCGTAGCTGGCGTCATTGGCTACGTCGTCGCCACGGGGGCTGGTGTCCGGTGCGATAATGGCAATGCCGAGCTCTGCGGCGATACGCTGCGCGCCGCTTTTTTGCATAAAGTTTTCGTCGGTGCAGGTGAGGCCCGACAGCCAGTAGAGAGCCGGTACTTTAGTGCCGGTATTGATTTGCGGTGGCAAAAAAATGGCAAAACGCATATCGCAATTCAGTGTGTTTGAGCGATGAGTGTATTGCTTATTCCAACCGCCAAAGGCTTTGTTGTTGCTGATATTTTCTATGCTCATAGCGCTTCGCGCGGCTTTTCAACCGCGCGTCCTTGTTGATCGTGCCGGCTTAGTAGTGAATAACTGAGCGAATACTTTTGCCCTGGTGCATTAATTCAAAGGCTTCGTTAATGTCTTCTAGCGGCATAGTGTGAGTGATGAAATCGCTGAGTTTGAATTCGCCGGCGAGATAGCGCTCGACGTAGTCTGGAAGTTCAGAGCGGCCGCGAACGCCACCAAACGCGGTTCCTCGCCAGACTCGGCCGGTAACAAGCTGGAATGGTCTGGTTGAAATTTCCTGGCCCGCGCCGGCCACGCCGATAATGATCGATTCGCCCCAGCCCTTGTGACAGCACTCTAAGGCCGAGCGCATAATATTGACGTTGCCAATGCACTCAAAAGAATAATCAACGCCACCGTCGGTCATTTCTACGATGACTTCTTGTATTGGTTTGTCGAAATTTTTTGGGTTGATGCATTCGGTGGCGCCGAGCTTGCGGGCCAGATCAAATTTACTTTCATTAATGTCGATGGCGATGATGCGGCTGGCTTTGGCCATTGCGGCGCCAATGACGGCCGATAACCCTATGCCACCCAAACCAAAAATAGCGACCGTGTCGCCTTCTTCTACCTTGGCGGTATTCATCACTGCGCCCATTCCCGTGGTGACGCCACAGCCGAGCAAGCAAACTTCTTCCAGTGGTGCGGCGGGGTTCACTTTGGCCAAAGATATTTCTGGCAGTACCGTGTACTCAGAGAAGGTTGAGCAGCCCATGTAGTGGTAAATCGGCTGGCCATCTTTATAAAACCGGGTTGTCCCGTCAGGCATCAGACCTTTACCTTGGGTTTCACGGATTTTTTGACAGAGGTTGGTCTTGCCGGATTTGCAGAATTTACACTCGCCACACTCGGGGGTGTAAAGCGGTATTACGTGATCGCCGACTTTGACGCTAGTGACGCCCTCGCCAATCTGCTCAACAATCCCGCCGCCTTCGTGGCCGAGAATTGCCGGGAATATACCCTCTGGGTCATCGCCAGATAAAGTGAATGCGTCGGTATGGCAGACGCCGGAGGCAACAATTTTAATTAAGACCTCGCCGGTCTTGGGCAGCATGACATCGACTTCTTCAATTTTTAAGGGTTGGCCTGGCCCCCACGCGACGGCGGCTTTGGATTTAATGAATTGTTCAGACATGGCGATTTCTCGTTGTGGCGAAAAAATGGATGTGTTGTTTACTGTGGCTCATTGTAATTGTTTCTGTATTGGTGATAATCGAGTTATATGCAAAACACTTTTACGGAAATGTAATAATGGGTCAATGGCAAGGTGTTGCTGAGTTTGTGGCAGTGGCGGAAACCGGCAGTTTCACTGCTGCGGCCGGTCGTTTAGCGGTTTCAGTTGCGCAAATTAGCCGTCAAATTAGTGCATTAGAAGACCGGCTCGGCGCTAAGTTGTTTTTTCGCAGTACCCGCAAAGTGGTGATGACGGAAAATGGCGGTGTTTACTACCAGCACTGCCGCAGCTTAATGGACGGTTTGGAAGAGGCCGAGCGCGCTATTTCGGATTTGCAATCAACACCGCGAGGTAAGATTAAGATGACGGCGCCGATTACCTACGGCGAAGAAAATATCATGCCTTTAGTGAATGATTTTTTGCTGCGGTATCCCGATTTAGAGTTGCACTGCGAGCTCAGTAATCAGCTAGACGACCTCGTGACACAGGGTTATGACTTGGCAATTCGCATAGGCAAGTTGACTGACTCAGCGATGATGGCGCGAAAGTTGGCATCGCGCACGCGCTATGTTTGTGCCGCACCTGATTATTTAGATCGCTACGGAATTCCTCATTCACTCGCGGAACTAGAGCAGCATGCCTGTTTGCTTGGTGCGTCGGATTTTTGGCGATTTCAAGAAGCGGGAAAGTCGCGCAATGTGCGGGTAGTCGGGCGTATTCGTTGCAATAGTGGTTACGCCTTGGTGGATGCTGCGCTGAAGGGGCTCGGTGTGATTCAGCTGCCCGATTATTATGTACGTGCATTTCTTGACGATGGGCGTTTGATCCGAGTGCTTGATCATTATCGTGAGCCGGAGGAGGGGATATGGGCGCTGTTTCCCCATAATCGGAACTTGTCACCGAAAATCAAATTGCTCGTTGATTTTTTAACCAAGCAGTTGGCCCCGGGCTTATCTGAAGCGCCGAATAAGCAAGCGTGACCTTGGTTACGTTGTTAGTGACAAATTCACGAAAATGAGTAATTGAAAAAGCTTTGTGGTATTTTCGTCTCTATTGAATTGATAATTTTGGTCTAATTAGTGAGGATGAGGATGTTGAAGCTCTGGAAAAAGGGGAAGTTGATGGGGGCTGGTTCCTGTGCGCTGTTTCTGGGCGCGTTAACAGTAAGCTCGTCACTCTCAGCGCAAACCTTGCCTGTGGTGGGGGATTTGTTAGATGTTGGTTTGGTTTTGGGTGGGGATATGCTGAGTGGTACTTTGCTAAATGATACGCTGAGTCTCCCAGGCGCCGGCCTAGTGCTCGGCGGTGACCTGCTTGATAGTGTTGGATCAGTGTCTACCTTTGAATTGCTTGGTAGCCTTCCTGGCTTGAGTGCAGCTGAGCTGAGTAAAACCGCCGCAACGCCACAGTAATTAACTGTGGCAGTTGTTCTGGGGCGATGTGCCTAAAGGCTTTCTAGCATTGCCCGCATTTTTTCTTTGATTAAGTTAATTGCCTTGTAAGGTCTGAGCATCACCTTAAAGTCGACAATTTTTCCGTTGTCGTCCCAGCGAATCATATCCACACCGTTCACAATAATTCCGTCGACCTCTACGACAAACTCCAATACCGCATTTTTACCGTCTACAACTTCGCGTACGTAGTGAAAACTGTCGTTTGCCAAGACATGAAAGGCTGCTGCGAGATACATCTTAGTAAGATCTTTGCCTTCTTGCGGGCTATGCACAACTGGCGAGTGGAAGACGGCGGTTTCTGCGAGGAGGGTGTCTAGAGCTGATACGTCTTTGCTGCTAATGGCCTTGTGCCATGCGTCTAGGGATGTGTTCATTGCTGCGCTCCAAATTAACCGTTCAAAACGTGTTCGGTTTTGTAAAGTACAGTAATGTAAGGTGACGGGCAATGTTCAGCTGAGCACTGCCCGTCGTGGCTTTAGCCGTGTAAACCGTGCTCAATAGGACACTGGCCACGTGCTAGTTTTTTAGCGCGCTCCACAAGAGTCGCTTCCATGGTTTCGCGGCCAATCATAATGACAAAATCGTCCTGGCGAATGCCATCTAGGGCAAAGGCAGCGAGTTCGTCTAAGTCTTGAACGGGTAGTTCAACACCGATTTCTTTCATGCCAGTCATAAATTCGTCAAAGGTCATTTCGCCGCCTTCGGGCGCGGGCTTTTCGCGCGCTAATTCCGCTGGGCGGTTGCGACGGGTAGTCCAGATTCCAGTAGGCAAAATGCCGCCTGAAGGGTAGAAAATACAAGCGCGGAGCTGGGTGTTTTGGCCAACCAGTTGAGCGTTCAGGCATTCGGTCATAATTGATACGCCCGCTTTGCTTGAGGCGTAAACAGATTGATCTGCCAGCGGTGAAATACCGCCGTCGCCGGAGGATGTGTTCATGATTAATCCTGGCTCGCCGGATTCAATCATGCGCGGCACAAAGGCTTGAATACCGTGGGCGACGCCGCGTAAATTTACACCCAATACCCAAGCCCAATCGTTTGGCGTGGTGTCCCATACATTGCAGTTTGAAACGCTAACGCCGGCGTTGTTACAGAGAATATGGCAGGCGCCGAACTCTGCAAATACGGTGTCGGCTAGGGCGCTTACTGATTCGGCCTTTGATACGTCTGTAACGATGGCGCGCACCACACCGCCATTGGCACTGAGTTCGGCGGCGGTCTTGTCTAGGGCGGTTTTTTCGACGTCTGAAAGTACTACCTTGGCCCCAGCTGCAAGAAAGGCCTTGGCCAGTGCCTTACCTATACCGCTGGCGCTACCGGTAACGACAACAACTTTATTAGTGAAATCCTGCATTTTTGCTCCCCATATTATGGCTTTTATCGTGGCTAATGTATGGCGCTGACGAAGTGCTATCGTCTGGCGGCGCCACTGCGCATTGCTCTGGTGTAACCATAATATATTTTTACACTTGAGTGTAGTTATTTTTGGTGGTGCTTACATCGTGACAATTGCGGCAGGGGTCCGCGGGGAGTTTGGTCGTGGTGTCCTGCTGGCTAGAGTCGATCCTGTACTGGGATGTATGATTAATTCACGTTTTCGCCCAATCATGCGGCATTGTCATATTAGCGTCATCACTATGTAACATTCCTACACGATAATTTGTCCTTATGGCTGGACGTGTTTAGCCCCTTAATTTTCCTTGGTGTTGGTTTTTGAAAAGCGGAGTGTATATGTTTTCAAATCGTGGTGTTAAATCTGTTTCAGTAATGATGCTTGCCGTGGCTGCCGTGTTTTTGTCGCCAGTGTCGGCTATGGCCGATGAGCCTGCGCAATTAATTGAAGAAGTTACCGTGGTCGGTGCTGTTCGCGGAAGCGCAAGTCTGACTATAGCGGATATCGATGTGGCCGGTGATGAAAACCTAGAAGAGATGCCTGCGATCTATGAATAGGTCTCGGTAGCGATAGTACCCTTGAAAAGTCGCTAATTTATCTTAGCAGTTGCGCCGTAAACCCTCGCCCCTATTAGGGCGGGGATATAAGGCGTCCAGGCGCTAGCCTGGTGGGGTTTCTTGTTGCTCGATGTACTGCCGAATGTCTATAGTCGGTACACCGGCAGAGCAGGCAAAATAGGATCGACTCCAAAGAGCAGAACTTTTCGATAACCTCCGCAAGTCAGGGTGCAGGCCCCTCAGCCGTCGTGATCCGGTAGCTTTAAGTTGATTCGCGAGCCAAGACACCGAAATGCGCGGCGGATATTTCACAAGTAGATGAACATGAGCGCGCTCACCATCGAATTGCTCAAGTTCACAGCCATGCTTGGCGCACACATGCTTAAATGCCCAAGACAGATCCTCTATGTGTTGCCCGGTTAATACCTTCCGACGATACTTGGTTGTGAACACCAAATGGACATAAAGTAGCGTTACGCTATGCCGCTTTCGGATAGCATCTTCATACGTGCGAAAACCTTGATAGCTGGGTATGCATACAGTATATTCATCTTCATGTTACGCGCAATGAAAGTCAGGCTGTATCCGAACGATCAGGCAAAAGCCGAATTGGATCGGCAGTTTGGCGCTGTACGTTTTGTTTATAACAAGGCGCTCGTCATAATCAGCCACCGATATAAAGTTCACGGTGATTCTTTACGCGCATCAAAGGACATTAAGCCACTATTGGCTATTGCAAAGCGAAGCCGAAAATACAGCTGGCTTAAGGACTTTGATGCAATAGCC
>NZ_BAABDM010000016.1:0-18487 GCF_039539625.1 Zhongshania borealis | reverse complement strand
ACTTAATAATGCCACGTCTATCACTCCTAAATCCCCCGCAGTCATCCTGCGGGTAAGTGTTACACATGGGTCAAAATTCAATGCAAATATAGGGGGTTAGTGGGTCAGTTTTAAATGCAAATCAACAATGAGAGCACCTTGTGTCGCCACGACTCCTCAATGGTACCTGACAATAATGGTAAGATTTCTGTATGTACACACCCCTCCTCACCAGCAAAATTACTGCTTAACGATCCACCCTCCGAATATTGCTTTGCAGCGCAACTGAGCAATAGCAGCGATGAGAGAATAAATAGAACCTCATGTTTAGTTGTCATATAGCACTATCCTTAAGCCCAATATCCAATATCACACTCAATTATTACGTCGATGTTCCGACAGCCTAGCCATATAAAGCGGTGCACACCCCTCAAAAACGCTGATCACATGCTGTATTCATTTAGGGAGTCATCGCACAACGACTCAGCCACAGATTCTTGTTAACGCACTCACGTAGATTCAATGTCACACGCGGGAACAGGCGGCGGCGCGACCATCAAGGGCGCACTAAGACTCACTCTAGCTATGTTTATCCAGTTTATCTTGGAGCGTCTCAAGCCTCTCATTCATTTTTCGGGTAGCTTCTTTGAAATTCTTCAGGTTGTCGTATCTTCTCCAGAATTTTATACAAAGACCTACAAACATCGCCCAAATCAGTAAATTAAATAATAAACTAACACCCGATAGCGCGACCGGGTCTATTACCGTAAAAAAAATAGTCGATAAATTCGATAAGCCGATGAAAAGGAATAGCGCAAAAATCGCCCTAAAGGAGCTGCGATTTAACTCTACACTTGAGCGTTTCATCTCTTCTAGGTGTTGCCGTTCAAATTCGAGAAACCGTATATCATCCTGAATACTTCTTTTTCGAAAACCCCGATATACTTTCGACAGAGCAAGAACAACTAAGCCCCCCGAAATACCAATCAACAGAGCTTTAACGTCTTCCATATTTTCTCTCAACTATTTCAGCGGATATCGACCACATAAAAAACAACATTCTGAAAAAGGCAATCTAGCGGCATTCAATTTTGGCACGACGCTAATGTGCATTATGTAGCGATGCCTAATTCAAGTATTGCGAGAAAAAAGCATCGGTGGAAACCTGAAAAACACCATTAAACCAATGCAGGTAAGGCAAAAAGCAAGACCCGCCCCCCGACCTTCCCTTAAATATTCTCCCGACGGTCTCCGCGCGAGGTGATGTGGTACAAGGCGTCAGCAAATTCCAAGCGCAAAAGCCTAGCCATAAGCTATTCCTGCGAATCGAGTAAAAGTAATCTGCGGATCAGCTTGCATCTGCCTAAATCATAAATCAAAGATCTGACCCCGATCATTTTTACATGACGAGAAAATTATCTTGCAATACGGGGCGGACCATATATAACCCCAACTTTTTCTTTCACTTTTTAATCTTGCATTCTCCGAATTTTTCCTTTATTCGCCCCGCCCCAACTGATGTAATCGGGTATTCTACAACTCGCTCATTTTGTGATTCAACCCAGCACGAGAACGACAATAGATCGCCATTAACTACCCCTTGATCTCTTTGGAATTCGATAGCGGAATTTAATAATTCATCAAGTTCACCACCTCTGTTTCCCTCAAGAATTTCTTGATATGCAGCTGCAAAAAGACCATCCAAACTCCCTTCTCTAACAGCAATTTTAAGGTACTCAGCGGACTTTTCCACGCTATTATTTTGCGCTAAAAATGCCGCCAAATAGTAAGACGCATAACCTCGGTAATTGCTATCATTTCCTTCAGTAATAGTTTTAAGTAAATAAAACCCCATAGCTTTATCAACTTTTTCGCGGGAGGAAAAAAGCAAGTCTATCCCCAATCGAAGCCCGCCATAATCTTGATTATTGATCATTCCCTGAAGGTAATAAAATTGTGCATTTTGATGATCTTTCTTTACTTTCACACCGTAATAATAACAATCTCCTAGAATGGCTAGATCGCCAACAGCACCAGCTTCAACTGCTTTGATAGCCGCTTCACACCTAGGCTCCGTAGGGGACGGGTCACGTCCAGCAAAACAAAACCCGCACCAAATTATCGCCAACAAGGTATGACAGATTTTTACAAAATTACGCATTGAGCTAATCTCCAAATATTGTTGGACTAACTTCCTGTGTGGGCATATTCCCAGGGGGACTTGGAGGCCATATAGGTGGAATCGGCTGACCTGAGCGATAATAGGGCATTAAATCGCAAGCATTATTTTGTGCGCATATCAAAAATTTACTTCCTTCTCGAAGGTATTCACCGAACAGCTGTACCATCGGCTGCTTCCCGATTGAGTTGTCTAATTTTAGCATTTCTTCATATTTATCAAGTCGGCCCACGCACTCTAATACCCGGGCATTATTTGCGCAGGCGTCGTATACCAAACTATCTGACGCCGTTACTTCGCCATTCCCGCGAACGCCCTTAAACAGCGTTCTTGCAACGTCTCCGGCATCGGGTAGTGCCTCATTTAATTTCCGTCCTAAACCTTCCGCATTCAACAAATGTGCAAACGCCGCCGTCACCGCCCCATTTGCGAATTTACCACCCGTAGTATCTGAGATAGTACCCCCAATCACAGCCGCAATAGTAGTTCTACCAGCAACATGATACCAATTCTGATGGGTATTGATCCCAATACCGGCATATTTCATAAATCCTTTCGTTAAGCCCGCTGACGCAAAACCGTGACCGAACTTACCGCCCTGCATGACACTAAGCACGCCCCCTGTCACTGCGTGCGCGGCAACTTGCGCCGCGCCAATCTGCGCACCACTCCAACCAGCAGTGCCCAGTGCGGTTGACGCTGCGCCACCGTCACCAAACGCAATACCAATTTCAGAAAAGGCACCCGCTGAAATACCCGAGATAACCCCCGCTTTTATACCAGCTCCAATTGCATCACCGAATGAGGCGCCATTAGCAGACGCGGTGGCAAAACTCGTACCCGCCCCCATTGCCGCGTAGCAAGCGGGTCCATAACTCCAACAGACAGCTATTGATACGACCGCACTGGCAATTTGCTGCGCATCCTGACTATCTAAGCCTAAAATATCGTCAAATAGCTCTTTAAACGCGTTATGTCCAGTCGGGTCTGTCGCATTCAGTGGATTATTATGAACGTAAGAGTAGCGGTTATAGCCTTGAGGATTTTCAGGCCCATCAATAATTGAGTCGGCCTGCAAAAACCGCCCCAGCCTCGAATCATAAATCCGCCCGTTCATATGGATGATGTCTAGCCCATCCACCATCTCATGGCCGGTAAATCCGCGTGTCGTTTCTAATACTTGATAAAGCCCGACCTCCCAAGGCTTGATTCCTTCACTTCGGTATTCATTGCGTCGCGCTCCCCACGGATCGAAGCTCATGGATTGAACCACCATCCCGCTGCCATCCAAAATAAACTGTAAGCTACCGAGATGGTCTTTTAGTAGGTAACGGTCGTTACTACTAGTCACAACCCCATTCACGCTGACCGCTTGAGATATCATTAGCCCGCCGCCAATGTAGCGTATCCACTCTTTGCTGCCGTCCTTGTTCGTTATTTTTTCAACGCTGCCAATGTATAGCGTTGTTTTAGTACCATCGGCGTCGGTGTCAGTTCTCAGGTAACGACTACGATCGGTGTTGTACGCAAACGCTACATTGGTATTTCCTTTCTCAATATAATAAGGCTTATCGAAGGTAGTATAAGCAATCTTTCGCCCACTACTATCACGCACCATATTGCCGTTGGCATCGTATTGGTACGTGGTATTGCCCGCCTGGGTGACTGCGTGTGGGCCGCAGTTACAGTCTTCATTGTAAAGATATGTTCCCACACCCGTCTTGGTTTTGATATTTCCGAGAATCGTATAGGTCGTGTTTTCAGTACGCGTTAGATTGTTATTGTCATACCACTGCGTTTTCGTTAGGCGGTTTAGCGCGTCATAACTGTAATCCATTTTGCGATTTCGAGCAGAATTAGTACCCCCTTTTCCATAGTCGTACGCGTAATCCAAATTACCAACCGCATCCCATTTCTGCTGTAGACTCTGGATTACCTTACCGCTACTACTTGTTGCCAAGATATTTTCAATGCGGCCCGTTTTATCATTATAAATATTGCTGCGAGCAACACCATTTCCAAAGGATTCTAATGTAATTTGACCGCGCGCATCAATCGCGTTAATCGTGTGATATTCCTTACGTGTCACACTACCGTTGTACACCGCATCAACCGTTTTATGCTGATACCCATAGTCATTGTATTTATACTCAACACCATTGTCGGTATACGTGTCGTCATTACGTGCCGCATCGAACACCTGATAGGCTCGACCATATTGATCATAGGTGACTTTTTCGTAGTGATTACCTAAGTTGCCATTTACGCCGAGGCTCGTGACCGTTTTACTAGGGCGACCAAATTTATCGTAGGCAACAATCTTAACGTACCCAGAAATATTATCGCGAACATCTACCAGCTTGCCCAATCCATACGCCGTAGTATCGTAAGACCAAACAGTCTCTCCCTCCAATTGGCCACTATTTAGATAGTCTCGACGACTAGTCTGACGACCGAGCTGATCATATTCAAATTTACTGTGTTGGCCCTTTGCGTTTATCTGCTTTTCCAACTCGCCGAAGGCGGTATACTCATATTGCCAATCACCTTTATCTGGGTCGTGCATATCTGTTTTCCGACCCAGCTTGTCATACTCCATCACGATGGTGACGTCGTCTGCGAGACCACTTGTTCCATTGTTATGACTTGTGGAACTAAGGTTGCCCTGCGCGTCATAAGCATACGAAATTCGGCCGCCTAGATGATCCACAACCGAGGCTTTCTCACCAAGAAGCGTCACCGTTTCTGAACGATTTTGGTTAAGCGCATTTTTATAAGAAACAGACAACCCAGAGTACGTTGTTGTCGAAATACCGCCATCGGGTGAATGAGCCTGAACCACCCTCCCCAATATGTCGTATTTCATCACAGTCCATCCGGGAACGCTTTGACCCGCTTTGTAGGGGATACTCTTTCTCAACACCCGACCGCTAGAATCATACTCAATGTCTTGATATATCCATGTACCATCGAACCCTCTCTTCGCGGTACGGATTGGTCGCCCTAAAACATCAACATATTCTCGCGCCAATTCAACCCTTGCTATGCTGCCATTACCTGGCCCCCAAGTGCGGCTATAATGACTTACACCGACCTCACACCCAGTAGTACACTTCACTAGAGTCGTGCCAACAAATGCGCCGGTATTATCTGCCTCTAGATACTGACGCCCACCGGATGTGTAATTAAAAAATGTATCTTGGTATTGTGTGCCCGACGTATTTAAATAATTTCTCACTTTTGAAGGCGAACCGTAGAGATTCCTACTTTCGACGCTACTTAGCTTACGCCCCAAACAATCTCGCTTTTCTTTAACATAACGGCCGTTGTCGTATATCGCAGTTTCGGCAACTTCGCCCGCCCCGTTGAAACAACGTGATGACTGCACATTGGTTTCCGGATCTTTGGCTTTTGTTCCCGCCCCGACCTTGTTGCCAAACACATCATATTTATAGCTTGTTATGCTCTCAAATTTCGTGCCCGCTTCCAGCGCCTCAGTCTTGAGCAGCCCTTTTTGATTACCGCTATCAAAATAAGTAAATGTAGACGTCCTGACATCTGTATTTTCGTAGCCTGATGCCCCATCTTCATCACGTTTTTTGGTGACAGTAGACTTCGTCAGTCTGGACTTTTCCTTGTCATAGACTGTGTCGCCATATTCATTATCGGTGACGGTTTGATAATTATAGCCATTACCAGAGACCGTACTTATGATTTTTGGAATATTGCCATACCCGGTATTATCAGGGCGATTTTCAGTAACCACGGTCTTTATATGAGCGCCACTTCCCAAGTCATAATTCAGCTCAGTGCTTTTGAACAAATAAGGTTGATAATAATCCTTATCATACGTACCTGACCCGCCCCAATCATGCAAGCGCCACGCATTTGTAGACATACTCAGCAATCTACCAGATTCTGTCTTAACTTCAGTTGTCGCGGGATAGCCAGAAAACGGGAAGTCTTGTCGGTAGGTCGAGGTAGTTCGTACACCCGACTGTTCATCTCTCGTTAAAAGTGCTCCAAAGCCGAGCATGCCCTGCCCCATCGCTTGAATGCGAGCATCAGCGTAGTAATAACTCAACCGGCTTTTTGCATTGAAAAGCATTGCACCAGCACCAGCTACCGAGGTCGCCGTACTTGCCGGCGCAGAACTTCCGACAGAGGTCACCACATACATCGGGCCATTTAGTGGCAATACGGGATCACGGGAACCATCTTGATTACCGTCCCTCCCAAACCCATGGCTTTCTGAAGGGATCGCGAAATCACCATTCATCCAATTATAAAAAGTAGACTCTACGCTAGTAATATATTTTGAACAAAAAGCGCTATCAAAATTGAGATTGCATTTTGATAGTACTGAACCAGAAGATTTACCTATATCACGATATAGATAATGATCTGACTTGCTTAATGTGCCGTACTGAATGTCTGTCTGCGCACCAGTTCCATTTGTTATAGTCGCAATGGTATTTGAAGGAACGGGGGTATTCGAACCATAGGTGATATAGAGAACTTTTGTACTACCAACGGCATCAAAAGCACTAACATCTAACACACCGTCGCCGTTAAAATCGAGGAAGCTGTACCTATCCTTTTCGTCACCCTGCACGCTAGCAAGCACTACCGGGGTATCTGGGAAGTTTTTGTTTTTTTGATCCCAATAAAGCGCTTTAATTTTATTTTCGCCAGTGTCTTGCCATGCCAAATCAACATAGCCGTCTCGATTTAAATCAACCGCTTGCAACTGCATTCTAAAGACAGAACCTTGTAACTCGGTATACGTTACGTCCGGATGCAAAAAATAATTTGGCGGCAAAAACGTCTTGCCATTACTCAATCGGTAGAAATAATGCATTTTGCCATCAGATAACTCTTCTGCACCAACCATATCAGTATAACCGTCAGAGTTCAGATCAGTGAAAAGTGTGGCCAAGTAATCTTTATTTGTACTAAATTGTGAAATTTCAAAAAATTTATCTTCGGCACCATCACCATCTAAATCACCTAAAGATAAAATTAATCGCTCCATTGCTGGTTCATCTTGACAAGGTGGATGCCAATGCCCTGGAAGAGGAGTAGGGCATTTCGACGGATAGACTTTATTACAGTTCGTAACACCCCATTTGTTCGTAATGCATTGCATAACGTATTCACGCTCCTGAATACGATAGACAGAATCCGCTCGACCATCGCCATTAAAATCTAGCCCGGACGCGTAATTATCAAAACCTTCCACATCCGTATCTGGAGTACGTGTAAATACTGTGGATGTTGAATCATAAACATACTCATAGTACTTGCTAACTCCATAGCTAGCCGAGGAAATGGGCTTTAAAAGATAGGTCTTTGTTGTTTGGCTATCTTTATTTAACGCAACAGCATCTACAGTTCCATCTCCATTTACATCCCGAAACGCCGCCCCTGCATCAGTAATCCCAATATCAATTTCTTCGCTGGATATTTCCCATGCATCGCTGGTCGCGTTGTATTTTGATAGATGGACATACCATCGATGTCGCGCAACATCAAATATCGCGAAATCCGATCTACCATCGAGATTGTAGTCGACCATTGCCCAAGGCCAAGGCTTACCGCCATTATCATTTTTACGAAGAGCCAGCTTTTTCGAGGTAAACTCAACCCCATCAGCACCCGGAATCGTCGATGTCACATATTGCCAAATCTGGTAATCAATTCTACTATCTGTGTAATCGACCTCCGCCCAAATAAGATCCTGCTTTCCGTCACCATTTATATCAGCGTACTTAAAACCATTAACACTGCGATCATCCTGCGAACTCAACACCGTTTCGTGAGTAGCCGTAGTCGGAAACACTGCGTTTTGCGCTGTACTCCAAACAAAAGACGTTGCCGGTAAACAGCGATCAACATTGTCACATTTTTCAATATTCTCTATTCGACTAACTCTATTCTCTGCCGACGATGGAAAATACTTGAGATTATACTGCGCTACTTTATTCAAATCTCCGTCATTTCTATTGTGTACCAATACTGTTTTTAGTCGTTTATTATTAATTATGGTATAGGCATTTAGATAGCCAAGTGATTGATCATCTCTATCTTCATATTGAAACTCAACCTTCGCGTTATCATTCCCATTACCATCATAAGAGTATTGAATGGACTCAAGCCGAAAGCCATCCACATCGTCTGTGTAATTGTACTTAATCTTATTTCCTACACTGTCAGTAAAAAGATCTATCGACCACTGGATTATGTTATTACTTTCTACGCCAGATGCATTACGCGCGCCCTGTTCACTGGCAACCGAACTTGCGCCACCTGATGCTCCAAACGTAGATTTAGAACCATCTCGACCCTCGACACGAAAATAGTTTGGATGACCAGCTGAACCTCCAACTGAAAATATCTTCGAAAAGTTGTCGTTTTCTAATTTATACTCAGCCCCGACCTTTCCGTAACTCCCAGTGCCAATCATAATTAAGCGCTGGCCATTCAAACAAAACCGGTCTTCGGAGGTAAAGCTAATCCCCTTAGCCCGAGTATCATGCATCAACGTTTGGCGACAACGAGCAACCGAGGAGCGGCCACTTAAGCTCCATCCCTGCCCCATTATTCCGTTGCCGCCAGTACTGGAGTAATTAAAACTCACTGAGGGTTTAACTCCTGCAACCCCCTGAGGAAGCTCTAGATCTATTGAATAGGTTGCAGAACCACTTTCGCTCACTCGAAAGCTGCCCGGTAAAGAACCCACAACATCGGTCTGATTTCTTTCAGCCGTCGGTATTATCGATGCACTTGCGCGCGATGGCGTAGGCGCTGCCGGCACGCTGGCCCAAAGATCAGATGGATACGCCAAAATGCCACACAGCGAAATCAGTGCTAAAGAAACGCGAGTTTTCATGTAATCCTTCCTATAAACCAATACTGACTGGCTAATATTTCTCAAATTTTTAAGGGCAATTTGTCGTGCTAAGGTCATCTGGCGAGCTATCAGTGCTATTGGGAATACCATCGCCATCACGATCATCGTCGTGATTATCGCCCTTGCCATCACCATCAATGTCCGACCAATCGGTATGGTCAACAGGGAAAGCATCGTCGTCATCACGAAGGCCGTCACCATCTTGATCTGGATCCACGGCATTATTTAGGCCGTCGCCGTCCATGTCAGGGTCTGAGTTATTTGGAATTCCGTCGCCATCACTATCCAGCCACTCGTTAGGATTATCTGGAAAGCCATCTTCGCTATTACCGTAACCATCGCCATCACGGTCGGTATCACACAGGTTGCCTATACCATCACCATCTAAATCAGCTTGACCAGCATTAGCATTGTTTGGACAGTTGTCGCCATTGTTGCCGACACCGTCACCGTCGCTATCTGCCCATTCACTGGGGTCATTCGGGAAGGCGTCTTGATTATTATTATGTCCATCGCCATCGCGATCTGGGTCGGCATTATCACCGATACCATCACCGTCAATATCAGACCATTCAGCAGGATCACTGGGGAATACATCGGTATTGTTATTGCGACCGTCTCCATCGCGATCTGGGTCAGCATTGTCACCGATACCATCACCGTCAATATCACCCCACTCGGCAGGGTTATCTGGAAAAGCATCGGAAGTATTATTTACGCCGTCACCGTCGCGATCAGCATCAATTAAGTCGATAATCAGATCGCCATCACTATCCAGCAAGCCCAAAAGATCATCCAGCGGCAATCCTAGCAACTGAGCTTGTGTGAGCGGCGGGAAGGAAAGTGAAACCACTAGAAGGCACGCAGTTTGTAACTGACGAAAGTTCATCGACTCAAGCTCTCTGTTGTGCCGCATAAGTGACTATACCTAAGCGGCATATGACAATTATCCAAGGAGGGCAAGATCGATTAGCTTGAAAATCTATGAGCAGCAAATAGCCGCTCACTTTCCGTGATCAAAATTTTAACACCAGCAATCCATATTAACTATTTGCTGGCCGCCCATCCCTAGACATATCTGAATACTCAGGTTAGTAAAATATGTAATAGCGCGCAAGACATTTTTTTCCGAACTTAGTTCCATCAGAATGAAATATTTCTATTTAACAGCCAACGGAACGCCGCACCCCCTAGTCGCGCCAACGCAATACGGCACGCAGCCGGCATAAGCCCGGTGCGGAACCCACATTCATTGCAATATTTTCATTTAACAACTGATAATCCGCCTCGAGGCGATTTAGTAAGGTCACCGCGCGCTCAAACTCGGCCTCCCCAAAACTAAGCACCAACTGCTCACCCTGGTAGTCCGCACGTTCAACTATCATTGATTCAGATTTCGCAGCCGCTGTAACGACCGAAAGTAAGGACTCCCCTGTTTGCGCGCGCTCTTCGACTTGCGGAGTCGCTAGCAAAGGCTTCGCTTTTTCAAACCACAGCAATGACTGTTTTGCATCTCGGTATTCTTGTAGTGCTAATTGATACTGCGAGTACGCCTGAACAGCCATTAATACAGCAGATGCGATGAGCAATAATGCCAAACACAGCCTCGCAGCAGGAATGCTGTAGACCATTTTTATCTTCGCCACCAACTGGGAGCGAAGGTGAGTCCATTCCTCTTGAAAAGTACTCATTCTAAAGACCCAACTGAAATACGCAGACGCGCCGACGATTTTTCTTCCACTTTTTGGCTCGCGGTCACCGAAATAACGCTTGATGTAAATCTATCCTCACCAAGCGCGTTTTGTAATCGATCCACCTCAGGCACGTCAATACCATCAATTTCAATCACCATTTCAGTATCTACCCGGGAAAAACGCAGGCTTTTGATTGTTGGCCCCGCTAAATCAGCTTTCGCCCACGCATCAGAAAATCGCCCCATGAACTCGGAAAAATCTATTCGCGTATCGCGTTCATCGAGCCGTCCTTGTAAGTACTTACCAACTTCATCACGTACATCACGCCGCGCTCTATACGACGGTATAAATTCACGCACTGCCGTTACCGTCTCTTGTCGCTGCTGAGCAGCTTGCTCGTCAATAAGCATACTCATTATCGCAAAGTATGCTGCTACCATTAATAAACTAAGACAAAGACCAGACACACCCCATACGAGCCCCGACATCCGCGATGCAGCATCTTTGGGAGCAAACTCTCCTTGTAGAAGGTTTATCGCGTTTTTGGCAATAACTGCCCTCTGCGCCAGATATTGCATAGCGCCGCTTGTTAATGCTATTGCTTGGCTCGCTACACCGCCCCCTAAAGGAACATTTCCGCCAACTAAGATATTCAAGTCAGGATCACTATTTCGGGAGAGTAACTCAGCTAACAACACGGATTCTCGCTGCAAGACACCTTGATCACTACCACACCGATACAAGACATCCGCCCCCAACTCTAAAACGCACAAACCACGCTCTTCCGTAGGTAAAAGCCCCGCATCGGTGTATACCGCGGCGAGTGATATACCCCTTGCAGCAAACCGTCGAATTATCGTTTCTAGCATGTCCTTTTCTAGAATATTTACGTCAACCACGCCCTCTTTCGCAGAATCACTGACGGCAAAATGCTGTTCGCCAAGCTCACCCAACACAATATCTTCAAACAGATAGGGCAATGACTTTCGGTGACGACGAAGATACTTGGGCGGAATAGTGGCGCTTGTTGACGTAACAAAGGAACACGGGAGGATAGCAACATATTGAAGCTCGCCTGCATCTAACCTATGCGGAGCTTCCTCATGCCCAATGACAAACGTGTCGAGGAACTTATCATTATCATCAAACAACCACGCATCTAGTGCACCATCAGTAGCCAACCAGTCTCTCGTGATATACACCACAAGGGTCCTACGCCGAAGCACCTTTTGACTAGGTAGACGCTGTTCAGGCATTGCAGATATCACGCAGCGAGCTACGCTCAGCTACACTGGCCATCATGTTCTGAGGTAATAAATTAACCAACACCGGTGCACTCCTTGCGCGCTGTTATCTTTGACGGGGAGGAACGCGACACATTACAATCCGTAGGGCAAATAATCCAGCAAACAACAGCCATGCGGCAACGGAAACTGCCAAGTTATGATAATACAGGGATAGACATCGTGAATTTTCCTGCCACGACAATGCAATTGAACCGCAATCACTGCTTATGCTTAGCCGCATTAACCGTGCTGCTGTCCGTTATTTGTACTGGATTCTATTGGCAATATGGAAAGTTGGTCAATCAAGAATTTGACGTCTCTACAGATGACATTCAGGCACTGCTGAGCAATCAAGTCCAAGCCCCCGCAAAGCAAGCTATTACACTTGATCAGCTTCAAAGGCTTGCTCTTATGGGCAAGTTCGAGATCGAAGAGCCGCCCGCCCCACCGACACTGGAAGAAATACCCGAATCAACCCAAATGCTAGAATTAAGCGGCGTATTTGCTAGCCAAGGCACCCTCGCCGCCGCCCTCATAAGGGTAGATGGTAGTTCGCCGTCCTACTTTACTATAGGGTCGGAGGTTACTGCTGGTACTCTACTTTTTGCGGTCACCAACAATGGCGTAACCCTTAAATCGGAAAATGGATATGAGAAGCTCATTTTTAAACGGAACGATATCTGGGCTATTAGCACAGCAAACACGCTACAAACTGCTGAACCAATACCATTGATTCGAACCACCGATACGCTGACAACTAAGACTCCTACTAAAATTCGAGAATATAGCAAGCCTGAGCCCATAAAATACTTGCCTAACACGCCAGTAATTGCTGACGGCACTCTCGAACAGCGCCTCAATCAAATTCGCGCCGCGATTAAGAGATAAACTCAATGATTCACTTTCGCCGTTACACTCTCGGTGCAGCTTTGACTATTGCCGCGATGACATTTCTCCCGACTTTTTCAACGCTAGCACAGGCAGAAAGTGAAAAAGTTGCAGTTGAACTTGAGCAGGTGGACATTAAAGATTTTGTGCGCTGGTGCGCGCAAATGACGAATCAAACTATCATTATTCACCCCCAAGTCTCAGGCACCGTTACCGTTATTTCAGGAAAAGAAATATCCAAAGACGAAGCTTACCAAGTCTTTCTTGCGACACTGCAGGTTTATGGGTATAGCGTCATTCGTAGCGAGGGCGTGTTAAAAGTAATTCCATCTGAACAAGCCACCGCAAATGAAATTCCGTTGCTGAGTGATGACGTCGCGGTGGGATCGGAAAACATTGTTGTAAAGATTCTGACGGTCGAGAACGTCGCTGCATCAGAGGTTGTAAACCTGCTTCGACCTATTGCCTCAAAATATTCTTATATCGCTGCGTATGCCCCCACTAATGCGTTAATCATTGCGGACCGAAGCTCTAAAGTCGCTCAACTAGAACGTATCATTGAGAAAATTGATCTAGCCGGTGAGGTTGAGGTCGATATGATTGAACTTACCTACGCCAATGCGGAGGAAGTCGCTCGTACTATCAACCAGCTTCTTCAAGTGAAAAACTCGAATAGCAGCGAAGGCGCCAAATACAATCTGACAGTTGATAGCCGGACAAATAGCATCATGATAACGGGCGATGCGATCACCAAAGCTCAGATTCAGGATTTAATTCACAATATGGACAGGCCCGTACTCGGGACGGGCAACACCTCAGTTATCAAACTGCAATACGCCGAAGCAGCAAAAGTAGTACCTATATTAGAGACGGTAAGCGGCAGTATTAAGCAAGGTGAAAGAGATCAACGAATTGCCAACGTCGACGTGAAAATTAGCGCTCACGAACCCCTGAATGCATTGGTCATAACTGCGCCGCCCAGTGTGATGGAAACGATGCGGGCAGTTATTGCAGAGTTAGACACCCGTCGCTCTCAGGTATTGGTGGAGGCCATTATCGTAGAGGTTAGCGAAGACGTTTCACGGGATTTGGGCATTGAATGGCAAACTAATCTGGAAACCAATGACGCGGTTTACGCAAGCGGGTCTTTACTACCGAGTGTTATCTCTGACGGCATCAACGTAAGTAACGGTGTCGCGTCGGCAGGAAGTGGCTTAGCACTCGGCTACTTCCGCAACGGATCACTACGTGCGCTCATACGCGCACTAGAAGGCAACTCGCAGGCAAATATCCTCTCTACGCCAAGTATCGTCGCACTGGACAACGAAGAAGCCAATATCCTAGTCGGCTCAAACGTGCCGTTTGTGACCGGCTCCATTCAACGAGCTGGTGACACCAACCCTTTTCAAACTATTCAGCGGCAAGACATTGGTATCACACTGGAAATAAAGCCCAGAATAAATAACAAGAATTCGCTCACACTTGATATAGCCCAGAAAGTGGAAAGCATTGGTCAAACCGACGCACGAACTGCAGACATCATCACCAATAAAAGAGAACTTAGCACCCGCGTATTAATAGAAAACGGTGACGTTTTGGTGCTTGGCGGACTCATTCGAGACGAGGTAAAGGAAACCCAAACCAAAGTCCCACTGCTGGGCGACATTCCGCTCATTGGACGTTTATTTCGCGGCAGCAGTAGCTCGTCAATCAAAAGCAACTTAATGGTGTTCATTCACCCCGTCATTCTACCTGACCGTCAATCTGGTATTGATATTTCACAAGAACGATATAACCGGATTCGAGCACAACAGATTCGTTTCAGAGAAAAAGTAGATACCTTTATTTTACCTACGGAGCTACCTGAACTTCCCGAATTAGTTGTAAACCAATCTGAACGCCAAGATAAGACAGAAGCGCTAGAAGGTGAGCCTCTCCCCGCCGAAACACCTCCAACGGAATAACATGGTATGTGTTTAATGCGCACGAGAAGCCGGTGGAATCACAATGAAGAGTGAGCTAAAAGACGGCAATCCTATCCTAACTTACACGTACGCCACCCGGCACGGCATCCTATTACTGAACTATGAGAACCCGAAAAGGATCTGTGCATATTTTAGCCAATTACCCGCTATGGCCGTCATCAATGAAGTTCAGCGGCAGAATGGACGCGACGTCGAATTTGAAAAGCTGTCGGAAGCTGAGTTTCAAGAATCCCTAGTCGCTCTGTACCAGCAGAAGAGTTCTAGGGACTTAAGTAATACTGAGGGACTAGGCGAGCAACTAAACATTGCATCTCTTAGCGACATAATCCCAGATGCCACTGAAGTCTTAGATCAAGACAATGAAGCGCCAATCATAAAACTAATCAGCGGTGTTATTTCTGAAGCAATACGTCAGAACGCTTCCGATATTCATTTTGCCACCAATGAACACCACCTAACCATCAAATTTCGGATTGACGGCACACTGCGAGAAGTTGCGCGCGTTGAGCGTCGCTTATCTCCACTAGTAGTGTCTCGCGCCAAAGTTATGGCCAAACTCGACATTGCCGAAAAGCGCATACCGCAAGATGGACGCATATCCATCCGTGTTGGCGGCCGTGACGTCGACCTTCGTGTCTCGACCATGCCGGCGAGCTTTGGCGAACGCATTGTGATGCGTATACTAGATAAAAAAATGGGGTACTTATCGCTGGAGCAACTTGGGCTGTCCGACGACAACCTCGCCCGTCTACATCACGCACTAAGCCTCCCCCACGGTATTATCCTTGCCACTGGGCCAACGGGTTCAGGCAAGAGTACGATGCTTTACGCAGGGCTTTCGTCTATCAACGATGGTGCGCAAAACATTCTCACCATAGAAGATCCCATTGAGTATCAACTTGAAGGAATTGGACAAACACAGGTGAATGTTAAAGCGGGCATGACGTTTGCCAAAGGACTACGTTCAATGCTCAGGCAAGATCCCGACGTAATCATGGTGGGCGAAATACGTGACGAAGAAACTATTCGTATTGCCATTCAAGCTAGCCTCACAGGCCACTTAGTACTTTCGACACTGCATACTAATACAGCGGTTGGCGCCATTACCCGACTTGAAGATATGGGCGTAGAACCGTTTTTGATTTCCTCCACACTGTCAGCGGTGATTGCACAGAGACTTGTGAGAGTGCTATGCCCACACTGCAAAGAGCCCTACCAAGCAAACAGTGACGAAGCTGCATTACTCAATTTGGATAATCACAATCACATTATATTCAAAGCCAATGACAATGGCTGCGAAGAATGCAGTCATCAGGGCTATAAAGGACGTACCGCTTTATATGAAGTTGTTCTCATTGATGACGAACTACGCAAACTCATTCATGAACAGCAACCAGAATCAGAATTAATCAAGTCCGCACGCAAACACAGTCGCAGCCTTCAGTCGGATGGCTACGATAAGATTAAAGCAGGTATTACTACTTTTGAGGAAGTAAATCGCGTAGCCAGGAATTAATCTACCAAAGTGTAAATCCAATTATGACGCCCATGCCTCCAAAACCAGCAAGAAATCGTAACAATTTGTGTCATAAACTATTCGGTCCATTTCGTGCCGCACATATAGCCAATAAAAGTATCAGGCCAATAATGGAAGCCTAAAACTCTAAGAATTTTTATAGCGTAGACCCTAGCCCCCATGATGGCACCTACGTTTCTGCCATATATTGATCTACACCTAGTGCAAATGTGGCGTTACTCAAGCCCTCGCCAACTCCGGTCGCGAATGTTGGCCTATAGTTTCCACTATGGTTGAAACCCAACTGCAAAGACCTCAATTAGTGTCATTACGAAGCATTTACTGAACGCTTCGTCGTACTCGGCTTAGGAAAGTAAGCTCACCGGAGTGTTACACCTAAATTCATCCCTTCCACACTTTTTCTTCGATGCCCGTAGAACGCTTAGCAATTTCACTAAACCTAGGGTCCCATGGGACTACACACCGCCGATTTTCGCCCTTAACTGGCAAGTAAAACTCAACCCAATTATTGTCAGTTGAAATTAATATTTTCAAAGCACCAACCTTGCTCCAAGGTAACAGCACCTTATTAATTTCTGGCGATATGGAATTGTTTATATAAATACCTTCGCCTCCACAGTTAATCTCTACGGAATAAATAATATTAGAAATAGACATGTCGCCCCGAAGCCAACTATAGGGTGCCCGTGGAAACGCAGATACTCTAAATTCATTAAAAGTTGACTTCCAAATATCGAAGGCTGGCAATAACCCCACCCTCTTCTTTATTACTATAATGAGAATACAAAGAAATAATATCCCACATACAGCAATCAACCCCCCAATTAGCATAATAACTCACCTTGGCTGTGATGTTGTGAATGGAGACTCAACAGGAGCACGATATTCTATTCTAGGTGGCGGGATTGTACCTGCGGTACTTTGCAAAGGGGTCGAATAATGAGCGCTATGCCCTGTATTCCAAGTGGTAACAGCATCAAAGAAATATATCTTCGCAGCCTTTGAAGCTAATGCGCTTCGAATTACAGCATTTGCTGCAGAGCCTCCTATAGCACTTAGGACAAATAGCGACACATTGTTATTCACAGTATTAACTGCAGTACCCGCTGACGTAACTGCAGCACCATATTGCCCCTCAAGTGACATCGCTGCATTTTGTGCATTCCCCCGATTATACGCCACATCAGCCAAGGGTCTTAAGTCCGGCATACTTGGGTCAGCACCGACTGAAGACGAAGGCAGCGACTTATTATAACTTTCTGGGGCCGAAGCAACCATTGACTCTTCTGCCGTAATCGGCTCAGGCGCATTCATCACATTCTCAATGGCAGGCGTATCACCCTCATAACCGACATCCGCTGCGCCAGGTAATCGTGATCCATAGCCTTTCGAGTAACTCCCTGCCGCATTCCCGATCATTCCAGCTGCCGCACCGACAGCTGCACCTTTAACCCCAGTGATAAATTTCTGACCACTCGCTTTAGCAACAACCCCCCCATAAACATCGCGGCACCAAATGATTGCATGACTCCTTCTCCAAACGCGGTCGCCAGTTGGCCCGTAAGGCCCGACTGAAAGATCGACCCCCCTCCTGGAATACCAGAGACAACTGCTCCCACAGCAAGGTCCGTCAAAATATGCTGTATGGTTCCACCATTGGCGGCAGTTATCGCCGCATTTAGCCCCATCATGATTTTACCCGCCAAAACACAACCCGCAGGGCCACCCATTCCACAGGCAAACCCAACAATCACGGCAGACAATCCCGGTGTATTAGCAAACTCTCGTCCAATTTTGATAAGGCCAGATTTGATTCCATTGGCAATGGAATCCAAGGCACTGCCAATCGCTTTACCTATTTTCTTAACCAATTTTTTCAAGAAAAAGCCGCTAGGATCTGTATAACTAAGCGGATTGTTTTCTACATAACTATAGCGGTTAAGTGCCTGTAGGTTTGTACTGTCGCCCACAAATGGATCCGCACTTAAGAAACGACCAATCTCTGCGTCGTATACTCGTCCACCCA
>NZ_BAABDM010000015.1:0-47569 GCF_039539625.1 Zhongshania borealis | reverse complement strand
CGATCAACATTAAGCAGCAAGGTATTCTGAAGTTAAAAGCGACGGGGCTCGTCGTTTCTGCTCATGGAGGCCTGCGTAAGACCGGCACAGTGTCGGCAGCGGCCTAAGAAGTGAGAAGCCTCACCCTGGCGAAGCGTAGGGTGGGGAGAAGTCACACGTGATTGATTTGCCTTGGCCTGTCATTTCTTTTCTCGTCAAAAAATATTGTGCAGTTTCTTCCCGCTGCTTTTGCACGATATAAGGCTTCATCGGCACACTTAACTAACAGGTTTAGCGGTGTCTTCTTATTGGCCTGGGTTTGGCTAACACCAATACTGACCGTGAGATGTTGCTGGTCTAAGTTAATCGACCCGGCTAATTCGTGTATGCGATGGGCGTAGCTTCGCGCGGCATCGCGGCTGGCGTCAGGCATGACGATAATAAATTCTTCACCGCCATAGCGGCCGACAATGTCAGAGCTGCGACCAGATTCACTCAGTATTTTGCCTAGTTGTTTTAGTATGCGATCGCCGTAAGGGTGTCCGTGACTATCGTTTATTACTTTAAAATAGTCGATGTCGATAAAGAGCAGTGCAACTTCGCGTGAGCCTCGTATTGCCTGTTCTACAAGACTTTCACTTAATCGCATAAGTTCGCGGCGGTTATTGACGCCGGTGAGTTCATCGGTAGTGGCGAGTGAGTTGAGAGTCTCCGCTTGGGCTTCTAAACGTTCCCGATTAGTGATGAGCTCTTCGTAGAGTTTGTCGCGATTAATCGATGGCACAATTGTCCAATACAGTAGATCTTCTTGATCTGGTGCGCTTCGAATATAAACCACAGCAGGTAGGCGTTCACCGTTGCCTTTTATTAAGGTGATTTGTGTTTCTTCGCAGCGGCCCTCAACGGAGGTTATCGGAAAGAGGTATGAGTCGCAAAAAATTTGCGAGGCTCCGGTGAAGAGAATATTGATATCGTTACCGAGGAGGCGCGAGTCATCCCAGCCGAGCTCTTTCTGGAAATAGCTATTGGTAAAAATAATTTTTCGGTGTTTGTCACTAATCATGAGTGCGCAAAGGAAATGATCGGCAAAATCAGCCTTTGTGGTTTCTGGCTGGGAGGAGATTTTACTTTCCATTGAACTGAGTTTCTCGATCTAGTGACACGAAATCCTTAATTTTAGCGCTAATGTCTGTGGGGTTTGTCATATGCAGGCAGTGGCCGTGGGCGTCGATAATATGTAATTCGCTATTGGAGATATTTTGATTCATGTATTGGCCTACCCGTACTGGTGCGAGTATGTCGTTACTACTTTGGAGAATTAAGCATGGCAGTGGTGTTTGAATTAGTAAGTTCCGGTGATCTTCAAAGAAAGTGGCCTTGGCAAAGTTCTTGGCAATAATAGGGTCAGTAGAGCAAAAGCTGCCGGTGAGTTCGTCGAGAAAAGCTTCTTTGTTTGCTGTGCCTATAACTAAGGGCGCGAGGTAATTTGCCCAGCCGATATAGTTTTTGTCCATCAGTGATATTAATTCTTCGAGATCTTGGCGATCAAAGCCACCCATATAATCTGGTGGTTGATTGAGGAAGCACGGTGACGGGCAAACCATTGTCAATGATGAGAATAGCTCAGGCCGCGCGATAGACGCCATTAGCCCGATCATGCAACTTACCGAATGCCCAATGAACGTGATGTTACGTAATTGCAGTGCGTCGCAGATTTCAATTAGGTCTTGGCTGTAACCGCTAAGTTGGCTGTAACGGCGGGAGGAGTAGGCTGAGATTGTCGAGTGACCGGAGCCGACGTAGTCGAATAGAACGATGCGAAAGTGCGTTTCAAGGCTTGGTATTAGAAATCGCCACATGTTTTGATCGCAGCCGAAACCGTGGGCCATGAGCAGAGTCTGTTCACCGCTTCCGATAATTTGCACATTGTTTCTACGTAAAATATCGCTCGCGGGCATCTGCTTCACATCTCTGGGTGTTGGGTTTGCAGAAGCGGAGTGTGAGGATTGAGGATCTGCACAAGTACAATGGTTAGAATCCCCATTTTATGACCGATGCGGTGAGATGGATGTAGGTAGATGCACTTATACGCGGCGCGCTAGTGGCGATGCTATGGAGAATTCATGTTGCGCAGGTAAGCGAATGCCCAAAGGAGACGCAGCGGCTTCCCCTGGGCGTTTAGCGGTTGTCAGAGCACGGCGCGCTGTTGGAAACGCTGTTTCTTGCGGTATGGGAAAACGTCGGCAACGTAGCCATTGCGTATTATTTCTTGCAGGCCTTGCCAGTAGGCTGGATCGTAGAGGTCGCTATGTAGGGAATCAAACACTTTTTTAGCGCGCTGATTGCCAGAGAAGAACAGGCGAAACTCTTCGGGGAAGACGTCTTCTGGTTTGACCTCGTACCAGGGTTGGCTGGACATCGCTTGCTCGTCGTTCTTGGGTTCCGGCAGCTTGCGGAAGTTGCAATCGGTCAGCGGGCAAATTTCGTCGTAGTCATAGAACACCACCCGTCCGTGACGGGTAACCCCGAAGTTTTTGAGCAGCATATCGCCGGGGAAGATATTGCCGGCGGCCAATTGTTTTATGGCATTGCCGTATTCGCCCATCACGCTGTCGAGCTGTTGTTCGTTGCAGTCTTTGAGGTAGAGGTTGAGAGGGGTCATTTTGCGCTCAACGTAGACGTGCTTTAAGAGAAGCGCGTTGCCCTTTACGCTGACCTTGGACGGCGCCTCTTTTTCTAACTCGGCGATGAGCTCGTCGGAGAAGCGGCGACGATCAAAGGCCAAGTTATTAAACTCTTGTGTGTCTGCCATGCGCCCGCCACGGTCCCAACGTTTTACTAGGCTATAACATTTACGGACATGTTCTTGGCTCATGTCTTTTGGCGGCGTGAAGCGATCTTTGATCACTTTGTATACATAGCCAAAGTCAGGCCGGGTAAATACCAGCATGACCATGCCCTTGATTCCCGGCGCAATAATATAGGGTGAATCACTATTGGTGGTTTCGTTTACCGCAAAGCGATAGAACTCGGTTTTGCCGTGTTTCGGCATGCCGATAGCGATATACAGTTCAAAGATTTCTTTGTGGGGCATTAAACGATGTAAAAAGGCGATGTACTCTGAGGGTACCGAGGTGTCGACCATGAAGTAGCTACGACTGAAGCTAAATAGTATGGAAATATCATCTGGGTCAGAGAGCACGGTGTCGACAAATATAGAGTTGTTCTCGCTGTGCAGGATTGGCAGTACAAAAGGCATGCTGAAATCGCCACTGACAATACGGCCAACCAAGTAAGCGGCTTTGTTGCGGAAGAATAAGGACTCTAAGGTTTCGACGTAAATATCTTTGCTGCGGTCTCGTATTTTTGGGATAAGCTCGCGGTTGACCACGTTCATGATAAAGCCCACGTCGCGGTCAAGGTCTTCCCAGGGGATATTGAATTCGCAGTCGATGAGTAGCGATTTGGCAATATCTGCAGCATTGTCACCGTCGAAGCGGTAGCGCCGTAGTATGGACTCGCTTGAAACGGGGGCGCAGTGTTCAACTGACGTCAGTGCAAAGGTGTGCAGGTCGCGGATTTTTTCGTGGTTAAAGATGTAGCAATATATTGAATTGAAAAACGACTGTGCAATTTCGAAGTTGTCGTGATTTTGAATTAATTCGGCGTACTCTTGTTTGGCGATTTCCCAGTTGTCGCGATCTTCGACACTGCCACCGGTAATGGTATAGGCGGCCTCAGCAACAATTCGGCGTTTTTGTTTCCATAAATCTAAGCGGTCGCGCATGGCCTTTTGAGCGCCGTGCCAATCAGCGCCCTCAAAGCGCGCTTGGGCGCCGAGGGTAATGTTTTTATACTCTGCAAAGAATGCATCAAAGCCATTGAGAATGGCCATGGCAAGGCGACGGGTAACGGCGGTCATGGGGGCGTCCTTAGTGTGTGGCTGTTTATGGTTCGGCAGATATTGGCCGTATGCTTGACGGAAGACGCTAAAACCGTATCACTGCCTAAGGCGGCTAGCTATCTATGTGAGTGCAGCGATTGCGCTAGCGTCTCCCATCAAGCGCTTCCTCTTAAAGGAAGCAATCCGCCATTACTTCCATTGCGTCGGGCTGCTGGCAGTTCAGTAGCATGGTGTTGACTTCACCTCGGCTACACGCGGCGTTCCAGTCTTTGGCGCGTTCGCGAATACGGGCTTCTGGGCCAACCAGCGCGACTTCGTCGACGAGCGCATTGGGTATAGCTGCGCGGGCTTCGTCTTTTTTGCCGGCCAAGTACAGGTCCTGTACTTCTTCGGCGGCGTCGCCATAACCCATGCGAGTTGCGTAGTCGGTGTAGAAGTTTTTACCCTTGGCACCCATGCCGCCGATATAAAGCGCGAGGAAGTCTTTAACAAATACACGGCAGCCGTCAAGGTCGTCATCCATTATGACGCCCACAAAGGGAGCTACATCAAAATCGGCTTTCGTTCGGCCGCTAATTTGTAAGCCTTTATCAATACTTGGCTGCAGCACGGAGTATTTCTCTGGGCTCATCCAAACCGGAAATACGCCATCGGCAACTTCTGCTGAGGCGCTTACGCCGGCCGGTGTGATAGACGCGGTATAGATAGGAATGCTGGGATCACCGTGAAGTATGGATTTTAGCGGCTTGCCAAGACCCGTCGCGCCGGGGCCTTTATAAGGCATTTGGTACATTTTGCCGTCAAATTCGACTGGGCCTTTGCGCTCAAAAATTTCTTTCATGATTTTGATGTACTCGCGGGTGCGAGTTACAGGCTTGCCGTAGGGCACGCCGTGCCAGCCTTCTACTACTTGTGGGCCAGAGGCGCCAAGGCCAACGATAAAGCGGCCACCCGACAGCTGGTCGAGGCTCATCGCGGTCATCGCGCACATGGCTGGGCTGCGTGCCGGCATTTGCATAATAGCCGTGCCGACTTTAATTTTGCTGGTTTGGGCAAGTATCCATGCGGCAGGGGTAACGGCATCTGAACCGTAAGCTTCTGCGGTCCATACTGAATCAAAGCCGAGGGTCTCGGCTTGTTTAACAGTATCCATGGGAATGGATAGTTTTGCCCCAGAGTAGCCCAGTAATAGTCCTAGTTTCATTGTCTTATCCTTTTATTTTGTTTGCGACAGCCTAGTAGATTACGGCGCTTATGTCAGCGCCTGACTTGAAATGATAATACCGGTTAGGTCGGCGTAAAGGTGTTCGCCAGGGCTTAGGGTGGTGCCGCCAAACTCTAGGGCTATGTCGCAGCGTCCGTCGCCCAGTTTTTCGGTTTTACGGGGGACGCTGCCCAGCGCCATAATCCCAATTGGCATGGTGGCAAGTTCTTCAACATCGCGAAGATAGCCGTAAATTACGATGCCACGCCAACCATTCTCGGCGGCTGCGCGGGCGAGGTTGTCGCCTAGTAAAGAGCGCCGCGGCGAGGCGCCACCGTCGACTACGAGTACTCGATCCTTGCCGGGCTCTTTGACCATTTCGGCAACTCTTGAGTTGTCTTCGAAGCATTTTATGGTCGCTATCTCGCCCCAAAAATGCTGCTTGCCGCCATAGTGACGAAAATTACCGTCGATTACGCGAACCTTATCGCCGTGTTCATCGCAGAGGTCGGGGGTGGATATAATGTCCATAATGGCTCCTGTAATTTGCTTTGCCTAAGGTCAGAGGTGGCGGGAGTAAAATACTACTATGCCCTTTTTTGCGTCTCCCGTCTTCCGTCCTGCTTGTCCATAATTGTTTGTTTAGCCAGTAATAATATCGAGGCATGATGCATCAATATCGGCATTCAGATAGGCCATTCCCAATACGCTTAAGTACGCTAATCGATCTGCCTTCATTAGGTCTATTTCGGGTGTTCCTAAACCGTTTTCCTGGTAGATGGCGGCTAGGTAGGCCATAAAGTCTTCGCCCTCTTTTAGTAGCAGTAAGCTTGCCGCACCGACATCGGGTTTTACTTTAGCATTTAGCGCCTCTGGCAGTGTTATGCCAAACACGACGGCTTGCTCGTCGCCTTCAATGCGCACGCTGCGGTTTCTTACTGTTTGCGTGGCCCAGTAAAAGGCGAGCTCTTTGCTTTGGGTTAAAAATACCGGTTCAATCGATTCGGTGTAGCTATTTCCGATTGTTGCCATGGTTTGCTTTGCGGCGTTCTTGAGCGCTTTGTCGCCGGAACGCTTTAGGCCTTGCGCTTTGATTGAGTCAACCAGCGCCGACGAAGTGCCGTGATACCAGACGTTACTCGTAGCAAATCCTTGGTCGCTTAATACATTTTTAGCGTCTTTAAGAAAAGTAGGTGTATCAGTCATATTCGAAGTCACTTAGTCAGATTGAGATAGCAGGTAGCGGGAATGCTGAGTTAAAAGCCATTCTCTGCTTTTGCCGAAATAGTAGGGAGCAATCATATTCTATTCACAAAAAAGGCGACACCTTTTGCAAGGGTCGCCTTTTTGTACTGCGCTGAACTGTGCCCTGCGTATGCGTATGCAATCGTTAGGGCACGTCACTTACACCTTAATTCAACTTAGCTGAACTGGTTAGAAGTGTTTTTCGCGCCGCCTGCTTTCAGTGCAAGCTCGCCAGCGTAGTATTCTTTGTGGTCGTCACCCATGTCTGAACCAGACATGTTTTGGTGCTTAACACAGGCGATACCCTGACGAATTTCTTTACGCTGTACGCCAGCAACATAACCCAGCATGCCCTGCTCACCGAAGTACTCTTTTGCGAGGTTGTCAGTAGACAGCGCTGCAGTGTGGTAAGTCGGCAGAGTGATCAGGTGGTGAAATACGTTCGCTTCACGGGCAGTATCTGCTTGGAAGGTCTTGATGCGTTCGTCAGCAGTAGCAGCTAGCGCAGTGTCGTCGTAATCAGCGCTCATTAGTGCTGTACGATCGTAAGCAGAAACGTCTTGACCTGCTTCAACCATTGCATCGTAAGCCTGCTGACGGAAGTTCAGCGTCCAGTTGAAAGAAGGTGAGTTGTTGTACACCAGCTTCGCATCTGGGTGAACTTTCCGAACGTCATCCATCATGCCCTTGATTTCGTGAACAGTCGGAACGGCAGTTTCAATCCACAGCAAGTCAGCGCCGGCATTGATGGCTTCGATACAATCGAATACGCAACGCTCGTGGCCAGTACCTTGACGGAATTGGTATAAACCCGAAGGCAGACGCTTAGGGCGTACCAGTTTGCCGTCACGGTTGAAGCAGACATCGCCTTCAGCCATATCAGCTACGTCGATTTCTTCAACGTCTAAGAAAGAGTTGTAAACGTCGCCCTGATCACCTGGCTCTTTAACAACCGCAATTTCTTTGGTCAGGCCAGCGCCTTCAGAGTCAGTACGTGCAACGATAACGCCGTTGTCGACACCCAGCTCCAAGAAAGCGTAACGCAATGCGCGCAGCTTATTGTGGAAGTCGGCGTGAGGTACGGTTACTTTGCCGTCTTGGTGGCCGCACTGCTTCTCGTCAGCAACCTGGTTTTCGATCTGCAAGCAGCACGCGCCGGCTTCGATCATTTGCTTGGCCATCAGGTAAGTCGCCTCAGCGTTACCGAAGCCAGCGTCGATATCGGCAACAATGGGTACTACGTGAGTAACATGGTTGTCGATTTGATCTTGGATCTTAGCTTCTTCAGCCGTGTCGCCAGCTTCGCGAGCAGCATCTAGAGCGCGGAATAGGCCGCCAAGCTCACGTGCATCTGCTTGACGCAGGAAGGTGTACAGTTCGCGAACCAAATCGGCAACAACGGTTTTTTCATGCATTGATTGGTCAGGCAGGGGACCGAAGGAAGAGCGCAGCGCGGCAACCATCCAGCCAGACAGGTACAAGTAGCGACGGTCAGTTTTGCCGTTGAAGTGTTTCTTGATAGAAATCATCTTCTGCTGACCAATGAAACCATGCCAGCAACCCAGAGACTGAGTGTATTTAGTCTTGTCTTTGTCGAACGCTGCCATGTCTGCGCGCATGATGTCGGCAGTGTATTTGGCAATGTCTAGACCGGTTTTGAATTTGTTCTGTGCACGCATGCGTGCTGCAGATTCTGGGTTGATGGCGTCCCAGCTGCTGCCGCCGGTTTCTTTGAGTGAGGCAACTGCCTGGATGTCTGCTTGTAGAGTTGACATATGTGGTCCCTATTTTGTCGCGTTTAGGTTGTTTAACGCTGGCTAGTCTACGCGCGGCGGTTAAATTTTTCTAATTTATAGTTATTATGACGAGTATTTTTCTTGCGAATGAGGTTTGCTTGATAGTATTTGAAGAGCTATATAGCTACATAACAAGATAAGTGCAAATTAAATGGCTGGCGTGGTGTATTGCTAAAGTGGCTCGATTTAGTGCGTGCATTCACAAAAAGAATAGCAGTGATAATATGGATAAATTTGCAGAATTATCCTCAGCTGCTAGGATGTCATTCTATATCGCGCTTCATCGTAAGCCACTATTTCTTAAACAGAACATACTAAATTCATAAGGAGTGATTATGTCTTCGCAGGCCAATACCCGGGTGCAGCACGCAGGTTTACAGATTGCTGATGTGCTTTATCGTTTGGTCAACGATGAGGTTGCTCCTGGTACCGGTATAAGCACCGCGCAGTTTTGGGATGCAATGGCAGCCCTGATTAAAGATCTTGCGCCGAAGAATCGCGCACTGCTTGCAAAGCGTGAGCAAATTCAAGCGCAAATCGACGATTGGCACCGCGCTAATCGTGGTCAGTTCAACGCCGCAAAGTATAAAGCCTTTTTGACCGACATTGGTTACTTGCTACCTGAACCCGCAGACTTTGCGGTGAGCACCGTAAATGTTGATGAAGAAATAGCGACATTGGCAGGCCCACAGTTGGTTGTACCTGTAATGAATGCGCGTTACGCGCTCAACGCGGCTAACGCGCGTTGGGGCAGTCTTTACGATGCGTTGTACGGCACCAATGTTATTTCAGAGGCCGACGGCGCCGACAAGGGCAAGGGCTACAACCCTGTTCGTGGTGCGAAAGTAATCGCCTATGCTCGCCAGTTTTTGGATCAAAGCGCGCCGCTGGTTGCTGGCAGTCATGCCGATGCCACACTTTATAGTGTTGTAGATGGTGCGTTGGCCGTGAGCTTGGCCGATGGGTCTGTAGCGGCGCTGCAAAAGCCGGAGCAATTTGTGGGTTTCCTTGGCGACGCCGCCAGCCCGAGCAATATTTTGCTGGTCAACAACGGCTTGCACATCGATATCCAAATTGATGATCAGCACCCTATAGGCCGTGATGACGCTGCGCGGGTAAAAGACGTGGTGTTGGAATCGGCGCTTACCACGATCCAAGATTGCGAAGACTCCGTTGCGGCAGTCGATGCCGACGATAAAGTCGAGGTTTATCGCAATTGGCTGGGATTAATGAAGGGCGATCTTCAGGAGAAGCTTACTAAGGGTGGCAAAGAGATGGTGCGCACCCTGGTTGGTGATCGGGTGTTTACTGCTGCCGAGGGCGGTGAGAAGAGCTTACACGGCCGAAGCCTGTTGTTGGTTCGTAACGTTGGTCACTTAATGACGAACGAAGCCATTATCGATGCTGACGGCTTTGAAGTGCCCGAAGGCATTATGGATGCCATGGTTACCGTATTGGCGGCGATGCACGATCTAAAACAAACCGGTTCACTGCGCAATTCGCGCACTGGCAGCGTTTATATCGTTAAGCCGAAAATGCATGGCCCTGAAGAAGTTGCCTTTGCTGGTGAGTTGTTCACACGTGTTGAAGATGCTTTTGGTCTGCCACGCAATACTCTGAAAATTGGCATTATGGATGAAGAGCGCCGCACCACGGTTAACCTTAAAGCCTGTATTGCTGCGGTGCCTGAGCGGGTTATCTTTATCAATACCGGTTTCTTGGATCGTACCGGTGACGAAATTCACACCAGCATGGAAGCCGGCCCGTTTGTGCGCAAGGCGGATATGAAGCAGCAGGCGTGGATTAGTGCCTACGAAGATTGGAACGTAGATATCGGTTTGGCCTGTGGTTTAAGCGGGCGCGCCCAAATCGGTAAGGGCATGTGGGCAATGCCGGACGAAATGGCGGCCATGATGGATGCGAAAATTGCACATCCGCAAGCTGGCGCAAACTGCGCGTGGGTGCCGTCACCGACTGCGGCGACCCTGCATGTTATGCACTACCACCAAGTTAATGTTAAATCAGTGCAAGAACAGTTGGCCAGCCGTCAGCGCGCCGCGCTGGATGACATTTTAAGCATCCCTGTAGCGGAAAACCCCAATTGGAGCGCGGAAGAGATTCAGCAAGAATTGGATAACAACGCTCAGGGTATGCTCGGCTACGTGGTGCGCTGGATTGACGCCGGTGTTGGCTGTTCCAAAGTGCCTGATATCAATGATGTTGGTTTGATGGAAGATCGCGCGACCCTGCGTATCTCCAGCCAGCATATCGCAAACTGGTTGCACCACGGTGTGTGCACCGAAGAACAAGTAATGGAAACCATTAAGCGCATGGCTGCGGTAGTTGATCGCCAGAACGCGAGCGACCCGAGCTACACGCCAATGGCGCCCAACTTTGACGACAGCGTGGCCTTCCAAGCCGCCTGTGAACTGGTATTTAAAGGTTGTGAGCAGCCTAGTGGATACACTGAACCAGTATTGCATCGCCGTCGTATAGAGTACAAAGCGCAGGTTTAAACCCAAGGGTTTATGCTCAGTTTTAAACAGTTCCTTTCCTGTCAGTGAGGCTTGGCCCGGATTTATCCGGGCCTTTTTTATTGCAAAGCCGGGTGTCGGACGTATGGCGTCAGAAGCTGTTTGTGGGGCTTTTACGTCCGACTTCAGGCATCCGCCGCCCGACTTGCCTTGCAGCCTCTGGCAGCAAGGCTTAAAAACGCCCATAATCACCTCAAACTATAAAGTCCTGCGGAGTTATTCTTAGTATGAATCTATCGCGAATCGATCTTAACTTGCTGGTCTATCTCGACGTGCTGTTGCGGGAGAAAAATGTCACTCGCGCTGCAGAGCAATTGGGCATTACCCAGCCAGCGCTGAGTAATGGTTTGCGGCGTCTGCGGGATTTGTTTAATGATCCACTGCTGGTGCGCACTAGTGAAGGTATGACGCCAACTGAACGAGCGCTGGAATTGCAGCCTCAAGTGCGCACGATTTTGTCTGCGGTCGAGCAGGCGGTGCTGCCAGTATCGGAGTTTGAGGTTACTAAGAGCACGCGAGTGTTTCGGATTATGGCCAGCGACTATGCTGAGTCCACGCTGCTGATGCCATTGCTCTTTAAGCTTAGGGATGAAGCGCCAAATATTACCTTGGATATTCTTACGCCCAGCGACGTCACTTTTCAGGATCTTGAGCAGGGCAAGATTGATATGGCGATCAACCGCTTTGACCGCCTGCCTCAGTCTTTTCATCAGGCTACGGTATGGCGAGACAGTTTTTCTTGCTTAATGAGTAGCGGCAATTCGGCATTAAATAACTTTGATATGGACGCTTTTTTAGCGGCGCCTCATATTTGGGTTAGCAAAACCGGTATGGGTGTTGGTCGCGGTATGAGCCAGCGCGACAGTCAGCGCTTGGGGTGGGTGGATGAGGCCTTGGCCGAGTGTGGGCACGAGCGGCAAATCCGCGTGTTTACCCGGCATTACCAGGTTGCGGCGCTATTGGCCAAGCACCCTGATTTGATAGCTACGTTACCAACTCAGGTGGCTAATCTGTATACCGACGACCCGCGTTTAGCTGTACGTAAGCCGCCGTTTATGATTATTCCCATCGAGCTGAAATTGGCGTGGAGTCCCTTGTTGCAGCACGACCCCGGCCATATTTGGTTGCGCCGTCGTATTGTTGAAGTGGGCGAGGAAATTTCTGGTCGCGCCTGAGTTTGGCTGTAGCGCGCCAAGTTCTGCAAAGCGCGCCGATATTGCCAGCTGGTCGTCGAATCTCGCCAAATAGGCAATAATTTTGCCCCTTGGCGTGACCTTGCCCACTAAAACTGTCATGCTTACCGGCTTATTTTAACGGGAGGCTCCCATGATTATTGCTAACGATTGCGTAGTGGCTTTTCACTACACCCTGACTGACGAAGCTGGTGTTGAAATTGACACTTCAAAAGGTCAAGAGCCACTGGCCTACCTGCATGGTCATGGCGGAATTATTCCGGGTTTAGAGCGTGAACTGACTGGAAAAACCATTGGCGACGCAATGAAAGTGACTGTTCAGCCTGAAGATGGCTACGGCGAGCTAAATGCTGAGCTTATTCAAGCTGTGCCACGCGAGGCGTTCCAGGGCGTTGATCAAATTGAAGTTGGTATGCAATTTCAAGCACAGGGTGCGCAGGGTCAGGTGCAAACTGTTGTGGTTAAAGCGGTTGACGACGAGTCGGTTACTGTTGACGCAAACCACCCTCTGGCCGGTCAGGTCTTGAGTTTTGATGTCAGCATTGAAGAAGTGCGCGCTGCCAGCGAAGAAGAATTGAGCCACGGCCATGTTCACGGCGCCGGTGGTCATCAGCACTAAGTTTTTGCGGTGTTAGAAAGGAGCCTTTTGGCTCCTTTTTTTTGCGAAAAATTTGTGCCCAAACCGCATAGGCAATTGCGGTTAGCTATTTTATTGGCAAGGAAACTGCTTGTTAAAGGCGTTGGGCGTATCGATATTTGAAATCGCACTGTGCTATAACTAAACAGCGGCATTTATTTCTAAGAGGACATTCTATTGTCAAAGATAGACGCAGACCTGACTGAATTTTTACTGGGCGAGCGTTTGCCGGAAGACTACCGGCGGCAAATACATGATTATTTTATTCCATTTATTCGCGATATCCTGCCGCAAATAGAATGCGGCGAACTGCGGGTATTGGGTATTCACGGTGCCCAAGGCAGTGGTAAGTCGACGCTAGCGGAATTTTTGCGTTGGTATCTGGAGGGCGAGCACGGTATGACCGTCGCGGTGGTATCGATCGACGATTTCTATTTGCGTCGCGCAGAACGACAGGCGCTGGCCGCAGCGGTGCATCCTTTATTGCTTACCCGCGGCGTGCCGGGCAGTCACGATGTGTCCCTCGCTGAAGAAACCTTGACCGATTTAATGGCCTTGACGACAGGCCAGCAATTGGATCTACCACGCTTTGATAAAGCCAGCGACGATCGGGCGCCGCAGTCGGAATGGCCGACAATTTATGGGCCAGTCGATTTAATTATCTTTGAAGGTTGGTGTCTCGGCGCGGAGCCTTGTGACGAGACTGCATTGATCGCACCGGTCAATAGTCTCGAGGCCGCAGAGGACCGTGAGGGTCAGTGGCGAGGCTATGTAAATAGGGCGTTGGCTGGTGAGTATCGTCGCCTCTTTTCAAAAATAGATTATCTCCTGATGCTTGCCGCGCCGAGTTTTGACTGTGTGCAGGGTTGGCGCCTAGAGCAAGAACAGAAACTCGCCGCGCGAGTGGATAGGGGCACTGCCACGGCATTGATGGATTCCGCCGCGATTCAGCGCTTTATCCAGCATTATGAGCGTATTACTCGGCAGTGTTTGGCGACATTGCCGCAGCGTGCTGATTGCGTAATGACGATGGCAAAAGATCGCCGAATTAGCGCGGTGAGTTACGCTGAACATGGCTCAGCGAATATTGCTGAATTGCCTCCCACGGTGATTTTTACTGATTTAGACGGCACGCTACTGGATCACGATAATTACTCCTTTAGCGCGGCGACATCGGCGCTGGCGCGGATCGCCGAGCTCGATATTATTTGGGTGCTCAATACCAGTAAGACCCAGGCTGAGCTTCATCAATTGGCTGGCCAACTAAATAATCCCTATCCTTTCATTATTGAAAATGGCGCAGCCGTTGTGGTGCCTGAGGGCTGTGATTTGCTGGCAGGCGTGCCGCTTGATGTGGTGAACGGTCAGCGGGTAAAGGCATTTGCTCCGCGGCGCGAAGATATCGTTCAGTTGCTGCATGATTGGCGAACAGAGAAGGGGTTTCAGTTTTCAGGCTTCGCCGATTACAGTGCACCAATGTTGTGCGAAACAACGGGATTACGTTTACACGAGGCTGAGCTGGCTTTGCAGCGTGAATATTCGGAGCCGATTCGTTGGGAGGACAGCGCTGAACGTTGGCAGGAGTTTGCCGCCTTGCTTTCAGCGGAAGGCTTGCAAGCGCTGAAAGGGGGGCGTTTCATCCATATTATGGGTGCCGCCGATAAAGGGGCGGCAATGGCGTGGCTGGCTTCTTGCTTATATCCAACTGGGGCCGCGCCGCGACTTATCGCTTTAGGTGATAGTGGTAATGATATTGCCATGCTGGTGCGCGCTGACATTGCTGTTGTGGTGCGTTCGCCGCATCACGCACCGCCGGACATTATGGCGCCGCAGGGGGAGTTACGTATTACTGAGGGTTTTGGCCCATCGGGTTGGAATCAAGCTATTTTGGATATTTTAGGTGCGGCTACGTAAGCGGCATTCGTAATTACATGATGACAATAAGATAGGTATTTTTATGGGTGATTTTTACCAGAACGGCATCATTACTACATTGCACAACTTAATTGATCGTCCGGTTAGTGACATTGAGGCCGAACTTAAGCAGTTTGCTAAGCAGCGACCGATGTCCTTGATGTTGCCGTCACTGTTTTCTGAGTTAGAGGGGCCGGCATTAGCCGCCATTATTGATGAAATTGCCAAAGTCGATTATATCGACGAAATTATCATTGGCCTGGATCAGGCCGACGAGGCGCAATATCGCTACGCGTTAAAATTTTTTAGCCGATTGCCCCAGCGTCACCGGGTGCTTTGGAATGACGGTCCGCGCCTCCGCGAAATAGATGCACGTTTACAGAAACGGGGCTTGTCGCCAGAGGAGCCGGGCAAGGGGCGCAATGTGTGGTTTTGCCTGGGCTTTATTCAGGCATCTGGTCGCGCAGAAGCGATCGCACTGCACGATTGCGATATTCTGACCTATGACCGTCGCTTGCTCGCGCAATTGTTTTATCCGGTGGCTAACCCCGCGTTTAATTATGAATTTTGTAAGGGGTACTATGCTCGGGTGGCTGACGGCAAAATTAACGGCCGGGTCAGTCGTTTACTTGTGACACCGTTAATTCGGTCGTTGAAAAAAATTCTAGGCTCGCTGGATTACCTTGATTACCTCGATAGCTATCGTTATCCCTTGTCTGGGGAGTTTTCCATGCGAATGGACGTGCTAAACGATTTGCGCATTCCCAGTGACTGGGGCTTGGAAATTGGTGTGCTGTCAGAGATGTATCGCAATTACTCGACTAACCGCCTGTGTCAGGTTGATATTGCGGATGCTTATGATCATAAACATCAATCTCTGTCCGCGGCCGATGATGGCAGTGGCCTGTCAAAAATGTCGATTGATATTTCCAAAGCGATTTTCCGCAAGCTGGCCACCAACGGTGTGGTTTTTAATAGTGAAACCTTCCGGACTATCAAGGCTACTTATTATCGCGTTGCCTTGGACTTTGTCGATAGCTACCGCGCTGACGCGGTCATGAATGGCCTCGATTTAGACCTGCACCGCGAGGAGCAGGCGGTGGAGTTGTTTGCGCAGAATATTGTGAAAGCCGGGAATATGTTTTTAGAAAACCCAATGGAAACCCCATTCATCCCCAGCTGGAATCGGGTAAGCAGCGCAGAGCCGAGTTTGCTTGACGATATGCTGCTTGCGGTCGAGGCTGACAATGAGGAATTTGCAGAGTAATGACGGATTTAGGGCCTGAGCATCATTTACGAAATCGTCTCGCCACGCATTTACAGGTTTTGTACCCAGACCTCGATAAAGCGGCATTAGTCGAAGAAATAATTGGCGTGATGGCGCTGGATCAGCGCTGCTTTATGCCGGAGGCCCATAAAAATCACTGGGACGAAAGTGATGCTTTGGTGATCACTTACGGCGACTCAATTTTGCGCGAGGGAGAGTGGCCGCTGCATACGCTGCACGACTTTCTGCGGCGAGAGTTGCGGGGTGTGGTCAGCGGGGTGCACATTTTGCCCTTCTATCCCTACAGCTCCGATGACGGTTTTTCGGTCATTAACTATGTTGAGGTTAATCCCTCTCTGGGTGATTGGCAGGATGTGAGTGCGATTGCTCGTGACTTCGACTTGATGGCCGACTTGGTGATTAACCACTGTTCGAGCCGTAGTCTCTGGTTTGAAAATTTTAAACAGCGTCGTGATCCGGGGCAGGATTATTTTTTTGAGGCCGACCCTGAACTGGATTTAAGTGCTGTGGTGCGTCCCCGTACGAGCTCTTTGCTTAACGAAGTGCAGACCCTTGATGGCAAGCGCCATGTTTGGTGTACGTTTAGCCATGACCAAGTTGACCTAAATTTTAAGAACCCGACGGTGTTGCTTGAATTTATTAAAATTATTCGGCATTACTTGGATATGGGGGTCAAAATATTCCGCCTCGACGCAGTTGCGTTTCTGTGGAAAATACCTGGCACCAACTGTTTGAATCTGGAGCAGACACACGAGGCAGTGCGTCTGCTCCGTAGTCTGATTGAGCACGCGGTGCCCGACGCCATTATCATTACAGAAACGAATATTCCGCTACGTGAAAATTTGGCCTACTTTGGCAACGCTAACGAAGCGCATATGGTGTACAACTTTTCGCTGCCGCCTTTGTTAATCAATACCATGGTCACTGGTAGTAGTCGCGCCCTAAAAACCTGGATGATGGGGATGCCGGCGGCGCAGGATGGTACGACCTACTTTAATTTTATCGCCTCACATGACGGTATCGGCTTGCGCCCGGCTGAGGGTTTGTTGTCTGACGATGAAATTCAGGCGATGGTAGGTCTTATGCAAAAAAGCGGAGGCCGAGTGTCGTGGCGCGCGTTGGCTAATGGGGAAAATCGGCCGTATGAAATTAATATTAGTTTGTTCGATGCGATGCGTCGGCGAATTATGGATGGCGATTCAGCGGACGATGATGAAGACGGCTACCAAGAACAGCGATTTATCTGCGCTCACGCACTTATGTTGGCCGTGCAAGGCGTGCCAGCATTTTATATTCATAGCTTGTTAGCCACTGAAAATGACGAGAATCGGGTTTTGCATACCAGTCATAATCGTTCGATTAATCGCCATCAGTGGTCGGCGGATGATCTTGAGACGCAGTTGGCCACGTCGAGTCATCACGCTCGGATTTTTGCTGTGCTCAAGGAATTGATAGCGTTGCGCTCTGCGCAGCCCGCATTCCACCCTAATGCAGCGCAGTATCCCTTACATTTGGGTGATCAGGTTTTCGGTTTGCGTCGGGAAAGTAGCTCTGACGGCAAATCTGGTCAAACCGTGCTGGCTATTTATAACGTCAGTGCTATCCCGCAATCGCTATCATTGGGTAGTCTAAATTTAGACGCTGATAAACAATGGCGCGAATTGCTCAGCGACGGTGATATCCACGCCGAAACCGGTGATATTGTATTGCCGCCATACGCCTATTGTTGGCTTGCCTGCGGATCTTGAACCGGGCTGCTAGGCTCGGTTCTTGTATGCGCTGGGGTTTTTATGGTGAGTGAATGATCTGCATGTCTGTTGACCCCCGATGTTACTAAACCGCCGTCGTTAATCTGCTATGGTGTTTTCACTTAATGATGTGAACACCAGATCTGAGGTTTGTGATGGCTGACTACAAAGCCCCCCTGCGCGATATCGATTTTGTCCTAAAAGATTTTTTAAACTGCGAACAACACTACGCTGGCCTTACGGGTTGTGAGGAGCTTGGTGCCGATTTAATGGATGCCATTATCGGCGAGGGTGCCAAGTTCGCCGAGAATGTGGTGAACCCCATTGCCGCAAGCGGTGATGAGCAGGGCTGCCAGTATGTTGATGGCAAGGTGACAACACCGAGCGGTTTTAAAGAGGCCTTTCGGCAGTGGGGCGAGGGCGGTTGGCAAACGCTGGGTATTCCTGTGGCGGCAGGCGGGCAAGGTCTGCCATCATCGCTGGGCTCGGTTATTGGTGAAATGGTGGGTGCGCCGAGTTGGGCGTTCAGCATGTACGGCGGTCTGGCGCTGGCGCCGGTCACCTGTCTTCTGAACGGCGGCACTGAAGAGCAGAAACAGCGATATTTGCCCAAGCTGCTCAGTGGCGAATGGGCCGGTACTATGTGTCTGACTGAGGCGCATTGTGGTTCGGATGTTGGCTTGTTGCGCACCAAGGCCAGCAAAAATGATGACGGCACCTATACATTGCAGGGCACCAAGATATTTATCTCCGGTGGCGAGCAGGATATGACTGACAACATCATTCACGCGATTCTGGCGAGGGTGGAGGGGGCGCCGGCAGGCACCAAAGGGATCTCTTTGTTCATCGCGCCTAAGTACTGGGTTGATGAAGATGGTGCAATGGGGGAGTTTAACAATATTAATTGCGGTGCCATTGAGAAGAAGATGGGGCTCAAGGCTTCTGCTACCTGCGTAATGAATTACGATGGGGCTCGCGCGGTACTTTTGGGTGAAGAGAATCGCGGCCTGGAGATTATGTTCAAATTAATGAACGCGGCCCGGCTTGGCACGGCTTTGCAGGGGCTCGCGATGGGCGAAATGGCGTATCAAGGCGCCGTGAGTTACGCTCGCGACCGCTTGCAAATGCGCTCGTTAACCGGCCCTAAAAACCCCAATGGCCCCGCTGATCCGATTATGGTCCACCCAGATGTCCGCCGTATGCTGCTTACCCAAAAAGCCTTTGTCGAAGGTCAGCGCGGGCTTATTTACTGGTTGGCGCAGCAAGTTGATTTGAGTCAGTTTGGTAGTGAAGAGCAGCAGGCTGAGGCCGGGCAGCTATTGGAGTTACTCACGCCAATTGCCAAGGCATTTTGTACTGAAACAGCGCAGGAGGTGACATACCTCGGCGTGCAGGTGTTTGGTGGTCATGGCTATATCAGCGATAACGGCATGGAGCGGATAGCGCGGGATAACCGTATTTCCACCGTGTACGAAGGTACCACCGGCATTCAGGCGCTCGACTTAATTGGTCGCAAGGTGCTGGGCAGCGGCGGCAGCGTATTGCGTAATTTTACAAAGATTGTGCATAAATACTGTGAAGCAAATAAAGATAATGCGCAGCTAGCCGAGTTTATCGCGCCGCTCGTTTTGCTGAATAAAGAATGGGGTGAAGTCACTATGGCGGTTGGTGAAAAAGCCATGGCTGACGCCGACGAAGTGGGCGCTGCTTCGGTCGATTATTTGATGTATTCCGGCTACGTGGTCTTTGCTTTTCTCTGGGCGCAGATGGCGGAAGTTGCTCAGCAAAAGCTCGATTCAGGTATGGATGATCCGCTCTATCACGGCAAACTCAAAACCGCGCGCTTCTACTTTCAAAGGCTACTGCCGAGAACGGCAAGTCATAAAGCGGCTATGCTCGCCGGGGCGGCGGGCCTTATGGGTATGGCTGAAGAAGAGTTTATTTGCTAAGTACCGGCTTGGTGTGAGTGAAGCCCCGGATGCGGTATTCGTCTGCGCTCGGGGCTTTGGTTTTACTTATCTATTCAGGCGATTGTCAATAAGCTGATCAACCACGGATGGGTCTGCAAGCGTTGATGTGTCGCCAAGGTTGTCGAGTTCATTGGCGGCAATTTTGCGCAGTATTCGGCGCATGATTTTACCGGAGCGTGTCTTCGGTAGTCCCGGCGCCCACTGAACCAAGTCTGGTTTGGCAATTGGGCCGATTTCCTTAACGCAAAGTGCGGTTAATTCCTTAAGCAATTCATCGCTGCCTTCAACATCGTGCATCAACGTGACGTAGGCGTAAATACCTTGGCCCTTAATGTCATGTGGGTAACCCGCGACGGCTGCCTCAGCGACGGCCTCGTGAAGTACAAGGGCGCTTTCAATTTCGGCTGTACCCATGCGGTGGCCAGAAATATTCAAAACGTCATCAACACGCCCCGTGATCCAGTAATCGCCGTCTGCATCGCGCCGCGCACCGTCGCCGGTAAAATAATAGCCGGGGTGGGTGCTGAAATACGTTTCGATCAGGCGTTGGTGGTCGCCATAGACGCTGCGAATCTGGCCGGGCCAGGAGCGTTTGATCACAAGAAGGCCCTCGCCAGCGCCGCTGATCTCATTGCCATCGTTGTCTAATAGCGCGGCTTCCACGCCAAAGAAGGGTCTGGTGGCTGAGCCGGGCTTCATATCAATAGCGCCGGGCAGTGGTGTCAGCATATGGGCGCCGGTTTCAGTTTGCCACCAAGTATCGACGATGGGGCAACGCTGCTCACCGATTACGCGGTGATACCATTCCCAGGCTTCAGGGTTGATTGGCTCACCGACCGTGCCGAGCAATCGCAGGCTGCTGCGATCTGTACCTCCTACATAGTCGTCACCGGCGCCCATTAAAGCGCGCAGTGCGGTGGGCGCAGTGTAGAAGATATTTACTTTATGTTTGTCTACTACCTGCCAGCACCGCGAGGCGTCGGGGTAAGTGGGTACACCTTCAAAAAGTAGGGTCGTAGCGCCATTGGCGAGGGGGCCGTAGACAATATAGCTGTGACCGGTGATCCAGCCGACATCGGCGGTACACCAAAACACTTCACCATCTTTGTAGTCAAAGACGTATTTGTGGCTCATTGCTGATTGCAGTAAATAGCCTGCGCTAGTGTGCATTACGCCCTTCGGTTTACCCGTGGAGCCAGAGGTATACAGTATAAAGAGTGGGGTTTCGCTGGGCATGGCGACCGCGGGGCAGTCGGCGCTGACTTTTGCCATTTCCTCGTGATACCAGAGGTCGCGGCCGTCTAGCCAGTCAATTGGGCCGCCAGTGCGTTTTACTACCAGGCATTTCTCGATGCTAGGGCAGTGCGCCAATGCTTTATCCGCATTCACTTTGAGCGGAATTTTTTTACCGCTACGCAGACCTTCGTCGGCGGTAATCAGCATTTTGCAGTCCGCGTTCTGAATCCGGTCTTTCAGTGCTTCAGGTGAAAACCCGCCGAATACGACGGAGTGAATGGCGCCAATGCGGGCGCAGGCCAACATCGCATAAGCTGCTTCGGGAATCATTGGCATATAAAGGCAAACGCGGTCGCCTTTGCTAATACCGTTCGCTTTTAGCACATTGGCGAGCTTGGAAACTTCACGGTGCAGTTCGCGGTAGCTGATGTGTTTAGATTCGCTGGGGTCGTCGCCTTCCCAAATAATGGCGGTTTGCTCAGCGCGGGTGTCGAGATGGCGGTCTATGCAGTTGTAGGCGACATTGAGTTCGCCGCCCTCAAACCAGCTGGCTTCACCTTTGCGAAAGTCATAGCTGTTCACTGTGTGCCAATCTTTATCCCAGCTTAAAAAGGAATTCGCCTGGCTTGACCAAAAGGTGTCCGGGTCGGCTAAGGATTGCTCATACATGGCGTCGTATTGTTCGCGGTTGACGTGAGCGTTAGCCGCGAAATGACTTGGTACTGGGTGAACCTTGATTTTACTCATAGCAGGACTCTCAAATGCGCGATTGTTATCGTTGGACGGTGTGGCGCGTCGCATTGCGGATTTCAATTTAGCAGAATAACGGCTTGGCGACAGTGATTGAAGCCCCTTACGACTAAAGTCTGGGCTTGGTTTGCGCGCAGATAGTATAGGCTTATAGGCGTGAGAAAATCTGCCAGCGTAGCTGTGGCATATGAAGGGCAAAGGGGGCTTTCGCGCGATTTGGCTTGTGGCCGAAATCGCGCAGCGTGTTAGGCGACTTGAACGGGGATGGCGTTGCTGGCGTGGCTAACCGTGTTGTCTTGATTCATATAGATCAAGCGGGGTTTGAAGTTGATTAGTTCAACCTCGGAATAACTGGCATAGGCGCAGATAATAATAATGTCGTCGACATTGGCCTTGTGAGCCGCGGCGCCATTAATAGAGATTATGCCACTATTGTCTTCACCACGAATTGCATACGTGGTGAATCGCTCCCCATTGGTGACATTGTAAATTTGAATTTGCTCAAATTCACGGATACCCGACATATCGAGTAGCTTGCCATCAATTGCACAGGAGCCTTCATAATTTAGCACTGCATGTGTAACGCAGGCTTTATGGAGTTTCGCTTTCAGCATAACGGACTGCATAACGCTGTTCCTTTCTCTTCGGTCTTCGCTGGCTTAATTAGCTGCCAGCATTCCCCAGTCGGCGCTGGAGTTAACGTTCAGGGTGACGTTGTCAATTAGGCGGGTGGAGCCAAGTTTGGCCGCCGCCAGAATAACAACTTCTTCGGTGTCCGCTGTTGCCGGACGCAGGGTACGGGTATCGCAGATATTGAAGTAATCCGCCTTTAGGCCGGCCTGATTAAGGCTGCTTCGAGCGTGCTGCTCCAGTTTGCAATAGCTGTCATAGCCGCAGGCAATTGCCTCGCGACACTCCTGTAATACTCTGTGTAAAACGGGCGCAATCTGCCGATGCTCGGCACTGAGATAGCCGTTGCGCGAACTTAGTGCTAAGCCATCTGCCGCGCGGGCGGTAGCTACACCGACAACGTCGATTGGCATGCACAAATCGCGAACCATTTTACGGATTACGCTGAGCTGCTGGAAATCCTTTTCCCCAAACACCGCAGTGTCGGGCTGAACGATATTGAAAAGCTTGGCGACAACGGTAGCGACACCGGTGAAATGCCCGGGTCGGCTTGCGCCGCAGTGCTCGTCAGACAGTTCAGGCACAGAAATTTTACTGTGGCTGTCCATACCCTCTGGGTAGATTTCTTCTACCTGGGGCAAGAATAAATACTGCGCGCCTTCGGCAAACAATTTCTCTTTGTCGGCTGCGAGGGTACGCGGGTAGTTACTCAGGTCTTCGTTGGCACCGAACTGCAATGGGTTGACAAAAATACTGACAACCACAATATCGGCATATTGGCGTGCTCGACGGACTAAGCGCAGGTGACCTTCGTGCAGATTGCCCATAGTTGGGACAAATGCAACGGTCTTTCCAGCGCGTCGTTCCGTATTTAGAGCGGCCCTTAAGGCAGCGGTTGTGCTATACGTTTTCATACCCCTAACTTCCCAATCTCATACTTCGCCTGCTGCGAAGGTAGTTTGCTGTGAAGTCAGTCCGCGCACACCGCGGGCTGGCGACCAAAACACTGGCGATAAGGCCTTTAAAAACAGAAAAGATTGCTCACAATCTGATCAGTTTGGCCAGTGGCGGGCAAGTATGCCCCAATCGGAATGGCCGTTCAATGCTTTGGTAACAAAAAATTCACTACTTTGTTACCTTGTAAAATGTTCCCCGAGGTAACAGTTTACACCTTTTTCTTGCTAGTCAAAACTGTGCTCATCGGCAGGGAAGCTGCCGTTTACCACTGCATCGTTGTATCGGCCGAGGGCGTCGGCAATGCTACTGCTACCCTCGGCAAAATTGCGGACAAAGCGTGCGGTTTTCTCGGTGATGCCGAGGAGGTCGTGAAGGACTAATACTTGAGCGTCGGTTTCATTGCCCGCGCCAATGCCGATCACTGGGATTTTTAGTGCGCTAGTGATCTCTGCAGCGAGTTTGCGGGGTACGCACTCCAGTACCAGCAGCGCGGCGCCGGCGGCCTCTAGGGCAAGGGCGTCATCAAGAATCGCTTTCGCTTGGCTGTCTTCGCGACCTTGGATTCGGTAGCCGCCGAGGACATTTACCGACTGTGGGGTTAAGCCGAGGTGTCCGCAGACCGGAATGCCGGCGCGATTGAGTTGGCGAATGCTGTCGCAAAGCCAGCTGCCACCCTCAAGCTTGACCATGTGAGCGCCAGAGCGCATTAAGCTCGTTGCATTGTTAAGGCACTGCTCAGTGGTGTTATAGCTGCCAAAAGGCATGTCGCTAATAATCACCGGGCGATGGCAGCCGCGACTGACGCAGGCGGTGTGATAAGCCATATCGCTGACGGCCACCGGCAGGGTGGAATCGTGGCCCTGCAATACCATGCCTAGCGAATCGCCCACCAAGATGGCGTCAATACCGGCTTTTTCTACTAGCTGGGCAAAGCTGGCGTCATAGCAGGTGACCATGGCAAATTTTTGCTGGTTTTGCTTTTTGGCTAGCAAGCTGAGGATGTTGACCTTACTCATAGCGCGCCTCGTTGGGGCTTAAAAAAAAGTGGGGTTAAAATAATGGCGACCGCTGCGAATTTCCAGCAGATATTGTAATAACTGTTCATATTGCTGGTCATTGTGGGCAAAGTCGATTTCGCTGGCATTAATGATTAGCAGCGGCGAATCTTGATAGGTGTGAAAATACTCGCTGTAGGCGCCGTTAATTTTCTCCAGATAGTCGGCGTCGATACCGCGTTCAAATTCAACGCCACGCTGCTGGATGCGGTCCCGCAATACTTTAACTGGTGCTTGCAAATAGATCACTAAGTCTGGCGTTGGCACGTCGACTTGTACTTGTTCGTAAACCTTGTTGTATAGGTCTAACTCATTGCTATCTAAAGTTATTTTTGCAAATAGCGGGTCTTTTTGGAAGACAAAATCAGCAACATGGGTTTGCTCAAACAGGTCGCTCTGACGTAAATCGCTGAGCTGTTGGGCGCGCTGAAACAAAAAGAATAACTGGGCCGACAAGGCCGCATGGCGCTGATTGGCGTAGAACCGCTCTAAAAAGGGGTTGTCCTCGGCCTTTTCTAATAGCTGATGGAAGTTGAGTGATTCCGCTAGGCGCCGCGCTAAAGTGGTTTTGCCCACGCCAATTGGCCCTTCTACGGCAATAAAGCGTGGCGGGCGCTGTAAATTGATAATGGGCTCGTTAAGCAGATTGTGATTGGTCATTGTCATTTAAAACCCAGAGGTCGTCGGTATCCTTGAATGTGGCGCTATTGATGCCGCCGAATTTGGACTGTAGCAATTTTACCGGTGCAATATCGGCCAGTGGCCGCAAGACAAAGTCCCGTTGGTGCATGCGAGGGTGGGGGACGCAGAGGGTGTCGGTATTAATGGTCGACTCACCGTAAAGCAGTAAATCTAAATCAAGGGTGCGTGGACCCCAGCGCACGTCACGGCGGCGTTGGTGCTGACCCTCAATGCTCTGCAAGGCGGTGAGTAGTTGCTCGGCCGTTAATGTGGTGTCGATGGCGGCGACAGCATTCACATAATTGTCTTGCCGGCCGGGGCCAACGGCAATGGACCCGTAGAAGCGTGAGCAGTTCACTAGCGTGGTGTCGGCCAAACTCCTAAGCGCCGCGAGGGCGGACAGTAGTTGCTCGCGGGGTTTGCCAAGATTGCTGCCGAGAGCGATATAGCAGCGAATCATCTTGGTTTGCGTGGTCCACGTCGGCGGCGCGGCGCTCGCGGTTTGTCACCGGCGGGAACTTGGCTAAGCATGGCGCCGCGGGTATCGACGTGTGCTTCTTGGAAGGCCAGCCACCACTGACCGAGTCCGGCTTCAATTTCACCGGCTTGTTCACGCAATAGCAAAAAGTCGAAACCAGCTCGGAAGTAGCGGTGTTCCAGTAGCTGCTCGGGGCGTTTGCCGGAGCGGCGTGTTAACCGGCATTGGAGTTCCCAAATATCGCGCATGGGCAGGGAAAACCGCTTGGGTATCGCCACGGTTTGCTGTTGCTTGTGGAGAACGCGTTCAGCGGCTTGGTGCAAGGCGGCAATTTCAGGGGTGCCGGAGTCCATTATTTCTTTATGTAAATGCTTAACTACCGGCCACAAAATTACAGCGTAAATAAAGGCTGGGGTGACGGGTTTGCCATCTGCAATGCGAATATCGGTGTTAATTAAACCCTGCTTTATGATTTCTTCTGCTGCCGGTTCGCGTTGGTTGAGCATTTTCTGAGTGGCGGGGAATAGCGGTGAAAATAAGCCGTAGCGTTGCATCAATGCATATGTGTGTAGGCCTTGGCCGGACATGAACAGCTTGATGACCTCGTCAAACATTCTTGCTGCTGGAATATCGCAGAGCAGAGTGGCGAGGCGCTTCAGTGGCTCTTCGCTATGTTTTTCAATGTCAAAGTCGAGTTTGGCGGCAAAGCGAACTACCCGTAACATTCGTACCGGGTCTTCGCGGTAGCGCGTTTCTGGGTCGCCAATAATGCGAATAAGTTTGTTGTTAAGGTCTTCTATGCCGCCAACAAAATCATAAACACAGAAGTCGCGGCTGGAATAATATAAGGCGTTAATCGTGAGGTCGCGGCGTGCGGCATCGTCATCGATTGAGCCATAGACGTTGTCGCGGGTCAGCATGCCGGATTCAGTCTGAGCAGAATGCTTATTGCGCTGGGGGTTGTTGGCCGGCGCGCTGTGGTTGCCGCGAAAGGTGGTGACTTCGATAATCTCCCGGCCAAAGCGCACATGGACAATGCGAAAGCGTCGGCCAATGATGCGACTGTTTCGAAACGCATGGCGAACCTGCTCAGGTGTTGCGTCCGTGGCAATATCGAAATCTTTAGGTCGGCCGCCAAGAAGTAGGTCGCGAACGCCGCCGCCAACGAGGTAGGCTTCAAAGCCTTCGTCGTTCAGTCGGCGTATAACTTTTAATGCAGCGTCACTAATGTTTCGGCGTGACACATTGTGGTGATCGCGAGGAATAATGGCCACTTGATTGGAAGTGCCTTGACGAGTTTTGGAAAATTTGCCGGTTAGCTTTTTCCAAAGCCCGGTAACGGAGCTTGATGTCATTGAGTTTGAAGGTCGGCCGTTGGTTTGAATGGCAGTATTCTAGCACAGGGCTATAGAATGTGCGGAAAATGCGAATGAGGAATTTTTGAGGGTTTTAAAATGAAGAAGGGGAAAACAATGTCTTCCCCACCCAGGTCTCTTTGCTGTTGTATTATTATTATTGTTTATCTTTTCTTATTATTATTTTGTTTTCTTATTGTTGTTTGTGCCTAAAGAGAGCATATGCCGTGCCAGGTTTGTAAATTCTATGTATTTCAGCTACTTAGGTATTTACCCTGTTGTGGAAAGCCCTTACATATTTATGGATCGTTACCGTAGTAAACGCCATTTGTTACATTCCGTTGGGTGAGGTAACGATGTGCCCGGTTCATTATACGCCGCTTCTGGCGCTGACTTTTTTACGTGGAATGCCTAAACGCTGACGGCGCTCCCAAAGGCATTTACGGCTGACCCCCAGTTTTTGCGCTAACTCGGTTTCGCTCATTGAGTCCTGATGCTCTAAGACAAAGCGCTGGAAATAGTCTTCGAGGGATAAGTCCTCGCTAGGATCGTTAGCGTGATTCGCTTTGCTCCGGCTATCTTTGCGCTCGTTGCTGCTATTGTTGTTGACGCTACTGGGCCGGTTGTTGAACTCGTTGTTGCGGCCGCGGATCTGGGCTATATCGACGAGCTCTAGATCAATATCGAGCAATTCATTGTCTATTTCTTTGCGGTCACAGAGGATGACAGCGCGCTCAATGGCATTCTCCAGCTCACGGATATTACCGGGCCAAATATAGGTGGTAATCGCTTGTATTGCTTTGGGGCTGAAGTGCATCAACGGTTTTTTCATTTTGCCGCAGCGATTTTTCAGCAGGGCTTCAGCAAGCTCAAGTATATCTTTACCGCGCTCGCGTAGTGGCGGTAACTCTAACTTCATAACATTGATGCGATAGAAAAGGTCTTCGCGAAATTCACCGGCGTGTGCCATTTCTTTAAGATCGCGGTGGGTTGCGCAAATAAGTCGAACGTTGACCTTGCTCGATTCAACTGAGCCGATGCGGCGAATCTCGTCTTCTTGGATAAAACGCAGCAAGCGGGCCTGCGCTTCAAGTGGCAATTCGCCAATTTCGTCGAGGAATAAGGTGCCGCCGTCGGCTGCTTCGATTAAACCGATGCGGCTGGTATTTGCGCCGGTAAACGCGCCTTTTTCATAGCCGAATAGCTCAGACTCAATGAGCGTTTCCGGGATGGCCGCGCAGTTCACGCAAATAATAGCCTTGTTGGCTCTGGTGCTCTGATTGTGTATTGCTCTAGCCACAAGCTCTTTCCCGGTGCCGGTTTCGCCGTGGACCAGAATGGTGGCGTCAGTGGGTGCGGCCCTGCGAATATGATCGTAGAGCTGCTGCATGGCTTTGCAGCTGCCGATCATGCCGTTGGCGTCAGCTATTTGTTTGCGTTGGCTGCTGTTGGGCTCTGGAGCACTGCTTGCTTGGTTGTCTTGCGCACTATTGGCGATGATGCGCTCAACGGTCTCGAGCATTTCGTCGTGGTCAAAGGGCTTGGCAATATAGTCGATAGCCCCTTTTTTCATGGAGTCGACGGCGGACTTGAGGCTGGCGTAGCTGGTCATGATGAGCACCGGCGCCTCGGTTTTGCTAATCAGGTCGGTACCAGGCGCGCCGGGTAGGCGCAAGTCGCTGATGATTAAGTCGTAATCATTAACTTGGAATGTGCTAAGGGCTTTTTGGACAGAGTCGGCCTCGTCCACCTGATAGTCATTGCGTTCCAATAAGCGGCGCAGTGCTAGACGGATAACGTCTTCGTCTTCGACTAAAAGGATTTTGGGCATATTTGTCTCCGATGCTGCTTACAGGCAATGCGTCGATTTATGTAGCCGAACAACATAACGCGATCGGCCAATTATTTCTAGAGCACCTCGGCTGGAATTAGCCGGAGGTGAATGTGAATTCGGGTGCCGGTGCTATTTAATTCTGCGACCGGACTTTCAATACTTATATCACCGCCGAGGTCGCTAATGATGTTGTACACCAGCGCGAGGCCGAGGCCGGTGCCTTTGCCTGGTTCCTTGGTGGTGAAGAAGGGTTCAAAAATTTGATCCAACACCTTGGCGTCGATACCGGTGCCCTGATCGGTAACCGTGATGTGGGCATTATCATTGTCGTTGCTGGCATCTACGGTGATAACGCCGTTTTCCGGGCTGGCATCGCGGGCATTGGAGAGCAGATTGATAAACACCTGCATTAGGCGTTGATTGTCGCCAGCAACAATCAGCGTTTCTGGGCAGTGGTTGTGGTAACGGATGTGCCTTGCTTCTGGGTCGAGGCTTAGTAGTTGAACAGCTTCGCTGACACAGCCGTGAATGGATACCGCTTCGGAGGCTTGGCTTGGGTCTTGGCGGCCGGTGTGCGCAAAGTTGACCAGGCTGTGAACAATGCTGCTGATGCGTTGGGTTTGTTTCACTATTTGCGACGCCGCTTCTAGGGTATTGGGATTGTCGCTTTCATAGCGCAAGTTTTGGGCTAGGCAGGCGATACCGGTAACAGGGTTGCCGATTTCGTGGGCAACACCGGCAGCGAGGCGGCCAATCGACGCAAGTCGCTCTTGGTGGGTGAGCTCATGTTCGAGTAATTGGGTGTCGGTGATGTCTTCAAGCACCACAATTAATTCGTCGCGGCCAAGCATCTGGGATTCAGTGCGGTGTAAATTGAGCCAGCGCATGCCTTTGTCTGTTTCGATGCTAAATTTACTGCGGTGCAGGTCACTGCTGGCCAAAAAGCTTTGCAGGCAGCTTGCCCAAGGTTCGGGCAAACCTGCTAAGCGTGAGCCGGTAACCGTATTCGCGTCAATGTGCGTAATGTCGGCCATGGACATATTCCACAGTAAAATCTCCTGGTCGCGTCCTAATGCGCATACGCCGATGGGTAGGTCTTCCAGAGTTTGGCGATGGTAGCGGCGCAAGCTGTCTAAGTCGGCGGCCAAGCCGGTGAGATGGGTTTGATAGAGTTCAAGCCGCTCTTCGATATAGGTAATGTCTTCACTGTCACCCATGACATTATCGGTATAAGGCAGGGCGCGATCGATAACGCGACGGGCGCTAGAAGGGCCGATCAGTGACGACAAATTGATTTCAATGCGGTCGCGAATTCGTCGCAGGGCATAAGGTCTGGTTTCGAGCTCATTCATTTGCAGCTCATCCAGTGCGCGTTTGAATTCTTGGGCGGCGGCGCGGTCGCCTAGCGCGTCTTGGAGGTGCAGTTTAATTTCGCCTGCGTGTTGTAAGTTCAAGGCCTGACGACTCGGGCGATTGAGATCGTCAATGGTGCAGGCTTCTGCTGCTCGACGCTCTTCCGGTGATGTTTCGCTGAATAGTGAAATCACGATAAACACAATGCCGTTTAGTGCTAGGGAGATACTGGTTACCACTACCCAGAATTGATTTTTCTCGACTGGGTAGATGTAAAGTTGTTCTAAAAAGCTGGGGTGGACTCCGCTAAACATGGGGAGGATTAGGCCGATCAGCCAAATCGAAAACCCAATACATAAGCCGCTGATAAAGCCTTTGCGATTCGCCCGGGGCCAGTAGAGTACAGCGAGGACGCCGGGTAAAAATTGAGCACATCCACTCGCCGAGGTCATCGCCAAGTGGGTAAGGTTTTGTGTCTCGCCAATCAATTCATAAAATACAAAGCCAATAAGAATAATCACGCAAATTAGCAATTGCCGGGTTGTTAGCAGCCAGCGATAAATGTCTGTGCCGCGGTCGTTTGAGCCTTTTGGACGCAGTACCGGCAGAACTAAATGATTCAGGCACATCGTTGCCAGTGCCAGCGTGGTGATGATGATAGCGCCACCGGCTGCAGAAAGCCCGCCGAGATAAAGCAGCACTGAGAGCCACGGTTTGTCCATCTCGAGGGACAGCCCTAGCGCATAATAGTCGGCTGGCAGCGCTAGTCCTTGCGCGCTTCCCGCCCAGAGTATGGGCAGAATTGGTAGGCTCATTAGCAATAAAAATAAGGGGAGGCCCCAGCTCGCGGTCCCGAGGTTTTTGGCGCTGGAATTTTCGGAGAACAGCATATGAAAAACATGGGGCATACAAACCGCGGCCGCAAAAAACATAATCAACATTAAGCGACTGCTGTCGGCAGGTTGGGGTTTGTTGAGTGCTTCTAATATAGCGGGCTTACTGTCCAGCCATATTTGCAGGCCGTCAAAGCCATTAAAGACGGCATAGGTACTCATAATGCCAGCCAGCAATAGGCCAAATAATTTAATTAATGATTCAAATGCGAGTGCGGTAACAATGCCGCGATGACTGTCTTTGGAAGTGAGGGTGCGTGAGCCGAATAAAATGGTGAATATCGCAATAACGACACAAAACAAAAGGGCGATGAGGCGTCGCTGGCCGCCGTTCTCGGTAGCTATTGCGTGGCCCAAACTTAATATTAGCGTTGATTCTGAAACGGTCTGAATTTGAATGGCGAGCAGCGGCCATACCGCAATGGCTGTAAAGAGGGTGACGAGCGCGCCTACCCATGAGCTGCGAAAGCGAAAGCTAAGCAAGTCAGCGAGTGAATTAAGACGATAGCTCTTACAGATTTGATAGATTGGTAGTAGCAGAATAGGCAGTAAAACCATGGCTGCGGAAATGCCAATATAGTAGCTGAGAAAGCTATAACCGTAATTCTTGGCGAAGCCCACGGCGCCATAAACCGCAAAGCCGCTTGCATAAATGCCTAGCGATAAGACGTAAGTGGCAGGGTGATTGATGAGCTTGGCGGGGAGAAGTTTGCGTTCGGCAGCGTACGCTATCGCGAAAAGCAGCAGTAAATAGCTGATGCCAATAGCAATTAGGGCGGTGATGCTAAAGGTCATTGCGGCGCTGCTGACGAAGGCTGATATACACAAAGCAAATAACGGCCAGCCAGATTACGTGGTGGCGATACCAGAGGTTGCTGCCCTCATAAAGCCAGCGGCTTAATGTTGGGGCATACACAAAGGCAAAAATTGCTAATAAGAGCAGGGGAGACTGAATTTGCATGGCGACCGAGGCGTGTTCACTGTCAGCACGATGTTACTGGACGCCAGCTAAAACTGCAAAGGATGCCGCTGCGTGCCCCACTTAAAGGCTTTGGTTTATTGCATCGAATTGACGGCGTGCGGGAATGTCTTGCGGGTGCCAGTGTTCAGTAGCCCAAAGCAGAAGATCGGCAACATCATTGATGGTGTCTGGGGGGGGAGTTTGCTGCAAATAGTGCAGCGCTAAGCGGAGATTGGCAAAAGCATATTGGTCGTCGAGCGCTGGGGCAAAACTTTGTTTGCTGAGCTTGTGGCCGTCGTCACCGACAATCACTGGGATATGGCAATAACGAGGTTGCTTGAGTCCAAGGGCGTTTTGTAAATGAATTTGCCAGGCACTGGCATCGAGTAAATCTACGCCGCGAACAATGTCGGTAATTCCCTGTTCGGCGTCGTCAACAACAACGGCAAGTTGGTAGGCGTAGAGGCCGTCTTTTCGTTTTAGCACGGGATCGCCAAGCTCAACCTGCGTGCGGTGCTGGCTGCCTTGGATGCGGTCATTAAAGCCTATAGTTTCATTGGGAACGCGTAGGCGGATCGCGTCGCCATTGGGTGAGCCTGGGTGGGCGCAGGCGCCGATATGCAGACCGTTGGTGGCGGCGAGTTGGCGGCGCGAGCAGCCGCAGTAATAGGCTAAGTTTTTGTTGAGGAGTTGCTGCAGGTAAGTGTCGTAGGCAGCGCTGCGCGCGCTTTGCCAGAAAATGTCGCCGTCCCATGTCATGCCGTGGTTAAGTAAGCTATTAGTAATTTGTTGGGCAGCACCCGCTTGCTCGCGGGGCGGGTCGATATCTTCCATGCGCAGCAGCCATTGACCGCGGTTGGCGCGGGCGTCTAAGTAACTAGCCAAAGCGGTAACGAGTGAGCCGATATGCAGGGGCCCACTGGGGGACGGTGCAAACCGACCTCTGTAATTGCTATCGAGGGAGGGCATTTGGGGTGTTGCGGGCGGCTTGCCGCCCGACAGGGCTAGCCGCGTTCTTGGCGCTCTTTGATTTCATCAAGGGTTTTGCAGTCTATGCACAGCGTTGCCGTTGGGCGTGCTTCTAAACGCTTAATGCCGATGTCAACGCCGCAGGTGCTGCAGTAGCCGTAGTCATCTTCATCGATCAGATTAATGGTCGAGTCAATTTTCTTGATCAGCTTACGTTCGCGGTCGCGAGTTCGGAGTTCAAGGCTGAACTCTTCTTCTTGGGTGGCGCGATCAGCTGGATCAGGGAAATTGGCTGCTTCGTCTTTCATATGGCTCACAGTGCGATCCACTTCTTCCATTAATTCTGCTTTCCAGGCCAGCAGAATTTGGCGGAAGTGTTCCCGCTGCTTTTCGTTCATATACGTTTCGCCCTTTTTCTCTACATAAGGGACGAAAGTTTTTAAATTCTCAGGTGTGCTCTGTTGTGCAGGCATGGTTGGCCCTCTTCTTTACAAGCCGGTAACCGCAAACCGCGGACATGCGCGGCGACGCTGTGCCGCCAAATCGGCAAAACTACCAGATATGGCCCGGCTGCGCCACACGAAATTACGCATTAAGGCCGGAACTGAACATTTCATTACCCTGTTGTGACGATGTTAAGCCCGAAAGGATAGCGTTACACTCTTGTTTTTGAATGTTAGGAAGTGTCTTGGTGAGTAAATCTTTTGCGCGTCGTTTAGCGGATATTGAGCCCTTTCGTGTGGTCGAGGTGTTAACCCGGGCCAAAGCATTGGCGGCGGCTGGCCGAGATATTATCCATATGGAAGCCGGTGAGCCCGACTTTAGCAGCGCCGAGCCAATCATTCGCGCAGCGAAGGCCTCGCTTGACCGGGGCGAGACGAGTTATACGCCGGCAGCCGGAATTCAAGCTTTGCGCGAGGCAATTGCCAATTACTATAAACAGGATTATGGGCTGGATATTGCACCGGAACGCATCATGATTACGCCGGGTGCATCTGGCGCGCTGCTTTTGCTGGCGGGTTTATTGATAAATCCCGGTGATGGCATGTTAATGACGGATCCGGGTTACCCCTGTAACCGCCATTTTTTGCGTCTTGTTGAGGGTGAGGGGCAACTAGTGCCAGTGGGGCCAGAGGATCGTTTCCAACTCAGTGCCGAGAAAGCTGAACAGCACTGGCGGCCAAATACCAAGGGTATTATGGTTGCCTCGCCAGCGAATCCCAGTGGTGAAATTCTCACCGCCGCGCAGCTGCGAGATCTACACAGCCTGTGCGAGCGCAAAGAAGGTTACTTGATTGTTGACGAAATTTACCACGGACTGAATTACGGTGTAGAGGCGCCAAGTATCTTGTCGATTACTGATCAAGCGTTTGTGATCAATAGTTTTTCAAAATACTTTGGCATGACCGGTTGGCGTTTGGGTTGGTTGGTGGCGCCCCCTGAGGCGGTACCTGAGCTTGAGAAGTTGGCGCAGAATCTGTTTATCTCCATGTCGACCATGGGGCAGCACGCCGCGCTGGCCGCATTTGCGCCAGAAACGCGTCTTATCCTTAATGAGCGTAGAGATGAATTTGCGCGCCGCCGGGATTATTTGCTGCCCGAACTCAGAGACCTTGGTTTTGAAATTCCTAACTGCCCAGACGGCGCCTTGTATCTCTATGCGGGCATTAAACGCTTTAAAATGAGTAGCTCGGAATTTTGTCGCATGCTGCTGGAGGAGCACGGCATCGCCATTACCCCAGGTGAAGACTTTGGCCGGTACGGGGCGGATGAGCATGTGCGATTTGCCTATACCACCAGCATGGCGCGTTTGGCCGAGGGTGTGGCGCGCTTGCGTAAAATTTACGGTTGAGGTTTGTTGTAGATTTGTACCCCGGGCTCACCGCTAATGTCCTCTGCGCGTTCGGCGAGCGCCGTGGCCATGGATTGAGCTATCGCCTTGGCGCGTTGTTTCATGGCGTCGCAGCGTGGGCCGCAGAATAAGCTATCGATGCTTGTATTGAGTAAATACAGCCAGCGCTGAAAATGATGTGCACTAAGGGCTGCGCGCTGGTGAATCTCCTGGTGACGCTTAAATAATTCGCCTTGATATACGCGTTCAGAGAGCAATTGCTGTACCCAAAAATCAGTGACTTTCGGTAGGTGCTGTGTAAGGGAGAAGCTCATAATATCGGTAAAATAAAAACCGATAATATCGTCGCTGAGTACTTGAGCATAAAAATGTTCGAGCAATGTTTCTATATCGCGGCGATGGCGGATGTCGTGTTTGCTATTGTGAGTCATATATTGCAACTATACGAAGCGCGGTTGGTCTTGGGGTATTATGGTTTGCGTAATAATCTTAGCACGGCTGGGCTGCGAGGCCGTTTTATAATAATCAGCACATTCTGCTAGGCACAATAAGGGAGTAGGCATTGGAAAAAACAAGCGACGAAGCGCTTGCTCTGCAGCAAATCATTACGCGATTAGATGGCTTTAAACCTCGTCAGCGCTGGTGGCGGCGCTGGGTAAAGCGTTCGGCGGTGGCGCTAATATTGCGCGAGCAGGGCGACCATATTGAAGTGCTTATGATTAAGCGTGCAGACCGCGAGGGCGATCCGTGGTCTGGGCATATGGCGTTTCCTGGTGGTCGCATGGATCGGCAAGACGTGACCGGATTGCGCACCGCAACGCGCGAAACCGAAGAAGAGACCGGTATTTATTTAGACAAGGCGGGGCACTGTATTGGGCGTTTGTCCGATATTGTCAGTCGGCCGCATTCTGGTCGCCAGCCTATGGTGGTCACGCCTTATGTCTTTCGTTTGCATACTGCCGTGAGTATTGAACCCAATCATGAAGTTGCCGAGGCAGTGTGGGTGCCTATGCGGTTTCTGATGAATTATGAAAATCGTGAGTCGATGGTTTGGCGGCGCGGTAAAATACACCTGACACTGCCGTGCTACTTTTACGGTAAGCGGCGTATTTGGGGGATGTCACTTAAAATGCTCGACGAGCTTTTGGGCTTAATCTAAATCATTAACGCTGGGCTCGGCGATAGTCTCCTGCGGCTTTTCTGCGGGTAAGCCCGAGCGTAAGTTGGGCCGCACTGGGCCGAATTGCTCGTCACTCTCTTGCTCGGGTTCCGGGAGCAAATTGCGCTGATCTTCCCATAAGAAAATCTTGGTTTCATTGAGTAATTTACGCGCCTCACTTTGGGGGCGGGCCGCTTCTGCAAGCGCCTCGTCTGGCAGTATTTTTTGAAGCCAAGCTTGAAATACCGGCATAATAACCGGGGTTTTCTTGGGGTCTAGGTACTGCCACCGCGAGCCGCCGAGAATATTGCCTGACACCCGGGCTTCGTTAACTGCTAGCCAATAAACACCGCAGCTCGACAGGCTAAAATCATCCTGGCGGCCGAAGCTGATGTTAGCTTTGAAGGGGTTAAAGGCATCTTCTGGCGGATTGTCGATGCGCTTCAGCGCCATTATCCACTGGCTGCCGGGGGGGAACTCTGAGGCTTCCGGCCGGCATAAATTGTCTTTTTTGCCCCAAATTCGAATTTGCTCGCGGTATTCGCTGCCTTGAATAACTTCATTGATACTTAAATCAAAGCCATTGCCCTGACTGCGCTCGACCTTCCCGTAGACAACAAGATCAGCATCACTATAAACCGCCTTAAACGGCCCCTGCCAAAGGCATTCACAGGCGAGGGTGGTCGTACTATAGAGTAAGCTAATAATGACGAGGGCGATTCTCAATGGTTTTCCTCGGGGTTGTTTGGTCGGTGATTCAGCGGCTAATCATATACTGCATGAATGGGTGTTTTGAATGGTTCCAATAAAAAAGGGTGCAGCCAACGCTGCACCCTTGCGGTCTTGCTCGTTCGGTATTTAGATGTCGATTACTACACCAAGAAAGTAACCGTCAACGGTAACGTTGGCTTCTTCGTTGTCGTCTTCAAGCTGGACGTCAAAGTTGCGGTAACCTAATTCTATGCCGACAACACCGTACTCGTAGCCTAGCGCAACGGTCATGTCAGTCACTTTATTGTCGCCGTAGGCAATGACGTTGCCGAGGCCGGATGCGTAAAAGCCCGTCAGCGGTAATTCAAAGCGGGCATTTACATAGGCCATAGGCAGTGGAGCGTCGATTTCGATCGAGCCTTCATCGGTAGTGGTTTGATTTTTAATACGGACTTCGCCGTCGAACATGCGCACGGTCAAGCCGATATCGAGGTTTACCCAGTTATCGAGAATTTCATAGTAAAAAGTACCGTCAGTGTGGCTTAGATCTGTTGTAGAGTCGACGGTGTTTGTGGTGACGTAGCCTTTCCCGTCGTAGGTAAAGCTGCGCGATAGTGTGCTAGTTTCCGATATGTCTAAGGAAGTGTGCTGTAAGCGAATATTTGGCAACACTGGAACCGGGTGCTCAAGAGCAACATAAAAACTTTTGCCAGTCTCGTCGTCGTAGCCAAGATCATCATTCATGTCGATACTGTCTGAACCGGCTTTTACGTCGCCGTCCCAGCTCTGTTTCCACATATAAGCGCCGGCGGTCGCGCCGACGATATCGGCTTGGCTGCTTACGGATGCGCTCGCGGCAAGTATTGCCAATGCGATTATTCTTTTTTGCATGTCTTATCCCCAGAAAATTGTTTATCTAATGTATTAATCCGCGTTGTCTTAACCATAGTGCCTGTCTGTGACAGGGTAAATACTAGTTATTCAGTAATAATGCCATGTCTTTGGCAAAATACGTCAGGATGCCGTCAGCGCCCGCGCGTTTAAACGCGAGCAGTGACTCGGCCATAACGGCGTTTTTGTCTAGCCAGCCATTTTGAAACGCGGCGCAGTGCATGGCGTATTCGCCGCTTACTTGGTAGGCGTATGTAGGCACTGCGAGCTCGTCTTTGACGCGACGAATGATGTCTAGATAAGGCATGCCCGGTTTTACCATGATCATGTCTGCGCCTTCGGCGAGGTCGAGTGCGCACTCGTGTAGTGCTTCGTCACTATTGGCCGGATCCATTTGGTAATTGTATTTATTACCGCTACCGAGATTGCCCGCTGAGCCTACGGCGTCACGAAATGGGCCGTAGTAAGCTGAGGCGTATTTGGCCGCATAGCTAAGAATGCAGGTGTTGATGTGGCCGTTGCTCTCTAGGGTTTGGCGAATGGCGCCGATGCGGCCATCCATCATGTCTGAAGGCGCGACGATATCGGCGCCGGCATTGGCTTGCGCCTCAGCTTGCTTGCATAAGGTCTCCACGGTGCGGTCGTTGAGTACGTATCCGCTGGCGTCAATAATGCCGTCTTGGCCGTGGGTGGTGTAAGGGTCGAGCGCTACGTCTGTGATAATGCCAAGTTCGGGTACTGCGTCTTTAATTGCTTTGACGGCCCGTTGCGCAAGGCCATCTGGGTTGTAGGCCTCTTCTGCAAAGAGCGATTTTTTATCGGCGCCAACCACTGGAAATAAGGCGATGGCAGGTATACCTAATGAGGCAAGATGTTTCGCCTCGGCTGTAAGCAGATCGATACTTAAGCGTTCTATACCGGGCATTGAACCGACGGTTTGCCGCTCGTTGCTGCCTTCGCAAACAAACATCGGGTAAATTAAGTCGTTCACGCTAAGTTGGTTTTCACGCATTAGGCGGCGTGAGAAATCGTTGGCCCGCAGGCGGCGCATGCGAGTGGCTGGAAATGCGCCGCGGTGTAGTGACTTACTCATAATGGCTCTCAATTCAAATTGGCAAAAACGCGCTCGGCAATATCGAGGGTGTCGGCGATGTCGGTGTCGGTGTGGGCAGCCGATAAAAAGCCAGCCTCGTAAGAAGCGGGTGCAAGATACACGCCGCCTTCGAGCATGCCATGGAAGAAGCGGTTAAAACGCTCGATATCGCAGGCCATAACTTGCTGATAATTGGTGACGTGCTTGGCGTCGGTAAAAAATACGCCGAACATCGTGCCGACATGGTTGCTGGTCATGGCAATACCGGCAGCGGCGGCGCGTTCGCGCAGGCCCTCGACTAATTTGTCAGTTTGTTTGAATAGTGGCTCGTAAAAGCCTGCTTTTTCAATGTGTTCTAGCATGCATAGGCCGGCAGCCATAGCGATAGGATTGCCAGATAAGGTCCCTGCTTGGTACACCGGGCCGCTTGGGGCGATGCAACTCATGATTTCGCGCTTGCCGCCAAACGCGGCAACCGGCATGCCGCCGCCAATCACTTTGCCGAGGCAGGTGATGTCGGCGGTGACGCCGTAATAACCTTGCGCGCCGTGTAGGCCAAGTCGGAAGCCGGTCATTACTTCGTCGATAATTAGTACGCTACCGCTTTGGTCGCAGCATTCGCGCAGGCATTCTAAGAAGCCGGGGATGGGGGGGACACAATTCATATTGCCCGCGACGGGTTCAACGATGATGCACGCGACTTGCTCGCCAAATTCTTTAAAGGCCGCTTTTACGCCTTCAATGTCGTTGTAGGTCAGGGTGACGGTATGTTCGGCGAGTGCTGCGGGCACACCCGGCGAGCTGGGTACGCCAAAGGTGAGCGCGCCTGATCCTGCTTTAATTAGCAGGGAATCTGAGTGACCGTGGTAACAGCCTTCAAATTTGATGATTTTGTCGCGACCGGTATAGCCACGAGCCAAACGAATAGCGCTCATGGTAGCTTCGGTACCAGAGTTCACCATACGAACCATGTCCATGCCGGGCATGATGCCGCAAAGTTTGGCGGCAAGCTGGGTTTCGATTTCGGTGGGGGCGCCAAAGCTCAAGCCTTTTTGTAGTTGCTCGGTGACTCTGGCAATTATGTCTGGGTGAGCGTGGCCGAGTAGCATTGGCCCCCAAGAGAGGACGTAGTCGATATATTTTTTGCCGTCGACATCAAAGAGGTAGGGGCCTTTGGCGTGATCGATAAACCGTGGCGTGCCGCCGACGGCTTTAAAGGCTCTAACTGGGCTGTTAACACCGCCTGGAATAAATTGACGGGCGACTTCAAATAACTGTTCTGAGTTGCTCATAAAAGGCTTCTTGTAATAAATAAAACGGAATTCGGCGATTAATAACTGACATTATCTCGCGCTAGGGGCCGGCTTAAAAGGGTTTCAGTACGGCGAGTAGCACAATGGCGAACAATGCGAAAACGGGAGCTTCGTTAAACCAGCGATAAAATACATGTTGGCGCTGATTTTGGTCGTTGGCAAAGATTCTGACTAGGTGACCACAGTACAGATGGTAGGCGATTAGCCCTGCGACAAAAGCGAGTTTAAGCTGCAGCCACCCAGCATGCAGGTAGTAGCTAGGTTGCTGGTAAATCATTAATAGGCCAAACACCACGGTTAATATCGCAAAGGGGCTAACAAAGCGATAGAGCTTGCGCTCCATAATTTTCAGTTGATCCCGGGTGGCTTGATCGTCGCTCATTGCGTGGTAAACAAATAGTCTAGGCAGGTAAAAAATGCCGGCAAACCAGCAGATAAGGGCAATGATATGAAAGGCTTTAAGCCAGAGCATTGGGCAGGATCCTGTTTGGGTGGCAAAATTACACTGGGTGGCGCTGGGTGTGCCAAGGGAATTAGCATACAATATCCCTTGGCCAAATGCGGCCCGCCGCAGTTTTTTTTCGTACTGATTTTCATTCTGGGTATTCGTTTTCGCTCTACTGCCTTTGCAGGCTCGCTAATATATGACCACCAACCGGAAACACACCCGAACTGCTCGCAGGCTTCGTCTGTGGTGGCTGCTGGGTAATCGTCACACTCGCCGTCAGTTGGGCACTATTGAAGACTGGAAAACCCGCGGGGTCTTTTGGGTGGGCGCGTTAACAGTGGGCTTGGTCATTCAAAGTTTCGCGTGGTTGTCAGAAGAAAGCTATGGCTTGACCGAGGCCATTTTTGCTTATAACCCCTATTTGTTTTTAATTATCACGCCATTGGGGTTGGCGGCAATTGTGTGGGTGATGAATAAAGGCGGTAAAGCTTCACGGGGGAGTGGTATTCCTCAGGTATTGCTTGCTCATAAGCAAAATTATCACTGGCTGCGCGCGCCGTTTTTATCGCTGCGCGTCGCGATTCTTAAGGTTTTGCTAACCTGTGCCGGTTTATTGGTTGGCGCGACAGTAGGGCGAGAAGGTCCTAGTGTGCATGTTGGCGCGGCAATCATGTATAAGTTTGGTTGCTGGGCAAAGTTGAAACAGCGCCAAGTTGAAAGCAGTTTGATTGTCGCTGGCGGTGCCGCTGGGGTGTCGGCCGCTTTTAATGCGCCGCTGGCGGGTATTGTTTTTGCCATTGAGGAATTGCAGCAGTCCATGGAGGCGCGTACTTCGGGCACCTTTATTATGGCTATCATCCTGTCGGGGGTGGTGGTTTTGGCTTTTGCTGGGCATTACAGTTACTTCGGGGTGCCCGAGGTCAGCGCCATGCCATTTGCTTACTACCCGTATATTATTGGCGTGAGTGTGGCCTGTGGCTTATTGGGTGGTTTATTCGGGGTGCTTTTGGTGCAGGGCAATCGGGCAATGGCACCTATTGTTCAGAAATGGCCGTTGCGGGTTGCCTTGGTCATTGGCCTGTTGTTGGCGGTGATGGCTATTTTGTCTGGCGGTTTGACCATGGGGAGTGGTTATGTAGAGGCTAAGGCCTTGCTGGCAGGCGAAGACGAGGCGACCTGGCTCACTGCCGTTGGCAAAATGATGGCGACCTTATTGACCTATTTTAGCGGTATTCCCGGCGGTATTTTTTCGCCAAGCTTGGCTGCTGGTGCGGAACTGGGCTCAGCCATGGGCACATTTTTTCCTCAGGTACCGCCTGTCTCCTTAATTTTGGTTGGTATGGCGAGTTACTTTGCCGGTGTCGTGCAGCGGCCTATTACCGCCTTTGTGATTGTGCTGGAGTTGACGGGCAATAATCACGATATACTACCCGTCTTAATGGTAAGTGCATTGACGGCAACGGCGGTGTCTAAATTAATAATGCCGGAACCGGTTTATCATGTTCTGGCTAAGGATTTACTGCGTGGCTGGGAGCATTTGCTGCGGGACAAAGAAGAGCAGTCGGCCGTTCGAACAGACGAGCCCCAAGCCATTAAATAGCATTGCGTGAGTGAAGGAGAGTTTAGGTGTTAAAAGTCGGAATTGTAGGTGGTACAGGTTATACCGGCGTTGAGTTGCTGCGTTTGTTGTCGACCCACGCGGAGGCTGAGGTTGTGATGATCACGTCTCGCGCCGAAGAAGGTGTTGGGGTTGATGAGTTGTTTCCGAGTTTGCGCGGGGCGATGGACTTGCGGTTTTCAACGCCTGATGTGAAATCACTTGCGACCTGTGATGTGGTGTTTTTTGCTACGCCGCACAATGTGGCCATGAATATGGTGCCGGAACTGCTGGCGGCGGGTACCCGTATTATTGATTTGTCAGCGGATTTCCGTATTACGGATGCTGATTTGTGGTCTAAGTGGTACCACGAAAAGCATGTTTGTCCTGACGTGCTAGCGACCGCGGTTTACGGTTTGCCGGAGCGCAACCTTGAGAAAATCCGCAATGCTAAGTTAATCGCCTGTCCTGGCTGTTACCCCACGGCAGTGCAGTTGGGTTTAATTCCTTTGCTTGAAGAAAAACTAGTTGATCCCAGCCGTTTGATTGTTAGCGCCGCATCTGGGGTAAGTGGCGCCGGGCGCCAAGCCAAGATCGACAATTTGTTTACTGAATTGTCAGAAAGCTTTAAGGCCTATGGCGTGGGTGGCCATCGTCATTTGCCAGAAATTGAACAAGAATTGGCGCTCGCCGCAAAAGGTCCTGTTGGTTTAACCTTTACGCCTCATTTGCTGCCACAGGTGCGCGGTATACATGCCACCATGTATGCCGAGATGTTGGATCCGGCGGTGCCCTTGGATGAAGTGCAGTTTTTGTTTGAAAAGCGTTACGCAGATGCGCCATTTGTTGATGTGATGCCATTAGGCAGTACGCCACAGACGCGCACTGTGCGGGGCAGTAATATGTGCCGGATTGCTCTGCATAGACCCCAGAATAGAGACACTATTGTGGTGTTGTCAGCGATCGACAACCTCGTGAAAGGGGCTTCTGGTCAGGCGATACAGAATATGAATCTCATGTTTGGATTGCCTGAAACTATGGGTTTGCAAGGCCTGGCGTTAATGCCCTAGGCAATTTGCTAAGAACAGACAGTGACGGTTAATTCTTGACTGAATTAGTCGGGAATTGGATAATCACTCTATATACGATGCCAAGCGGCGTCGTTGGTTTGTGAGGTGGACTATGTCTGCAGTTGAACAATTTACCCCCACGGTACTGAGCTTGACGGATCGAGCTGTGGCGAAGGTGAAAAATTTAGTGGCCGAAGAGGCTAATGACGATCTGAAATTGCGTGTTTTTGTAACAGGCGGAGGCTGCTCGGGTTTTCAGTATGGCTTCACTTTTGATGAGCTAGCAGAAGAAGACGATACTTTGGTCGAAAAGGACGGCGTTATTGTGTTGGTCGATCCGCTTAGTTATCAGTATATTGACGGAGCTCAACTCGATTACACCGAAGGTTTGGAAGGCTCGCGCTTTGTGGTGAGCAACCCTAACGCCAGCACTACTTGCGGTTGTGGCTCTTCGTTCTCAGTCTAAATCTTTTCTGTGCGAAGCTTGGTTCGGGCTTCGCCAGTACTAATCCATTATTTTATTTGAGCGACGTTTTACGCTAGCGCGGATAGACTGCGCCTAAAATTCGTGGACCTTTTGCGCCAGTCGCAGCAGGCACATTGCCGGGTAAGCCAAAAAGGCTTTGCTTTGCCAGCCAAGCAAAAGCGGCGGCTTCTACCCAGTCGGGGTGAATACCTAATATTTCTGTCGTCGCTACTTTCTGATTCGGTAATAGCGCCTGAATTCGCGAACAGAGTCCAATATTAGCGCTGCCGCCTCCGCAGATGAAAACCTCAGAGCCCGCTGTGCTGTATTGTTTGATCGCGTCAGAAATGCTGCACGCCGTCAGTTCAAGCAGTGTTGCCTGGACATCCGCAGGGCGAATGTTGTTGTTAGATTCTAGGGTTGCTAGTAGTTGCGCTAAGTTAAATTGTTCGCGGCCAGTGCTTTTCGGGCCAACGACGGCGTAATAGGGGTCTTTAAGCAAGGTTGCTAGCAGTACCGGGTTCGCTCTGCCGCTTTGCGCCCATTCGCCGTCGCGATCAAAGCTTAGTCCTTGGCAGTGCATAATCCAGCTATCCATTAAAACATTGCCGGGGCCGGTGTCGAAGCCGAGTACCTCGCCGTCGGTTTTGATTAGGCTTATGTTTGCCATGCCGCCGATGTTTACAATCGCGCGCTCGTGGCCTGCTTGGCCAAATGCGGCGGCGTGAAATGCAGGAACCAAGGGGGCGCCTTGGCCTCCAGCTGCAATATCGCGGCGCCGAAAGTCTGCAACGGTCGTGATATCGGTGATTTCAGTAATGGTATTTGGATCGCCGATTTGTAGAGTAAAGGCTTTGTCGGCGGTGCGTTGCTTGTCTGGGGGGCGATGGCGAATGGTTTGGCCGTGACTGCCGATGGCGGTGATGTCCGCAGTTTGTGTTTTTGCAGCCCGGCACAGGTCGAGGGCGGCGTGGGCAAACAGCTCGCCTAGTTCGCGGTCGAGCTGGCCCATGAGTTCAATTTCGGCTGTCGTGCCATTACACAGTTTAAGTATTTGGGTTTTGAGTGATGAGGGTAATGTTGTCGAGAGGCTGTGTACTAGCTCGATGTGGTCATTGTCGATACTGATAAGCGCGGCATCGACAGCGTCCAAGCTAGTACCTGACATTAGTCCGATATAGAGTTGTTTTCTCATTAACCTGCGCCAGTGCCGGTGTAATTACGCTGTGCAGCATAGGTTCTGAGTTGCAACTGCATGCCCGCAATTTGCGCTTTAAACTCCGGCATTGCCCCAGCGGCCACTTTCTTAGGCGCGGGTAGTTGTTTGACGATTGTTGCCGGGTTGCGGTGTACGCCGTTGAGCAGAAATTCGTAATGCAGGTGGGGGCCAGTCGCATAACCAGTGGAACCAACCCAGCCAATGGTTTCTCGTTGTCGAACTCGATCGCCTTTGGAAACTGCGCGTTTGTGTAGGTGTAAATATTTAGTCATATAGGCTTCGCCGTGTTTAATAAACACGTAGTTGCCATTCGCTTTTGAATATCCGGCGGCGGCAACGCGCCCATCACCGGCAGCGTAAACAGGTGTGCCACGGGGTGCGGCGTAATCGACGCCGCGATGTGGTCGCACTGTTTTGAATACAGGGTGCAAACGCTTGGGATTAAAGCCGGAGCTGATTCGGGTAAAGTCCAGTGGTGCGCGCAAGAAGGCTTTGCGCATGCTTTCGCCAGCTTCCGAGAAGTAGTCTACTTCGCCTTGCTTGTTGATGTAGCGGTAGGCCTCAAAAGATTTGCCGCGGTTAAAGTACTGGGCGGCTAGAATTTGCCCACTGCTCAATAGTTCGCCGTTTAAATACAGTTCTTCATAAATGACAATGAAAAAGTCGTCTTTGCGCACATCGTAAACAAAGTCTAAAACGCCACCAAAGATATTCGCGAGCTCCATAATAATGCCTTGGCTTACGCCTGCATCCTGAGCTGCTCTATATAATGAGGACGTAATCGTTGCGCTGGCTACGCGCTGGCGAATTTCGGGTGTTTCGGTCATTTTGGTGGTGGTGAAGCCGGTAACGCCGCGCTCGAAGATGATGCTGTTTAGTTTGTCGACTTGAAAGCTCATGGCATCGAGCTGGCCGTTGTCGCTAATTTTGAACGACAGCTTTTGCCCTGGCTTGATTTTGTTTAGCTCTTTCGCTTTGCTGGAGCTGCTCAATAATTCGTGAAGGTCTTGGGGGGTAAGATTTGCACGGCTGAATATGGCGGAGAGTGAATCGCCATTTTCGACGGGGATTTCTTTCCAGCTTTGCTCAATGGCAACCGGGGGCTCTTCCGGTGCGCTAACGCTTTCGCTGATCCGGCTTGGTGTAAGCTCAAGGTCGAGTGGTATGGCCGTGCGTTTGGCTTCGGCATTTTCACCGGGCAATAGAAGAAGCGTCAGGCCGAGGGCGATAAGCGTTGACGCCGCCAGTGCTAAATGGCGACGGGGAAATTTGCCTGCAGGTGGTTTGCGCATGGCATGCCGTTTGGGAATCCAATTCTGCATAGTTTTGCTACTTCATACCTTGCTGGTGGTTTTTGTTGAGTATAACAAATGTACACTGCGGCTAAAGCCCGTATAAACCGAAAGTTAATGTAGATTCTAGCTTGTGGGCGGTGGCCTGTCAGCTTTTCCTGGTTTGCATTTCAGTTTGGTTGTTGTATCTTGCCGCCTTCTCAATCAGTTTTCACATATTGCAGGCACCGTATTGGCGGATGAATGCGCATTCTTATTGATAAAGGTCGACGGTATGACAGCGGTAAATGCAGAATTGCTCACTGAATTAGAGGCTCGTGGTTTGGTGGCGCAAATGACTGGCGAGAATGGTTTGTCAGAATATCTGTCGGGCGAAATGCGTACCCTTTATTGCGGCTTCGACCCCACTGCGGATAGTCTTCATATTGGTCACTTGGTGCCCTTGTTGGCATTGCGACGCTTTCAGCAGGCGGGGCATAAGCCTATTGCCTTGGTTGGTGGTGCGACTGGCTTAATTGGCGATCCAAGCTTTAAAGCACAAGAGCGTCAGCTCAATACGCCTGATATTGTGGCCAGTTGGGCGGATAGGTTAAAAAGCCAGGTATCACGCTTTATTGATTTTGATAGCGGCGAGAATGCAGCGGAAGTCGCCAACAACCTAGATTGGTTTGGCCAAATGTCAGCGCTGGAGTTTCTGCGTGATGTTGGTAAGCATTTTACCATTAATAATATGATCGCCAAGGAGTCTGTTAAGCAGCGCCTTAATAGAGAGGGTTCGGGAATCTCTTTTACCGAGTTCAGTTATTCTTTATTGCAGGGCATGGATTTTTCCGAGCTCTATAAGCGCAATGGCTGCACCTTGCAGTTGGGTGGGTCGGATCAGTGGGGAAATATTATTGCGGGGGTGGATCTTGCTCGTCGCCAGCATGGCGTTGCTGTTCATGGTTTAACAATGCCTTTAGTAACCAAATCAGATGGTACTAAATTTGGTAAAACTGAATCGGGTACGGTTTGGCTCGATCCCGATAAAACCTCTCCGTATGCCTTTTACCAATTTTGGCTTGGGACGGCGGATGCCGATGTGTATAAATTCCTTCGCTACTTTACTTTTTTGTCACTGGCTGAAATTGATGCAATTGAGCAGGCTGATAAAGCGGCGGGGCGTCCTGGTGCGCAGCGTATTCTGGCGGAGCAGATGACGAGTCTTATTCATGGCCAGGAAGAATTGGCTGGCGCGCAGCGGATAACTGAAGCCTTGTTCTCGGGTGACTTGGCTGAATTGTCGGCGAGTGATCTTGCTCAGCTTCAGTTGGATGGCTTGCCTACGGCTGAGTTGGGGCGGGGTGAGTTGGTTGACCGGCCGCTTACGCAGTTGTTGGCTGACATTGGTATGGGGGCGGGCAAGCAAATTAAAGACGCCTTGGGTCGCAATGCTGTGCAGGTGAACGGAACTGCGGTGGGCTTAGCTGGTAATATGGCGGCTGAATCCGTCTTTGCCGCTGGCAATGCTTTGTTTGGAAAGTACTATGTTATCAAGCTAGGTAAAAAGAAGTATCAGATGCTGGTCTTTAAATGATCAGTTTACGCTGATAACAGCATGATATTTGTACATATTGTGCGTTTAATGTACTTCTTTGTTAGTAATTCAAAATGATTTCATAAGTATGTTGACTCCTAATGTGGCGTGTCTATAATGCGCCTCCTCAACTGCTGAGGCGGACTTCATCGAGGTGCGGGACGCGATTTGTTTAAGCAGTTGGGGTGGTGAGAAAGTTTAAAAAACTACTTGCTACCGAGGCTAAGATCTATATAATACGCCTCCTCGCTTAAGGACAAGAACTTAAGCGGACATCAAAGCCCCGGCGGTTTTGAGCTATTTAACAAGACGAGATTA
>NZ_BAABDM010000014.1:0-53730 GCF_039539625.1 Zhongshania borealis | reverse complement strand
AGCTGTATTTTCGGCTTCGCTTTGCAATAGCCAATAGTGGCTTAATGTCCTTTGATGCGCGTAAAGAATCACCGTGAACTTTGTATCGGTGGCTGATTATGGCGAGTGCCTTGTTATAAACAAAACGTACAGCGCCAAACTGCCGATCCAATTCGGCTTTTGCCTGATCGTTCGGATACAGCCTGACTTTCATTGCGCGTAACATGAAGATGAATATACTGTATGTATACCCAGCCATCAAGGTTGTCGTATGCATGAAGATGCGATCCGAAAGCGGCATAGCGTAACGCTACTTTATGTCCATTTGGTGTTCACAACCAAGTATCGTCGGAAGGTATTAACCGGGCAACACATATGGGATCTGTCTTGGGCATTTAAGCATGTATGCGCCAAGCATGGCTGTGAACTCGAGCAATTCGATGGTGAGCGCGATCATGTTCATCTACTTGTGAAATATCCGCCGCGCATTTCGGTGTCTTGGCTCGCGAATCAACTTAAAGCTACCGGATCACGACGGCTGAGGGGCCTGCACTCTGACTTGCGGAGGTTATCGAAAAGTTCTGCTCTTTGGAGTCGATCCTATTTTGCCTGCTCTGCCGGTGTACCGACTATAGACATTCGGCAGTACATCGAGCAACAAGAAACCCCACCAGGCTAGCGCCTGGACGCCTTATATCCGCGCCCTAAAAGGGGCGAGGGTTTACGGCGCAACTGCTAAATCAGCCTGCAGATCCGCGCGGTAGGATGAACGCACCATCGGTGCGCTGGCAACGCTTTTAAAACCAAGCTCTTTTGCGATACGACCAAACTCTTCAAATTCCTCTGGCGTCACAAAGCGATCGACGGGCAAATGATCACGGCTAGGCTGAAGATATTGGCCCATAGTGATCATGTCGATATTGTGGGCACGCATGTCCTTCATAACCTGAATCAGTTCTTCAGCGGTTTCACCCAGCCCAAGCATTAGGCCTGACTTGGTCAACACATCGGGACGGCGTTCTTTGTATTTCTTAAGAAGATCCAGTGACCACTGGTAATCTGAACCAGGGCGGATTTTCTTATACAAGCTGGGCACGGATTCCAAGTTGTGATTGAACACATCGGGCGCTTCTTTTTCGAGAATATCCAGTGCAACATCCATGCGACCACGGAAATCTGGCACCAATATTTCAATACGGATTTTTGAGCTGCGCTCGCGAGTTTCGCGAATACAATCAGCAAAATGCTGAGCGCCGCCATCGCGCAGATCATCGCGGTCTACCGAGGTAATAACCACGTATTTAAGCTGCATTTCGGCAATGGCCTCAGCCAATTCCCGTGGTTCGTTTTCAGCTAGCGCGTTAGGACGACCATGAGCGACATCACAGAAAGGACAACGCCGGGTGCAAATTTCACCCATAATCATAAATGTGGCGGTGCCACCGCTAAAGCACTCGCCCAAATTTGGACAGGCCGCCTCTTCACAGACCGATGCCAATTTATGCTTACGCAGAATACTTTTAATGCGACCAATTTCTGGGCCCGCAGGCATTTTCACCCGAATCCACGACGGCTTTGTTGGCAGCTCAACAGTGGGGATTACTTTAATGGGGATGCGTGCGACTTTTTCTGCGCCGCGCAGTTTCTCGCCCTGCACTACTTTTTTAGCCGCTTTATTCGGCGCTGATTTACCGACGATTTCGACGGCGATTTGATCAGTTTCGGTTTTCATAATTCCCCCAAGGTCTCCGGCAGCGCGTGTTCGCTTGCCTCTCGACAATTTAAATAGCCTAGCAGCCCAGCTAATTCTGCGCTCAAAGCCTGAATAAGTTCAGCTTGTGACGGCGGTGCGGTATTGCGCTGACGACGAATATCAGTCACTTCCATACCTTGATGACCACAGGGGTTGATGCGTAAAAACACACTCAAATCCATGTCAATATTCAAGCTCAATCCGTGAAACGTACAACCACGACGCACTCGCAAGCCCAGTTGCGCAATTTTTGCACCACTCTCAACATATACGCCCGGTGCGTCAGCACGAGGGTGCGCAGCAATACCCAATTTAGCCAATACGGCTACAATACTGTTTTCAATTGCAGTGACTAAGTCGCGAATACCGATTCCCAAGCGCCGTAAATCGATTAACACATAACCAACCAATTGACCTGGACCGTGGTAGGTCACCTGCCCACCGCGATCCACCTGCACCACTGGAATATCACCCGGCATCAATATATGTTCAGCCTTGCCAGCCTGCCCCTGGGTGAACACTGCATCGTGCTCTAAAAACCATAGTTCGTCTGGGCTATCGGCATCGCGAACATCAGTGTACTGCTGCATAGCGCGCCACACCGGCTCATAGGATTGACGACCGAGCTTGCGTACATAGATTGAGTCGGGGCGGCTCATCACAACACCATTTTAACGATGCCAGTCGCCTTTAAATCGGTAAAAATATTATCTAATTGCGATTTACCCGTTGCGGTTATCGTCACCGTAACAGAGACAAAACGACCCTCGCTACTGGCACGTTCAGTGATAATAGTTTCGTCAAAATCACCGGCATGGATACGCATAATTTCAATAACCCGTTCACGCAGATTGGCGTCACCATTGCCGATCACCTTGATCGGGTATGCGCAGGGAAATTCTAATAGCGGGGGATTGTCATTCATAAAATAGTCCGCGCCGCCGCAGGCGGCGCTTTGCTTATTCAATAGCGAAAGTGATCTGTAGACACTCGCCTCAGGAAACCAAATTTAAAAAGAATAAAATAATGCTGTCCCACAGACGTTTAAATATACCGCCTTCCTCAACCGCCTCGAGAGCAACCAGCGGGACTCGTACCTTTTCGGCGCCATCTAAACTCACCACCAGCTCTCCGTATTCTTCATCGGCGGCAATGGGTGCAGTGAGCACTTCGTCGACAACCAATTGGGCATCGAGGGCTTCGCTCTTGCCGCGAGGAATCGTCATATAGACGTCTTTCTGCACGCCAAGAGTCACGGTATCGCTACCGCCCTTCCAGACCTTGCTGCGAGTCAGCTCGCTACCGCCAGCATAGAGATGGTGAGTTTCATAGTAACGGAAGCCATAAGAAAGCAACTTTTGGGTTTCACGTTCACGGGCACGCTCGCCGCTCGCGCCCATCACGACTGATATCAAGCGCATGCCATCACGTTTAGCCGAGGTCACCAAGCAGTAGCCAGCTTCAGCAGTGTGGCCAGTTTTTAAGCCGTCAACACTAGGGTCGCTCCACAGTAGGCCATTACGGTTACTTTGGCGTATGCCGTTATAGACAAATTCGCGCTCGCTATAGAGTTGGTATTCTTGAGGGAAACCAATGATAGCCTTGGCCAAAAGAGCTAAATCCCGTGCCGTAGTATAGTGATCGGGATCAGGTAAGCCGTGGGAGTTCATGAAATGGCTATTGTGCATACCCAACATACCGGCATGTTGATTCATAATCCCCGCAAAGGCGTCTTCGCTACCAGCAAGATGCTCTGCCACCGCGACGCTGGAATCGTTACCCGAAGAGATCACTACACCCTTGTGCAAATCATGCAGCGCTACTTGCTTGCCGACTTCAATCCACATCAACGATGAACCGTTAAAGATGGGGTTCTGCGCCCACGCGTTTTTGCTGATAGTCACCATATCGTCATTGCTGACTTCGCCGCGCTCCAGCTCGTAAGACAGTACGTAGCTGGTCATCAACTTGGTTAAACTGGCTGGCGGTAAACGCTGATCGGCATTGTGCTCAATTAATACTTGGCCACTATTCGCATCCATCAGCAAATACGCCGACGCAGCCACACCCGGGGCCGCAGGAATAAGATTTGCCTGTGACCACACGCCCGAGGACATCAACAAACCCGCTGTAAACGCCAAAAACCTTTGCTTAAACATAGCTGCCTTTTCTGATTTCGTGAACGATTTAAGAGTCGTTGGCCTCAACCACCAAATGGGGTTTTCCTGACCAGCGCTGCTTCAATACTTTTTTCGCGGCCTGAGCCGAGTAATAATCAATAAATGGGCCTACCCGAACTCGGTGCAAGCTTTTACCGTGATCGCCACTGCTGGCAATTAATACTGGATAGCCTAAACCCGCGCTTAAATTGCGCTGCAACTCCGTTGCCGAGTTTAGCTCCTTAAAGGCACCGACCTGCAAATAATAACGAGTAGCATCAGCACCGCTAACTACCGCACTATTATCCGTGTCTATGATCTCAATTTCCACCGGTGCGGTGCCCTGATCAGAAAATCCGAGCTTTACCGCGGCAGCATATGACAGATCCATTATTCGGTCAGAATGAAATGGGCCACGATCATTCACGCGAACAACGGCCGTGCGGCCATTGCGCAAATTAGTCACTTTGACATAAACCGGAATCGGCAAAGTACGATGCGCCGCAGTCATCTCATAAAGGCTGTATATTTCACCATTAGAGGTCGCATGGCCGTCGAACTTGGTGCCATACCATGACGCGATACCACGCTCTTTGTAACGGCGATGATCTTCAAGCAAGGTATATTCCTTGCCGTTCACTATATACGGACTGACATTCCCCGACGTTCGAATCGCCTCATAACGCGGCATGGCATCAGCGATTGTTGCAGGATCTAAACGAATCAGCGGCGCGCCATCTTGCTGCTGCTGATAGCGGCCGTGATTGGTGGGCTTGGGTGTCGTTGATGCAGATGAGTCAGTGCCGCTGCCTGGCACCCGCTGCACGGGTGCACAGGCCGCGAGCAGCATGAGTACAGCAACACAGAAAACAAGACGCAGACTCAAGATCCAGCCACCCCATTGAACTTCGCCTCAATCAACTGGCTCAACTGGTAAGCCGCCATCGCATACATCGCGCTGTGGTTATAACGGGTAATAACATAGAAATTTGGCAGTCCAATCCAATATTCATCGCCGTCATCACCATCAAGGCGCATCGCAGTCGCCTTCAACTCTGGCGATAAGGCGCGATCGCTGCCTATACCGGCTTTGCTCAATTGGAGAACGGTTTTTTCCGGTTTTAGACCAGCATTAAACAAGCTGGTGTCGGCGTTCTCTTTCAGCACGGCGCCACTGACTACCGGCTGCCCAGCGCGCCAACCGTGACGTTTGAAGTAGTTAGCGACACTACCGATGGCATCGACTGGATTGTTCACAATATCTACTACACCGTCGCCGTCAAAGTCGACTGCGTAAGCGCGATAGCTGCTTGGGATAAACTGACCAAAACCCATCGCGCCAGCGTAAGAGCCTTTTAACTCGAAAGGTTCAAAGCTCTGTTCCCGGACCATCAACATGTATTCTTCCAATTGGCCAAGGAAAAACGTGCTGCGCCGCGGGAAGTCAAAACCCAATGTCGCCAGTGCATCGACGACACGATAGCTGCCTTTATTGCGCCCAAAACGTGTTTCAACACCGATAATACCAACAATCATCGACGCCGGTACGCCGTATTCCCGCTCGGCACGAGCCAAAGTAGTACGGTGCTCTTGCCAAAACTCAGCGCCTTGCGCAACTCTGGAATCTTGGATGAATATTTTCCGGTAACGCCCCCACGTCATCACTGACTCAGCGGGTCGAGACATGGCATCTAGTATCGATTGCTTCGGCTCAGCCCCCTTAAGCATCGAGACAACCCAATCCCGGTCAAAGTTATGCTTTTCAACCATCTTATTAACAAATGCTTCGGCACCAGGATGAGCACTATAATCTGCCAAACTTGGGCCGGTAAGCAGCAGAGCAGCAGCCATACCGCCGCATAACTGTTTGAACATGACTTTTAGCTTATTTTGTTTTTTCACAGTAAATCCTATTATCACTGGTGCACTAAGCGCTCATCGGCGCAAATACCCATCAAAATCCCAAACCCCACCAACAGTGTTACTAGCGAGGTACCGCCCTGACTCACCAGAGGTAAAGGAACACCTACCACCGGCAGTAAACCCGAGACCATTCCCATGTTCACAAAGACATAGACAAAGAAAGTCAGGATAATACTCCCGCCTAATAAACGGCCGAAACATTGTTTTGCCTGACTGGCGATCCAAAGACCACGACTAACGATCAAACCATAGAGTAACAATAACAGCAAAACCCCACGCAGGCCGAATTCCTCGGCAAGCACGGCAATAATAAAATCGGTGTGGCTTTCGGGCAAAAAATCCAGATGTGACTGGGTACCCAGTAGCCAACCCTTGCCTTCAAAACCTCCTGAGCCAATCGCCGTTTTCGACTGAATAATATTCCAGCCCGCGCCAAGTTTATCGCTCTCAGGATTAAGCATAGTCAGGATGCGTTGGCGCTGATAGTCATGCAGCAAAAATTCCCATATCGGGTACGCCATTACCGCTAATAAACCAAAGCAGGAAAAAATAAAGCCCCAACTAATGCCGGCCAAAAACAGCACAAAAACCCCAGACGTCGCGATTAAAATCGAGGTGCCTAAATCTGGCTGGATAATAATCAAGCCTGTTGGCACAAAAATTAGCACCAAACTCATAAAAGTATGGCGAAAACCCGGCGGCAGCGGGTGGCTCGACAAATACCACGCGAGCGCCATTGGCATGACTAACTTCGCAATCTCTGACGGTTGAAAGCGAAAGCCACCTATCGCTAGCCAACGCTGTGCACCCTTGGCGCCTACCCCCACAAAATCCACCGCAAGCAAAAGCAACACACAGCCAATATAGGCAAACGGCGCCCAGCGCTGCAATTGCTCAGGATGAAGCTGGGCAACCAAAAGCATCACCACAAACGCGACGGACAAATAACGCCCTTGGCGCATTACCGCACCCATGTCGCCGTCACTTGCGCTATACAGTACCGCTAAACCAACACCGCTTAATATCAGCAGTAAGATCAAAAGGGGAATATCAATACGCAGGCGCTGACTAATTGTGCGCTGACTGCTTATGCTGCGGTTACTTCCAGGCAGCTGACGTACAAAATCGGAATTATTCATCTACCCACACCTCAGGCGTGATATCCATTGGCATAGGGGCCGCGTTCGGATCGCCAAGCAAGTATGCTTCGAATACTTTGCGCGCCGCCGGTCCAGCGACACTGCCACCGTGTTCGCCATTCTCAATGACCACCGACACTGCAATCTGCGGATCTTCTGCAGGAGCAAACGCCACAAATAGCGCGTGATCCCAGTTGCGCTTATGCAGCGTGCTGGAATCGTATTTTTCACCCGCGGCAATACCGACAACCTGCGCGGTGCCGGTTTTTGCCGCCAAACGGTAGGTTAGTCCCGCTTTGAGCCCGCGGGCAGTACCTCGCGAACCTACCACCACCTGCTCCATGGCGCGTGTAATAGCATCCCAATGCGCAGCCGGTATGTTATCCATTCGACCCAGCACTGGCGCCACCACGGGCTCGCCATCTACCGACGCCAGTAGTCGCGGCGCCCGCAATTCACCTCGTGAGGCTACCACCGAGGTCGCTACCGCCAGCTGCAACGGCGTTGCCAGCATAAAACCTTGGCCAATCCCGACACTAATGGTCTCACCTGGATACCAGTGACTATTGCGCACCTCTTCTTTCCACGTCCGCGACGGCAGTATACCACTGCGCTCATTAGTGTTATCGATACCCGTGGGCACCCCTAAACCAAAGTGCACACCAAAATCATGAAGGCGGTCGATTCCAAGCTTATAAGCAAGCTCATAAAAATACACATCACAGGATTCCACAATCGCCTGCTCTAAGTTCATCGACGCTCCATGACCGCCCCGCTTCCAATCGCGGTAACGGCGCGTATCATTCGGTAAACTAAACCAGCCGGGGTCGGCAATTCTGGTGGAGGAAGTGACCGTACCGTAATGCAAGCCGGCCAAGCCCCAAATCGGTTTGATGGTAGAGGCCGGCGGGTACTGCCCCTGCAAAGCGCGATTATATAGAGGCAGATCCGGATCATTCTGCAGCCCGCTATAATCTGCACTACTGATTCCATTAACAAACAAATTGGCGTCGTAACTCGGGGTGCTCACCATCGCAATAATACCGCCCGTTTTCGGGTCCATTGCGACTATTGCGCCGCGCTGGCCCTCTAGCGCATCAAAAGCAACTTTCTGCACATAGGCGTCGACGTTAAGGTGAATATCACCGCCGGGCTGCGGATCATGCCGTTCCAGCACCCGTAAAATACGTCCGTGGGCGTTACTCTCAACGTTTTGGTAACCTACCGTGCCGTGGAGTAATTCTTCGTAGTATTTTTCTAAACCAATTTTACCAATGTGATGAGTGCCGCTGTAATTAACTGGGTCAATATCATCCAACTCTCGCTCACTAATCCGGCCAACGTACCCTAATACATGGGCAAATAGCTCGCCGTGAGGGTAGTGCCGCACCAATTGCGCATCGATCTCCACCCCCGGAATGCGGTAACGATTTACAGCTATTTTGGCAATTTCCTCATCGCTTACCCTAAATTTTAAGGGTACCGCTTCATAAGGTCGACGGCGACTTAGGCGCTTGCGAAACTGTTCAATATCATCGTCGGCAAGCGGGATCAGCTCGCCAATAATAGCCAAGGTGTCATCCAGCGAAGCTACACGCTCTTTAACAACCGTGAGGGTATAACTCGGGATGTTTTCTGCCAATAACACGCCGTTGCGATCAAAAATTAATCCGCGCTTAGGCGCAATGGGCAATAATTGAATACGATTGCGATCAGAATGGGTTTTGTAAATATTGTAATCGGTGATTTGCAACTGCCCGTAACGGGCAATCAAAATCGATGTCATGGTAATGACAAAAATAATAGAAATCGCCACCCTATGGCGGTATACCCGGCGTTCATAATGGGTGTTTTTAAGTTGCTGACGCCTAGTCATAGTAGACAGCCATCAGCGATGATAAGGGTGGTTATTGTTTATCGTCCACGCTCGGTAAAGCTGCTCCGCGAACAACACCCGCACTAGCGGGTGGGGCAAAGTCATCGCTGAAAGCGACCATTTCTGCCGAGCCAAACTTAAACACTTGGCGCTAAGCCCATCAGGACCGCCAACTAAAATACTGACATTGTCCCCATCCATCTGCCAATTTGCCAACGCCTCAGCCAATCCATGGGTACTAACCGCTTTGCCTAATACGTCTAACGCAATAACGCGATCGCCAGCTGGAATAGCCGCGATCATTGCCTCGCCCTCTTGGCTAATCGCGCGGCGAATATCCGTATTCTTGCCCCGCTTAGGCAGGGGCAATTCTTTAATATCAAACTGAATCTCGGCGGGCAGGCGCTTACGATACTCGGCAACACCTTCCTCAACCCAAGCGGGCATTTTAGTGCCAATGCAAATAAGGCTAACTCGCATTAGGCTCTGGCTCTGAGCCTGGCTCTGGCACCTGCCACAGACGTTCTAGATCATAAAACACACGGGCTTCCGGCAACATAACGTGCACAACCACGTCACCTAAATCGACCAACACCCACTCACCGGTCTCTTGGCCTTCCATACCAATTGGCACCAGGCCTTTCTTTTTTACTTCTACCCAAACATTGTCTGCCAAGGATTTAACATGGCGATTAGAGGTGCCACTGCACACCACCATATAATCCGTTACGCCACTCATGCCACGTACATCGAGGGTCACAATTTCCCGGCCTTTTACATCTTCAAGGGCGTCCTGCACCAGCTTTTGGAGTTGTTCAGCATTCATCAAACGGGTATTCCTATGTATTTCACTGTGTATATAAACCGTGTTCAGCGATATAGTCCGCGACAACGTCGGGAACAAGGTAACGAATTGACCTGCCAGACGCCAAGCGTCGACGGATATCAGTGGCCGAAATCGGCAACTGGATCAAACCTAAATCATAAAACCCACCCGCACTGCGTGCTGTCAGTGCAGATGCAGAACCAAGCCGGCGTCCGGCCACAAATTCCGCGACCTGCACGTCCATTCCCAACGGATAGTCCGCGCGGTGTAGAACTAGCACATTAGCCAAACTAAACAGTGCTTGCCAATCTCGCCAGCGGTGCAATTTATTAAAAGCATCACTGCCCATAGTCACCGTTATCGAAATATTACTACCGCGCTCCGCCCGCAATTCCCTGAGCGTATCCACGGTATATGATGGGGTCTCCCGCAATAATTCACGGCCATCAACCACCAGTCCAGGCTCCTGCGCCACCGCAGCGCTAACCATCGCCAAACGCTGCAGACTATCTGCCCCCGGTTCGCCCCGCAATGGCGGCCGGTGACTGGGCAATAACGCCAATTCATCCACACCTAAGGCTTCTTTAATTTCGATCGCAGTGCGCAGATGGCCGTGGTGAATCGGATCAAAGGTGCCGCCAAAAATGGCCAACGAGGCTCGCGGCCCGGCGGTCTTCGCAAGCGACTCAGTCATTTAGTTACGAATATGGCCATCGCCAAGTACCACGTACTTCTGCGAAGTCAAACCCTCGAGCCCCACTGGGCCGCGAGCGTGAATTTTGTCGGTCGAAATACCAATCTCGGCGCCCAGACCATATTCAAAACCATCGGCAAAGCGTGTTGAGGCATTAATCATCACTGAGCTGGAATCGACTTCCCGTAAAAAGCGGCGACCGGTCGTATAGTTTTCGGTCACAATCGATTCAGTGTGAGCAGAGCTATAACGCGCAATATGATCCATGGCCTCATTAACGTCGGCCACCACTTTAATCGACAGTATCGCGGCCAAATACTCGGTACCCCAATCCTCGTCACTCGCCTCCACTGCCCCCATCAGTATTTGCCGAGTGCGCGGGCAACCGCGCAGCTCAACACCTTTGGCATCTAGGGCATCAGCAATACTGGGCAATAATTCTTCAGCTCGACTCTCAGCAATCAGCAAGGTTTCCATGGTATTGCAGGTGCCGTAGCGGTGGGTTTTTGCATTTACTGCAATCGCTAGCGCTTTATCAGCATCAGCGGCGTCATCGATATAGACATGGCATATACCGTCGAGGTGCTTTATCACCGTTACCGTCGCGTCGCGGGAAATTCGCTCAATCAAGCCCTTTCCGCCGCGCGGCACAACCACGTCGACAAATTCAGGCATGGTAATGAGTTCACCCACCGCCGCGCGGTCAGTGGTTTCTAGAACCTGCACCGCATGTTCAGGCAGACCTGCAGCCACTAAACCTTCACGAATACAGGCAGCCAGCGCCTGATTGGAGTGAATTGCCTCCGAGCCACCACGCAAAATCGCGGCATTGCCAGATTTCAAACACAGGCTCGCCGCCTCGACTGTCACATTGGGGCGCGATTCATAAATGATCCCAATAACACCCAAGGGCACTCGCATTTTACCCACTTGAATACCGCTGGGCCGATAATTTAAATCGGTAATGGCGCCGACAGGGTCAGCCAAGGCCGCAACTTGGGTCAAACCTTCGATAATGCCGGCAATACCCGCAGCATTAAGCGCCAAACGATCCAATAACGCGGCATCTAGGCCAGAGGCCTCACCAGCAGCGACATCCTTGGCATTAGCGGCAAGAATCTCGTCACGCCGGGCATCAACAGCCGTCGCGATTGCCAACAGGGCGCGATTCTTAACACCGGTATCAGCGGCAGCAACCAATCGGGATGCTATCCGAGCCTGACGCCCGAGCTGATTCATATACTGCTTAATTTCCATGGCCCTACTAACCCTCTCACCTTTGCGCGACCACAAAGGTCAATACCTACCTATTCCCCCCATGCGAAGGAAGGAAAAATGACCGCTAGTATAACGGATTGGAAAAGGACTCACTATCGACAATATCTACAGTCAGCTTTGCGCTTAGCTCGATATGGCGTCAACAATGTCATGGAGGGCGTCTAAACGCGCGAGCGGCTCGTCAATGCCAAGAATTTGATAAGCATCAGCGGCAGGCAGCGGCAGCAATTGCGCAAGGCTATTTGCTAAAGCACCCGCCGACGCCACATTCAACTGCATCCCCAAACGCTCAACATGCGGATGCTCACCCAATTGCTGCAATAAATCATGCAGCTCTGTGCTCCTCGGCGGTAAAGGCACATCCTCCTGCTCAGGCAGCCAGCTTATTTTGCCCATGTATAGACCGCTCTTGTCTTGGCGAGCGGATTCAATGCTAAAGCGCCGACGCCCCTCGACCACAATTCCTAGCAGCCCATCTGGCAACTGGTCCCAGTCAGCAATATGCGCTTCAGTACCAATTACAGCTAACGCGGTTTGGGGCTCACTAGGTTTAAGTACCTCGGCGCCGCCTTCAGCCAGCCAAACAATGCCGAAACTTTGCTGATTACGCAGAGAATTACGAATTAAATCTATGTAGCGACGTTCAAAAATTCGCAAGCCCATCCGCCCGCCCGGCAGCAACACTGTATTCAGCGGGAATAGCGGTAGCTCTTGATCAACGTCCAGCGTGGAATCAGACATGCCCTTCCGGCCCTAAGGGTTTCACAACTAAGATTAATTTAGGCAACAGCAACATGGCACCCAACAAAGCCGCTACCATCGCTAGACCCGTTAGCAAACCGAAATAAATACTCGGAGTGAAATTTGATAAGGCCAAAATCGAAAAGCCAAATACAATAATGACCGAGGTGTAGTACATTGCTTTACCAATACTGGCATGACAGCGGTACATCGTCGCAATATAGTTGCGGTCTTTCGGAAATTCTTCTTTAAATCGATGCACGTAATGAATGGTGTCATCTACACCAATACCCACCGTAATCGCCGCAATGGTGATCGTCATCATATCTAAAGGAATGCCTGCCAAGCCCATTCCGCCCAATACCGCACCCGCCGCCAGCAAATTTGGTGTTAGGGCAATCATGGCGAGGCTCAGTGAGCGAAACAACACCATAAACATGGCCAGTATCGCCACAAATACGGCACTCAACGTCATAATCTGCGAGGTAAACAAGCTTTGCAGCATATTGTTATATAAAACCAACATTCCAGTAAGATGCACTTGCTCAGGCTCAAAGCCCAGTTCATTAACCAAATGATCTTCAATATCAATTAACAACTGCTTGCGATTAAGAGTACGGCTAGTTTCCTTCACCCGCACGCTAATGCGCACTTGGTCTACTTCGGACGACATATAGGGATCAATCAAAATTGACGAGATCGACTCCGGCAGCGAACGCTGGGCCAGCGCCAACTGAAGGTCGTCGACATTACCCATTATGATTTGCATCAACTCATAAAAGGTCGACAGTGACAACACCTTGCCGGTCTCCGGAAAACTATCGACATAGTCGTGTACGGATTTGATCCGCTGCAGGCCGGCAACAGTAAACCACTCGCTCTGGGCTGCGCCGCCACCGCTAAAGTCGTCGCCAAAGTCATCGGCAAAATCATTACTGAAATCGTCGAAATCATCGCCACCCGCGCTCGCAGGTGCTGCCACGGCGGGCGCCTTTTTAGGTAGATCCAAAATAATATCGAGGGGAATTGTACCGCCCAACTCGGCGTCAATAGTTTCCATGCCCTGATAAATTTCAGTAGTGTCGTGAAAATAATCAATAAAGCGGTTTTCAACCTTGAGCTGCGAGATTCCCACGACACTCAAGACCAGCAAGCCCAACGACACGACAATAATCGTTTTCCCGTAATGCTCGGCTGCCTGCGCAAAATAGCGTGTAGACCCACCCGATTCAGCACTCGCTACCTTTTCGGCGCGGGGCTTTAAAAGCATTAGCACGCAGGGCATCACAATGAAGGTCAAAATTAGTGCCGATGTCACCCCGATCGTCATCATCCAGCCAAAATCAATTACCGGCCGAATGCCGCTGACCACCAAGGACGCAAAGGCGACCAAAGTCGTTAACGAAGTGTAAATACAGGGCCGCAACATCACCCTAACCGTTTGCGACACCAGCGTAAATTGATCCGCCCCGGGTTGCGCAGCTGCGTATTCACGGAAACGCACCACCAAGTGAATTGTGACCGATAATGTGATGATTAACAGCAAGGCAACAAAATTTGCAGAGATAACCGTGAGCCGCCAATCGAGAAAACTCAGCAAGCCCAGCATAAATACCACATTCAACACGCAGGTCGACAAGGGAATAAGCACCCAGCGCAGGCTGCGGAAAATAACCACCAACAACGCGACAATAAACAGTAGTATTCCCGCACCAAATACCCGCAAATCACTTTTAACAAAGGCTATCATATCCACCGCGATCATCGGCACGCCGCCGAGAAACACCGTAGCATCATCGCGATAATCATTAACAATATCTCGCGCAAGAGCGACTAACTCCGCCTGCTGGTCGTGCGCCTGAGCGGTATAATCAGCAAAGGTTTTTTCTAATGTCGCCAGCTCGGCCTGTTCCCCAGCACTGGCATTTTGTGCAGTTACTTTCGCGCGCAGATCATCGCGCTGATTAAGCAATTCGAAGTAGCGCTCATCGCGATTGATATTCACTTGTATTGCCGTTGTACTGCCGTCGGTACTCGTCAGCAGGGACTTGTATATAGGGCTGGTTGATAACTCTTCACGAACCAGCGCCATATCAACACCCGGCGTACGCAGGGTTGGAATATCGCCGGCCGTCACCTGGCTCAAGGACACTCGAGGGCTTTCCAAAAGTGGCACATCCAAAATAGACGTCACCGAGGAAATATTGGGCAAAGCCGCCATGCGGTCACGAATTTCACCTATGGTTTGCAGCTGCTCAGGAGCAAACAAATCGCCCTTGGGCTGGTAGGTCACCAAGAGAAAATCTTCCGAACCATAGCGTTTGCTTATTTCTCGGTAATACGCCAGCGACTCGTCGCCTTCCAATACCAGCGCATCGGCTGAGGCATCTAACTGCAAAGTCGGAATATAACTCCCCAACCAGCCGACAAGGGCGAGTAATATCGCTAAAACCCAAAAGGCATTACGCAGTATTACGCGTTGATACACCGACAATAACATTGCACTCATAGTTGTCCCTTAAGCATCGTATATTGCCGACTTCGCTAGCCCGGCTCTCTTTATAAAATCGATTATTACTCGCCCCAGCGCGGCAGCAGATCCTGCGGCACACCGAGGTGATCCAAAATTCTCGCCACCACAAAATCAATTAAATCAGCGACGCTCTGCGGTTTGCGGTAAAAACCCGGCGAGGCCGGCATTACCGTCGCGCCCATTTGCGTCAAACTGAGCATATGCTGCAAGTGAATCGCCGACAGCGGCATTTCTCTTGGCACCAAAATTAATTGGCGACGCTCTTTGAGCGCAACATCCGCAGCACGTTCAATTAAATTGTTACTGGCTCCGCAGGCAATGGCTGAAAGCGTTCCCGTGCTCGCCGGACACACCACCATCGAGCTCGGCGCGCCACTGCCCGACGCGACTGCCGCCATCCAGTCTTCAGGACCATGCACCTTGAGTTGCTCAGGCGTACATTTAAAGCGCTCGCATAAATATCGCGACAAAACTGCAGGCTTAGCCGGTAGCGTTTCATCCGTCTCCGTAGCGACCACTAACAGCGCCGCCTTAGAAATCATGAAATGCACTTCGCAACCCGCCGCCAATAGACATTCCAGCAAGCGCAAACCGTATTGCGCACCAGAGGCGCCGGTCATCGCCAAGGTTACCGATTTCATTCGGCCGACTCCCAACGCTTGCGCAGTGCCGCAATTAAACGCTGATGAACACCGCCAAAGCCGCCGTTGCTCATGATGACCAAATGATCCCCGGCCGACAGGCTGGCACTAAGTTCGGCAATAGTCTGACTAAGATCCACACTTAACCTTGCACGGCTCGCGCTCGCGGCAATCACAGAGTCCAGCGACCAATCCAAACCCGGCGGCTGATACCAAATGACCTCATCGGCATCCTCGGTCGCGGGTGCCATCCGGTCCTTATATATACCCATACGCATGGTGTTAGAGCGCGGTTCTATCAACGCAACAATTCGCCCTTCGCTAACCCGGCCCCGCAAACCTTCGAGTGTCGTCGCAATTGCAGTTGGGTGGTGAGCAAAATCATCGTAAACGGAAATACCCCCAACAGTCGCCAGCAATTCCATGCGCCGCTTTACGCCCTGAAATTGATTTAATGCCTCAATCCCATCTTTGGGTTGAACACCAATATGGTGGGCTGCAGCCAAGGTCACTAGGGCATTATTCACATTATGCGCGCCAGTGTGAGACCAGTTCACTCGCCCCTGCGGCACCCCGTTATACAAAACATCGAACTGGGAGAAATCACTGCTTACCACCTTCGCCTGCCAATCTGCCGCTTCGCCAGCCTTGCTACTGACGCGCTCGATCTCGCTCCAGCACCCCATATCGAGCACTTCGTTTAAGGCTGGCTCGCCGGCGGGAATCACGATACGACCAATCGCAGGAACAGTACGCACCAAATGATGGAACTGACGTTGGATTGCGGCCAAATCAGGGAAAATATCCGCGTGGTCAAATTCTAGGTTATTTAGAATGGCCGTGTATGGCCGGTAGTGGACAAATTTGGAACGCTTATCAAAGAAAGCACTGTCGTACTCATCCGCCTCTATAACAAAGAAGTCGGATTCCCCAAGCCGCGCCGACAAACCGAAATCTGCAGGCACCCCACCAATTAAAAAGCCAGGTTGGTAACCGCAATCCTCCAAAACCCACGCTAGCATGCTACTGGTCGTGGTTTTTCCGTGCGTGCCCGCGCAGGCTAACACCCAGCGACTCTGCAACACATTATCGCTAAGCCACTGCGGCCCAGAGGTGTAGGGAATTCCACGATTAAGCACGTGCTCAACCGCCGGATTACCTCGGGACATTGCATTGCCAATAATCACCAAGTCGGGCTCCGGCGACAGATGCGCCGCCTCGTAGCCTTCCATCAGGGTAATACCCTGAGACTCTAACTGGGTGCTCATCGGCGGATAGACATTGGCATCGGAGCCAGTAACGGTATGACCTAACTCGCGAGCGAGAATAGCCAAGCCACCCATAAAGGTGCCGCAAATACCTAAGATATGAAGGTGCATAATTTAAAAAACGCCACACGAAAAAGTCTGTGTGGCATGGTATCACTGCTATGGCGCCAGCTCTACGCCGACACACCGCATTGCGCGATTACCGCAGCGAGTTAGGGCACATAGCTAATAGGGTAGTTGGGGTAGGTAAAGGTAGGCACTGATTTTGCCTCAAATTTCAGCATACGGACCCGCTGTAACAGTTTATCCTTTAAATCTGGATTAAAAAAACTGGATGATACTATTTTAGCGTCACTCACTGAGCCATTCGGCTGAATGGTTAGGCTCACAACCACAGTACCAGCACGAATGGTGCTGTCTTTACGGGCTGCCCGATTAAAAATAGCGTAAAAGCCTGTTTTGCTACGATCAAAAGCCAGCTGAATCTCTTCTAAACTGCGCGAAGGCTTGGCATTTCCGCCGCCACCGCCACTAACTGCGGTTGAGCGCGAGGGAATCGCAGCCAGCTCCTCAGTGTTATGACTCCCAATACCGGTATTGCTCTGCTGACCGCTAACGCTGCGCTGGCCCACTGCGCCATGCCCAGCGCTATTTTTACTCGCCGAGAGGCGATCTGCACTCGTTTCGGCCGGCTCGCTGCTTACCATGCCACGATCACGTAGATTTTTTTCAGAAACAACCACGCTATCGCTGGTATCGCGCATTTGCGCTAATTGCTGGCTAAATGCCATCACCCCTGCCTGCGCTGCAGTCGCCTTTGCCGCAGCCCGGCGCCGCGCTGCTGCCGCTGCGGCATCTTCGGCCTGCTTCTGTACATTAAGCGGTTTGGGCGCCGGCGCGGCTACAGGCTTAGGCTTTACTGGCTCTACTTTTTTAACGGCTGCGGCGGCAACCGGTTTTGGTTTGGGCTTTGCTATCACGGGCTTCGGCGCCGGTTTGGCAACGGGCAGCAGCTCTAAGGCATAGTTCGCAGCAGGCTTAAACGGTGTTAATTCCGGTTCGTCCATCACCCAAAACGGCAGCGCGAGCAATACCGCTATCAGCACGCTTATCACATTCCCCAGAATGCGCTTAAATCGCCGATCCGCAGCTAAGGTGATTCCCCAGTAGTCCGTGCCAAGAACCGCTTTCCCTGACACTAACTGAGCTGACAACAAGGTGCTCATGCTCCGCCTCCCTGAGCAATTTCTCGCACTGCGAGGGACACACGGTCAAATTTAGCATCGACGCAGGTAGCCAGTATCTTCTTTAACAAACTGTAAGGCGTATCCTTATCAGCAACAATATTAACATCGCGACCGCTCGCCCGCGCCTCGCCGCCTAGCTCTCTGGAATCAGTCGCGCCATCGTCCTCGGCATGAGGTATTAACTGGAGTTGCAACGCCGACGCCAACAGCCCCAGCACGCGCTGCTCTGATTGCAACGCTTCCTCAACACTCATAATCCGCGTTTCATCTAGCAAAATATCGTCGGCACTCACCGCAACCGTAACTGTGCGCTTGGCGTCGTCAGTCGCGATGGAGCTTGGTAACAGTAAATTCTTATACTCAGGAATAACCTCAACAACGAGTGCGTTCACCAAAAGGTAAAACACCAAAATCGCAAATATATCGATCAGCGACACGACGTTGATAGCAACATCGCGACCCGCTTGCTTGATCTTGCGATTCAATTTGCGCTCTTGCCGTCGACTCATGGCTGAATCTCCTTTGCGCCATTATTATCAACAGGCGCATCGCCCATCGAAATTGAAGGGAACAACACGGTACTGCCATCAACAGCAACACTACCGTCAGGATATTCGCGACTGCTATCCATTACCGCAACAATATCCGCGTAAGCAATATCCTCAGCAATAAATAAGGTCAATTTAGATTCAGTAGGGTGATCTTTTTTAATCTCGATCAACGCCTGTGTTAACCCGGCCGTGTCGTAGTCGGCGCCAACTTTCGGAAACTTTTTACGTAAACCTTCGCTGCTTACGATCTCCAAATAATCTTCAAATAAATTTACCGCCAAATCCAGCGCAGGCTCGTCACTAACAAGCGGCTGTTCGGATACCGATGGCAAACTTAATTTAAGCGCATGTAATTTACTTGCCGAAACAGAGGAGCCAACCAAAAGGAAAAACACCATCACTGCGAACACATCAATCATCGAAACAATATTTAGTTCGCCATCTGGCCGCTGACGCAGACGACGTTTCAACCGCCGCAAACGGCGTGAGCTGCGCGGTGCTTCATCGAATTCAGGCTCTATACCAAACATCGCACTCATTTCAGAACCTCAACGCTGTAGTGATTTGCTGCGGCTAATAACAGTCACAAACCGTGAGCATGCAGATTCCAAGGTGTCGACCAACTCGCCTGCCTGGCTTTGTAAATAAGCATGCGCAAAGAGCGAGGGAATCGCTACCATCAGGCCGAATGCGGTACAGCTCATGGCCTCCGAAATACCAGCCGATAATAAATTAGCTTTTTCAACTGGATCGGCGTTCCCGAGGGCGCCAAACGCAACTATCAGACCCAGTACCGTCCCCAATAAACCAAGTAACGTCGCTGCATTCGAAAAAGTCGCCAAGTAATGCGTGCGACGCTCAATAGCTGGCAGCAATGCCATCAATCCATCTTCAGTGGCGATTTCAACGTCGCTGCGACGGCTATCTATTCGCGCCTGCTCCAAGCCGCAGCTTAAAATATGAGCGACCGCCAACTTAGAATTGCCAACCAAATCTTCCGCTTCGCTGATTTTACCGGCACTTAACATCGGCCAAATCTTTTCCCAAAACTGCTTGTTATCACGAAGTGATTTATTCAAAAAAACAAAACGTTCAATACTTATTGCAACGGCAAATGCCAGCACCAGTGCAATGGGGTACATGAAGTGACCGCCATTGTTAAAAAACTCAATGAACGTCGATATAGCTTCCATAATTATTCCTCAAAATTAAAATCTAAAGTCCTAGCGTTCGTCGTCCACTAACGTGCTACCAGTTATCACTCTGTAGGCGCCACAAACGATATGCCCGGTGTGCCTGATGCCATTCGGCGTAGCGCTGAAACTCTTCTGGATTAATTTGCTGTGGCCCTTCGTCTATTAATTGCGGCGGCCGATCAATATCGCTAACCGGCTCTTCACCCCAGGGCATTAGGTACAAGCCGACCGCTGCTTCGTCATCGCCATGAATGGTCATTCCCATTTGCTGTTCGCCGCCGACAGGGTTTGCCGCTGCGACTGGTAGCGCGGCAAAAAATAGAATAAGCGGAATGATTTTCATCAGTTCACCTTCGATGTATTTACTGCGACATAATCGGTACCGGACTCTAAATTGTGGATCCATGCACTAACCAACATATTGTCACCGCCGGTGAGCTCCTGATAGCGACGGTAATGCTCGAGAGCTTGGCTACTTTGCTTTAGCACCGTCTCGTAAAGAATGCCGATATTCAAATGCGTCGGTGCGTAGTCATTTCGTGCAGCAAGTGCCTTGTTATACCAATCTAAGGCGCCGGTAAAACTGCCATTTTTACTGGTCACAAAACCCATCCAGTTTAGCGCCGTTACATTTTTAGAATCCCGTTGCAGCGCCGCCAAAAAATACTTAGCCGCCGGTTCATACTGCTCCTGTCGCGCCGCAATAATACCCAAGTTTGTTAATGGCCCAGTGGATCGCGGATAGCTTTCGCTGAGTTTTAGAAAAGCCTGTGTCGCGCCCTGAATATCGCCACTTTTCATTAGCGCCAATGCCTTCTCGAATTCTGCCGGCGACGATTTGTGCGACGATTTAACTACGTGCATAGGCTGTGGACCGGAGCTACACGCCACCACGGTTGCCAGCACCAGTAATACCGCCGAAATTTTAATTAAGCGAATCATAACTATTCTCCAACTGGGGCTGCTTGCCATATTTGGCCGGGGCTAATTCTGCCAATGCCACGAGGCTCTTCCGCATACCGGCTGTCCACACACCGTCTTTTACCCGCGCAACATTGGCCTCGAAAGCAGTAATGGCCTTTTCTTCAAATGGGTAAGCTTGCTCTTCTAGGAGCAGCGCATACTCCTCTAAGACATCACCACTCAAACCTTTGGGTTTTTCCGATTTCATCAGCGCGTGGGCAAAGTGACGGAAGAGATCACCCAACTCATGCCCAGCGACGGTGGTGATATCCGCAAAGCCATAGGATGCAGCCCGTGCCAAACTATCTATGGCGGTTTCCATAGCGCGCTGGCGGCGAGGCAGACTGCTTGTAATTGGGAGTCGTAGTTCAACTTTATTCGCGTTCCGTACATCTAGCATGGCCAATTGCAAGCTGGCATCAGCGGCAAGTAATTGCGATGCCGGTAACGGTGTGGCGGCGCGTTTATCTGCTGCAACAATCTCCCGTAGCCAGCGCAAATGCGCCGCACTATAGACTGGCGCCATATTCGCTAGACGCTGACGAAACTGCTGAGCTTCAAGTAAAGGCTCCGGGAATTGCGCAACATATGATTCGATTGCAGTCCGTGCTTGCGCCCGCTGCCCGGCTTGATCATAGAGCTTTGCTGCCATGACACTGGCCTGACGTCGGGTCTCAATATCAGTATCGTGGTGTTGCGCAATACGAGAATAAACTGCCGCTGCCAGCGCAGGTTGCGACGACTTCTGAAAGGTATCGGCCAGTAGTTTGTCGCTTTCCGCTGCCATCGCATGGCCCGGAAATTCCCGCTGGAAAGCCTGTAAAACACTGGCTGTTTTGAGCCAATTTTCAATGACGTAAAACTGCCCTGCCGCATCAAAACTCGCGTTAGCCCGCAACTCTGCATTCGGGCTTAGCTCGGCTGCGCGCAAAAATAATTTTGCTGCCAGAGTACTGTTACCACTTGTTCGCGCGGTTTCAGCGCGGCGATATACCGATACGGCTAAACGGTCAGCCGCGGTTTTACGAAGTTCAGAGTCAGCCACTAACATCGGCATTAGTTGACTGTAGTAAATTTCGGCCTGGGTGAAATTCTCCTGTGCGAAATACGCATCGGCGGTAACGCTCAAGGCCTTGCGCTGCAAACTCAGCTCCGGCCACTGACCATCAGCCAACAACGGTACACAAATCGCAATAGCGTCGTCGTATCGATTAAGGCGGTACAAATCTTCTGCGCTGGCCAGCAATATGCGACTGCGTTCGGGGTGTTGCGGAAACGTTGAGGCCAAGCGTGCGCTAGCCGCAATTACCGCTTTCTGCGCGGCATCACGTTCGGCATTTGGTGCGGCGTCGAGGAATTCTCGATAGGCTTTAACGGAAGCCAATGCCGCGTCGGCAGGCTTATCGGGGCTGGCTAAATCATAAGCCACTCGCGCGTACTGTTCAGCCGCGGCATTAAGCTCACCACCATCGTACAAGGCATCTGCATAGCGCATATTCGTTTTCGCAAATGCCGAGTCGCTCGGAAACATTGTCAGCATCGTCCGATAGCGTGCCGCGACAGCAATAAAACGGCTATGGCGTAATTCAGAATCAACTTTCGGTGTTTGTTGCGCCTCTGCGTGACGGTAGTCCAACACATCGTTCATATAGCCATGCAACAAAGCAAGTTTGGCTGCGGCAATATCTGCACCATCTTGCGCAAGCAGGTCAACAGCGTAGCGGTCAACGTAGGCCTCCTGCGCCGCGACCATTAAAGCAGTGAATCCGCCCTGCTTATAAGCGGCTATCGCCTTTTCACTGTGACTAATCGCCAATTCATGTTGCGGATAAGCGCTGGCAAAAGCATCGAACACACTGGCAGCATCGGTATAGCGCTTTTTACGCAGCAGTAAGTCACCCAAGCTGTTATAAACTAGGGGATAAAACTGATTCCCAGGTAATGCGGCGAAATAGCTATTGATACTGTGGCCCTCTGGCTTGGCAGCCAAGGCCAGGGTCAATCCGCGCAAACTGTCGCGCACAAGTTCAGCCTGTGTCGGCGCTACCAGCGCCACAAGCTGGCCGATACTATTCACCTCACTGCGCATTTTTAACTGCGTCAGAATCGCTGTAAAAGCGGCGATAGCCTCATCGGTGTGATTTAACTGATACTGGCTCCACGCATATTTATACTGCGCCATTTGCCAGTAAGGCATCGTAGAATTCTGGCTTACCAATTTTTTGTATTGCGCGCTGGCTTCGTCGTAGCGCTTGCGCAAATAAAGCATTTCCGCTGAACGAAAAAGCGCATCATTTGCACGCGAGGACATCGGGTAGTCGTTTGCTAAGCCCCGCAAGGTATCAATCGCGAGTTCACTGCGACCAGACAAGTCGTAGGCCCGAGCCAACTGATAAACAACATGGTCGTTATTTGGGTAATCAGGGAATTCAGCCAGAAGATTTTGATAGAGTCCCGCAGCCAGTGCGACCTCGTCCATATTTATATCAAGTCCCTGACCGGCGGCCTCAATCCGCAAGTCCGCGGAGCGGCGCATGGCCTCCGCGCGCACCCCAGGGGCTGACTCCATACTTAGCACCGATTCGTAATGACTTAATGCCGCGGCTTCAACCCGCTGAGTTTCCGCATCGATATCAACAATTTTCTTCGGGGCTATTTTTTCCATCATCAAACGATCAGGATTTTGACCATTGCGATCCAACAAACCACCGATGGTTTGCGTAGTGCTTCCACCTGGTTTAACGCCTTGCTGGCAGGCCGCCAGTAAACTGCAAGCGACCAACAACGTAAGTTTGAAACGGATATTGTGGTGCTTAGATATCGCCATTGCAGCGCTTGTCATCGTCTCGCCTCCCCATCCCATACCACATCGTTTAGTTTCCGACGGGTATTTTCATGGTTCCTTGCCAATGCAAAATTAGCCTCAGCCAAATACGCTTCCGTACGTTTGCGATGGCGACTTATTTCTGCAAGCGCCTCACGATCGAGATTTGCCGCCCAAGTCGCCGCACTCGCGTTTAATTTTAGCAACAGTGTTTCAAGCTCATCGGCTAGTGCGCCACGACGACTGTCCGCCATGAAGGTGTTCTGATATTCGCTCAATACCGTGCTGATATGCGTCAACTGACGATACTCACTGAGCGCGCGGTGAAATTCTGAACTATCGAGCAGTAAATCGAGATAAGCATCCTTGCTGGCAGTGAGCGCCGACAACCAAATATCCCAGCCACTGTCGTCACTCCGATCCACTTGATCAATAGCGCCGCGCAAACCGCCATTTTTAATGTCGGCACTCGCGGTGTCCAAGGTCTGTAAAGCCTGCTGCAATTGATCGCTAGCAGAAACATAATATTTTTCAGCGCGTTGCGACTGCCCAGCCCAGTGCGACATGGCATAGGGTAATATCAGCAAGCCCTCTTGTACTGCGGGGTCCAGCGGGTCGCGGCTAATCAATTCCATCCACGGCACCATCGCCGCTTGCAAATCCTCGGCCTTTTCGCCATGTGCTACCGCCCACGCCCGGCGAAACGGTGCATGACGGCGCGCCCATGCAATTTCGTCTTCGCTACCCGACCACAAATACGGCATGGACTTCGCTCCCACGCCAGGGGAATTCAAATCATTCTCGGCAGAGGAAGCCGCGCTTCGACTCGGTGTTAGTATGGCCCAGCCTAGTCCAACCAATGCTTTGTTAGCATAGGGGCTTAAGCGACGAACTTTGCTAAAGTATTCTACTGATTTTTCACTGTCGTCCTGCTTTAAAAAGTGGAAGCCAAGCGCTAAGTTTGTTTTATCCCGAAGCAGTATTTCCTCGTGCGGATAAGACTCGCCTTCGCTCAATTCAACAAGTATTGCCACACCCTCGGCATACTTCCCTTGTTGAATAAGCGCAACACCGGCGTTATAGCGTGCAAACATGGCGCTGAGCGGTGTCTTTTGATCGCCGCCGCTACGCTCAACGATGCCCTGTAGTTCCGGTAGTTCGCCGCGCAATCCCAACTCAGCTACGCTTTGGCTTAAGGCTTGCTTTTGCTTGTCAGAAAACAGTGCGACGCCAGCGCCACTTTTAATGATCGCTATGGCATCCGCCAAAGCATCAAAGGCGAGGTGACGCCTTGCATTAAAGTACGCCGCTTTTAATCGAGGCTTGCTATCACTGCCTACATTATTTTCCGGGCCGAGATCATGCACTCGTATCTCCGCCTTCGCTTGCATTTTAAACAAACCACCACGGACTAACTCCAATTTCAGCTGAGTATCATTCTTTAAGGAAATCGCTTGCTCGAAACGAGGGTATAAACGCCCAGCATGAATGCCCGCATCAACATCGATCACCACAAATTTTGCAGCAATTTTATGTTCACCAGCGGGTAATTGCAGTTCGATCAAAAGATGAAGGCCACCATTATTCAAAGCCTCTGCGTCCCGCTCACTGTAGTTGTAACGCGCTGACTCGCGTCCGTCGACACTAAAAATTACCGACTGTATAGCAAGGTCTTGCTCATGATTAGCAATGTACACAGCAACGCTATTGCCGTTATTTGGCACGGCCTCTTCGGCCATTTTGAGTTCGCTATACAAATTCAACGCTTGCGCTTTTAAGCTGGCACTATCGCCCGCATTCACCGCCGCCGACAGCAGCAGCGCAACACACCAGACGGCGTACTTTAGAATGCTAAGCGATGGAATTTTCACAAATGACACCAAACCAATTTCAGTACTTTAAGCGACTAGCGCAGGCTATGTTGGCGCTGCACTCCCTTATCGATACGATCCTTCAGCTTAGTGATAGCAAAAGCCGCGCCAACGAATTATATTTTTCGAGTTCTGACGAATTGCTTTAGCGTTTTCAGGGTATAGACTGGCTTTCTGTGCACGAGGACACAAAAATATTAAAGGCAGGGGCGTTTATTTTGAATCGAAAATTAGGTCTTATTAAAGATTAGATTTTGAACGCACCATATTAACACAAAGGGAAATAGGTATTAACCGCAATACTGCACCACAATAAAGCAACGCCACGCAGCAAGTCAAAATAAGACTAGGCATCGTGCGAAAGGAGGGTCACTAGCGCCCCAAACTCCACACTAGACACATCAACAATATAAATGAAATTCCTTGCCAGACCCGCAGTGGATTACGAGTTAACAAGGGCTGAAAGCTATCCTTGCTGTAGACCGGATTTGGATGCTGAAGGTCATGTACAAATTCAGCAATATCGTTATAGCGCAGCTCTGGGCTAATACTTAAAGCTCGGGCCAAGGCGGCGTCTAGCCAAAGCGGAACGTGCGGGTTGTAATGACATGCAGAGATATACTCAAGCCGCGTAAACGCGGCTGTTGTAGTACAATTTTCTAAACGCCCCTGATATGGCTTATGTGCTGTTAACATTTCAAACACAATTGCCGCCAGCGAAAACTGATCGGCGCGGGCTCCAGGCCGTCGACCAAGTACATGCTCAGGCGCCGAGTATTGTGCAGTCCCCAACACACGATCACGAACTATTGGTACGGCAATCTCAGCCAACCCGGCAACATAGCAGGAGCCAAAATCTATAATTTTGACCTGACCACTATCGCCCACCAATATATTATCTGGTTTAACATCCTGATGGATCGTGTCGCGCCGATGCATTGCTTGCAAACCCTTCGCAGCAGGCAAAATAATATCCAACATTTGCTGGGTAGACGGCAAGGGATTCTCGAGCATCCACTGACCGAGAGTCCTGCCCGGCTCGAACGCCGATAAATAATATAAACAGCTTGGCGACATCGGCGGGTCAATAACCGCTATGACGTTTTCACTTTCAATACGGCGCCCTACCCAACTCTCCAAAATGAAGCGCTCAATATACGCAGGGTCGTCATTGAAATTGGCAGAGGGCGTCTTCATCACATAATGCCGATCTGCAGTGGCATCATAAACTTTATAAAGCTGGCTGCGCGGGCTGGCGTGTATTTCATCCTCAATCACCAATCCGTCAATGACCATACCTACCGATAACGGCGGCGGAAACGACAATGCGGTTAATTTCCGATAGACATCGCCAGCGTCTTCCAACGGTAAGGCGTCTACTCGCAATAACTGGCAACTAAGATTGTCATCACTACCCGCAGCCAATGCGTCATCAATCATCCGCTGACAAGCAGTGTCGAGATCATCACCCGCCTCGCCAATGATTGCCTGCAAGTGAGCACTGTTCAACACATCATGAATACCATCGGTGCTGAGTAAAAAAATATCCGCCAGCGCCACATCTGCAGCGCGATAGTCGACATCTAAATTAATATCCAAGCCCATTGCACGGGTTAGGTAAGACTTACCTCGACTGATAGGCATGGCGTGATCACGCGTCAATTGCTCAAGGCAACCTTCGCGCAATCGATATATTCGGCTATCTCCGACATGAAATAAGTGAGCAGTTTGAGATTTAAAGATCGCAATACTCAGGGTTGAGACATAACCCTTTTCTGCTTGCAGATAATTTTGACCCTGACCATATAGCCAGCGATTAAGTGCGTTCAAAACTTGTTGCGCCGAACGCTTAACCGACCAAGAATCAGGGGTAGAAAAATAGTCACTCAAAAACCCGGTTACACAGGTTTCTGCTGCCTCCTTACCCGCCTCAGCCGCCGACACGCCATCCGCTATTACGGCAACCGCACCTTTGGTCGTTAACTGCTCATCCTTGGGAACGCAAATCCCCAAACTGTCTTCGTTAACGGACTTTTGCCCAGCGCTGCTGCGCTGAGCAATAGCCAAACTCAAACCACCATCAAAGTGCATGAATCATTCCCAAGGCCGATGTCACAGAGGCATTTCTGTATCGCTCAGGTACTTTAACTTACTTCTATGAGCGCAACACTACCATCATCATTTACTTCAGCGGTGTGCCCCTGAGGCTCTTCCATAAACTGAACAGCAATAAAGATAAAAGCCGCGCAAGCCGCAATAACAAGGAAAAAGTTAGATGCGCTAACGAAGGACAGTACAGTCAAAAATATTACCGCACCAACATTGCCGTAAGCTCCAGTCATACCTGCAATTTGCCCAGTCATACTGCGTTTAACCAAAGGCACTATTGCAAATACCGCGCCCTCGCCAGCCTGCACAAAGAAGGAACAGCACATGGTCGCAACCACAGCAACCCAAATAGTCCAGCTTGAATCGATAGTGCTTAGCACCATATAACCCGCAGCCAAACCAGCAATCAAAATAGAAAGTGATTTGCGGCGACCAAACTTATCTGACAAGTAACCGCCGCCAGGGCGGGCTACCAAGTTCATAAAGGCAAAACCAGACGCCAACATACCCGCAGCAACGGCAGTGAGCTCAAACGTTTCCATAAAGAACAGTGGCAACATTGAAACCACCGCCAACTCTGAACCAAAAGTTACAAAGTACGCCACATTCAAAATGGCAACCTGCTTAAACTTGTACTGCTGCATCTCTGGTATCGGCACATTATTCAAAACATCGCTATTTACACGCAATATCTGGCTAATCTGGACCACAAACAAGATCGCCAAAACCACATACAGCGCCATTGATGCCGTCCCGTTTAACATTCCCAAATTCGCTGGCGACAACTTCCAGGTCAATGTTGCAAGCGCCAAATACATGGGCACACACATAACAATATAAAACACCAAGTCACGCTTACTGCTTACAACCAAGCCACCAGATTTCTTTGGCTTAAAATAAGTTGAGCCCTTTGGGGTATTACGAGCGCGCCAGTAAAAGAACACACCGTAAAGCGAAGCCACCACACCAGTAGAGGCGATCGCGTAACGCCAGCCATCTGGGCCACCAAAGTAAAGTGCCAAGGTTGGCAGGGCCATCGCTGCAGCGGCAGAACCGAAGTTACCCCAGCCGCCGTAAACACCTTCTGCCAATCCAACTTGCCGAGCGGGAAACCATTCGCCCACTAAACGAATTCCGATAACAAAACCAGCACCAATAAAGCCCATCAAAAATCGCAACATGGCGATAGCTTCATAGCTATTAGCAAACGCGAACGCCACACAAACTATGCCGCCAGACACAAGAAGTGCACTATAAACTATCCGAGGACCGAAACGATCCACCAGCATCCCGATCACCACGCGAGCCGGGATCGTTAAGGCCACGTTCAAAATCATGAGCGCTTTAACTTGTTGATTCGTCAGATCAAAGGCTTCTTTAATCGACGACAACATCGGCGCAAAGTTAAACCACACAACAAAGCTTAGAAAGAACGCAAACCAGCTTAGGTGAAGCAATCGAATTTTTTCTTGCTTGAGATCAAGCACATTTAAAGTCGAGGAAGACATTAATAGCTCCGTTATGGCCATTTAAAGGTATTGCAACGGAACAGCAAGGCCTATGCCAAACACACGCCCATATTTCGGGCGCAAACCCTAAGCCATTGTAAGTTATGATTTATTTTTTATTCAGTAGATCCAGAACGACTTCTTTGCATTGTTTTGGCGCAATACTGTGGCCACCACCCCCTCAACAATCCGCACCAATATATGACATAACGCCCCAGCAAATCCCGCAAAGCGATTATCAAACACCGCGAATTCCGCACTATTTTGGCGCCCAACTTTGTAATACCCTTTTAAAATCAATGCCTTAATATGCAGCAAAAACGATGGCACAGCTCTTGCTAAATCTAAGCAGTATCCACATGCAGCACAGGCCGCCCAGACAGCCAACGCGCCAAGCCAAAAGTATTAAAGGAAGTAACCATGCCTGACAAACAACGCTTACTTATTATTGGGAATGGCCCCGTCGGCCACCAATTCATTGAGTCTATTATTGAAAGCGGCCAAGGCGGGCAGTTCGATATCACAGTTATAGGCGAAGAGCCTCGACCTGCATATGATCGCGTCCACCTCACCGCGTGGTTTGAAACCCGCGAAGCTGCGTCATTGAACATGGTCAAAGACGGCTTTTACAGCGACAACAATATTACCGCGCTAACCCACGAAAAAGTCATCAGCATTGACCGCACCGCACAAACGGTTAGCACGAACAAAGGAGTAGAATACGGCTACGATAAATTAATTTTGGCCACCGGTTCCTTCCCATTTGTACCGCCAGTACCTGGCCACGATCGTAAAAACTGCTTTGTTTACCGAACAATTGAAGATCTAGAAGCCATTACTGCTGCGGCGGCAACAGCCAAGGTTGGCGCCGTTGTCGGCGGTGGTTTACTGGGGCTTGAAGCAGCCAAAGCCATTTTGGACTTAGGTTTAAAAACCCATGTAATTGAATTCGCTCCGCGCCTAATGGCCGTGCAAGTCGATGAAGGCGGCGGCGCCCTGCTGCGCAGAAAAATCGAAGACCTCGGCGTGTCAGTGCACACGCAAAAAAACACCCAGCAAATTATTGATGGCGACGACTGCGTGCACAAACTGCAGTTTGCCGACGGCGCCGAGCTCGAAACCGATATTCTGGTCTTTTCTGCCGGAATTCGCCCCCAGGATGCCTTGGCTAGACAGTGCGAACTCGACGTAGGCGAGCGCGGCGGCATCGTTATCGACAACGCCTGCCGCACTTCTGATCCTGCTATCTATGCTATTGGCGAATGCGCCTTATGGGGCGGTCGCATCTATGGTTTGATCGCGCCAGGCTGGGATATGGCGCGCGTCGCCGCAGATCATGTATTAGGTGGTATCGAAGAAAAGGCCTTTACAGGCGCCGACATGAGTACAAAGCTCAAGTTGATGGGCGTAGATGTTGCCTCTATCGGCGATGCCCACGCCAGCACCCCCGGCGCGAAGTGCTACACTTTTATTGACGAAAAAGCCGAAGTTTACAAAAAAATCGTGGTCAGTAGCGACGGTCAACACCTACTGGGTTCGGTACTCATCGGGGAAGCCAACGACTACGGAACGCTGCTTCAATTTGCACTCAATAAAATTACGCTCCCCGAGCAACCCGAGAGCATGATCCTGCCAAGCTTAGATGGCAGCGCAGGTGCTGGCTTGGGTGTAGATGCCCTGCCCGACGTTGCCCAAATTTGCTCATGCAATAATGTTAGCAAGGGCGACTTATGCGCTGCAGTACAAGGCGGCGCAATGACTGTTGGCGACCTAAAAGCCTGCACTAAAGCAGCCACGACCTGCGGCGGCTGTACCGCACTGGTCGGCCAAGTGCTAAACGCAGAGTTGACCAAGATGGGCGTTGAAGTTAACACCGATCTTTGCGAACACTTTCCCTACACTCGCCAAGAAATCTTTCACTTGGTCAAAGTCGGGCATATTAAAACCTTTGATGAGCTATTGGAGAAACACGGAAGTGGCCACGGCTGCGAGATTTGCAAACCCACCGCAGCGTCGATCATGGCGTCTTGCTGGAATGACTATATTCTTGAACCCAGTCTTGCTGGCCTGCAAGACACCAACGACCGCTACCTTGCAAACATCCAGAAAAACGGCACCTACTCCGTTGTACCCCGCATGGCGGGCGGCGAAGTCACCCCAGACGGACTCATTGCGGTAGGTCAAGTCGCCAAAAAATACGATCTCTACACCAAAATTACCGGTGGCCAACGCGTGGACTTGTTTGGTGCCACCCTCGACCAATTACCCAAGATATGGACCGAGCTCATTGCCGCTGGCTTTGAGTCTGGCCATGCCTACGGCAAGTCTTTACGGACCGTAAAATCGTGTGTGGGCTCCACGTGGTGTCGCTACGGCGTGCAGGACAGCGTCGGGCAAGCCATTGACCTAGAAAACCGCTACAAGGGTCTACGCTCACCGCACAAGCTAAAAATGGCAGTGTCGGGCTGTACCCGCGAATGCGCAGAGGCGCAAAGTAAAGATGTCGGTGTTATCGCAACCGAAAAGGGCTGGAATCTCTACCTTTGCGGTAACGGTGGCATGAAGCCCCGTCACGCAGATTTGTTTGCCTCAGACATCGACACCGACACCATGCTGAAGTACATAGATCGCTTCCTCATGTTCTACGTGCGCACCGCCGACCGCTTGCAACGCACCTCTGTCTGGATGGAAAACCTCGAAGGCGGCTTAGATTACCTGCGTCAGGTCATCATTGACGACTCCCTAGGAATCTGCGGCGAACTTGAAGCGGAAATGAATCATGTTGTCGACACTTACCAATGTGAGTGGAAAACCACTGTTGAAAACCCAGAGAAAGTGAAACAGTTCCGCAGCTTTGTGAATGCCGACAGCAGCGACAAGGAAATCGTATTTATTCAAGAACGCGGTCAGATTCGTCCAGCCACCGATGCAGAAAAACTTGCTGACAGCGACCTAATTGCCGTCGCCTAAGCTTAGACCAATGCTGAATCGCGACATTCAATATCCGCGATTCAATACGCCTTATTAGAGGAACACTTTATGCCTTGGACCACTGTTTGCCATCTTGACGACATATTACCCAATGCCGGCGTAGCGGCATTGGTTGACGAAACCCAGGTTGCTATCTTTCGGGTAGACAACAAAGTCTACGCACTGGCGAACAAGGACCCTTTTAGCAACGCCAACGTGCTTTCGCGTGGCATAGTCGGCAGTTTAAAAGGCACACTTGTCGTGGCTTCGCCAATCTACAAACAGCATTTTAGCCTCGAAGCGGGTAACTGCCTCGAAGACCAATCCGTTTCAATTCCCTGCTACCAAGTCCGCACCGAAGGCGACTTGGTTCAAGTTCAAATTTAACCGCTAAATCGCCAATCAGTCGATCTAGCGTCAATAGGTAGTCTCCCCCCCCTCGTCGGTTACCACCCCGGTAGTAGCCGACCTTTTTCTACCTTTGGCAATAACACCCCACACAGTTTATAATCTGCCCAGTTTTCAATCCTAACTACTCTCTTAAATGGAAGCCCGTCATGAGCTACACGCAAATCCCGGCCGGTAAAGACCTGCCTAACGACATCTTCGTTGCCATCGAAATTCCTGCCAACAGCAGCCCAATCAAGTATGAAATTGACAAAGACTATGACGCGCTGATGGTCGACCGCTTCATGGCCACGCCAATGTTCTACCCAGCAAACTATGGCTACATCCCCAACACATTGTCTGAAGATGGCGACGCTCTGGATGTACTGGTTGTAACTCCCTACCCTGTTGTTCCTGGCTCCGTAATTCGCGCTCGCCCCATCGGCATTTTGAACATGAGCGATGAAGCAGGTAAAGATGCAAAGCTATTAGCCGTTCCCCACGACAAGCTTTCTGTGCTGTACAAAGATGTGAAAGAACCTTCAGATCTTCCACCTTTGCTCATTCAACAAATTGAGCACTTCTTTGAGAACTACAAAGATCTCGAAAAAGGCAAATGGGTAAAAATTGATGGCTGGGCAGGCAGCGAAGAAGCTCGCGCAGAAGTCATGAAAGCGGCAGCAGCGTACAAAGGCTAAATGCCACACGGGGCCGATTTAAGGCCCCACTCCCCTTCTTTCGTAAAAATTTATTTCCGAAATTAATTTCACTTTCCGATTCAAATACCGTGCATGTGAAACAAAAGGCTCGCATCGAGTTAATTTCGTGGATTAAAAGATAAAAAAAAGGGGCACGCAGCCCCATCCTTGTGCATTTCGCACGCTCAATTCAATACTAGAAATCAACCAACTTGGGGCATCGCCTTCAATAAGCGCTGATACAACTTCGAATTTTTATGAATCGACTTGTGTTTGGAATAGGCCTCAACCGCCTTATGCCAAGCGTCATCACTACCGTGGGCATTCAAAGAAAAACTGGTGCACACTGTTTTCTTCTCCACTTTAGACGCTACGCCAACCTGAAAAATCGGCGTTAAATTTCCGCTCTTTTCAGTTTTGAGTAAATAGCTAATTCCGCGTACCGTACCGTCGCTTTTAAAACAGCGATCTTCTTTCGTTTCCTCAAGATAACGACGCTGCTCAGTTTCAAGCGCCTGGTCACGCATCTTCGCCTGTTTTTCAACTTCGCTTTTCAACTTTCCTTCCAGTCGCGTACCGCCATTCTTTAGCGAGAAATATTCCTGGTACAACTTCCCTGCTACGGTACGGCGTACTCTAAAGCCGTAAAACGCCTTATTATCTAATAGTTTAACGCTCACAAGCACCTCCCTTTAATAGTTGTGCGACCTCTATATCTTGTAATATAACAGATGCACTCTAATATTACTGAGCCTAATAAGCTGCAGCGTTAGACTTCATCGTTGATATATTGATCCATGTTTAATGCTGGCAAATCGACAGATAAAACACCCACCTGCTTCGCTGGCACTCCTGCAACCGTAGAATGTGGCGCAACGCTGTTAAGCACTACACTTCCTGCGGCAATTTTAGCCCCTTCGCCAACAACAATATTACCAAGCAATTTCGCACCCGCACTGATTAACACACCATCGCGAATTTGAGGATGTCGAGGTCCGGGACCACTACCACAACCACCCAAGGTTACCGAATGCAACAGAGAAACATTGTTACCAACGACCGCCGTTTCACCAATGACCAGACCAGTAGCATGATCTACCATTACCCCGCAGCCAATTACTGCCGCCGGATGAATATCTACATCGAATACACTAGCGATCCGATTTTGCAAAAATAGTGCCAGCGATACTCTTTTCTGGACCCACAACCAATGCGCGATGCGATAAGCCTGAATTGCCTGGAAACCCTTAAAATACAAAAATGGCATCCCATAGTGATCACAAGCCGGGTCGCGATCAAAGTGCGCGCGAATATCCATCGCCGCTGAGCTAACAATCGTTGGATCACTCAAAAAGGCTTCACTGAACACATCGCGAATCAGCATCGCTGGAACTGAATCACAGCCGAGTTTAGCCGCAATATGAAAACTTAATGCATCAGCAAAACTGTCGTGGTTCAAAATACTGGCATGATAAAAACTTGCGAGTATCGGCTCGTTACGGCCGTACTCCCGCGCCTCACGTGTCATCGCAAGCCACAAATCATTCACTGCAGCACTCATACATCAACCTTATTCATTAATCCCGCAATATACTCCGGTGGATAACAAGACACCGGTACCGCGACATAGCGTGCGTAGAGCTTTGTAAACTCGCGCAGCACGCTCTCTCGCAAACATAAATCCGACACGACACTTAATACCTCATATAACAAACTTGGGCTCGCGAGCAATTCACACTTTGCAGCTAAAGGCGCATAACTTAGATGCCAGCGCTCCGGCGCGATCCCTCCACGATCCTCACCGTAGGGCCGAAAAAAACCATGGCCACCACCATTGCGAAACTGCAGATCTAACCATTGGTGCATGGGGCCAAAGACACCCGAATCCGCAACCTCTTCAGGGGTTAACTGCACGGCGTAATCAGCGCCGACGGCAGCGGCATCATAGACGTCAATGTCACTCCCCCAGTGGTGTCGTGACGCGCCGGGTAGCGCCGACCACCGCATAATCGCGTTAATCAGTTCGGATTCAGATAAAGTATTTATGTCTAGCTGCACACCAGCGCTATCTAATACCGCCCGCGTACCACTTGCCTTGGCATTCCAAATCACTAACTGGCGATCAAAACTTCGGTAACCACTGACTAGGCGCAAATCAAAACCCGCTTTTGCAGCATCGGCGCGCAACGCGGATAAAGGTGCAACAATTGCCCGATGCACAGGAATGCCACCAATCAGCTCATTGGCGGAATCATCGCGCCCTATAACTAAATCAGTACTTACTGTTGTATCTATCATGGGCGCATACTATTCAAGCGGTTTAAGGTATTGAAGCTTCATGGCATCATACTAACGCCAAACGAACTGACTTGAAATTCTGGAGTAGGAATACGTGAACGAGTCCACTGGACACGAAAAGAAAATCGCCCTCGCCCTAGGTAGTGGTTCGGCACGCGGCATGGCCCACATCGGCGTCATTCAGCGGCTTAGCGAGCTGGGCATTCGTCCTGACATCCTCTGTGGTACCTCCGTTGGCGCTATTATTGCCGCCTGCTACCTCACCGGAAAACTAGATCATTTTGAGCACTGGATCCAGTCCCTAAGCACAACCCAAGTACTGCACTATATGAGTGTGAGCCTTGGCGCGACCGGCGGCGTAGCCCAGGCAACGCGGCTCATCGAGTTTTTTTCCCGCGAGTACGGCAACCCCAACATCGAAGATTTAGATCTACCTTTTGCCGCCGTCGCCACCGACTTAGTTCGCGGTCGTGAAGTATGGTTACAACGCGGCCCGCTATGGGACGCCGTACGCGCCTCCATGGCGATCCCTGGCATACTATCACCGGTACCGTTTCGCAACTCGTGGCTAGTTGACGGCGGCTTGGTAAATCCGGTACCCGTATCGGTATGTCGCGCCCTGGGCGCTGACATTATTATTGGCGTTGATCTCAACAGCGACCTCGTTGGCCGCCAAAAAGTCATTAGCAACGCCAAGGCAGCAAAAGCCGAGGAAATTGCCGAGGAGGAGGAAGCCGAAGAAGAGCTGCCAATTTTAGAAGACGAGAATGAAGATGAAGGCGAGGACCCCTTCCTCGGCGCCGCCTTTAGTCGCTTTGCAGCCTCAGTAAAAGAGGCTGCCAGCAATTTCCGCACTAGCGATGAGGACAAAAAGCCTGAGCCGCCCGGTACAATCGCGGTAATGATGAGCGCCATCAATATTATGCAGGATCGGATCACCCGCAGCCGACTTGCCGGCGAACCTGCCGACATCATGCTGTGGCCGCGACTCGGACATATTGGCTTAATGGAGTTTAGTAGCGCTGCCGAGGCAATTCAGGAAGGCCGCGATGCGGTCGACAGAATGCTGCCAGCAATCCGCCACGCATTTAAAAGTGAAGGCGACAATCGGCTGATTGAGCCTGTTGATGCGCCGCTACCACGATCACCGCTTTAGTCGCGCACAGCTCAGGCAATTAACCATCGAAATTAAATACTATGCATGAACTTTGTCACATCAAGGAAATTTCCGACCCCGGCTCCAAAGGCTTTAAATTTGCTGAACAAAGCGTTTTTGCGGTCCACCTCCGGGGCGAGATTTACGTGTATCGCAATAGCTGCCCGCACTTGGGCATTGAGCTAAATTGGCAGGAAGATCAGTTTTTAGACTACGACGATTCCCTAATTCAATGCACAACGCACGGCGCCTTATTTATCATTGAAAATGGCCACTGCGTAGCCGGACCGTGCATGGGCAAAGCGCTCGAGCCAATTCCCTTTCACGTTACCAACGGTATGATCGTGCTGCGCACACTAGATTAAATTTCGACCGTTAGTGGCGCAGTTAACACCATTTGCTCTAGCGTAATCTCCGCCCTGTAGGCAATGACCTCCAAACCAGTGCCAAATGCAGCTTGCAAGGTTCTCGTATAAACAGGATCAATATGCGCGGCAGGCATCACCCGCTGAATCCCTTCATGCAGCACAGCAAACAGCAGTACAACCCGCGCACCTTGGCGGCGCAATTCGAGCAAATCCTCAATATGCCGACTCGCACGCTTACTCACCGCATCAGGAAACGCCCCGAGACCGCCGCCGCAGTCGAGCGTTACCGACTTTACTTCTACATAGCATTCAGGCAATTCACCCGCGGCAGGCGCGTAAAAATCAATACGACTACCCGAGGCGAGCTTTTTCTCACGCTGCCAGTTCGGATACGCCGCCAAGGCAGAAATGCCGCCCGCTTGCAGTGCTTCGTCGACTAAGTCATTGGCAAGCGCGGAGTGAATACACACATTCGCGCCAGTAGCTGTTTCCAACAACTCCCACGTCATACTGTATTTCCGTTTGGGATTTGCGCTTACCGACATCCACACCCGACTGCCCGGCACATCACAACCGGTCATGGCCCCAGTATTGGGACAATGCACCGTCACCTCTTCACCACTGTCTAAAACTACATCAGCGAGAAACCGTTTGTATCGCCGAAGTAAAATCCCACCTTGTAGCTCGCCCTGCCAATACACTCACACCACCCTTACCTTATCAAAACTAGCCTTAACCCGTGCCATTACCTAGCACTCAGCAGCGAGCAAACGCCAGCGCGCCAGCTAAACATGGTATCGTAGTCACTACAATTATTCGGTACGAGCTTAAAACCATTACATGATAAAGAAAACTCTCATCACCTTTGGCATCGTCATCACGCTTGTCGTCATCACCGTCAGCATCGTCTTAGTTCAACCGCAATTATTACGCGGGCTTATTAACAGCGGCGCCCAGCGCTTTGCTGGCTTAGAGATCAATATCGGCGACATACGCTCGCAGCTAAATCCACTACGATTTGAAGTCGACGGCCTTGAAATCCATAATCCCGAATGGCCTCGGCCCGCGTTGCTCAGCCTAGCCAATATTAGCGTAGCACTCACCGAGAATCCCTTTGGCGACAAACCGTTTTGGACACTAAAAGCGGAGTCATTAAATATTCGCCTCGAACAAAATGAGGCTGGTGAATTTAACTGGATAAGCCCGAAACTACTCGCGAACAGCAAGCCCAGCCCAGAACCAGACGCCAGCTCTGCAATGCCTACACTTCCCGGCGACTTCAATTTCAACCGGATTAGTATCAATAAAGTTAATTTGCTATGGCGCGACAAAGCCGGTACTGAACGTAGCATCTACCTGCCGAAGGTCAGCGGTGAACGCGTCGACGCTGGCAATGGCGACTTTTATATTGGGCTCGACTATCAAGAGCAGCACTTTGAACTGAAAAGCGACATTACACTGTTCGATCCAAACAGCGGCCTACTGGGCTATTCCTTGGCACTCACGCATCAGGATTTTGACTTTAACAGCGAGGGTAAGCTGGTTCTTACGCCCAAACTGTCGGGCAGTGAATTCAGCTTTAACCTCGATCTACGCAGCGCAGATAATTTGGCAGCGCTAGCCAACACCGAGATCCCAGACATACCCAGCATAAAACTTTCGAGCAAACTGGTCCTTAACCCGAATTACGAATTCACCGACATCATACTAAAACTCAATGACCAGGAAGTGCGCGGGGCCATAAGCATCGATGCGAACACATCTGCGGTTCGCGGTGACCTTAAAGCCAAATCATTTAACATTGACAAGCTCACCCCAAGTCCAGCCACCGAAGCTCCCCAACAAGATCTGGCAAACATCAAGGCTAACGACAAAGACATTACCGAGAGCCCCATAGATTGGTCCTGGCTAGACACCACCCAAGTCGCCCTTAAGCTAAACGTGGGCAGCCTCAATGCCGCAGGCTGGCAATTGCAAGAACTCAGCAGCGATATCCTTATAAAAGATGACATCCAGCTTACGCTCGCCGCCGCGAGCATAACTGAATTAGCTAATGGCCGAGAAATTTCTAATTTCAACGCTGACATTAACGCAAAACCCCTCGCCAAAATCACCGACTCAGCCGATCTCGCGGTTAATGTAAACATCAGCCAGCAGGGTTTAAACGCTGCAATTAAAGGCCAGCTCAATGTGAACGGCATGGCCGACACCGACCTCGAAGTGACGGCCAACGCCGACCACAGCAAAACCCTTTGGCAGCTCGCCCAGCTGCCCTGGCAAGAGGCTGGTGCAATCAACATCACCGCTGCCGTTCAAACCCATGCCGACCGCTATATCGCCAAGGGGAATGCACGCCTAGGCGAACAGAATACGGCGTTTGATTTACAATACGCCCTCGCGGCCAAGGAACAGCTCCCCGAACTTGGCGGCAACATTACACTAAAGGGAATTGATCTGACTTTTCTCAACGACCCCAGCACGTCAAATAGCGCCACGCCAGAAACGCCAGCAGCGAAAAAGGGCAAAAAATTAATCAGCAAAGATCCGATCGACCTTAGCGCTATGCAAACCTTAAACGCGAACATCAGCATCGCGCTTGAAGACATAGACACCGGCTACGCTGTTATCAAAAGCGCCAAGCTCAAACCTAGCTTGCAAGACGGCGTCTTGAACTTAAAGAACACGACTATCAATTTTGACGGCGGTGATGCCACCTTGCGCCTGAAATTAGACGCCAAGCAGAGCCAACCGAGCCTCACACTTAAACTCAGCATGGACGGCGAAGATTACGGAAAACTCGGCCTCGAAAAAGCTGCCGGCATCAACGGCGGCACAGGCGGCATCCGCTTGAATATCAACAGCCAAGGCGCCAGCCCGCAACTGTTAGCAGCAAATATGAACGGTAAATTAGATATTAAAATTACCGACTTAGTCGCTCAGGGCAACGCGCTTAACTTGATCGGTTCCGACGTACTAAGCGAAACCATTGATAAGCTGAATCCCTTTTCCGAAAAGAAAACCAGCACCGACATAGAATGCATCGCTATTCACTTTGACGGTAAAAGCGGTAAATTTATCAGCGATGACGGCATCGCACTGGAAACGGCTCAAACCAAAATTATCGGCACAGGCAATTTAGATCTCGGCAAAGAACAACTTTTGTTTGGCGTGTCACCCATCGCCCGCACCGGCGTCGGCATCAACGTTGGCGCTGCCGCAGGCTTAGTCAGACTTGGCGGCACCTTCAGCAAACCGAAAATAGTCGCCGATCCATCTGGGATGTTCACCTCAGGATTATCTACCGGTGCGGCGATCTACACCGGCGGCCTATCGCTGTTAGCACAGGGTTTACTCAAACGGGCTATTTACGCAGGGAGCGCATGCGATGGTGCAATTGACGAAATTCCGAGCGTGGATGAATTGCCTGAAGAATTATTAAAGCCCCAACTTCCGAGCGAGCCTGCAAATGGCAACACTGACAACGCCATAAACGAAGGCTAACAAACCTAAAGAGTGGCGCTAGCGTCACTCTTTATTTGCTGAGACTAACGACTTTAAAGCCATCATGTTCGATCAATATTTCCGCGTTAGCGAATATGCCAATTGCTTTACGCTCCAGCGGGATAAACTGATTTACGACGAATAAGGCCCGCCCCTGGCGGCTTAGCAAACGGTGCGCCGCCACAATGAACTGATCGGTTAGTGACCCGGCAACCGCAAAGCCTTTATGAAAAGGCGGATTACACAACACCGCTTCAAAGGGGCCGTTCAAACCAGACGCGCAATCGGCTAGTTCAATTTGCGCACTAATCCCCTGCGCTTCACAATTCCTTCGCGCCGCCAACAAGGCGGTCGCATTATTGTCGGTGAGTAACCAATTGGCGCCCGGCAATTGAGCTGCAGCCTTCACTGCTATAAAGCCATAGCCGCAACCAAGATCAACCAAGCTCGCCGGAGCTTGTTTAAAGCCCGTCAAAAATGCCGGCAGCTGCTCGATCAATAACGCGCTACCCCGGTCTTGCTTCTGCCAGCCAAATATACCCGGTTTGCTATACAGGGTAGGTGACTGAGCAATTTCCTGAATTTCGGTATAGTGCTGGTCTGGCAATACACCACTCGGAACCGCGCGCTTTACAATGGTCGCGATATACGCCGCGCCGCCGTGCTTTTTAATTTCGGCACTCGCGCCAACCAGCGCGGCAGCTTTTTTTGCGTAGCTGTGCAAGCCGTCATTCTTGTGACCAGCCAAGAGCAAACTGCCGCCAGTGGGCAATATCGCCAAGGCCTGATTTATTAAATAATGCACTAGGGCTTTTTCTTTCGATACGCGATAGCACACCGTTTGCGGCGGTTCCGCATTTGCAGGCATGACAAAATCACCCAGCTCAACCACATAGCCTGCGCGGCGCAATTGTTCCGCTATATCGCAGCGGTTGCTAAAACTGAGCCAATTTGCGCCGACCGCTGGCAGCGGCATTGCCGCCACATGCTCATCGGCAAACCACCACAGCGGCGTTGGCGCGACAGGAAATTGCTGATACAAGGCCATCAATGCGGTATCAGATCCGGCAGTATTGTTTTGCTCGCTGCTCATTGCTATCTCATTGTAAATTGACGGGACTAATTGTCGCGCGGCTACGTTTGCACACTGGCGACTTCGGCTGCCGTTAGATAGCGATATTCACCTTCGGCCAAATCAAGGTCGAGAACAATTTCGCCAATCGCTTCGCGGTGCAAACTGGTGACCAAATTTCCTTCAGCGCCAAACATTCGCTTCACCTGGTGGTAGCGACCTTCGCAAATTTTCAGACGGGCCACCCGCTCTCCCAATAATTCTAATTCTGCGGGTAAAGTGCGGGCCGTATCATCTTTCAAAAACACCCCGCGGCTAAAATGCACTTGTGTTTGCTCAGTAATCACTTCAGCCGTTTCCACGTAGTAACTTTTCCAACATTTGCGCTGTGGCGAGGTCACCGCGTGGGACCAGCTACCATCATCCGTAAGCAAAACCAACCCAGTGGTATCAATATCGAGACGGCCTGCCACATGCAAGCGCTCAGGGTTATCCTCTTCCATCAAATCCAATACAGTCTGGTGACGGCGATCCCGCGCGGCGCAGATATAACCTTGAGGCTTGTTTAGCATAATATAGCGCGGGCCAACAGTCCGCAGGGAATGACCGCTTAAATTCACCACAGCATCAAGCGCGACGGTTTGGCCGGGATCACGTATAGCTACGCCGTCTACCGTTATCTCGCCGGCTTTAATCAGTTTTTTAGCATCGCTGCGCGAATAGTCGGTGACGCTCGCCAAGTAACGATCCAAGCGCAGTGATTTATTGCTAACGTTGCTCACAATTCCGGCCACTCCTAAATAAGGCCGGTATTGTCAGGCATGCCGGCGCCGGCATCAAGCAAGCACCACTTAAATCGGCATAGCTGCACTTTTGCTAGCAATGCGATCACTCGACTGCGGCAGCATTTCAGTGACCGCGCCGAGGGCGACAATGCGGTAAAATATATCGTCTAGATGAGCGCTATACGATTTTTTTGGTGCGGTAAAATTAGACCGGTATTGAGCCATGGCGTTAATATCAACACGCTCTAGCAATTGAATTTTTGCCATGTAATTAATCGCTTTGCCATGAGTACTGGTCGGCAATGTTTCGGTTGGGCGCAAACTAACCACGGGCTTGTCCATTGCCACGGCTTCAGACACCATACTCAAGCTGTCTTCTGTGCAGAATATTCGTGATGCTGCGCCAAGAAAGGCATCCAAGGGTTCGCTATGACCGTCTTCGTACCATATCGCCGCGCGACAAACATCGTCATCCATGTAACGCTGCAAAATCTTAGTCGCTGCGGCACCGGTACGGCGTGAGCTGCTTATTAGCCATTGAATCCCATATTGCTCACTGAGCGCCCGAATTCCAGCACCCAAGCGATGCCAGTCTGCATCGTGATAGTCATAACCACTGCCGTCACCACCTACAAGCAATGTCCAAAGCGGACGTCCCTGATCTTGCAGTTCTTGTCCTGCGCGCTGGCACCGCACTTGATCAATACGACACAGAACCACCGATGTCGCAATCGCATTACCGCCACCCAACTCACCGTTTAGACTAAGGTGCGCTCGAATCGCGTGCTCGGGAATTGAATAACTATTACCGATCAATGCATTCGGAATTTCAAGCTGCTTACTGAAGGCAATATTAAGTGCCACTACGTTGCCGCCAAACGACACGACCAGGTCAATCATCTCAATCGCACGCTTTTCAATCCGATATAAACTAAATACCAAACTGCGCAAAAACGGCGTGGGCGACATCACCAAACGGCGCGCGAGGCGATTTAATAATTTAATTCTAGGCACTGCTTTCACAACGACGATTTCACACTCACATCGAAGACAGCGGCTCTCGATCATTCGCGCAAGCCCCAAGGACTGGCTAAGGTGCCCAGGTTTTCCGTCGTGTAGTACCAAAATACGAAAACGCTTCATTCTCAATCGCTCTACGCCGAATACAAAGATATTTATTCGGATGGCAACCCAGCGCTAATTACAATTGCCGCGGCAGCATACCGAGCTACCAATGTAGACATTCAAAATGACAGAACAATAACGCTCAGATGACCAATGAAAGTCAACGCCAAGCATTAGCACGCATGATGATTACACTTGCGATAATTACGGAGCGGATCAGGGCAAAACTTCGATGCGAAAGAAGGCGACTAGATGGCTAAGTCGCAGCGCCATCTCAAATAAAACGACGCCATTTTTCTACCTGTGCGTGCACTTACGAGTAAGGTTTTTCAAGAAGCTGAACGCGAATATCTTTGTTTATCGGGCTAACCGGTGGCCCAAACTGGTTGTAAATAGCAACATCGGCCGCATCGCGCCCGTAACCGATAACAACATAAGCACTACGAAGCTCATACTGGGTGGCATCAAAGGTATACCAACGTCCACCAACATATGCTTCAAACCACGCGTGCAGATCCATAGGCTCAAGCCCGTACATATACCCCACCACCAAACGCGCAGGAATACTTAAGCTACGACAAAGCGCTATGCCTAAATGCGATAAGTCTCGACAAACCCCAGACTGTCTTGCATTGACCTCCACCGCAGAAATCGGCACCTCACTATTACCGGGCTCAAAACGAATGGTATCGCGCAACCAGGCCTCGATCGCTTTAACCTGATCATAGCCTAGCGCTTTACCGGCAACGATCGCAGTGGCCATCTGACCAAAACGATCCGATTCGCAGAAGCGGCTAGGCAAGAGATAACAGAGAACCTCGTCAGGCAAATATTCAATATCAACAAACGGCGCGCCCGGTGACTGATCCATATGATCAGCGGTCATTACTTCGGCGGAGGTATAGACCGTAAAATGGCCCGGCGGCGCCACCAAGCGCTGACACAAATTGCCATAACCATCAGTAAATTCCATTACGGGTATGATCGGCCTGAGCATATATTCTTCGCTCGCCACCCATTGCTGGCGACCGCTGCGCAAGCGCAGCATTAGAATAAATGGCGTCGGTACAGAAATATCAAAGCTCATCTCACAGCTCGTGCGCAACCACATAAACAATCCTTTTGAGATAGCTAGAAAATAATAACGACGGACAAAGAGCAATCACTCGCCGTTAATAAAGTATTCCTTGGTGCCTTTCATTTTCATTACATCTTCAAGATGCACCAACGCCTTGGCATAGGCGGCTTGACGGAAGCTAATACCCGCCTTCTGATGCTGATACTGCCACAAGCCCTCAAATGCAGATTCGATTTTTTCTTTTAATCGGCTCTGCACCTCAAGTAAGGTCCAAGGGTAACCGGCGCGATTTTGCACCCACTCGAAATAACTTACAATCACACCACCGGAATTAGCCAAAACATCAGGGATCACCACAATATCCCGCGCAAACAATGCTTCATCAGCATCCAGGCTAATAGGCCCATTGGCCACTTCAACTATCCATTTTGCGCCAACAGCATCCACATTATCACTGTTTATCGCATTTTCCAGCGCAGCAGGGACAAGAATATCTACCGACATCGCCAAAAGCTCGGCATTGCTTATGGCTTGGTAGCTGTCACAGTTTTCGCAATTGCTCACCGAACCTTCTGGGTAGTTTGGATTTATTTGATGCGTAACCATTTTACGCTCGTGCACCAATTGCACATCCAATCCCTCGGCGCAAAAAATCCCGCCCTGCGAATCACTTAAGGCCACCACCTTATAGCCCGCCGCCGCAAGTAATCTCGCCAAATGATAGCCCGCGTTACCAAAGCCTTGGATCGCAACACTTATATCAACAGGTAGCTTACCTTCCTTGCAGCGCAAGAATTCTATGCAATAGAATGCGCCGCGACCAGTCGCCTCAAATCGCCCCTCACTGCCGCCCAAATTAACGGGTTTGCCAGTAATCACTGCGGGGTACTTAGCGCCATTAATGACTTCGTACTCGTCTCGCATCCAACCCATTATGCGCTCGTTGGTATAAACATCCGGGGCGGGAATATCGAGATCCGGCCCAACAAAGTCAGCCATCGCCCGCATATATGCCCTAGAAAGGCGCTCCAGTTCCATTCGCGACAGCGATTTAGGGTCCACAACCACACCGCCTTTGGCCCCACCAAAGGGTAAATTAACCAAGGCGCACTTTATCGTCATCCATAAACCTAGCGCCCGCATCTCGGCGTCATCAACGCAAGGATGAAAGCGGATCCCTCCCTTACTTGGCCCAAGCAACTGACTGTAATGGCAGCGATAAGCATCAAAATACTGGGTGGCACCATCGTCCATACGCACTGGTAGCGAGGCATACATCACCGCTTTCGGTCGCGATAAACCCGCCAATACTGAATCACTAATACCTGCAAGTTGTCCCATACCACGCAAGCGCTCTACCGCCTGATCGAATATCGTATTCACTGCAACACTCCGCTAATAGCGGTGACGAAAACCCCGCCACACAGGAATCAACCTCAAAATACCCGCTAACATGCGGACGAATATCGCTAACTCACAAGCACAAGCTGTTTTCTCGCTTAGTGGTTTGAACATAGCCCCGACCGACACCAATGTCTATCGCACTAGCAATGCACTCCCATGTTATTCAACTCAAACCAAGCTCACAGAGGCACACCCTCTACTTTCCCCACCAACAGATACTCGCAAAACGACACCAATCTACGCTTACATGACACAACCACTAATACACGCACCGTAAATTACTACACATTTAATAATATATTAAGCTATTTAAATAACTGTTTTTAATACACTTTAATTAACTAATGCACTCAATTAAATGCTATTACACAATAAGGTAGATAATTACTGCGGTTTTGCGGTACAAATAATAGGTGGCAGGCAAGAGAGCAACTCGAAACTGTCACATGATTAATTTCTAACACTATGGAGAGAAATAGAAATGAAAAGAAAAATATCTACTATCGTAAATTCAGTCATTGCTAGCACCGCATTAATGGCCGGCGCCGCCAACGCGGGACTATTGGGCTCCGTCGCTGACGCACTCAGCAGCCCATCGATAGATCGCTCAATTAGCGTTGAAAAATGCGTTGAGCTGCCCTCATCTGACAGTTACTTTGCGGGTGTCGCCACCCCACTAACAGGCCCGATTGGCATCGACCTGCCCGGCACAGGAACGGTTACGGTTTGCGCCGTTACCAGCTGTGACGTAACTGGTGGCGTAGAAATAGAGCCGCTAGCGCCGTCTTTCAGTGACTGCGATATTGGCTATACGGTATCTGGCGGCGGCGAAGGCTCTTGCGTAACCACCGTTAGCGTCAAGACAATACTTGGCGAGAGAACTCTACACGCCAGCCGTAGCGTGTCAGAAGATGGCGACCCACTATTCCCACTCGAGGTTTGCCTGGCAAACACCTCAGACTAAGCACTCCCGCCTCCGCTCGCGCGGAGGCTACCCACGCTATAGGGCGTAGCGGCCAACACCGATCGCCGCCCCTACATTAATTTACCCTCAATTAAGTAAGCCTACGTGTCACCAGCCCATAAAAAAACCGCGAACAAGGTCGCGGCTTTTACCAGAACATACAGCAGCTCTTATCGGGCGGCCATTTGCTCCACTTCAATCTAGCAAGTTAAAAACGAGATTACTCTGCTTCAGCACCCGCTTTTACACTAGCGTCAACCTTGATATTTGTCAGGCTACGCAAAGCGCTTTTCTTTTCTTCAACAGAGGCTTTTGCACTTGCCTTAGCTTCTGCACGCGCTTCAGCACGAGCCTGCGCATCGGCTTCGGCCTGCGCTTCTTGCTCTGCCTTACGCGCTTTAGCAGCGGCTTTTTCTTCTTCACGCTTAGCCTTGGCTTCTTCGCGCTTTGCCTCAGCAGCAGCTTTTTTCTCTGCGGCAGCAGCCATCATCGCCTCACTTTTCGCAGAGCCTTCAGCCTTCATCTTGGCTGCCTTTTCATCAAGGTTGGTGTCAACATTAACATTGGCTTCTACTTTGGCATCAGCTTTAGCTTCTGCCTTTTCTTCTGACTTAGCACTGCCACCCAAACCCAGCTTACTAAAAAAGCCGCCGTCTGCCATTACGCTAGCATTCAAACCAATTAAGCTTACGGCGAGAACTAATGCTTTCATTTTCATGGTGATAACCCTTAGTTTTATAAAAAATAATTGTTTGTACTTGTTTTGTGAGATCTATTGTAGGGCAGCACAGCCCGCAAACAAGCCTTGGATAGCGTAATTTTCACCGCAAATTCCAATAAAATTCAGACTGCTGTTCAGCTTATAGCAAGCTTATGACATTAATGCTCACGAGTAGAGCGGAAACGCACTTCCGGATAACGCTCTTCGGTCAAGGCTAAATTCACCCGGGTTGGCGCCAAATAGGTCAAATGGCCGCCACCGTCTATTGCAAGGTTTTCGGCGCACTTACGCTTAAACTCGTCAAATTTCTTTGCGTCATCACATTCAACCCAGCGCGCTGTATAAACGTTAACAGGCTCATAAACGGCCTCAACCTTGTACTCGTCTTTGAGGCGATAGCTCACCACCTCAAACTGCAAATTACCAACGGCGCCCACCACCAGATCACTATTGCGCTGAGGCATAAATACCTGCGTCGAACCTTCTTCCGACAACTGCTGCAAACCTTTCTGTAACTGCTTGGCTTTCATTGGATCTTTCAGGCGAATCCGGCGAAACAGCTCCGGCGCAAAATGCGGAATTCCGGTAAATTTAAAACTTTCTCCGGATGAAAAAGTATCGCCAATCTGTATAGTGCCGTGATTGTGTAAACCAATAATATCGCCAGACACGGCCTCTTCCACCAGCTCGCGATCACCAGCCAAAAAACTCACCGCATCAACAATTTTAACGTCTTTACCAAGGCGCACATGGCGCATTTTCATACCCTTAGTATAGGTGCCCGAGCAGATACGCATGAAGGCGATCCGGTCACGGTGTTTGGGATCCATATTGGCCTGAATTTTAAACACAAAGCCAGAAAAGGTTTCTTCCTTAGCGCTAACTTCACGACTATCAGTAGGCCGATCAAGCGGTTCTGGCGACCACTCAACAAAGCCGTCAAGCATTTCCCGCACACCAAAATTCGACAATGCCGTACCGAAAAAAACTGGTGTTTGCTTGCCGGCCAAATAAGCCTCGCGGTCAAAGAAATGGCTTGCACCGCGCACCAACTCAATTTCTTCAAGAAAGCTCTCATACTCGTCATCGAGCAAGGCGCGAGCGGCATCGCTTTCCAGCCCCTCAATGCGAATATCTTCAGCCACCACAGAACCCTTACCTGGCTGAAACACGTGAATGGTGTCAGTGTACATATTGTAGACACCCTTAAAATCGCGCCCCATACCGATGGGCCAATTAATCGGCGCCGCGGCAATACCCAACACGCTCTCGACCTCGTCTAACAACTCGATGGGATCGCGAATATCACGGTCCATTTTATTTACAAAACCCAAAATGGGCGTGTCGCGTAAACGGCAGACATTCATCAATTTGATGGTTCGGTCTTCGACACCCTTGGCACCATCAATAATCATCAGCGCCGAATCCACCGCCGTCAGAGTGCGATAGGTGTCTTCCGAGAAATCCTCATGCCCGGGCGTATCGAGCAAGTTCACGACGCGCCCTTTATAGGGAAACTGCATAACCGAGGACGTAACCGAGATCCCCCGCTCTTTCTCGAGACTCATCCAGTCTGAGGTTGCCGCGCGGTCGTTCTTTTTGCCCTTAACTGTTCCTGCCACTTGGATTAATTGCCCAAGTAGAATCAATTTCTCAGTAATAGTCGTTTTACCGGCATCAGGGTGAGAGATGATGGCAAAGGTGCGGCGCTTGGCCACTTCCTGTTGAAAGCTAATATCTGACATTAAATTGGGTCTTCTGGCTAAACAGATTCGGGACGATACGCAGAATAAAATCGAGCTGCATATATAAGAGGCGTGAGTTTAAAGGACTTGAGCAGGGCTTGCACTATTCACCGCATCAATCACCAGCAAAATGGCCTGCCAATAAATACCGAAAATGGCCACCAAAACCCCGCCAGCTCTGGTATTCCGTCGCACTGAGGGTTTCTATCTATAGCGCAAAACCCGCTTTTCCCGTAAGCTGCACGCCCGCTGTCATCAGGACATCGGCCATCACGCCGCGACGCGCGACATTATGAGATGATAGATTTTATGAGCTTTACCTCCCTGGGCTTATCCGCCCCGATACTTTCTGCGGTAACTGAAAAAGGTTACGACACCCCCTCACCAATCCAAGCCCAAGCCATTCCCGCTGTACTGGAAGGCCGAGATGTTATGGCTGCCGCACAAACCGGCACCGGTAAAACCGCAGGTTTCACCCTGCCAATACTGGAATTACTGTCTCGTGGCGAGCGCGCCAATGCCAATCAAGCCCGCGCATTAATACTGACACCAACCCGCGAACTCGCTGCCCAAATTGGCGAAAACGTGGCAATGTACGGCAAAAACCTACCCCTGCGCTCTACGGTGGTATTCGGCGGCGTAAAAATTAACCCGCAAATGATCAAACTGCGCCGCGGCGTCGATATCTTAGTAGCTACTCCGGGCCGCCTTCTGGATTTGTACAATCAAAATGCAGTGAAATTTAACCAATTAGAAATTCTGGTGCTGGACGAAGCCGACCGCATGCTCGACATGGGCTTTATCCACGATATCCGTAAAATTCTTGCTGTACTGCCAAAGCGCCGCCAGAATCTGATGTTTTCCGCCACATTCTCCGGTGACATTCGTCAGCTCGCCAAGGGCTTAGTAAACAACCCAGTAGAGATTTCAGTTAGCCCGGAAGTCACTACCGCCAAATCTGTTACCCAGTGTATTTACCCTGTTGATAAGAACCAGAAACCGGCACTGCTAACCCACCTGATTAACAGCAATAACTGGCAGCAAGTACTCATCTTCTCCAAAACCAAACATGGCGCCAACCGCTTAGCGACCCAGCTAGACAATGCCGGTATCAAAGCGGCGGCAATTCACGGCAATAAAAGCCAAGGCGCCCGCACCCGCGCACTCGCTGAATTCAAAAATGGTGATGTACGCGCGTTGGTGGCAACCGATATTGCCGCCCGAGGTCTGGACATAGACCAACTGCCACAAGTGGTTAACTTCGACCTACCGAATGTGCCAGAGGACTATGTACATCGCATTGGCCGCACCGGCCGCGCTGGTGCAACAGGTAACGCGGTATCACTGGTTTGCGCAGATGAGTTTAAATTACTGGCCGACATTGAACGCCTTATAAAGGAAATATTGCCCCGCGAAATTCCCGAGGGTTTTACGCCAGTAAATCCACTACCGGAGTCTCGACTAGGCGCGCCCAGCAACTCCCGCCCCCACCGTCCCCGGGTAGAGCACCGTGACGGTCAACGCCCTGCAGCCAAGCCCGCAGGTCGCCGTGGTCGACCCGGCGGCGGCAACCGCGGCCGAAGCGCTGCGCCAAAAGGCTAGACACATAAAAAAGCCCGCGTTTAAGCGGGCTTTTTTATGTCAAAACGAGTTAGCTGACTAATTATGCTCGGCTATCAAGCAAGCTTAATGGCTCGCGCTCAATGGAGCTACTGTGCGTGCTATACAAACTGCTCAGACGCTGCGCCTTAATATCTACCTCAGCAAACTTAGCCGTATCAATTTCAGAAGCAAGGCTGCGGTCAGCTGCTGATGCCAAGCTCTGACTGCGATTCCTACCGTCGCCATCCTCAAGCGAACTCGCAGCCAACTCGCGGCGCGCTTCAGCTTCTATTCTCGCAGCCTCTGCCGCCACCTGGCGATCCTGACTACTTGGCTCAGCAGGCGCCAATGCCGCCTGCTTAACTATCTGCATTTTATCAATCGTTGCCTGAGGCGTCGCCGCGGGGGCAATATCAATACTCACCTCACCATTCACAGCATAGGTATTGCCATCTGGCCCACGCTCAAACTCATAACTGGGGGCACCAGCGTAGCGACCACCCGACACAGAATGCGCCAGCTCGTGACTATGCACTTCGCGATCACGAGCCGCCAATTCTTGGATCTCGGTCTGTACTTGTTGCTCTTCCGCTTTTTTCGCCGCCGACTCAACGCCTCTTGCAGGGGCAGCGACCGCAGAATCACCACCGTCGTCTTCAGCCACACTATCGGGCGCAGTGGAATCACCTGACCGGCCAGTTAAAGCGCCTTTCACGCTATACACCACGCCATCGTCACCCTGTTCAGCCTCGGCTATATACAAGCGAGGAGAAGACAATATCGCCAAACGGGCCGGTGACACACCGCTATCCGCAAATATTGATAAATTAGGATCTGACTTTACCAAGCTCCGACTTTGGCTGTCGTTCTCAGCTGGCGCAGTTATTGGACGAGGCTGGAGGCTTTTGACCGGTACAGGCGCCTGCAAACCCTGCACTGCCGGCTGGGAACGCAGCTGTACGCTACCGACCACACCGGAATGCGGACGGTTTATCGGACTAACTGAGGAAGCGGAAATGGCATCCACTGTGGCGCCCCGGAAATTGACTAATATTTGATCTAATTCTAACGCATCTAACAGAATAAACCAGCGCTGTCGGCAGCGCGCTTAGATCAATAGCATGTATAGCCCTCGCCCACATACAACCGTAGCTTGTTAGCACAATATTCACTTCCGCTTGATCAGACGATTCACCTACAATAGCACCCTGAATACTCACTCGATAAACAAGGTTTTAGATCAATGTTAGAAAAAGCTTTTGAACGCCTGCTTTATGCCGCCCGCTGGCTGCTGGCCCCTATTTATTTGGGTTTGAGCTTGGCTCTATTAGCTCTGGCCATCAAGTTTTTCCAAGAAATCATCCACGTACTACCGCACGTCTTTGAAACCTCCGAGATGGACTTGGTTCTAGTCGTATTATCGCTAATCGATATCTCACTGGTTGGCGGCCTCCTGGTGATGGTGATGTTCTCTGGCTATGAGAATTTTGTATCACAAATCGACCTTGAAGAAGGGGACGATAAATTAAACTGGCTGGGTAAACTCGATACCGGCAGTTTAAAAAATAAAGTCGCCGCGTCCATTGTCGCTATCTCCTCAATTCATCTTTTGAAGGTATTTATGAATGCCGACAAAATAGATAACGACAAATTATTCTGGTACGTAATCATTCACCTGACATTCGTGATATCAGCTTTCGCCATGGGCATACTCGACAAATTAACTCGACACTAGTATCGGTCTAGGCGACCTAAAATAGGTCGCCAGATACATAACCCTTACAAAAGCGCAGTTAAATTTTCATTCGTTTTCACGCCCTTCTCCCGTGCAGCCAAAAAGCCTTGTGCGCTCACCAAAACTTAAACACGACATATTTCGCCTTCGTTAAGAAATTATGCACACTACGCCATCTCGGCATGCCCCAAATACTTAAGCAGCTGACGATGGCGATGACTAAAAAATATACCCACAAATTTATTGGCAAGCCATCCGGCGAAACGGGGCTCAAATGTAAGCTCATCTATTAGCAGGCAGCCTCCATTTGCCGGTTCAACACGGCGCTCGTGACGCCAACTGCGCATTGAACCCATTGTCGATTGCTCAACAAAGCTGATCTCGGGCTCAATTTTTTCAAGTGTAAAATCTGAAAAATCGAATGGTAATATTTTGAAGAGTAAAAACCAGCTACGAAACAACGGCTTACCCGATTCAAAGGAAATCGATTGTAGATCCTTTACGCCGGCGGGCATTGTCATCCGCAGAATGGGTGACATCTCCTTCGATATACTCTCCACTGAGGTCATCCACGCCCACGCCTGAGCGGGAGTAGCCTTTATATGGCTAGAATAGCGTGCCGTGTATTGCATTGTTCAAACACCTCGAGCCAAGACGGACAGATCGGACTTCAATTTACCCGTGTGACTTCTCCTCACCCTACGCTTCGCTAGGGTGAGGCTTCTCACTTCTTAGGCCGCTGCCGACACTGTGCCGGTCTTACGCAGGCCTCCATGAGCAGAAACAACGAGCCCCGTCGCTTTTAACTTCAGAATACCTTGCTGCTTAATGTTAATCGCTGCATTCGTATCGCGATCTAGGACGGCGCCACAGGCGCAAGTCCAGACTCGGATATTCAAAGGCAGCTTTTCAATCTTATCACCACAGCAAGAACAGGTTTTGGTTGAGGCAAACCACTGGTCAATTTTGACCAGATGCTTTCCGGCTTGCCTCGCCTTGTAGTCCAGCTTTTCGATTTGACTATGCCAGCTTGCGTCGGCAA
>NZ_BAABDM010000013.1:0-64957 GCF_039539625.1 Zhongshania borealis | reverse complement strand
TTGCCTGCTCTGCCGGTGGAGCGCCTATAGAAGTGCTTCGGCAGTACATCGAGCAACAAGAAACCCCACCAGGCTAGCGCCTGGACGCCTTATATCCCCGCCCTAATAGGGGCGAGGGTTTACGGCGCAACTGCTAAAGCAAATACCTTCGCCTAATAGAGTAGGCGCAATGAAAGAAAAATAAGGTCGAGACGTTACTATACGTTGCCCGAAAGAAAGCCGGGGAAGCGGGCAATATATTGTTCAAATAACAGTGCCGAATGCTCATTTGCTGGCAAAAAAGACTCCACAAAGAATTTTGGTGAGTGACCGTTTTCAAGCGTGCCGTGTAAGCTACTGGTGATATGGGTAAATTCAACACTAGCGCTTCCGCGCCCCACCACCACATTATCAATTCCATGCAACACGCGTTCATTAGGATCAAGCCGTAAAACTTCACGAACATTGGCATGGCTTGCGGCCTCTCGCTCCAACGCATCAAATGGCTCAGGGTCCGGTGATCGTCGCGCATGATGACGGAGACGCCAAATCAAGCTTCGCACCACTTCCTCCCAATTTCGCAAATAGGGCCTTAAACTAGCCTGATCAACCGACGACAGCAGTAGATTAGGCACGCCATTAAAATTGCGCAAGCTGATATTAATGTGGTCCAAATACAATTTGGACACTTTATTCATCGCCAGAACATTAAGGTATTGGTCCAGTAAATACGCGGGGTACGGGCTATACACATCAAGAACTTGGCCAATAGCCCAGGGCACTGTTTCATTAAATTCCAATTTATTGGAAGCCGAGCGCTGCGACGAGAAACCCGCCAATTGCAATAGAATATCTTCCTGGCTCGGCTGTAAAGCCAGCACCTCGAATATACGGATCAAGGTTTTACGACTTACACCGGTTTTATTGCACTCGACAAAGCTGAGATGACGACTTGATATGCCTGCCGAAGACGCGACAAATTGCTGCGAATAATTACGTTGCTTACGGCATTGCCGCAAGGTTGCACCAAAAAAACATTCCCTATGTACGTAGCCACGACCAATTCCGATTCATATGTGCCCTCGACTGTATCAATTATCTGAGGGAATGAATCGAATTACTCTGCACTCAAAAACAAATACTACCTGAAAGGTTAGAAAGACTTCTTATAACAACACTCACTGCGTAGATTAGTTATAAAGACGATAGCGGGACTATCACCCTTACCCCCCTCAATAGCTAGGCTTCATTAAAAAAGGGCGCATATAGCGCCCTTTTTACTACATAAACGTCCGGTTAAAATTGCAGGCGCGCATTCAGGCCAATTTCGTCGGTATCTAAGTCACCGATAAAGCTTCTGCTGATGTTTGCGCCAACCGAAAACTGCGGCACGACGTATACCCGAATACCTGCACCCACAATAGCGCCAGTATCAGAGCCGCCATAATCAGCGTCCTGATAAGCCAAACCGCCCATTAAATTACCTTCCACATTATTGGTCAGCCAAGTCCGCGTCATTGCACTGCCTGTTAAGGTATCGATATCCGCATTACCTCGGTCAGCCTCGGCAAAGCTATAGTCCATTGCCAACACAAGATCGCTGCGCTCCGACATTTTCATTGGATGGCCAACACCAATGCTTACTGTGTCGAACTCACTAACTCTATCAACATCGAGGTTTCCCAATGAACCGCGGATAAAAATATTCCGATCCAGCGCCAGCGATCCACCACCATAGATATAATCAGCGTCGTTATTATCGATATCGACGTCGGCAAAGCCGCCCTCTACATAGGTGTAACTAAAGTCCTTAGCATTCGCCTGTACAGAGGCAATCGCTGCCATTAAACCAATTCCTAAAATCTGCTTTTTAGATATATTCATCGCAATGTCTCTCCGTTGGATTGATGCAGATTTAGACTGGGCAATTGAAAACAGTTCCTCGATAGCGGTGACTTGTGCACTATGCACACTCGCGAAACTAAGCGTGTTCTAAGCTGTCTGCGCACGAAGATTTTTTGTCCATTCACAGTAAGGTAGCTTAGACATCAGCGCATTAGTTCAAACTGAATACTTGGCCGGTTCGTCGAAAAACCTACCACCGCGAAAAAATCAACTAATGTCATGAATGACTAGAATTGAAGGGCAGGCCGGCGGCACGACCACGCACTGCGATAAACCAAACGGAGAAACGGCGGCTAGGCCAAAAGCCGATAGAATAGAGTTGTAAGCGCCAGTCTATTACTCGCCAAGCTCACCATAATGTAATTTTTTCGACATCCCGCCAATACCCGCATTGAGCGAATTACTCGGATCTAATTTTTGATAGTTCGCCGCTAGCACTGGTTTGGCATGATAATGATGACCAACATTGTGCTCAGCGGGGTATTCGGCACCACGTTCTTCCAAAAGCAACAACAGCGCCTTTTTAATTGCGGCGGCATCTTCGCCCTTGCGCAGCAAATAATCTTGGTGAAAAACATGGCATAAGAAGTGGCCATAATAGAGTTTATTCACCAACAGGGTATTAAGGTGCTCTGGCAGCGCTTCAAACCAATCGACGTCATTGCGCCTCAAGGCAATATCCAATGCAACAATAGACTCGACCTCTTGATGATTAATCGCGGCATATTGCACCGCCGCGCCTGCCGCCGCAAATCGCAATAAATATGCAGACTTCGACTCTTCTTCACTACAGGAAAAATAATCAAGATCATGCTGCTTTTTTATATCATTAAGCAGTAACTCCGCTTCGGCTTTGAACTGACCTTTCACGGTTAGAATAAGTTGATGTTCGTATTTCCGATTCCACTGCTGGAGTCTTTCAGGTGTTTGGCTAGGAAACAGGCTAGCCAACCTATACACCACACTATCGACAAAGCCCTTCCTTAAGAACGGTATCTTTCGGAAAATCGAATCGAGCTGACGTTTAATATTAAAGAATAGCGGCAAGTAATTTGTGCCTAGATTTTTAATAAGCAATACAGTGTCGCGACCATAATCATCTGCCAGTTCAAAAATATCGCGGTGCAAGTATTCAGCATAAACCGGCAAACACGACGTTTTCTCAAGCAAGTTCTTGCGCAACAAATGCATGGCGTAACTGGAGTTGCTCCCCAAGTAAAAAGTGTGCTCTTCTTCATTTTTTACAAAGGTATCCAAGCGCACCGCAAAAACGGCAAGCTTGCCAGCACAACCACTAGCCTGATGCAGGCGCCTTGGGTCAGCGTTAAAACGCGCAGGCGTATCATCGCCGGTCTTGCGAACCCAGTCGGCATAGTCACGATCAGAAGCCAATCTGCCGGTGGTTTTTATATCCGAGAGCGAATAGCGTTTGTACTGGAGATTGTTAAGAATTTCTTCGGGTGTATCGCCAAGGTCAATATCAAGTTCATTAATCAAACATAGACTGCCGTCGCTATTTACTCGTGCGTACAGGGCTAACTCTGTGTAGGCTGGACCGCGCTCTACCAGCGCACCCCCCGAGTTATTGCAGATACCGCCAACGATGGAGGCACCAATACACGATGAGCCAATAACCGAATGCGGCACACGTCCATAGGGTGAGAGCGCCTTCTCTAAGGAAAACAAACTCGCCCCCGGCAGCGCGACTATCTGCTCCTGCTCGACCAAAACATGAATATCACGAATCCGGGTAGTATTGATGATTACGGTATCGCGATCACAACCTTGGGTCGGCGTAGAACCGCCAGTTAAACCCGTATTAGCCGCCTGCATCACCACGTTAACTTGCGCTTTTGTACACAGCTCCAGCAATTGCCACTGCTGCCAGAGCGTAGCAGGTTTTACAACAGCAAGTGCAGGCCCCTCACCCTCCCGAAAGCCTTTACGATATGGCGAGGTTCGCCGTTCACTAGTCAACACATGACGCGAACCAACTATTTTTTTAAAACGTGGAATTAATGTCTGACACGGCATCGTCTATCTAATCTTGTCTGGCTAGTTAACGGTACGTTTACCAGCGGGTACACTAAAAAGCGCTTTACGCTGACTATTTCGCAGTCGCTCCTGCTCCATGATTTTCTGGGAATTGACCCCGCCCAACGGCAACAGATGTTCGCGCGTAAGATCGCCGTCGGCAACCAGCGACAAATAGCGCGAACAACACACCCTTAAAAATGACGTGAAATTACTAATATCATGATCAGCATCAAGGGATTCGAGATATAGCTTGGTGATCATCTGATTTACCGTCATCTGATCGCGAAATGACAACTCCTCTAATACATCCCAAAAAAATTCCTCCAGTCGAATTGAAGTGACAACTCCATCGATCCGAAGTGATTTGGTACGATACGACCACAACTGGCTATCGGCATTAACAAAAAGTTGACACATAGCAAGCCTCCCTCTGCGCTGAAAAACTTATAGTAGCGCCACAAACTGCTTAAGCATAGCGGGGTGAGCTGGCCAAGCCGGTGCCGTTACCAGTTTGCCGTCAGTAATTGCGCTATCCATAGGCAACTCCACATACTCGGCACCGCACATCGTGATTTCTGGCTGACACGCGGGGTACGCCGACACTTTTTTACCCTCAAGTACACCGGCAGCACTCAGTAATTGCGGGCCATGACAGACTGACGCTATCGGCTTATCTGCTGTCGCAAAGTATTGAATAATTTCAATTACCTTTGCGTTTAAACGCAAATACTCTGGGGCGCGGCCACCGGGCAAGTACAAGGCATCGTATTCCTCAGCAATAATGTCAGCGAAAGACGCGTTAAGTTCAAAGTTATGGCCACGCTTCTCTGTATAGGTTTGAAAACCTTCAAAGTCATGAATAGAGGTAGCGATAGACTCCCCAGACTTTTTGCCAGGGCAAACCGCATCAACGTCGTGTCCCATCGCCAACAAGGCCTGAAACGGCACCATGTTTTCATAATCTTCAACAAAATCACCGGTAATCATCAGAACTTTAGCCATTATTAGATCCTCTTATAATAATAGAGCATAAAAGCATAGGCCTAGGAGAATTAGATTTGCGCTGAGTAAGGCCATGCAAGGACGCCCAGTAAATCGAAAATGAGGGGGGACTGGGTAAGAAGGGAATACTACATACTATTTTTCTGTTGAATACGCCCAAACTCGCACCACATAGCAACATATAAGACAGCATCAAGCCGTTAATTCCCACAGAAAAAAGGGCTATTAATTTTTATCAAAGCGCGCTTTGGATCAACAAATGAGAACGCGAATAAAATCCGGCCTTCATAAAGTAGTACTTGGAAAAAAGATTCAAACAAATATTAAATTTTTAATGAAGTTCGACTAAAGTGATTTTTATGATGCTAGATTTTTTGGAAACAGAATGAATGCAAAAGAAATTTTAGATCGGCAGTGGGAAGGTTACGATAAATATCATCGGTCACGTATTAATTTATAGATCCACGTCTTTGCGGTACCGGCATTCATTTTCGGCACTCTCTCGCTTTTGGTATCGATCATTAGCTTCAATGCACTGCTATCACTTATGTCTATTGGCGTAATGGTAGCGGCAATGGGTATTCAGGGTTTTGGCCACAAGAAGGAGGCGCTGCCTGCCGAGCCATTTACCAGCGCCAAAAATGCTGTTATCCGAATATTCTTAGAGCAACTATATACCTTCCCTAAATTCCTTATCTCGGGAAAATGGTATTCCGCGCTCAAGGTCAATAGACACACTGATAGCTAGGTACTCGCAAATAACTTTTCTATCGGGAAACGACTGACCGCCGAGCCTATGCGCCCCCCTACCACCGACGTTTAGCAGTATTGCAATGCATCCGCGCAACCCGGCCTAAGCCTACCGGCTCTACTGATGTGGTAAAGTCGCGGATATCCACTAGAATCAGATTAAGCTTAGGGTGCGCTATGCGCTGAATTGCAAATCAAGGACATATAGATGGATAGAGACCAGCGAAAAGGCGACGATCTGATACCTGAAAATGTGGACAAATTTCTCAATCCTGCACAACGCGCGGCCCTCCAACAATTAGAGAGTTTTGGCTGGCAGCTTCAGCTAATACGGCGCCCCCTATTCCAAGATCCCGTTGTTGTTGTCGTCAATCCCGAGGGCAGAAAGCTTGGGGTTTTAGAGAGCGACGGCCGCATCAATATGCAAAAAGACATCGAATTCCGGGATTAACCTCGCCTTGATTAACACTTAGTTATTTGGCGCCAAGTAGCTCATCGCTAAAGAATGCACAGTACCTTGGACGGTTCGCTTCGCGCTACCGGAAAATCGCATATGTGTAATGGTGTGAGCCATGCCCATTATAATTCGTGACGCATCGCTGGCATTTATCTTGGACGACACCGAGCGATCTACCTGTCCCTGCAAGAGCATTTTACGCAAGCCAGCAGTGGCTTCTTTATAAAACGCCAAATAGAACTGCCAAACACGCCCGCGAGTAAAGCCCGACCACTCAAGCCAGATCGTAACGTACTCACTATTCTGGTCAATTTGTTCTTGAAAGCTTAAAAGCAGACTCTCAATTCGGTCATACGCAGGCCCTTCGGTTTTAAGATGGACAGTAATCATTTCATCGACAAAATAGCGATGAATCTTCTGCAACACGGCCTGCTGCAGGCTTTCGGTATTGGGAAAATAATGGAATACAGTGGGAATAGAAACGCCGATACGCTCTGCAATATCTGCATGAGTCGCATTGGCCAAACCACGCTCCGCAAAAGCCGAAATACCCGCTTTCAAGATTTGCTCTTGACGCGCCTCGGGCGACATCCGTTTTGCTCGCGGCTTTACCTCTGTTATTGCGGCAGGGCTGCCGACTTTCCTTTTCACACTGCGCCTCTTAAAAAAGCAATTATATTTCGAGCATAAAGGTAACCGGCCCGTCATTCACCAAGCTGACTTGCATATCTGCGCCAAACTTACCGCACGCTACTTTACCATATAATTGCGTCAATTCTGCCAAGGCGTATTCATAGAGCGCTTCAGCTACCTCGGGTTCTGCTGCTAATGAGAACCCAGGCCTGCGGCCTTTTTTAGTATCCGCTGCCAGAGTAAATTGCGAAACCAGCAGCACGCCACCCTCGACATCGACCACCGATTTATTCATCTTTCCGTCTGTATCGGAAAACACGCGATACTGAAGTAATCGACTCATCATTTTACTTACAGCAACGTTGTCGTCGTGCTTTTCTAAACCTAAAAAAACCAAAAGACCTTGCCCAATTTCGCCAACACACTCACCACCCACGTCCACGCGAGCAGATTTAACCCGCTGCAATAATGCTTTCATTGAGATCCATACTTAAATTTTGGGTAACTAAATCGCTTATATATTCGATTTTCTAATCGCCGTCTGCGCAAAAATATGAGCCTGACTTTCAAACCATTTCAGCACGCGGCGGCCTTCTAATAGCTTAATTCACCGCCGCTTAGCAAGTCGGCCACATCATTACTGGCTTTCACTAAGGCGTCAGCAATACTCGGTTCAAAGGCCGAATGCCCGGCGTCACGAATTATATGCAACTCCGCATTTGGCCAAAGCGCATGCAATTGAACCGCACTCTCTAGGGGGCAAATCATATCGTAGCGGCCCTGAACAATAATACCCGGTATCGACGCGACTGATGGCATAGCGGCCAATATCTGATTTTCCTTCAAAAACCCCTGATTAATGAAATAGTGGGATTCAATATGGGACATCGACACCGCCGTATGGGCATTTAAGAGGTGATCTTCAACATCGTGATTAGGGCGCAGCGTCGAGCATCGTGCCTCCCATAAGGACCACGCTTTGGCGGCAGACATCCGCGCCAGTTCATTTTCACCGTGCAGTACTCGATGATAAGCCTCAATCCAACTCTCGCCGCTCTGCCGGCAAAGCGCCTCGCTAAAGTCTCGCCAATAATCGGGAAAAATCCTGCTGGCACCGCCTTCGCTGTAAAACCAATCCAACTCCGTCGGCCGACACAGGAATATTCCTCTCAAGATCATCGCCGCCACCCTCGCTGGGTGAGTTTGAGCATAGACAAGACCAAGAGTAGAGCCCCATGACCCGCCAAACACCACCCACTTATCAATCGCGAGGTGCTCGCGAATAGCCTCCATGTCGGCAACCAATGCCTCGGTGGTATTGTCTTGCAAACAGGCATGCGGCTCAGAGTGACCGCAGCCACGTTGATCGAACAAAATAATGCGATAACGCTCGGGGTCAAAAAAGCTCCGCGCCTTGGGACTGCAGCCCGCACCGGGACCACCGTGAACAAAGACCACGGGAATTCCCTCAGGATTACCAGACTCTTCGACGTATAGAATATGCGGTGCCTGAACCGGCAACTGATGGGTTTTAAAGGGCTTTATATCTGGGAATAATGCGAGCATAGCGTCAACCATATCCAATTAATGCACTGGATCAGTGTAGCGCAGACCGCGACTTAACGCTTAGGGGAAAACTGGCGGCCTTGAACAGGCCGCCAGAGGACTAACTTAGCAACTTACTTAGGAGCGCGTTTACGCTCATTTTCTTTCAGTAGCTTTTTACGCAGACGAATGCTTTTGGGCGTTACTTCCACTAGCTCATCATCTTCAACGAACTCCAGTGCCTGCTCCAAGGTGTGCTTAATGTGCGGCGACAGGGTTAACGCTTCATCAGTACCGGAGGCGCGAACATTAGTCAGCTGTTTGGCACGGGTGGGGTTAACCACTAGATCGTTAGCGCGGTTGTGAAGCCCAATAATCTGGCCTTCATACACTTCCGCTGCGTGACCCATAAACAAGCGACCGCGATCTTGCAGGTTAAACAAACCATAGCTTAGGGTTTTACCACCAACCATGGACACCATTACACCGTTCTGACGGCCAGCTAATTCGCCGCCCTTCACTTCGCCGTAGTGATCGAACACAGTGGTCATGATACCGCTACCAGAAGTCATGGTCAGGAATTGGCCACGGAAACCGATCAAGCCACGCGCAGGCGCGAGAAACTCAAGTTTTACGCGACCTTTGCCGTCAGGCTCCATATTGCTCATTTCCGCTTTACGCAGGCCGAGCTCTTCCATCACCGAACCTTGGTGCTGCTCTTCAACGTCGATAACAACATGTTCAAACGGTTCTTGCACCACACCGTCAACAATCTTCTGTACAACTTCAGGGCGGGAAACACCCATTTCAAAACCTTCTCGACGCATGGTTTCGATCAGTACTGACAAGTGAAGCTCACCGCGGCCAGATACTTTGAATTTATCAGGCGTCTCGCCCGGCTCAACACGCAGTGCCACGTTGTGGATAAGCTCTTGATCCAAGCGATCGCGGATATTGCGCGAGGTAACAAACTTACCTTCTTTGCCAGCAAACGGTGAATCATTTACCTGAAAGGTCATGCTGACCGTTGGCTCATCAACACTCAATGGCGGCAATGCCTCTGGGTGGCCCGGCGCGCACAAGGTATCGGAGATATTCAGGCCTTCAATACCGGTGACACAAACAATTTCACCGGCCTTACCTTCAGGCACTTCAACCCGTTCTAGGCCGTAATAGCCCATAACGGTTAACAATTTACACTTACGAGTTTTGCCGTCAGCGCCAACCACAACCAGCTGATCATTGGCCTTCATGGTGCCGCGAGTAATACGGCCAACACCGATTACACCAACATAGCTATTGTAATCAAGCGCGGAGATTTGCATTTGCAGCGGACCATCAGCATCAACTTCAGGAGTTGGCACTTTGTCGACGATCATTTGGAACAAGGGCGTCATGTCTTCGGCCAGATCATTAAAATCCAAACCTGCAACACCATTAATGGCTGAAGCAAACATAATCGGGAAGTCTAACTGCTCATCGGTAGCACCAAGACGGTCAAACAAATCAAATACTTGGTCAACTACCCAATCAGGACGGGCACCTGGACGGTCAACTTTGTTTACAACCACAATCGGGTTCAAGCCTTGCTCAAACGCTTTTTGGGTTACAAAGCGCGTTTGAGGCATAGGACCATCAACGGCGTCGACCAGTAGCAATACACTGTCGACCATCGACAATACGCGCTCAACTTCACCACCGAAGTCAGCGTGGCCTGGTGTATCAACGATATTGATACGGTAGCCGTTCCACTCAATTGCAGTATTTTTAGCAAGAATGGTAATACCGCGTTCTTTCTCCTGGTCGTTGGAGTCCATGATTCGCTCGGAATCTTGGTTACGGCGATCAAGGGTTCCCGATTGACTCAACAGTTTATCCACTAGCGTGGTTTTACCGTGGTCAACGTGGGCGATAATGGCGATATTGCGCAGCGTATCAATCATGGAGGGGCTTCGTTGTTGGATAAAATGGCCGCGCATTATACAACAAGCCCGCTCGTCTTAGCAGCAGGAAGTGACATATCTTCTTGGCAAAATCTACTAATTACGATTAAAAGAACAAAATCAACGTCTTGGGCATCCACCAGATACCCGCTACAATCATTCTACGCATCAATTGCCCACTTCTCTGAGAATAGGACCGCCATGACCACAGCAAATGTGACTTGGAAAAGCCGCTGGACTTTTATTTTGGCCGCAACCGGCTCAGCGGTAGGCTTGGGCAATATTTGGAAATTCCCCTATATCACCGGCGAATACGGTGGCGGCGCGTTTGTACTGGTCTACCTTAGCTGCATATTACTGATTGGTGTTCCGGTCATGATTGCCGAAATAATGGTCGGCCGCGCTGGCCGCAGCGATCCCGTGCACAGCATGGCCAAGCTCGGCCGCGAGGCCGACAAATCGTCTTATTGGGGTGCAGTGGGCGCCGTCGGCATTATTGCCGGCCTAATGATCATGATGTTCTACAGCGTCGTCGCCGGCTGGGCACTGGAGTATGTTGCACAGAGCGTGATGGGAACCTACAGCGCCGCCTCCACTGATGAAATAGAAAGCAATTTTAGCAGCCTACTAAGCAACAACAACCAGCAAACTATTTGGCACAGCCTATTCACCCTAATCACCGCAAGCGTCGTTGCCGGTGGCGTCGCAAAAGGTATAGGTAAAGCAGTAGAGATACTCATGCCGATTCTATTCGGCTTCTTGCTGCTACTACTCGGCTACAGTTGGGTGAACGGCGATTTTAGCGCTGGCTTGCACTTTATGTTCGACACCGACTTTAGCAAATTAACCGGCGAAGCCATCTTGGTCGCCATGGGCCACGCCTTTTTTACCCTAAGTTTAGGCATGGGCGCCATCATGGCCTACGGCGCTTACTTCCCAGGCAAAACGTCGATTGGCAAAACCGTACTCGCCATCGGCGCCCTCGACACTGTTATTGCCTTGGTTGCTGGTATGGCGATGTTCCCGCTGGTCTTCGCCAACGGCCTCACCCCCGGCCAAGGCCCCGGCCTGATGTTTGTCACCCTACCTATCGCCTTTGCCAATATGAATGGCGGCCTATTTTTTGGCACCATCTTTTTTAGCTTGGTCAGTATCGCCGCACTCAGCTCGTCGATTTCATTGATTGAGCCCGGTGTGGCTTGGCTTGAAAAATACGGCGTAAAGCGCACGCTATCGACTTTCGGACTGGCGGGCATTGCCTGGCTTGGCGGCCTAGCATGCATTCATTACGGTGCCGTATTTGATGCTTTAGACTACATCACCGCCAATATTATGCTGCCCATTGGCGGTCTGTTCATTGCCTTATTCGTCGGCTGGGTATTACCAGCTGACACCACCGCCGCCGAGGTTAGCATGGGCCGCGGACTTATTTTTAAAGCGTGGCGCATTGCGCTGCGGTATATAGCACCAGCGGGTATTCTGCTGGTCTTTTTAAACAGCCTTAAACTCATCTAAATAGGATCTAAACTGTGCAAAACCCCCTACTAAAAATCTTCATTCTTGCCAGCTTAGCCTTGTTTGGCGGCCTCTATTATTACAGCGGCCAAATAGAAGACCACTACAGCGACAACGCCGGCCGCTATTTAAACGTCGCCCTAGCTGATATCTCTAGCTGGCAGACTGCGGACTTAAAAGGCCAGCTCTCTCGCGAAACTCTATCCCAAGTGAGTGACGAGCAACTGAGTAAACTTTGTGAGGACTACGCCCATCTCGGGCAATTTCAAAGAATGGACGAGTTGCGGTTTTCGCGCTTGAGCGGCGCACTATCAATGGTGAGCAACCCACCAAAGCTTAGCTATAGCAGCAATGTGCACTTTGAACACGGAAGCGCGGTCATGACCGCGACGTTAACACTCGAAAATGAACGATTTAAACTCTACAACTTCAATCTTGGCACGCCCGACCAAGCGCCAAAGGAATAGCGGGCAGCCGGGCCTAGGCGAATAGTGACGACTAACTACGAAGGCCGATAGACTTTCACATTTTCAAAACCTTGCTCCACCAAATGAGACGCATGGAGGCGACTCATCACACCCTTATCGCAGTACAACATATAAGTGCGCGACTGATCGAGTTGGGCAAACCGGCTGTGCAACTCATAAAATGGAATCGTTTGAATTTCGCTACTGATCATTCTTAAGGGCTTACGATCAACTTCATCTGGATGACGAACATCAACAATAACAGCATCCGGCAAGGGAATAGGCAGGGATTCCACCGCCGCAACCGTCAAATCTTCATCGGCTAACGCGTCGATGTTGATGTAGTTGGCCGATGCGATAGCGCGCTCCAGCACCGAAAAGTCGAAATTTGCCTCTTGAGCGGCAATTTTTTCTGGCTTGGCACGCGTCGTTGGCTTAACGGAAATGACGCCGCAGTATTCCGGCATATTGGCAGCAAAAGCCTCCGTGCCAATTTTGGCTGCGATGTTAATGATGTCCAATTTGTCGGCACAAATAAGCGGACGCAACACTAAGGTGTCCGTGACCTGATCGATGACGGAAAGGTTCTGCAAAGTCTGACTGGAAACTTGCGCAACCGCCTCGCCAGTAACCAAGGCCGCCACCTCTAGCTGAGCCGCCACCTCAGATGCAGCGCGCAACATCATGCGCTTAAGGATTACCCCCATCTGCGAGTTTTCAACGTTCTTCAAAATCTCACCAACCACATCTTCAAAGGGTACACTGACAAATTTCACCCGATGGGAGGCACCGTATTTTAGCCACAAATACAAAGCGACTTCTTTTACGCCAACCTCATGCTCCCGACCGCCAAGATTAAAAAAGCAAAAATGCGTGCGCATACCGCGCTTCATTGTTAAATAACTGGATACGGTGGAATCAAAGCCCCCAGAGATCAACGATACCGCCGCATCGATCGTACCCAAGGGAAACCCCCCCAAGCCTTCAATACGCCGATTTACGATATAAACCACATCTTGACGAACCTCAATGCGCACGGTGACATCAGGGTTATGCAGATCTACGCCCGCAGACTCTGCGTACTGATTTAAACCGCCACCCACATAGCGTTCGATTTCGCTAGAATTAAAGTCGTGTTTACCCACCCGCTTACAACGCACCACAAAACTTTTACCGCGCAGACTATTACCGATTGCGAGCCGGGTTTTCTCATAAATATCGTGTACATCCACCAGAGGGTATTCGAGCACCTCAACAAAATGCGATATACCAGGCGTATTGCTAAGCACCGCCACAAAACCAGCCAAAATTTCAGGATCTTCACTCGCGGTCTCGATGGTGATTCGATCCCAGTCGCGGATAATTTCGAGGTTCGGATCCAAAGGCAGGAGGAGCTTGCGTAAATTATCCCGCAGCTGCTTGGTGAATTTCTTACGAACAGGCTTGCTCTTGATGATGATTTCTGGAAATAATTTAACGAGGAATTTCATTTATACAATCGCAAAGATGGGGGCCCGCCATTATACCTGCTACACCTCTTCGGGGGCAGCCCAGCAAATCGCACCAATTAAGGTCATTATTTCGAGCAAGGATTCATTGTGGTGCGCTTTATTCTGAATCGTGCACAAGGTTTAAGCAAAATGGTACGAGCGCCTTAAAATATAATCCCATTGCTCAGCACGAATCCTGCATGTTTTTAGCGTTTTCAGTTCGCAGATTGCGCTACTATGCTGCACAATGCATAGCGAATATAATTCATAACCCTTCGGCGATGCCGAATTCAAACTTACTTTCTCTATCTGGAGGACGAACATAATGTCAGAGAACACTCTGCAGTTAATCGCCGAAAATGACGTGAAATGGGCTGATATGCGCTTTACCGATACCAAGGGTAAAGAGCAGCACGTCACCATCCCGGCAACCGACATCGATGAAGGCTTTTTTGAAGACGGCAAAATGTTTGACGGTTCATCCATTGCTGGCTGGAAAGGCATTAATGAATCAGACATGATTTTGATGCCTGATGACACCGCATCGATCCTAGATCCCTTTACCGAAGAATCCACCATTATCATCCGCTGCAACATTGTAGAGCCATCTACCATGCAGGGTTATAACCGTGACCCACGCTCCATCGCCCAGCGCGCTGAAGACTATATGCGCGCTACCGGCATTGCCGACAACGCACTATTTGGCCCCGAGCCAGAATTCTTCGTGTTCGACGACGTTAAGTGGAAAGTCTCAATGGAAGGCGCCAGCTATGCGATCGCCTCTGACGAAGCTGCGTGGAAATCAGGCGACAATTTCGAAGAAGGCAACACGGGCCACCGTCCAGGCGTCAAAGGCGGCTACTTCCCAGTACCGCCAGTCGATAGCCTGCACGACCTGCGTGGTGCGATGTGTAATGCCATGAGCGACATGGGCCTTACAATCGAAGTTCACCACCACGAAGTGGGTACTGCTGGTCAGTGCGAAATCGGTGTTGGTCCTAACACCTGCGTTAAAAAAGCGGACGAAGTACAGGTTCTCAAGTACTGCGTACACAATGTTGCCCACGCCTACGGCAAAACAGCAACCTTTATGCCTAAGCCGATTGTTGGCGATAACGGCAGCGGCATGCACGTTCACATGTCACTGAGCAAAGACGGTACAAACCTATTTGCCGGCGATGTCTACGGTGGCCTGTCTGAAACTGCACTGTTCTATATTGGCGGCATTATTAAGCACGCCCGTGCAATCAACGCCTTCACCAACGCCTCTACTAACTCGTATAAGCGTCTGGTTCCAGGTTTTGAAGCACCGGTTATGCTGGCTTATTCGGCACGCAACCGCTCTGCGTCAATCCGCATACCATTCGTACCAAACCCTAAAGCTCGTCGTGTTGAAGTTCGCTTCCCAGATCCTTCAGCTAACCCATACCTCGCTTTCGCGGTTATGTTGATGGCTGGCTTAGACGGCATTCAAAACAAGATCCACCCCGGCGATGCTGCAGACAAAGATCTATACGACCTACCGGCTGAGGAAGCAGCGGCAATCCCAACTGTTGCCTCTAGCCTTGACCAAGCGTTGCAAGCACTTGATGCAGACCGCGCATTCTTGACTGCTGGCGGCGTATTTGACGACGATACTATCGACGCCTATATTGCCCTCAAAGCACAAGAAGTTGAGCGCCTAGCCATGACAACTCACCCAGTTGAGTTCGACATGTACTACAGCGTTTAAACGGCCTTTTGCATAAAAAAGCCCGCGCAATGCGGGCTTTTTTATGCCTAGCTGCTCAACAATACCGCCGTCGTTGCACACACTAACACCAAGGCTTGCACTAGACCGAACTTCGCCACATCATGGGCTATTAAATGCCGAGGTGCTGTATGGTTCGCTGCCTAATTCTGTTCATAGTAAGCTTAGCGCTGCTCACCACGATGAGCTTTGCCACCGAAATTTATCGGTCTACCGACCAGTATGGCAATACTGTATTTTCTGACACGCCGCCAAAAAACAGCACCCCCGTTGAACTCCCCCCGATCAACACCGCGCCCCCAACCGAAGTCAGCGATACCGCGCATCGCAAAAAGCCATCTGTCACCGTGAATATGAGCAACCAAATATCAATTCAAAGCCCCGCCAACGGCGATATCATTCCCAACGGACGAATACCCACCACGATTCGCGTCACAACCCGAGAAAAGCTTGCCCCCTCACAGCGAATCGTCATTGAACTCAACGGCCAGAAACTGTCCAACTCGAGCAGCACGCAATACACTATCCCCCTACTTAGTCGCGGGCCACACCGCATCCACGCAAGCCTTATCGACCAAACGGGCAAGGCCATCAGTAAAGATTCCGTGGACATCATGGTCTACCAACCCGGCAATTAGCGTAAATCGCAAAAAAAAGCGCACCAACTTAAGGCTTTACCCCTATAATCAGCACAAAGTCGTGCAACAATCTTGCGGGCCGCAAGCGCTAACATCGCACTATATTGGGACTTAGATGGCATCGCGGCCCTCAATTCTGTGAATATCTACCGACAACCCCCTACTACTCCCTTGGCCTAGAAATTGCTTTGAGCTAAAGCATAATGAACATACTGGCGACGATATGCCCCCGAATAATCTCCACCACCAAATTCTCGACAACTTAAAAACAGCTATTTTGTTAGTCGAGCCGAACCTGACCGTGAGCTACATCAATCCCGCGGCAGAGTCGCTATTGGCGGTATCAGACCAACGCATTCATGGCGAAGCCATAACCAAGCTATTCCACGAGCAAGAAGACACGCTCGTTAAGTTACTCGACGCAATAAACAACTGCGAGGCCTATACCAAGCGCGAAACCGTACTCACTTTGCGCTCAGGGGCAGAGATCACAGTCGACTACGCCGTTACCCCAGTTACCGAAAATCGGCGCACCTCGCTGATAATTGAGTTTCAGCCCCTGGACCGCCTCATCAGAATTAGTCGCGAAGAAGGCTTGCTATCTTCACAGCAAAACAGCCAAGCATTGATTCGCGGCATTGCACACGAAGTTAAAAATCCGCTTGGCGGATTGCGCGGCGCAGCCCAATTGCTAGCGCGCGAACTCAGCGACCCAAAACTTCACGACTACACCAATATCATCATTGAAGAAGCGGACCGCCTACGCAATTTAGTCGACACCATGCTCGGCCCACATCGCGCACCTGAAAAGAAGATGACCAATATCCACGAAGTATTGGAGCGTGTCCGCCAGCTCGTCGACGCCGAGAGCGAGGGTTATATCCGCATCATTCGCGACTACGACCCAAGTATTCCCGATATTTTGGGCGACCGCGAACAACTGATACAAGCATTCCTAAATGTAACCCGCAATGCCCAACAAGCGCTGCGGCAAAACAATATGGACGACCGCGACCCCACAATCATTTTACGAACGCGTACCGTGCGCCAACTTACCATAGGCAGCCATCGCCACCGCCTAGTGTGTAGCGTGGATATTATCGACAACGGCCCAGGCATCCCCAAGGACTTGCGCGCCTCAATATTCTTACCGATGGTCAGCGGCCGCGCCGATGGCACCGGCCTCGGTTTATCAATTGCACAATCTATACTCAACCATCACAACGGCCTAATTGAATGTAGTAGCGAGCCCGGTAACACCACCTTCTCGCTGCACATCCCGCTGGAGCAAGCCTCATGAGTCAAACCAATGCTGTCTGGATAGCTGACGACGACCGATCGATTCGCTGGGTTCTTGAAAAAGCCCTAAACCAAGCTGGCATCATTACCCGCTGCTTTGAAAACGGTGATGGCCTACTTAGCGAACTCGAATCTGAAGTGCCCGACGCCATCATTAGTGATATCCGCATGCCGGGGATCGACGGCCTAAAATTACTGTCGCGAATTACCGCCGCCCATCCCGGCCTGCCCGTTATCATCACCACTGCTCATTCTGACTTAGATAGCGCAGTGGCTTCTTACCAAGGCGGTGCCTTCGAGTATTTACCCAAGCCATTCGATGTAGACGACGCGGTTGCTACCACCCAGCGCGCACTGCAACACGCCAACAAAAATCGTAATTTACTCCCTGAGCAAGCGCCACTGGAAACAACCGAGATAATCGGTGAAGCACCCGCCATGCAGGAAGTGTTTCGAGCCATCGGTCGCCTAGCCCAATCAAATATCACCGTGCTAATCAACGGTGAGTCGGGTACAGGTAAAGAACTAGTGGCACAAGCACTTCACCGCCACAGCCCGCGGGCGACGAAACCTTTCATCGCCTTAAACATGGCCGCGATTCCTAAAGACCTAATGGAGTCTGAATTATTTGGCCATGAAAAAGGGGCGTTTACCGGCGCAAGCGCTCAGCGTCGCGGCCGATTTGAGCAGGCCAATGGCGGCACATTATTCTTAGATGAAATTGGTGATATGCCCGCCGACACCCAAACGCGCTTATTACGTGTTTTAGCCGACGGTGAGTTTTACCGGGTTGGTGGTCACACACCGGTTAAAGTCGACGTGCGCATCATTGCAGCAACTCACCAGAATCTTGAAAAATTGGTGAAGAGCAATCATTTCCGGGAAGATTTATTTCACCGCATAAATGTAATTCGCATCCACCTACCCAAGCTATCTGAACGCCGCGAAGACATCCCAAAACTCATGCAGCACTTCTTTACCCGCGCGGGTAACGAGCTGAATGTTGAGCCTAAACGTCTGCGCCCAGAAACCGAAGAATACCTCTGCCAAATGGAATGGCAGGGTAATGTGCGCCAGCTGGAAAACACCTGTCGCTGGTTAACCGTCATGGCCTCTGGCCGTGAAATACACATAAACGACCTGCCGCCTGAGTTACTAGAAAGACCCCAAGGTGAAGCCGCGCCGGCCTCTAACTGGCAAGACAACCTCAAGCGCTGGGCGGATCAAGAGCTCATGCTGGGCCGCGACAAACTCCTCGACCGCGCCGTACCGCAATTCGAACGCATCATGATCGAAGCCGCACTACGCCACACCCACGGCCGCCGCCGGGATGCATCCAATCTATTAGGCTGGGGACGCAATACTCTGACTCGTAAGATTAAGGAGCTGGGTATGGGTGGAGATGACGAGGATTGATTGAAGGGCCAGTCGGACGCCGGAGGTCGGGCGTCTGACGCTTAGAAACTGATATGGTGGCTGACGTTACACAACGAAGCTCCGCACAGCTTTTTCGTCCGACGTCAGACTCCCAACGTCAGGCTTGCCCCCATAAATCCCACTTGCCGCCACGCTTCGTAACTCACTAAAGCGACGGTATTCGACAAATTCAGGCTTCGAGCCTCGGCCATCATCGGCACACGCAGGCATTGTTCTTGCCCCAAACTTTCCCGCACATCGGCGGGTAGTCCTGCGGTTTCAGAGCCGAACAGTAATACGTCGTCGGCAGCAAATTTGGCATCAGCGTAGTTGCGATTACCCTTGGTGGTTAATGCAAATATACGCCGACCCGCCATGGCGGCCAAAAAACTCGGGTAGTCCGGATGACGCGTCACCCGCGCCAACTCGGCATAATCTAAACCCGCGCGGCGCAATTTCTTCTCTTCCATATCAAAGCCCAATGGCTCAATAAGATGAAGATGACAGCCATTATTCGCAACTAAGCGAATAATATTTCCCGTATTAGGGGCGATCCGCGGCTCGTACAGGGCGATATGGAACATAGAGGGAACACCAAAAAACGAGTTATGCCGACAACAAAATTAGAGGTAAAAAAATACCGCTCACCAAACGACCAGCAAGCGGTATTTACGTAGACACTTTACAGCTTAGTGCGTCGTTGACGCAGCCTCTGCCGCTTTAGCCGCCGCAGCTTCTTCTGCCTGGCGATACAGTGCTTCAAAATTCACAGGCTGTAGTGCCAACGCAGGGAAGCCACCTTTCACTACCAGCGCGTCTACCGCTTCGCGCAAATACGGGAATAGCATATTAGGACAAGCTATACCCAGCAACTGGCGCAGTTGATCACCCTCAATACCTTCGGCAATAAACAAACCGGCTTGATGTATCTCTACCAAAAAGGCAGTTTCATCATCTTCCAGTTTGGCCGTAACCGTGACGGTTAAAATGACTTCGTAGTTATTTTCGGCAATCGCTTTGCTGCGCGTATTAAGGTCAACCTGTATTTTAGGCTTCCACGCTTTAGTAAAGATGATAGGTCCGGCAGGAGACTCAAAAGACACATCTTTAGTGTAAATACGCTGCAGGGCAAACTTGGCTTGAACGGGCGTTTCTTCTGGCATTGTTTTCCGTTTCCTAAACTAATTAAAGGGGCTATACCGTATATATGGGTCAGCTTCGCGTTTCACAAGGGTGTTAGCTGGCAAGTAGCGCATCTAGCTTGGCACTGCGCTCCAAAGCATACAATTCGTCGCAACCACCAACATGAGTATCACCTACCCAAATTTGCGGGACAGTGCGCTGACCGCTGCGCTTGGCCAGGTCACTCCGTAAATCGTTGCGCCCGTCGACAGGGATCTCGTCAAAGGCCACACCTTTGCTGCTCAGCAATTGTTTGGCGCGCACACAAAATGGACAAAATCGCGTAGTGTAGATTGTAACTTGAGCCATTCTTACCTCGTTTATACCATTTTCGCTGTTGCTAAACACGGCTTCGTAAAAGAGCGACCGTCTTTATTTTTTAACAAGCGGCATCTGCATAATTTGCCACTCAGAAATACCACCTTTTAAGCGATTAACCTGGGTGTAGCCGAGTGAACCGAGCTTTTTCCCGGCGGCGCCAGAGTGCTGGCCCATTTTGCATACCAATACCAGCGGTTTATCTTTGTCGGCCTTGTCGGCGATTTCTTTCTCGAGCTTAGCAAAGGGCAGATTGATGGAACCTAAAATATGACCCTTGCTATATTCAGCTTTGTCGCGCAAATCGATAACCAGCGCTTCCTGCTGATTCACCAAATTCACCATTTGCTGAGGCGTAAGACTCTTACCTGCGCGGCGTTGCTCATGGAAACTCAATAACAACAGGCAAGAAATTAATGCCGATACCAGAATCCATTGTTCAGCAACAAAGGGGATTAATTTATCCATGAAAACGTCTCATTAGCCTTGTGCGTCGCACAATTCGCGAAAAAAGCGAGAGTATACACTGCCAAGCGGTATTTCTCACCCACCTCGCATAGCCTCAACTCAGCGAAAAAGCTACAATACCGAGCTATTCCCCATCGTCCTGAAGCGAACATATTTATGGCCAACACCCTAGCAAAAAAACCTGTCGTACTTGTCATCCTCGACGGCTTTGGCTACCGCGAAGACCCTAAAGACAACGCCATCTTCCACGCCAAAACGCCAAACTGGGATCGCCTCTGGCTGAACGCGCCCCACACACTTATTTCCGGTTCAGGCCTAGATGTCGGTCTACCCGACGGCCAAATGGGCAACTCCGAAGTTGGCCATATGAGCCTCGGCGCTGGCCGCGTGGTTTACCAGAGTATCACCCGCATCGACAAGGCCATTAGCGACGGCGACTTTTTCAGCAATCCGGTTTACACACACGCAGTAGATAAAGCAGTGCAAGCAAATAAAGCGGTGCACATCCTCGGCCTACTCTCATCTGGCGGCGTTCACAGCCACGAAGATCATATACTGGCAATGATCGAGCTGGCCGCCCAGCGCGGCGCCAAGCAAGTCTATGTACACGCCTTCCTCGACGGCCGCGACACGCCGCCGCGCAGCGCGCTAGGACCACTGCAAAAACTCGACGCCAAATTTACCGAACTTGCTTGCGGCCGCACCGCCACACTGATTGGCCGTTATTTCGCGATGGACCGCGACAATCGCTGGGACCGCGTTGAAAAAGCCTACGACTTGCTGACCAGCGGCAGCGGCGAATACCAATACAGCAACACGGCCGACGCCCTGCAAGCAGCCTATGATCGCGACGAAAATGATGAATTTGTCAGCGCCTCCATTATTCAGCACGAAGGTGAAGCTGACGCCAAAATTAGCGACGGCGACAGCGTAATATTTATGAACTTCCGCGCGGACCGCGCACGCGAAATCACCCGCGCCTTTGTCGACAAGGGCTTCGACGGCTTTGAGCGCAAAGCTCATCCAGCCCTCGCCGATTTTGTGACAACAACAGAATACGCCGACAGCATCCCCGCCAGTGTCGCTTACCCACCCAGCACCATGCACAACAGCTTTGGCGAGGTAATGGAAAAACAGGGCAAAACCCAGTTGCGAATTGCGGAAACCGAGAAGTATGCGCACGTAACATTTTTCTTTAGCGGCGGCCGCGAAGCACTGTATAAAGGCGAAGATCGCAAACTCATCGCGTCTCCCGACGTAGCCACCTACGACTTACAGCCAGAAATGAGCGCACCCGAGCTCACCGACCAACTCGTTGCAGCAATTCACAGTGGCGACTACGACACCATCATCTGCAACTACGCCAACGGCGATATGGTTGGCCATACTGGTGTCTTTGAAGCTGCCGTCAAAGCCGTTGAAGCACTGGATATTTGCATCAAACGAGTTTCAGATGCGGTACTGGAAGTCGGCGGCCACTGCCTGATTACAGCCGACCACGGCAACTGCGAGCAAATGGTCGACTATGACGCGGGCCAAGCCCACACCCAGCACACCACAGAGTTAGTACCGTTGGTGTACGTTGGCAATAAACAGCAGCGACTATTGGAAAAGGGCGGCAAGCTTGCCGATATCGCACCAACGATGCTAGCACTCATGGACGTAGAACAACCTACGGACATGACTGGCGTCAACTTGCTTCGCGACGCCTGAAGCCGCGCGCAGTGCTCACTCACCTAAGGTTCAGCCACTTTGTACTGGGCACTTTATTGCTGGGCACATTGCTGCTGACTGGCACAGCCGTCGCCGACGGCGAAGCCACCAAGCAGCAACTGCGCGAATTAAACCAAAAAATTGGCAGCCTCAAAAAAGCGATTACGAGCCAGCAAGGCGAGCGCAGCAGCGCTGCCAAAGCCCTGCAAAGTATCGAAAAAGACATAGGCCGCACCGCCGCAAAACTTCACCGCATCACGCAAAAATCTGAGCAGCAGCAACGCAAACTAACCGAGCTAGAAGTTCGCCAACGTCAATTGCGTGAACAACAACAAAATCAAAAAGCCCTTATTGCCGAACACGTGCGCAGCGCTTACGCCCTGGGTAAAGAAAGTCAGATAAAGATGCTACTCAATCAAGAAAACCCCGAAAGACTCAGCCGCACACTGACCTATTTCGACTATTTTAACCGCGCGCGCAGTGACGAACTGAGCAAATACCGCGACACCCTCAATGATTTAGAAAAAATCAAACCCGCGATTAGCGCCGAGGCAGACGCCCTAGCAATCAGCCGCCGCGAACTAGAACAGCAACAACAAACCTTACTCGTACAAAAACAGCAGCGCGCAAAAGTATTGGCCAATATCGACGGCGAGATATCAAACAAAACCATCTCACTAAGCTCACTCGACAAACAACGTAAAGACCTCGAGAGCATACTCCAAGCGGTTGAGCGCGAAGTGACAAATATCGCAATGCCCGCCAATTACAAACCCTTTAAAGATTTGCGCGGTAAAATGCCATGGCCTATCAATGGCAAACAAATGAATCGCTACGGTGCGTCGCGGCAAGGCAGCGCCGTTACTTGGCAGGGCATACAACTTAGCGGCAATGAAGGTGATGCCGTTAAGGCCATCCACAATGGTCGTGTTGTCTTTGCCGACTGGCTCCGCGGTGCCGGCCTACTGATTATTGTTGACCACGGCGGCGACTACCTCAGCCTTTACGCACACAACCAAAGCCTATTGCGCAGCGAGGGCGACTGGGTGCGCGGCGGCGAAGGCATTGCGACTGTCGGGAATAGCGGCGGCCAACGACAGGCGGGATTGTATTTTGAAATCCGTTACAAAGGGCGGCCCACCGACCCCCGCAGCTGGTGCCAATAACGCATCGGCAGCATTCACCCCAAAAGCAAGATACAATAAGTTTCGTTTCAAGGACGTTCTGGGAATTCATTTATGCCTGACATGTTTCGTCACACATTTTCCGCGCTGCTAATTCTGCTGCTCGCCACACCTACTGCGCTTCTCGCCAGTGATGACAGCGACACAGAGCAATCGGAACAGCTCGCCGAAGACGGCAGCCAAGGCCAGCTCCCCCTTCAGGCACTGCGTAATTTCGCCGATGTTTTTAATCAGATCCGCCTCAGCTACGTGGAAGAGGTCGACGATAAAACACTGTTAGAAAATGCTATTCGCGGCATGCTCAGTGGCCTCGACCCCCACTCTGACTACCTTGATGCCAGCTCCTTTGAAGATCTGCAAAACCACACCACGGGTGAATTTGGCGGCCTGGGCATTGAGGTAGGCATGGAAAACGGCTTTATTAAAGTCGTTACCCCAATCGACGACACCCCAGCCCAGCGCGCGGGTATTCAGCCTGGTGACCTCATCATTCAAATCGACAACAAACCAATTAAAGGCATGAACCTGCAAGAAGCCGTGACGCTGATGCGCGGTCCGGCGGGCAGTAAAATTGTACTCACCATCTTACGCAGCGGTGTCAACGCGCCCTTTGACGTAAAGCTAAAGCGCGACGTTATTACCGTGGCTAGTGTCCGCGGCGAAATGCTTCAGCCCGGCTACGGCTATATTCGCATCTCTCAATTTCAGAGTCGCACCGGCCAAGACTTAAAGAAAGAACTCGCCACACTTAAAGCCGGCCGCGTCGCACTTAAGGGCTTAATCCTAGATTTGCGCAATAACCCCGGCGGCTTGCTGCAAGCCTCAGTTCAAGTGGTAGATGAATTTATCAACGACGGCTTAATTGTCTACACCGAAGGCCGCCTCCCCAATGCCTATAGCCGCTTTATGGCCAGCGCCAAAAACCCCGCCGATGACACCCCAATGGTGGTATTAATTAATGGCGGCTCAGCGTCGGCCTCCGAAATTGTTGCTGGCGCCCTGCAAGATCATCAGCGCGCCCTCATTGTCGGCACCCAAAGCTTTGGCAAAGGCTCGGTGCAAACAGTATTGCCGCTGTCGGAAGAGAGCGCTATTAAACTCACCACCGCCCGTTACTACACACCGAGTGGCCGGTCTATTCAGGCCCAAGGCATTATTCCTGACATAGTGGTAGAGAAAGCCCGGTTTGAAGCATTGACTGCCGGCATTCAAGTAACTGAAGCTGACCTGGCTGGCCACCTTGGTCGTGGCGATGGCGCAGAAAGCGACAGCAAAAGCCGCAAGCAAGATAAGAAAGACAAAAACGACAGCAGCGAGTTAGCCGCCAATGACAATCAGCTCTATGAAGCGCTGAATTTACTGAAAGGCTTGCACATTATGTCTAGCGCCAAAAAGGCGGTAGCAGAAAGCGATGCCAAAACCGGCACCACAACAGAGTAAGCGCTAAAAATAGCAGCATAAAAAAACGGGCCGCAAGGCCCGTTTTTTTATAAGCGGACTTCTATTCCCCGCGCCGCCATATAGGCCTTGGCCTCTGGCACAGTGAACTCGCCAAAATGGAATATGCTGGCAGCCAATACCGCGTCAGCGCGCCCTTCAATAATCCCCTCCACCATGTGATCAAGATTACCTACGCCGCCGGAGGCAATAACCGGTACCGCGACTGCGTCGGATATCGCCCGCGTTAAGCCCAGGTCGTAGCCAGCCTTAGTTCCATCGCCATCCATACTCGTTAACAGCACCTCACCGGCGCCGTTATTGACCATTTTTATCGCCCATTCCACGGCGTTAATACCGGTGGGTTTGCGCCCCCCGTGGGTAAAGATTTCCCAACGGGGACGACCATCTGCTTCGTCCGCTACCCGCTTGGCATCAATAGCAATAACAATACATTGCGAGCCAAAGCGATCAGCCGCTTCCTTCACAAAATCGGGACGGTGAATTGCCGCCGAGTTAATTCCCACCTTATCGGCACCGGCATTAAGCATGGCGCGAATATCTTTGATCTCGCGAATGCCACCGCCAACCGTAAGCGGAATAAAAACCTCTGCAGCAATTTGCTCAACGATATGCGCGGTGGTTTCCCGGCCTTCATGGGTGGCGGTAATATCTAAAAAGGTAATTTCATCAGCGCCCTGTTCGTTATAGCGCTTGGCTACCTCAACAGGATCACCCGCATCGCGAATGCCAACAAAATTTACGCCTTTCACCACGCGACCTTTGTCGACGTCTAGGCAGGGAATAATACGTTTAGCCAGAGCCATTATGCTGTCCTGTTCCGGTGTTTAAGCCTTGCCGTCGCAATAGCTTTGAGCTTCGCGCAAATCGAGTTGACCTTCGTATATAGCGCGGCCAGTAATGGCGCCTAGAATACCCGCATCAGCCACCGCTTGCAGTGCACGGATATCATCCATATTCGTCACGCCGCCAGAGGCAATCACCGGCAGGCCAGAAGCCTTGGCCATGGCAACAGTCGCGTCAATGTTCACGCCCTGCATCATGCCGTCGCGGGCGATATCGGTATAAACAATAGAGTCGACGCCATCTTGCTCAAAGCGCTTAGCCAACTCAGTGGCCAGCAACGTAGATACTTCTGCCCAACCATCGGTCGCCACCAAGCCGTCTTTGGCATCTAGACCAACAATCACTGAGCCGGGAAAGGCCTTGCATGCCTCTGCAACAAACTTAGGCTCTTTAACTGCTTTGGTGCCGATAATCACGTAATTCACACCGGCATCCAAATACTGCTCAATGGTATGCAAAGAGCGAATACCACCGCCAATTTGAATCGGCAGGTTTGGGTAGGCTTTGGCAATGGCGCTAACTGCTTCGCCATTCATGGGTTTGCCTTCAAAAGCACCATTAAGATCGACCAAATGCAGACGACGGCAGCCTTCTTTCACCCAGCGCGCAGCCATTTCAACGGGATCGCTACCGTAAACAGTCGCATCATCCATTTCGCCCTGACGCAGGCGCACGCAATGGCCGTCTTTTAAATCAATCGCGGGAATAATCAGCATAGTAAAACCTTAATTTTAGTCAGTCACTGGAAAGAAGGCCGCAGGGCGATCCCAGCTCAAAAAATTGCTCAGCAGACGCAGTCCCATATCACCGCTTTTTTCAGGGTGAAACTGCACAGCAAATACATTATCGCAGGCCAGCGCCGCGTGCACTTGCACGCCGTAATCGCAGCTACCCGCCACAAATTCTGGCGCATCGACGTAATAGCTATGCACAAAATAGAAACGGCTAGCGTCGGGAATACCGGCCCACAGCGGGTGCTCAATGGCCTGGCTAACGTTATTCCAACCCATGTGCGGGACTTTAAGACGACCGCCAGCAGCATCGCGCAGATCACTACCAAAGAATTTAACGGCGCCCGGCAATACATCTAAGCATTCAACGCCGCCATTCTCTTCACTGGTTTCCAACAAAGCCTGCATGCCCAAGCAAATACCCAATAATGGCTTTTGCGCCGCCACTTCCTGAATCACTTCGTCTAAGCCGCGAGCTTTGAGTTCAGCCATGCAATCACGAATCGCACCCACACCGGGGAAAATCACCCGATCAGCACTTAAAATAGTTTCTGGGCAATCAGTGACCATGACCTTAACGCCATCGCCAACCTTCTCGAGGGCACTGGCCACCGAGTGCAAATTACCCATGCCGTAATCGATTACGGCAACGGAAGACTTACTCATATTGAAAAATCCTAGAGACTACCCTTGGTAGACGGCGTAATTCCCGCCATCCGCTCATCTGGCTGCAAAGCCATGCGCAGAGCACGGCCAAAGGCTTTAAACACTGTCTCGGCCTGATGGTGGGTATTTTTACCACGCAAATTATCGATATGCAGGGTCACTTTGGCGTGATTAACAAAGCCGTGGAAAAACTCAGAGAACAAATCCACATCAAAGCCGCCCACACTACCACGGGTATAAGGCACGTGATATTCCAGCCCGGCGCGACCAGAGAAGTCGATAACCACGCGCGACAGAGCCTCGTCTAAAGGCACGTATGCGTGACCATAGCGAGTAATACCTTTTTTGTCGCCAACCGCCTCCGCAAAGGCTTGCCCCATGGTAATGCCGATGTCTTCAACGGTGTGATGAGCGTCAATGTGTAAATCACCCACCGCGTGAACGTCTAGATCAATTAGACCGTGACGGGAAATTTGGTCCATCATATGATCAAGAAAGGGAACCCCAGTCTCAAAATGGGATTTACCTGTGCCATCAAGGTTTACGGTCACAGTAATCTGCGTTTCAAGGGTGTTACGGCTGATCGTAGCTTTGCGCTCGTTCATCGACGCCTCGTCGGTTATTTGCTTACAATAGCGTATTATAAAAAATCCCGAACCTTATTACACCAAGCAGAAGCGTCATAAATGCCCGTATACGCAGAAATCATCACTAAACCAGACCCGCAAGACAGCAATGATCTGGAAATCCTCTACCCCAACACCAGCACCAAGCTGGTGGCGCAGGCGGCAGCAGGCAAAATAATTCTCTTTGGCGGCCGCTTTAATGGTCGCCTATTGTCGGCCTGCACTCTTACGCCGATATATGACGGAGATTATCAATTAGCCCAACTCTCGGTGCGCGAAGTTACGCGCCGACGAGGGGTTGCACGGCAGTTAATCATTCAGGCCATGAAACAACTGCCCGATGACCTGCAGTCAATTTCCGCCGACTTAAGCCACGCGCCGGAACTCATCAATCTGTTTTCAGAGCTGGGTTTCACCGCCACCCACAACTTTTGGCAGTGGCAACGCCCAACAGCATGAGCAAACAGCTGTTTAGCGAGCAATTGCTGCAATGGTTTGATATTGCCGGCCGCAAAGACCTGCCCTGGCAACAAGACATCAGCCCCTATCGGGTCTGGGTCTCAGAAATCATGCTGCAACAAACCCAGGTCAGCACCGTAATCCCTTATTACCTCAGGTTTATGGCGCGCTTCCCCGACATTGCCAGCCTTGCGCTCGCGCCTAATGATGAAGTCCTCGCGCTGTGGACGGGACTGGGTTACTACGCCCGCGCCCGCAACCTGCACAAAGCCGCCAAAATGATTTGTGAAGACTTCGGTGGCGTATTTCCCGGCGACCCCGAGACTATTCAAACCCTACCCGGCATAGGCCGCTCCACCGCTGCTGCCATTTACTCTATTGCTATTGGCGGCCGCGCACCGATTCTCGACGGCAATGTAAAGCGGGTACTAAGCCGCTACGCCGCCATCGACGGCTGGCCCGGTATCAAAGACATAGAAAGCCAGTTATGGCTACTCGCCGAAGACCTTACCCCTAAAAAGAGAGTAGCCGACTACACCCAAGCTATTATGGATCTCGGTGCTACTCTCTGCACCCGTAGCAAGCCCAAATGCCCGGAGTGCCCAGTACAATCTGGCTGCGAAGCCTACGCCGCAGGAACCCAGACCAATTACCCCGGCAAAAAGCCAAAGAAGGCGACCCCAGTCCGCGAGATTCACCTGCTCATTATTGAAAACGCTGCCGGTGAAATTCTGCTAGAACAGCGGCCCAACAGCGGTATCTGGGGCGGCCTCTGGAGCCTGCCCGAAGCCGTCGACTTTGATACCGCCGCCCACTACCTAAAAAATACCCTAAACGCCAAAGGCCAAATTCAGGCTTGGCCAAATATGCGCCACACTTTCAGCCATTTTCATCTGGATATCACCCCGCTACACATCAAACTAAAGGCCGATATCAGCACGATCATGGAACCCCGCGAGATGCTCTGGTATAAGGGGCACAGCAATCAGCAAGTCGGCTTGGCGGCACCCGTCAAAAAATTGCTCGACGCCGTATTCAGCCAAGATTTACTAAGGAAACACAGCGCATGACCCGCACCGTATTCTGCAAAAAATACCAGCAAGACCTCGAAGGCTTAGACAAGGCACCCTATCCCGGACCAAAAGGTCAGGACATCTTCGAAAACGTCTCCAAAAAAGCATGGGAAGAATGGCACGCCCACCAAACCATGCTCATAAATGAAAAACACCTGAGCATGATGGATCCCGCCTCGCGGAAGTTCCTGCAAGCCGAAATGGAAAAGTTCTTCTCAGGCGAAGAATACGAAAAAGCGGAAGGCTACGTGCCCCCCAGCGAATAAGTCATTGTTTTTGGGGCTTGACTCACTGATTAGGAACGGGTTTAATACGCGCCTTCTGAGAAGCAGCCAAAGCTCTCAAATATGCCCAGATAGCTCAGTCGGTAGAGCAGAGGATTGAAAATCCTCGTGTCGGCGGTTCGATTCCGTCTCTGGGCACCATTTTCATAAAAACCCTTATATTACAACAGCTTAAGGGATTAAAAAATCTGATGTGTAGCACTCAATTGCATAGTGTGTGTAGCACTGATTCGTATAAATAACCGCCTTTATTCTCCCATATTTGTTTGCCTAAACGCGACCCTCAAACTCACTGTGCGTGGGAATATATTTTTCGATTAATCCGGCATACCGCACCGACAAAGAGAGCCCCCTGCAGATTCACCACTATTCTTGCATTTGGGTACGCTGCCCTTAGGTATTAACGCCATTCACAGACAAAACCCCAACCGCTTACCCCACCCCAAATAACCAGCTCAGCTTTTCGGTCTCCGATGAACGAATTACCAAACTGACTGCACTAACCCTTTAACCGTCAACCACTTCGCCTTCCTCGACTATCTTCTCAAAATATGGATATGGCGAAAAATCAAAATTTTCGTCCAACTCAAGCGCCCTCTTAATTAACTTAGGGTGGTCAATGGATGCGAGTCCACGCCGATACACTTGAGTGTTTGCCTCGATTTTCCCCAGAAGATAATTGATTGCTACCAATGAAAATAAATGGATACGCGACTGAAGGGCATCACGGAAGCGACTATCCGCCTCATCGAAGCTCTTACTTACAGCGTAATATGCACCGACTGCTTTACAAAACATTTCCTGCCACTCCTCCGAATCATTAATCTGGAGCAGAGCATCCCACTGGCCCTCTTTAAAAACTGGATATTCTTCGCTTTCGATCCATTCAATCAAATCTTCAAAATGCTTGCTAAGACTGCCTTTAACAAACCAACCGAGTGTCTTCCCTGCCGAATCAGATTCAATACAGTGCTGAACTTTCAGCCGAGCATCTTCACTCAAAGCCCCGTATAAATCGTGATTCTGAGACAAGTAAAAAACTAGATACGCAACCGGCGAGCCATTACCCGCTATGTTGCTGTAGTAGTCTTTTTCCCCATCAATAAACTGGCGAAGTCTTCCAATATTTCTTTGGCCTATTACATCAAGCACTTGAAGATTAATTTTCCTGTTTTTCCCGCAATCTTCATTTTCGAGTTTAAAGACGAATTTCCATAATGAGCGATATATCTGTAGCTCCACATCAGATGTTAACCGGTTTAAATATCGGCTCTCCACATACCGTTTAACCTTCTTAGCAGTGTTTAATGCTTCAGTATTATCGGAAACATCGGCGATCAACTCGTCAAATATCTTCTGCGTATAAAATGGGGGTTTGATCAAAAGTCCTTCTAGGGTATTCCTCAATAACGCCCTTACCGTCTCTTTATTTGGTGTATGCAGCTCGCTTTCATTATTAAGCACTGGATGGGCAGATAAATGACGCTGCTTTTGTAAATATCGCAAATTCTCATACTCAGCCCCATCGATGAGGTTTGTTTTTCCATATACATCATCTACCAATTTAATTTCCCAAGCTGAAGATTTTGGATCACTATTTTGCAATGCAGTAAGCTCAGTTAATATTACGCTGGCGGAAGCATCCTCATACAAATCCACTAAGTGCTGCAACTTGTAAACAATATCGCAGACTGCTACCGACCAAAGCATCACGATAGACGACCTGTAATTTTCATTTTGATACGACGACAGCACTTCTGCGAAATACTCCTTCGTCTTGCCAAAGTGTATGCGTTCAGATATTTTTTCTAGGGAAAATTCCATCTAACCTATACTCCTAGCATGTGAAGTTAACACCTTAGAATTGTGATCTTTTTAACTTACGAAAGCCTTTGCAACCATATAACTGGAAAACATCAGAAGCCTAATATCTGCCACGCGGCCAACCGCCACCGCATCGCATTTAAACGCCACACACTCAGTGTGATTTTCACCAAGCCCCTCAGGGATATCGCGGTAGTGACTTTTGATTTTAACTTACTATTGACCCAGGATTTTTATTTTAAAATAATCAACTGGACTTAATGCTTGCTATTTTTCAATTAAATACTTTCAGGAAGATATCCTACCCAGCCCATCTTGAAAAGATTTTTCAAAAAATTCTCGAAATTTAACAGCGCCTGCCAAAGGCGCATACCCAACGGCCGTAGGAAGCGCATTAAATTCATTTGATAACTTTTTCCAAGCAGCCTTGTTATTATTCAGTCTTTCATAAGCTCTTTACCTAGCGAGCGATGGCTATTTATTATTACTCTGAGCGCATTTTTCTGATAGTCATTATATGACTCCATCTGCCCATCAAAATATTTATTGATTGCTGCACTAACGCACTTAAAATAACTGTGCGCGATATTACTTTCACCTTGATCTATATAGTAGCCTGTTGCATTTGATAAAACAGATACCGCTAATATTTGGCTACCAACTTTTAAAACCTCTCTATCACCAACATTTGTCGATACGTTATCAACAATTTGTTTTACATCATGTTCCAAGACATCAGCGTCCTGATCTTTCATGAGGTCCATTATGACCTGGACAGAATATGATTTTAATTTTTCAATACTGCTCTCTGACGGAGCACCGATGCCACCTGCCAATACCTGCTCTCCGTAGTGAAAAATTCCTTTCTCAAGTGACGTCATGTTTTCAAAGGGGCCTAACTTTTCTTTTAGTACTCCGGCCATAACCGACAACTTGAGAATTGTGGCTCTATCGTCAGCCGAACTAGTTTCACTAATCATGCTGCAAATTGAATAGAAAGCCATTATATTTTCTTTAGGATTGGGGCCATCATGAAACATACCGCTAGAAATATTCCCCCTCAACTCCCCCAAGCATTCTTCAGCAAGGCTATATGCATTAAAACCTGGCCCGATATTTTTTTGCAGTATTGGCACAACCCTACGTAAGTATTCATCTTTTCTACGCTTCATCTTGAGAAAACCGAGCATACTAATAATCCTTTTTGGTGGCGCTAAACCTTAGAGATCGTGACTACCGTCGGACCAAAATCATTAATTTTATTTTTATCGTATTTAAGTTTAGTAATATCTAAGTATTCCATTACTTCAGAACGAGTTAGATTATTTGCACCGTAACTTTTAAAAGCATATTGAATCCAATTTCCATTTTCTTTTTTTGATCGAACAATGAATCCTTGGCGAACAAACCAAGCCCCGGGAGACTGATAATCTGAGTCATCCAAATTATTAAATACGCCCAAATTAACACCGTATTTTAAAGGGACATTTAGTTCCGCTTTTATTACCGAAGCTGGGACAGACTTAGTTAGGGTAATCCTATGTACTTCCTTCCCTTCACGGAGTATGTACTTCTCGTCACTGACTCTCTCTTGCTCCATTATTTTATCTAGAGCAACGTCAATGATATCGTGATCTTGACAATCGTATATTCCAAATATTTCACGAATTTTTTCCAAATCACTCATAACGTTTCCGATTCCCTATTAAACTCAGCAGTTTTATTCAATAGACTTGCGCCACATATCACTCTCGGCTCTTTATCAAAGCGAAAATGAAACGGCTAAAATATAGTTCGATGAAACCAGAGGGTAGCTTGCCTTTCCAATATCGTACCGACGGCAAAATGAAGACTCGTTCCTTGTTTTTATTCCATGCATTCCTTGCTCCTGACCTCATACCCGCAGAGATATAAATCAATTGCTTACACAGTACCACACCGAGCCAAGGGGAACGCGGGTCAATTGTTAAACACGAATCTCAAACTCACTATACGCCGCCTGCGTATCTGCCTCAGTTAATCCGATATATCTCATCGTAATAGCTGGATGGGAGTGATTGAGGACCTTACAAACTCGCTCAATACTTGCTCCCTGAGAATGCATCACCCAGCCCAAGGTCTTTCTCATGCTATGCGTACCCAACTGCACCCCTACCATCTCGCCAATTTCTGCAAAGGCCTTTGAAACAGCTGACCGGCTCAAGGGTTTATTCTTAGCTCGGTTGCTATCAACTTGAAAAAGGTAGGTGTGGTCGGGGGTGGCCACTAAGCGCTTATTCACAATGGCAATGGCAGTGTTATTCAGTGTGATCTTACGATTCTTATTGGTTTTACCTTCTTTCAGCTCTAGCACACCGGATTTGGCCTGCTCTAGGGTCAAAGGTAGTAAATCAGATATCCGCAAACCGACATTAACGCCGAATACCCACAAATCGGCATAGATATCGCCTTTATGCTTTTTTAATAAGCGGGCGACATCGCGCACTTCATCTAAGCTTTTAACCGCATCGACAGTAGCCACACCTATTCCTCATTTCAATAATTTAATTCGCAAAACGAGGAATAGATGCTAGCAGAAAGACTACAATTCAGCAATGGCGAGGGATTCCTAATCTACAAAATAGTATTTTGTGGATTAGGAATTCAGGACCACAATCCTTTAACTTCCGTCTACCTGCAACGACCGGCACCATGGCCGACATATCAAGCGAGCATTTTTACCCAAGCGATACATTCTCACCGACGTAACGGCTCCCTCAGCGAACACCTTCCCGACTTTTGCACCAACAGCTTCAGCCCCGAGACTCGCAGCACCCTCGCCGTCATCTAGTAACAAAAAATCAGTTAAAGAATCAAACGATTGCCCAACTAGTGCCGCAATAAACGCACTATTCAAGCAATACGCTAATAAGCGAATCGAGGAGACCCCCGTGTTCGGCACGCCGTATACCTCGGCAACACCACGAACCAATCGCAACGCCCGCCACATCACAAAAAGAGAATCCAATGCAGGGTGCGGAATTGCAGCCACACCCATTCCAGTCGTTAACACTGACTGCTTTATCAATTTACTGGCCTGTTGATCTAAGTTCGCAAGAATCACATTATCAAACAGGTCAAGGTAGTCCCGAGCATTTTCTCTAGTTGAGCTGGCCCCATGGAACTCAGCAACAATATCAGGACTGTGCTTCGCTATTTCTCCTAATATTGGCTCTAAAGTATCCTTTGCGAGAATAAAATCATTTTTCTCCCATGCCGCCACCAAGTGACTGCCTGTGAGGGCCGAGCTACCTATTAACTTCCACGCACGCACCTCGGTGAAAACGCCGTATATCAATGCGACACAGAGACTTAACAGCAATACCCCTACCACGAGACCCAAAAAATGATTTTGCAGAGTAATGCCGTGTAGAAAAATAACTCCACCAACAAAAGCCCAAGTAAGCAGAAATGCCAGCCCCAAATAGAAAGAAAGCTTCCAAACAGGAAAATTGCGGGTCTCTACTTCAGATACTGCCACCGCCTGATTGACACCCTTACTCTCCAAAGAAACAGTTTCATCTGTCACCAGACCGTGAGGCCGACGAACCGGCTCACTCTTCGTAGTCTTCGCACTACCAATATTACCTTCATCATCTAGCGCGACAGCTTCATCACTGACCACCCCCGGCGCTCGGCCTCTATCCGTCATGCGAAGTCATCTCCAATCAGAAATTCAAGCACCCTACCCAGATTTATAGCAGGAAACCCTTCATAAAGCGCATCGGTCATAAGCTCATGCATCGGCTGAAATTCGTAAAACTCAAAATCGACTTCCCCCCAATGAGGCGGAAAATCTAAAGGAACACCACCGGGGTCATATTGATTAGGCTGAGCCGCCCCCTTTGGCAATCCAAAAAGAACTTCCCTTACAGGAGGCTTCGTCGTCTTTCTATCTTCCGTAACCTTGATAGACGAGATTGCCATAACCTCGTGCTTCAATGAGCTAGCGCGAAGTTCATTCTGATCGTCTAAATGTGAAAGCATCCGCCTCATCGTTTGCTCGATATTAGCCCTATCGCCACGCGTCACATGGTCGCACTTAGTAGCTGCAAACAATACGTGCGAGGTGGCACCTCCAACTAACCAAGACAAGCCCCCCCCCTTACCATAATTGAACGACTTTAGCGTTTCACTCAAGGACTCCGTCATTTCATTAAAAACTGGTTCACCAAGCTGAATAGCTCTGAGCAAGTCGATTAAGACAATCTGACGATCAATTTTTGAAAAATGTTTTTTATAGAAAGGCTTTATCACCTTACTTTTATAATCTTTGAATCGCGCCTCCATACCGACCCAGAGTCCGCTCCCCGCCAGCCGTTCAGGCAGCGGCACTAATCTAAGGATGGGCGAATTCCTTAATGCATCAGGCCGCAAAAGTCGTCCGGGCTGATTTAAGACATACCCACTATCTATAGAGACCTGTAGATATTCTCTCCACAAGTCAGCGAGGTCTTCCGCCACTTCTTCGTCAAAGGCCGCACCAATACCAATGGCATCAACATGATCAAAATATTTCAAAACCCATTCTTTTCTTGCACCACACTCTGCCGCCGCCAACATATTCCGTGACCATTCTTCATAGCTCAAATCAAGCATTGGCAGATCGATCAACCATTCGCCGGGGAAATCGATCAACTCAATTTGCATTTTTCTTGGTCGCTTGATAAATGATTTCCGAGGCGAAAACTCAACCTCAACAACAATGCGAGATATCCCCTCTGTCGCCGTCGGCCATTTCGACGAACTTCCTACTAAACTTTCTCTTACCTTTCTAAAAGGGAACTGTGGAAGATCGGTATTCAGATCGCTCTTTACTTGAGCTGAAATAAACTGACCTCGCTCAACCGGAGAAAACCGCGCAAGTGGCCCTTGCCCCTTACGCTCGCTCCATGCATCTGATGTGAGAAGAGCTTGAATAAGAGACCCTATAAAAACCGTCTTTCCTGAACGCGAAAATCCAGTTACACCAATTGATATTTTCTTTGTCAAAACCCGAACCTCTGAATATAAATTACAATACTGCTAACGAATTAAGCACAAACGACCATTTAAGTTATGCAGGAGACTCACTGCCTCTCAATCTAAGATTTCGGACTAAAGAAATTCCCATGAAAATGAACTGCACCATGACAATCGCAGTTGTGATTAAGGCACCAACCAACCAAACCAGCTTTTGAAATAACCGACTAAATACCTTTACAACCTTTTCGCCGCCTACCCGAACCATCAATACCGTTTTATCACCAAACCCAATACTAGCCCTTTTTACGGCCTGCAATGAATCATCGCTATCAACCCTTTTAATCAAAAACATCGCATTTCTAGTGCCGCCAGATTTAGATTGAATAACACCTAAGTCATAAAAAAAACCTGTTACACGTTCGAAGTGCAAGCTATCGCCAATACCTGCCGACAATCTTCGAATACCAACTGGTGTAAATTCGGCTTTTATTAATTGAGAAGTAAGCAAATCAAAATCCACAGCTTCGCTTACTTTAGACGTAAGCAATCGGCTGAATCCAGAAGACTTTTTAGCAGTTTTTTTCGAGGCTTGCTTAGCTACCGCCTTGGCAAGAGAAACACCACCATCGACAACAGGCGTCGAAAATGTCGTAACTAGACCGATCGCAGCCAAGCCCGCGACAAGCTTATTTAGCTCTTCACCTTTTGAAACCCGATACCCTTCATGCGCTAAATCGCGAACATCACCAATTACGAAAAAATCACTGGCGATTGTCACTGTTGTTGATACAGGACTATCCATTTCGCCGTAAGCCAAACCTCGCGCAGCATGCGCTGGCGCCATTTTAGCCTTGTAAAAAAATGTCGATCTTCTAGCAATCTCTTGATCCCACTGAGAACTATGTGGGTATCCAAATTCCTTGTTCATTTCAATAAAGGTATTTGCGTCGTCCAGCCGATCTTCTTGAATAGCTAGCTCGATCTCCTGCCGCAACAATTCCTCCGAACGCTCCCACCATACAACAAGCGTCGCAAACTTCTTACCCAAATATATGCTGGTAAATTCGGTAGCATAGGCCGCCCACATGCCGAAAGTGCTTACCAGCGTCAAAATTAAAACAATCCTTTTTATGTATAGCAAACTGAACCTCACTGTTCAGAAAACAATCAAACTGGCTTCCGTTCGGATTTAAAAATTAGTGTATCCCTATCTAACTATTTCAATCGCCTCAAAATATCCATATCAGAAATAGCTCAAACAGCGCTACACCTCCACAAACAAATACTCCCTCCACCCTGTCATTACCTTTACCCAATAGCCACCACCCGGGGATGCATCCCCAGCAAAAACCCAAAAAAACACTTAAGGGTAAAAGCCAAATAGAGAGCATTGAGAAATGAATATAAAACGCCGATAAACCGACGCCGACTGAAAAGCATAAATACCAAAAACGCTTCCTGCTCTCAGCTTCTTCAATTATTTTTTTATTCTCCGCACAAACCCTCGCCCTCTCATCCTTTTCTCGCGCAACTCTCTCTTCATCTTGCGCCCGTTCAAGCTCCTCTCGCCGACGCTCCGCTAGCTTTTCCTCTTTCTTCTCATGTAGCCATGCACCAATCAATTTGTTTGCACGATACTGGACATATAAAGACTTAGCTCGGGCATTACTACCCTCCGAATCCGAATAAGCTCTTGCCCAAGTAGCCTCATCCAAACGCTCTTTCTTGAGTTCATCCATCGCACGAACATACGCTTCGTCTTTAAAACTCATACAAATCTACCCTTTACTCTGGCCGACCGACAGCGATTGAAAATAACCTTGAAAATTGGAACCAGTATTATCATCAACGCCCATGGCGATATTCTTTAAGAACTTTGTCGTAATTCTGAACCGATTGAAGAAAGCGGTTGTTTAATAGCTAACTCCAATTTAACCATCGCATCAGTCATAAATTGGATCATTGAATCCCATTGATCTTTATCGAAAATATTTGCTGGCATCGACGCCTTAATCCTACTGGCGCGCTTTTCATCCAATCTCTCCCACCCCAGCGCACCACCGAACCTGCTCTCAATTTCAGCCTTCAAATCAAACAATTTGTCATAAATCGTCTTATTTTCAATTTTTTCACCGCGATCTATATATAACTCTGCTTGGCAATATGACTTAGTAATTACAAAATTGAATGTTACGCCCCGCACACCGGAACCCGCGCCAACCCAATGATAAATACCAGGGCTAATATTCTGGTATAAATTGGAGCTGCTTGCATTCATCGCAGGTATCAACTTCGACCAAAACTCTTTGCGTACAATATGGCGATTCTTTTGCTGAGTTTGCGACTCAATATCGTCCTGTGCTTTTTCCGCCATACCGATCATAAAGTCCTCGGCATCCTGAGTAGGGATTATCTGTTCTACATTAAGAAATAGCTCATCCCCCATTGCATAGGGTGTCGCACGGAAGCATTGGAGCCGAATTTTAAAATTCATTAGCCACAACACCGTGCTGGTGACTTCCTTTCTAAATTTAGCAGCGATCAATATAATCCGCTGAGTCACACCTTTATTTAAAACTAGCTCATCGTAGTCCTGACCATCAAGAAAATCAGAGATACTATCTTCCGCACGAATATTGGACGAATTGGAATCAAGGTACTGTTGGTAAATTTTGGTGATATTCGCTTTAGATAACCCAGAACAATATGAGGCATATTTCAAAGCTTGCCACGTAACATCGCGACCTGAGTCATCGAGCTTATTCTCAATAATGACCAATGCACCCTGCTTATCTAAGGCCAGTAGATCAAGCCGTTCTTGAGTGCTATCAAACCCATTGAATTCTTTTTGGATAATCAGCAGGTCTTCACCCAATACATCAGGCTGCTTGGCAATCCACTCTTGCAAATTATCTCTTTCCCGAAATCCTAATGAGGCAAAAGACTTCTGTTCAAGTCGCTGTATCGTATTCGAAGGTTTATCAATTCTGTACATAACGTAACTTCCATTTACTTTTTATCAAAAAGAACCTTATATACATCAACATCTTTTTGGCGACATATCTGAGCATCACAATCTACACACTGCCAATGAGCGTCCCACAACAAACCCGGATCGCACCCGCCTAATACAATCTTGCCCGCCTGAAGGTCAGCCTCCATTTTTTCATCAAAAGCAGGCATGCCATAAAAGATTTGGGCGATGCGCTTCCCGCCGCATTTCGGGCATTTCCTAGGTTTCCGTTCTGAAACGTACTCAAACTCCACTACCAGCCACCCAAGCTGGGTTCGTTATGTTTCAGCCAATCCTTATTAACCCCATAATCCGGCATCACCCGCCCAACTTCCTTCCAAAACGCTACCGAATGATCATGTCGCTTCAAGTGGCAAAGCTCATGTACCACCACATAGTCCACGCAGCGGTTTGGAGCCATCATTACCCGCCAGTTGAACTCTAACCGACCTTTTACTGTGCAACTGCCCCAGCGTGATTTAAAGGTCTTGATTCGCACATCGGTAGGCTCAACACCCACTATCGGAGCATAACGTTCAACCTTTTCACGCAACTTCTGCTCTGCCTGTCGTTTATACCAGCGTATTAAGGCATTACGGATCATATGGGGTTGATCCTTACCTTTGGGAACCGTAACCACCAACCGTCCCTTGAGTAAACGTACAGGCTGGAATGCACCCTCTTCGACCTTCAGGCGGTAATTACGGCCTAGATATGAAAAGGCTTCGCCAGATACAAACTGCTTTTCACTAGCGGGTTGTGCTTCGCGATGCAGCGCAATCTTTTCTTTGATCCACGTTCGTTTGGTTTTTAGCAGTTCATCGATTCTACTAAGGGCTAAGTTAGTTGGCACCACAACTGATACCGCGCCTTCTTCAACGCGTATATCTGCGGTTTTACGCCGCTCCGTACGAATGATCTCCGCAATGAAACCATTGCCTTCGCGGTATTCAGATTTTACTGCTGCCATCACCGCCTTGACCCGCCAAACCGCGTTTGTGCCAATTCCAAAAACCGCTCCTGAACCACCTTCACAATAGCTGGCTCACCATAGGAACAATCCAATATCGCCCGCTTGATCTCTTTCTTCATTCGCTTCACTTCATCATTCTTTTGGAAGAAATCAACGATCTGGGTGGCTTCATCAAACATTTCCACCAATGACTGACTGGTGGCTTTTATCTCTTCATGCTCTTCATCGCCCACCACGCCATCGCTACTGTGTGCGCTCACCTCAGCCATCAAGATGTTATAGAAGGCGTATTCAGTTTCAGTAAGCCCTAGGTCGTCTGCTGCCTGCTTATGTTCGGTTTCAATGTTGGAAACCAATTCCAATAGCAACTCCAACTGCTGATCCCACTTACCCTTGGTTTTTTCGATGATGTCCCGTAACCGTAAGCTCAGGGATTTGTAGTATTCAGGGTCTTCATCCAAGTTGACGGTAATGTGGTGCTTGATCGCGCTTTCAATTTCAGACGCACGAGATTCCGGTGATTTAACCTTCTCTACCGATTCTTTAAAGTTTGCCGCCATGAGATCAACGGGTGGAATTTTGGGGTCTACACCCGTGCTGATGATGTGGTCTTCCACCAGCTTGCGTACCTTTTCACCGGCATCTTTGATGTTAAGTCCAGGATCACGGTAACGGTTGCGGGCGGCATTCTGTACTTTGCCCCATAGCTTCAAATCTGGCACAAAGGGCTTGGCTGCCACATCAGGCAAGATCACATCCATTTGTTTGGCGAAACGTTTGAATGCCAGCTCAAACTGCTGGCGGATGTCTTCGTCTTTCAGGAATAGAACGTAATCATCAATATCATCACCCTTCACCGAGGCAAAGACATGTGCAACGCGGGTATGGGTCGCTTTAAGCTTGGGTATTTCGTCCTTCAGTGAATGATAGGTGCCAGCCACATCATCACTGCTGAACATATCAAGTGCTTCAGTCAGGTGAGTGGATAAACCATGGTAATCCACGACAAAACCGGCTTGTTTGCCCTTATACGTCCGGTTCACCCGTGCAATGGCTTGCATCAAGGTGTGATCTTTCAGGCTGCGGTCGATGTACATGACCTGCGCTATTGGCGCATCAAATCCGGTCAGCAGCATGTCCTTCACGATAAGGAAGGCGGTGGGGTCTTCTTTTTCTTTATCAGTCCCCAGCGGCTTGGTGAAGTTCTTGATGACCTGCTTCTGATGGGCACCATTGGTATACGGCGCGTACATCGGTTCATCGTTGTGCTTACCGGATATAATGACTTCCGAGGGTGGCGCACCGAGATCATCCAACGTTTTCTTAAATAGGGTCGCCGCATAACGGCTACCCACGACGATCATGCCCTTGAAGCCATTGGGCTGGATATGTTCGCGATAATGCTTCAGCAGGTCGATACAGACCCAGCGAATACGGGCAGGAGCTTCACGCACCGCACGCTCAACACCGTGCTTCTTTTTGATCTCACGCTTTTCGTCATCGCTGTAGCTTTTGAAGTATTCTTCAAATAGTGCATCCAGTGATTCACCCACTACATCACTTTGTACTTCCCGACCTTCGTAGATAATACGAACCGTAGCCCCATCCTCTACCGCCTCATTGATCTTGTACTGATCGATATAGCCACCAAAAGCTTGATCCATCTTCTGGTTTTTTAGCAGCGGTGTGCCTGTAAAACCGACTTTAGGGGCATTGGGCAAAGCCGCATTGATCGTCGCAGCCAAATTACCAAACTGGGTACGGTGAGCTTCATCCGCCAATACAATGATCTTATCGCTGGGGTTTAGGTCTTTAAAGTCGCCGTCTGCTTCCGCATCCTGAAACTTCTGCACCATGGCGGTGACAATATCGGATGATTCACGACTTAACAGGGTTTTGAGTTCTGACACCGAACCGGCGTTATAAACCGTTTCATTCTGGGCATCGCGGAAGGTATTGGATAACTGCGCATCAAGTTGAGTACGGTCGGTGACAAACACCAATTTGTATTTCTGCAACTCAGGATCACGGCGCATCTTCACCGCCAGCATCACCATTGTCAGCGACTTACCAGACCCTTGGGTATGCCACACTACCCCTGACTTCTCTTTGCGGTCTTTGCCGACTTTAAGGCGCTCTATGACCTTGTTAACCGCACGATACTGCTGATAGCGGGCAACCTTTTTGATCAAGCGACTATCAACGGCTTCATATATGGTGAAATTCTGAATGAGGTCTAAGAAGTTGTAAGGGCTGAACATCCCCGCTATCAGTCGTTGCTGAGATGTGACTGTGCTAATCTTTTCAAATTCACCGGCATAACAAACCGGTGAAGCCATTTCTCTGACTTCATTCTCACCAGAAAATAAAGATGAACCACTGATCTCAGCATCGGTGAAGGGATACGCGTCCTTCCAATCGCCATAGTGCTGGGCACTGGAACTGATAGTGCCGACCTTGGCTTGATCCCGACAGGTACTGACCATTAGTTGGTTGTACCAGAATAGCTTTTGCGCTCCTTCATCAGTTTCGGGATAGCGTAGATTGGCATAGCGGCGAAGCTGATTTACCCCTTCACCGATGGCATCCGACACATAGGGTGATTTGCATTCAATAACAGCCAACGGCAAGCCATTCACGAAACACAAAATGTCGGGAATGATGTTTTGGTTAACACCTTCTATCTTGAACTGGCTGGTGCACAAGAAGTCATTATTGGCTAGGTTATCAAAATCAATAATTTTGACCGTCTGCCCTTTGCGTCCTTTGCCCAAGTCCTGCTCAACAGACAGGTAATTAACCAACATCTGATAGATGGAATGATTGTATTCCATCAAGCCAACATGCTGCGGATGAGTGATCTCACGCATGACCTTGCGCAGATTCTCTTCACTGATCCATGGATTGAGCTTACGCATCGCAACTTCAAGGCGGTTCACCAACACCACCTCATTCATGCGCGTACGTTCAGTTGAAGAGCCATCAGCCAATAAATAGCCAGGGGACAGCTCAGTACCAGCCACATACGCCCAGCCCAACTTAACCAACTGATCTATCGCGGGTTGCTCTACTTTATCGAGTTCATCCTTAAACATGATTTTTGTTTTTCCATCAATAGTTGTTTGTACAGTTTTTTCCACGATGCTGGTGGCGCATGACAATAGTTATTTTTTTCCACAAATGCACAAACGCCAACCATGCTGTGCTTAGCACAAATGTCGGGGTTGGAATGCCTACAAGCTATCGTTACTGATTCTGTTTCGCCGCCCAACAAAGGTCTTTTGTGGTTATTCTTTGAGCTAGCCATCAGTGATCTACCTTCACGCGAACATTGCCGGTCAACAACTCTTGCATCAAAGCCTTTTTTACAGATTTAAGAGAATTTAACCTCGATTTTTTGGATAGAATCGAAGTTTGTACTGATTGAACAGCGGTAAATATTTCCTTCTGTTCAACTACAGGTGGAATGACGCAAGGAATTCGTTTTATGTCTTCGATATTAATTCGGGTTACTGTTGTCCCGATAGACAGCCCATAAATAGCCAACCTTGCGATTTCTGAAGATAAAAACAAAGAGAAGTAATCCGGAAAAACTACACCTGCATTCGGGCTTAACAGAACCATCCTTTGCCCCATGCACACCTTTATTCCACTTGGAACCATACACGATTCACCCGCTGGTGCTTCCCGCGAAAAAAGTACGTCACCGACAGAAGGAACAGCCCGCTTAGTCCATTCTGCATACCCACCTTCAGTTGTAAATTTCATACCATCATGAATAAGCTCACCGTGTCGCACATTACTTGTTCTGACAACTAAATATTCAGACTTATCGACATAAGGTGCTGTTTTGTGTTCGCAATCGATTATACGTACGGTAATTTTTTCGAGATTCCTAACATCCCACCCCACCGGTATCCGCCCCACAGGTGAATCCTTGAATTCAGTGTGCCCAATCCCTTTGGTCAACAACTCTTGCATCATGCCGATTTTAAGGTCTTTCAGCTTGGCAATCTGTGCGCGTGTTTTTTCGATCACGTCATCGACTGTGGACAGGATGGCAGCGATTTTTTGTTGTTCAGGAAGTGGGGGTAAATCTATTGGGAGCAGATTCAAATCATCTAGTCGTATTCCTTTTACAGTCGAGCCAGTGGCTAGATCATTGATCTGCTCGCTTTTAGCCAGATACCAATGCAAAAGGAATCGCCAATTAACATTATCCCTCGTGAAAAAAGCCTTTAAATCCTGATTTATAGCAACATCGCGATTAAAGAACACCGCTTTTCCAACTGCCATTCTACAGGCAATAATTAATGTATTTGCAGGAATAAGCTTACTGGAACTATTTTCCAACCCCATTTCTGAAATAGATTCTTTAGTTGAATTTAATTCAACTCCACGCAAATCTTTAACGGAAGCCCATGGAATATCACCACCCCAATATCTTGGTTCGTTGCGTGGCGGGGTACCACCACCTTCGATTTTAAGGGCGAGGTCTCCTAGCTCATGAACACCCCATCCACTAGGAACCGTATTACTCATATCCCAGCTCCACAAGGTAGCCCTTCATCACCCTCTCTGCTTCCGCCACCTGTGCATCCAGTTCTTTCAACGACACTCGATACTTGTCCCACCATCGCTCCAGCTGCGTGATCACCTTGGCATCAACATCACCCGCCACATCCCGAATGGCTTCTTTAGATTCAATCTCAGGCTTGAACTCGTAATACTCAGCATCGCGCTTTACAAAGACCACGCTAACATCAAAGCCTCCCAATATTTCTTCGCTGATGTATTCGCTTTCCACTTCACGCACAGGAATACCACCGTGCAAAATTGCGCGAACATCATAGATTTCTGGCGGTGGACTGGTATCGGCATAACGGCGGATATTGAGGTTGTAATCGTTCTCAGCGATATCTACCAAAGGCACTACTTTTGAGTAACGCTTGATCTCTTCGTAGCCTTCAAAGGTCTGAACAATCTTTTCAATATCTTGATCACGTAACTTGTTCTGGTTTTTACCTTCTTCAAATTCCAGCTCGCTGTTGATGAACAGCACTTTGCCTTTGCGCTCAGCAGCCTTGTTTTTATTGATAATCAACAGGCTGGCAGGAATACCGGTGCCGTAGAACAAGCCAGACGGCAGCCCTATGACCGCTTCCAGTAGATCATCAGTCAATATACCTTTGCGGATTTCTTTCTCACTGGAACCCCTAAAAAGCACACCATGGGGCATTACCACACCCATCATACCTTCAGCGTTGAGACTGGCGATCATGTGCTGAACGAAAGCTAGATCACCAAAGTCCTTTGGTGGTGTGCCGTAAGGGAAGCGACCATAAGAATCAGAATCCGCTTCTTCCTTACCCCACTGTTTAAGGCTGAACGGTGGATTAGCTATAACACGGTCAAAGGTCATCAGCTCACCGGCTTGGGTATGCTGAGGATCACGCAAGGTATCGCCCTTCCGGATGTCCGCACTGTAGACACCGTGCAAGAACATATTCATCTTGCAGATTGCCCATGTATTCAGGTTCATTTCCTGACCATACAGAGACAAGTTAGATGCGTTCTCACCGTGTTTAGCAAGGTGGTTACGTGTTTGCACCAACATACCACCAGACCCCGCTGTAGGGTCGTATATACGCATTCCCGCATGGGGTTTAAGCAAAGACACCAACAACTGAACCACTTCTGAAGGAGTATAGAATTCACCACCCTTCTTACCGGCTGAGTCTGCAAACATCTTGATCAGATATTCGTACGCTGTACCCAACAAGTCTGAACGCTCAAAATCGGTATTGCGTAAGCGGTGGGTACTGAAGTGACTGAGTAAATCACGAAGCTTTTTATCTGACAGTTTGTTTTTAATATTGAAATCGATTGAGACCAATACACCTTCGAGCGAGGCGTTATATTCTTCAATTGCTTCTGTGGCTTTGTTCAGCTCAGCACCAATGTCGTGCTTCAGGTCTTTAATGGCATCCCAGCGAGCAACAGGTGGAATGTAAAAGGTTTTGTCGTATTCGTCTTCATCGTCGGCCAAGGCTTCAGCCTCGGCTTGGCTTTTACCCTTTTTAAGGTAGTAAGCAATAACCGCCTCACGACTTTCATCAAATGCATCGGATAGGCGTTTAAGGAACATCATGCCAAAGATGTAATCTTTATATTCTGATGCATCCATGTTGCCGCGAAGGATGTCAGCGGCTTCCCATAGGAAGGATTCTAGTTGCTGGAGAGTTAGTGCCATTCCGTTGATTTTCCTTGTATTTCCCCGCCACCCAGCATTGGGCGAGCTTCGAGTTTCTTCGATAGATAAAGCATTGTAAAGCTAATTTAAATCCACCCTCGCCGGTGGTTTTTGTACCTCACTCCAGCAAGCACTGCAATTTCGTATCCTGTCTACGATTGACATTTTAACACCCAGACCTTAATATCTCAATCGTAAATTGATTACGATTTTATAAATAGGCGGTATTAAATGACGGACCCTCAACATTCTGAGCTAATTCTAGGCGATATCGCTGATATTTTTATGGGCGCTACTGTCAGCGTTTATTCTAAATCACCGATTCACGGAGAGCCCATTGTGCATTTAATTACCGGCTCTACACTCGATAATTGTGGAAATATCGACAAAAACAGCCTTGTGCCTGTGTGGAAACACAAACACAACACAAACCATTTTATAGCCCAATCTAAGGATATATTGGTACTAGCACGAGGCAATATAAGAGCGGCTGTCATTGATCAAAATTTAGCCAAAGAAAAGATTTTGGCCTCGGCTAATTTCGCGATTATTCGACCTACCTCCCCAGCCTGCAACAGCACTTATATTGCGGAGTTATTTAACTCGCCTAAATCGCGGGAGCGCTTGGGTCTGGTATTCGGTTCACGCGTACCGAGCTTACGGGCTGCCGACCTGCGACGCTTGAAGATACCCACCCTTAACCTAGACCAACATAATGCGATCAACGAGCTGTCTAGTGCACGACACGAAGCGTATAACGCCACCCTCGCCCTTGCTGAACAGCAGTTCCGCGTTGCTAGCAATGTATTAGACCAAATTATATGGGGTGCGAAATGAGAAATAATTCAGCACTCACTCTAATCTTGGAAATGCAAAAACTTTGCAAAGGCTATTTAAAGGCTGATGATTACCTAGAAGCATTAAGCTTGTTTCTGGCCGTTGGTGCTGCCTCACCCACCACACTTAAAGAAACAGGCAAGCTCATCGATGACCCAAAGACCTGCCAAGAGTATTTTTTCAGTGAACTTAAGCGCCTATCTCTAACAGTCCCCAACAAACCTTGGGAAACTGGCCGTATAGCAGGTGTACCAGGGCCAGTACTAGCGATGCTTGCTCGCGTCGTCAGCGGTAGCTCGGCCTCGATTCCCGAACTAGCAGAAGCGACTCGCCGCTACTATGTCAAAAATTATCTGCGGCGCTCAGAGCCAGACCTAACACTACAAAAATACCTGCAAGCGCTGATTGGCAACCTTGAAGGCAAATCCCTTCTGGATAGCCACTGCGGTCTAGCGCTAAAGACAGAACTCTTTAGCCCCGCTTTGCTGGTCTTAAATGAGCCAGACCCAACGCTAAGCCGGATCAGCCACCGCTTATTGATAGCTCAGGGCATTGATGTCATTTTTTGTAACCAAGACTATTTGCTGGCTGCATGTTTACCTGAGGGAAAATCGACAAACCGAGATCACTCGAATCTCGAAACCCACGCCCTGCAATTAAAAGAGCTGTTTGATATCGTGATTGTGGAGCCACCCACTCGACCATTACTACAACAAGATCAGCTAGAAATACTGGCAGCTAAGTTCCCCTTTCTAACAGCTCCACCCTCAGAGCTACCTAGTACGGCTAGTACCTCTTTGTGGATACAACAAACATTAAGACAATTGAACGATAAAGGTTCGGCTTACATCATTGTTAGCAATGGCTGGCTCAGTCGTGGCGGCTATGATGCCACCATCAGAACCGCGCTTATCAATCATGCCTATGTCGATTCGATTATTGCACTAGAGGATGACGTTAACAGCAAGGAAAACCGGTCGATACTGGTACTTAAAAAGCAGGTAAAAGATTCAAATGAAATCGTATTTTTAAACGAAGCCAGCGCCCTTAATCGCGCATTAGAGAGCGTCGTTATTAACGAGGAAACTGGCGACCTATTCGAGAATATTGAATCTAAACCTACTGACCCTAACCGCGTGATAATTAGCGCCGACAATATTTTATTGAACCAAGACCTCAACGATAGAAGCGCTAATTTACTAGCACAGCACTACTTGCCCTCAATAGAGCAAACAGCCACTTACAACGACGATAAGCGGAACGAGGCAGCGATACTGGCTCAGGCAGAGAAACGTGCTCAGAAAGCTCAATTAGCGCTGAAAAACCTCATTGCGAAATACCAGCCTTAACTGGGAGGACATTCTATGGCTATTCAATTTAACCAATTACGCGATAGCGGCACACTCGTGGGTGTCTACGGCACCCTGAAGGACGGGCAGCCAAACCACCACTTGCTGGGCGACTCCGTGCTGGTAGAAGAGGGTTGGCTAGGCGGGCTAGCACTGTACGACCTAGGGCCATTCCCCGGCGCTGTAATTGAAGCCAACGAACAACCGATATTTGTAGAAGTATATGCGGTGAGTGATCCGGTGCTGGCTAAATTAGACAAGCTGGAAAGCTATGATCCAAACAATATCAATGACTCACTTTTTATCCGCAAACATTTCTCAAATAGCGACGGTCAAGACTGCTGGGTTTATCTGTTCAACGAAGACACAACCGGCCACCCACTCATTAATACGGGAATTTGGGTTGGCGAAGGAATTAATTACTAACACTCTCATATTCAAGGATGGAATATATGGCTACTTACTCAGCTCAAATACTTATCGGCACCGGTCATCCAAATGATGGTGGCATTAGCCATGACTACAACAGCTTAAAACTTGCCGAGGGCGACAGTATCGCGTGGATAGCAATTAAGGATGGACGTCGCCATGTATGGCTCCCTCGCAATGTATGCACCGTACTGGAGGATGGACTATTGATGGCGGCAGCCCTATATATGGATGACAGTGACTCTGGGCAAACACTTTCGAAACTCATTTTGGATAGTACAGGCACTACCAAATTCAATAGAGTCAGTTTATCTGATTACCCACGCATCAGTTTTACTGAGACATTCAATAAACTAAGCGATGAATTAAATACTGACGCGAAAACCCATCAGAAACGTCTTAAGATGATATTCACAATATTTAACGGTTCAGCACTTAATCGACAAATAGACCAAATAAGCTCATTAGGGTGTGATGTAGAAATACTCACCACTTCATACATCAAGGAATATTCTCCATGGAGCGAAGCACAGATGCATTCAGACACGGAAATTAATCCGGCTTAATAAACCTATCGATATATTTTATTAGTCGTTATTATAAATGTTCACGGACGAACTGCTCCACATTCAGAGGCTGGCCCTTAGCTAGATAATGAGCATCTAGCGTATAGGCCATTTTCTCCAATGGTGCATTTTCATAACCATAAGTCTGAATTTCTTGGATATAACGATTTATGAACCCCTGCGGAGTTAGTAAGCGCCATTGAAGGACATGCACTAACTCATGGAAATGTAACCGTAACTCTTTGGCAGCTTTCCGTTCAACATAATAGGTATCATTGTAGGTGATCCCAGAAACACTCATATCTATAAAGCTTCCGAACCCAGCCTGCCTCAACTCAGGGAAATCAAGCTTAGGGATATCATCAGTAACAACAAAGTAAGATGTACTCAGTATGTCTAGGGAATAGAAACCTTCAAATTGATCGCGAAAAATGGCGCAAGATTGACGCTCTTCCTTGTAGTCAGTATTCGTTTGGCTAATCCATGCCTCTATTTTTTTCAAGCACAAGTAATCCTTACATAAGATGTATTTTAATCTAAAGATATAGTGAGCTGTCGATTATATGAATGCAACCTTCACAGACAAAGGTGTGACCGCTACGTAAGGCTATCAAAATCAGTCTCTACGCGACATAATTCGCGCCCCTATGTGATCCATGCCCCACTCAACCAAATACTCCCAAGCCAACAAGGGGCGATAGAGATCACGGCTCTATGCTGCCGCAGTATATCTGGGTATATACCGAGAACTACCACCCCCGTATTTGGAAAGTGAATCGATACCGCCGAACTCAACTTTATTCGGCCCAAGATATCCAAACCGATCTCTTGCAGCCTGAGCGTTGCCATACCATTCAAATATCTTGGTTAAGTATTTTTCAATGCTAGTATTGACTGACAAATAATAACTATCCACTTTGAACTCATTTATACGATCACGTCCATGATTTTTACCGGCTGACAATATACTTTCTATCAAAGCTTCAAGCTTCTCTTTACAGGGAATATAGGGTGATTTCTGAATCAAAAAATGAAAATGGACAGACTCCATCTTTGATGTATCCTCCATTACAGTCACCCCCTGCAAATATGCACTTTGATGAAACGTATATCTCTTCTTGAATATTTTGGAATTCAACTTTTTGATTAAGTCATTCATTAATGCAATTGCATTTCGCTCGGATGTACCATGAGCCATAGTTAATGTTAAATGGTATTTCGTATCTAGACTTTGGAACCACTTAATATATTCATCACGCTCATGGTGACCAGTTAAATGTTCTTGTTGAATAAGCTCAATTGGATTGCGCACTTTCAAATCAGGTAAACTCATTTAAATCCCTCTTATATTAGACAATATCTCTCACAACGCGCCTCAACCTCAAAGCGCGGAAAATGGTCAATTTTTAACCAGAATCAGGCAGCGGCCCCTAGCTGCTAGGTAGCGTGCCTGTCGTGGTAGTTCACGCACATTTACTATGAACCTATACTATTTATACGTTGGGTGTATTTTGTGTAAAAACCACGGAATATATGTATGAGGCTAAAACCAGATATCGATCCAGCCCGACTTGCGGAGATCAAGCCTATAGGTGCAAGAAAGCTGCAAAGAAGTGGGAAATCATGAATGTAATGTGCCCAGATTTACGTGTGTCAGACAACGACGACTGATGTAGAGAGTCGTTCCCGTCAAATGCCTTCATACTGTTTCGTTACCATAGCCAAATGCCAATTGCTGTTCACCTTAACGATGCGGGCATTGAAACCCTTAGAGGTAAAACTGGCTCGTGGCAGGCGACATTAGTCGGGAATGTATTTAAGGAAGAGCTTAAGCAGCTTCAGCAATCTAAGACTGCTGAGCTACCTAATTCCGGCCATGACTCTCAGACCGGGATAACGTGGTGATTGCTCAGCAGTTTTACCGCCACATTATATAACTCGTCGCCGTAATCAATTTTCGAAGCTGGCTCGACAAGGCTACGCATCGTGCGACCAGCAGAGTAGACACTTTTGGCCAAGGTTCCGCGACCATCCTCATGACCTACCAACAAAGAGATGAAGTCGTTGCTCACTTCACCCCGATCTAATGCTGTAATGGCGGTACTGCGAAAACTATGGAAGGTATACATACGCTTATGACTATCATCGGGATAAAACTCACTCTTCCACTCTGCAAATCGATCAGAAACCTTTTTTGAGCGCCTTCCATCGTATTCGGTTAGTCCCGAAATCAGAAAATCATTTTTTGAATGTTTCTTAAGCCAAGATACAACTATCTCACTACCTCGGTTTAGGGGGATTTCCCTAATACCTGCACTCGATTTAGATTTGGAAACCGCAATATAATCAATGCCATCCACGCTCTGAACATCAGATACTTTAAGACTACAAATCTCCTCGATCCTCATTCCTGTATATAGCGCTAGTAGCGTGACAGGAAGCACCATTAGGGTCGCCTCAGACCGTCCTTTTGAGCTGAATTTCGCCAAACTCGGCAGCATAGCCGAGAGCTGATCCTTATCATAAGCCTCGTTAGACCTAGCCTTCCTTATACCTCTATTGGCCTTTGGCAAGGTTGAAACAGCGTACTTAAACGGGTTTTTTTCTGACGCGTCTAGGACTTTCATACCGTGATTAAATATTGTCGATAGCAATGAAATTGCATCAGCACATGTCTTTCGCCCAGGCCATACCTGTTGAGCGATTTTGACAAACTCATTAGCCTGCTGCTTTGTGACACTCGCTTGTAATGTTTTAAGCCCGTTAGGCAAACACTCATCCGCGAAAATATTGGCAACTCGATCAATGTTTTTCAACGCTTTTTGTTGAGCACCATCAGCCTTTCTTCTTTCCTTATATTCCTTGAGAACCTCCCCAAAAGTAACGCCAGCTTTCTTATCAATAGAGCGGCTCATAATATGAGCAAACTGCCGAGATTGAGCTGAACTTCCCATCTCACGCTGCACCGCCGCAAGCCAAAGACTCTGATAATCTTGCTTGCTCATTGGCTTATCCAACGCATCAACTTCACCAACGCTTAATAGGTTTATGTTTCTAGCGATATAGTCATCCCGAAAGGAGTTATTCTCCCTCCCACAATACTTATTCTGATGAAGATTCAAACCGATCAAATAATCGAACAGCGACTCAAGCCTGTCCTTATTAGCTCCAGCAAAAGAAAAATCAAACCCGAATTCCTGAAGCGGAACATCCATAGGTGGTTGAATTGTAGGATTAGGGTGTCCCCTCAATGAAACAAAAAGTAACTCCCAATCACGCAATATCTGGTCTGCGATCACCGCAGCATCACGCTTAGCGGCCTTACCGGTGCTTTTAGTGAGTTCTGTTTTAGCTTTGCCAGACGTACTTGTTAAGGCCGCATGACCTAGCAAGTCATCCGGTATGCGTTTGCGCACATACCAATATGGCGAGCGATTGCGGCGATGAAGATAATCTGAATTTTGAGCTCCGTTTCGTGGGACATGTGTAGCATTGTGTGTAGCACTGTATTGCATAATAACTCCTTAAGTATCAGTCTCTTAAGGTTATTTATTCAATTTCAATGGCTTACATTCTACTCAACTGGAAGTCCGTCTCTGGGCACCACTACTTTCCCATTTAAAATCATCGACTTACAACCAACCTCAAGCCAAGCGGTTTTTTCAGTGCTGCACCCAAATTTGTGCCCTCAATCCGTTTCGCCGCATACAGCAACTGATCTGCTGCTAAATGCGCGTATCTAAGCACCATATCGACGGTCGAACCCTCCAAATTCCTGTAACTCTTGCAGGCCAGTACCGCTTTGGACGTGCCAAGACGCCCACGCATTCCGCAGATCGTGCTTCGACCCTACCATCCCTGAATGAAATAGCCACCCTAGGATCTCGCCGTATCTAGATCACCATTTTTAGCTACATCAGGCGAACACTGACTACTACCAAAAAAGAAATCTAGTCCGTTCACATTATCGTCATCTTTGTGAATTAAGGTAGCCTGCTGTTTTCAGCCTCACGAGTATTCGATATGGTTTTTCGCCCCTTCGCTATTACAGCCCTTGCAAGTACAGCACTGCTGATGTGCGCTTGCGGTGGCACGTCAAGCACCCCTACCTCCCAAGCCAATGCACAAGCGGTGGCCCAATGCGATAGCAGTGCAGGGTATAGCGAAGACAGCCCCCCACCTATTGAGCACGTATTTGTGTTCGTATTAGAAAATAAAAGCTTTGATGAGACTTATGGACCCGGTTCTCCAGCGGTGTATTTACGGGAGAGCTTGGTTCCAGCAGGGCAACTGCTGACTCATTTTTATGGCACATCTCACGCATCCACGGGCAATTACCTTTCAATGATCGGTGGTCAGGCTCCAAATGTAGCTTCTCATGCCGATTGTGCAGTTTTTGCCCAATGGACCGAGTACAACCCCCTGCAGCCAGTACTGGAATACGGTCAAGCGAATGGCGTTGGCTGCGTATACCCTGCACGCTTTCCAACCTTGGTTGATGAGCTAGAGTTAAATAATACCTTCAACGGCAGCCAATACACTTGGCGCGGCTGGATGGAAGATATGGCACTTGAACAAAGCGGGCAGATTCGTGCCCAAGGTCGCCCCGCCGACAATAGCTGTACCGGCCCCGCCCTAAACAGCTTAGACGGCACCAATGGTTCGGACACTATTGAGCAGTACGCAGCACGCCATAACCCGTTCTTGTTTTATCGCAGTATTATCGGCAATGCCGAAACTGCAGAAGACTACGCCCGCTGTGACCGCAACGTGGTTGATCTACACACTGGCTCAGCAATTCAAGGCGTTCTAGATCTACAAACCGCTTTGCTGAAACGCAGCACGACCCCCAACTACAATCTTATTGTGCCGGACAACTGCCACAATGCTCACGACAGTGGTGCACAGTGCGCTGACTCCAGCGGCGGCCCCGGCGGCTTAGCAGAAGCTGACCAGTTTTTACAAACATGGGTGCCCTTAATTATGAATTCGCCTGCATATAAGGAAGCAGGCATGATCGTCATTCTATTTGATGAGTCTAATTTTGGTACTGGCGGCCTTGAAGATTACGATGCTTGCTGTGGCATGGAGCAGGATGCGGGCTTAAAACACCGAGGTGCCGACACCGGTTTAAACGGTTTACTTGGTCCCGGCGGCGGTCGCTTTGGGGCGGTGGTTTTATCGCCGTTTACCAAGGCAAACACAGAGAACAGCACCCCCTATAACCACTACAGTTTTCTGCGCACGCTAGAAAACCTCTTCGGCTTAGACAAGGTGCACATCGACCCCAATTTGCCGGACATCGAGCCTGCTATACAAGCTAAGACCCCTGGCTATATTGGCTACGCCGGCTTGCCCGCAGAGGAAGGTATGCACGCCTTTGGTGGCGATGTTTACAACTGCGAATAGACGTCTTGAACACTCAACGTAAGGCGCCTACTTACAAAGACTTTAAAAACCAAATTAATTTTTCACGATCGTCCCTTTTAAGTGAAGCCCAAGCCTCTCGCGATGCTTGGGCTTCACCACCGTGCCACATAATCGCCTCTTTAAAATCACGGGCGCGACCGTCATGAAGAAATCCCACCTCTGCTCCGCCGACTGCTTTGGCTAAATGCACCCCCCAAAGCGGCGCGGTACGCCACTCATTTCCCTGCGCACTATACTCACTAACCCCATCAGCCAGCCCTTCACCCATATCGTGTAACAACATATCGGTATAGGGCCAGATTAACTGCTCACTTAAAACGGGGTGATTATCCAGCCTTGCAGTACGCCAGCTAGGCTGATGACAACCCGCACACCCCAAAGTGTGGAATAAAGCCTTACCCGCTAAGACCTCTTTACGATCATGCCAACGCCGTGCTGGAACCGCCAAGTGGCTTGCATAAAACAACAACACCTCTTCTATTTCATCGCTTAATTCCGGGCGTATTGAGGATTGCGATGCCAAGCAATCCGTCTGCACCGATGTGCATGGCTGGTAGGGATACAGCTGCGAACTGATACCAATATCTTGCTGAAAGGCTAACAGACTTTGTTGGCGTATGGACGGCTGCCCAGCTTTCCAGCCAAAGCGGCCAATGACCGTCGCACTAGTCTCTTGACTCCATACTCGATTAACCCTGCCAGAAATGCCGTCACCATCGCTATCGCCAACATCTTCGCCTGCCAAAATAGCACTTGCAGCAATACTCTCTAGCAGGCCAAGCCCGATCATTGCAGGGGCCACCCGCAAACTTAATCCATGACCATCGGCGAGGGGGCCATAATGCAATTGTTCCAATACAACGAACGGCTTGCGCATCGAAATCGTCTCACCGTCCGCCAATGCCACCGAAGAATTTTGCCAATAAATATCAGGCACCGCCTCCGGCAAAAAACCCGGTAATGCTCGCGTTTGAATTTGGTGCCCGTATATTGGATCCGGCTCTCCATTGATTAAGGCGACGCGCAGCACCGACGATTCACTGAGGGACTCAGTAGGCGGATGACCACGGCCATCACGAATATGACAATCTTGGCATGCCGCGGCATTAAATAACGGCCCAAGACCTGTGCGACTGCTCTCAACTGATGATTCGGGTTGCCAGGGCGCAGTAAAAAAGGCATTACCGAGTGCAAATTTATTTCGCTGACCAATGGATAAATTCACCGCAGCTTGAGAGTAAGATTCCCGCGACAAACTCACGTCGGGATTTGTTTTTTGAAACGTGGTCGCTCCGCCAGACAACATTTCACCGTCTTCTACCTGAGCAAAATCAGGCGCGCGGGAACACCCCGACGATAAAGCCTGCAATATAAAAATTGCGGCGATAAATCGAGAAAATGAAATATTCATTGATCCAACGCTGAAAAACTCGCAGGGTCTTTTAACTCAAACCCCAACTTTAACGCCAACTTTCCCAGTAAATTTGCCTGCGCTTGCAATCCTCTAATTCCGCGCTGCAAGAGCACATGCCCCGCAGCATTACCTGGTGCAATAAGCTGATCAACATACTGCTCGCCATTATTCCCAGCCTCCCAAATCACTTTCATCGCGGCTTTTGTTTCACGGAATCCAGCATCGATCTCTCGAGCCAAATCTGGGTAATATTCAGCCGCGAGCGCCGCTAGGGACTGGGCCTCGAGTTCTATAGCGCTACGCCCTTTGTAACGACCATAATAGAAATTTTCAATGCCCAGTGCGTTATACCAGAGTGAATTATGCGTATCATCACTGAAGCAATCTTGTTCTTCTTCTGGGGAGTTTGTCATTAACGCCACGTGCATGCGTTCACCCGCCAGCTCTTCTGCCGACATTGCCGCCAAACTAAAGAGCACTCGATTCAGCCCTTCGCTAACAGACGATTTCTGCAGGCGATCACCAGCATTACCGTCACCCGGCGCCCAATAGCCTCGCATTTCTTTCAGTTTACTAAGAATGTGTAAACTTTGTGCTTGCAGAAACTCACCACGCTTGCGGCAAGATGCGATACCCGACGCCAAACGGTCACCATCACTACATAGAGACGGGTCTAGAGAGAAATCAGTCCAAGGCCGTTCGCCTGCACCCAGCGAATTTCCATGGCGATCCTGCCCCCATAACATGAATTCAAGCGCGTGGTAGCCCGTGGCAATATTGCTTTCTATTCCACTGCTCGACTCCAACATTTGCAATTGCCTAATAACAATATAATTAATGGGTACTTGCCGCCCTGCGGCATAAATCACATTAGAACCGATTAAGTTAGCATGCGCCCATTCATTGCTCGCAGATGCCTGATAAGAGTGATCAACATAGTCGACAAAGCCTTCATCCAATGGCCAACTATTAATTCCCTTTTCCCACTCATCGACAAACCAATTCCCAAAGCGAAGGGCTTCGCTTTGGGAATAAGGCACTCGCGCCTCACGCCACGCGTTCCGCGCTTTTTCCAGTGACGCATCGGAAGGGTTTGTTTGCAGCTCAATAGCGGCCATGTATAACTGCTTTGCAGCAACGTAAGCATCGTCATATATTGCATAGGCTTGCTGACGATATACCGCCAACACCGCACGTTTTTCTTCTTCGCGAGGAGATGGTGCACACGCTGAATTCAGCAATACCGTTAATAGAGCCAACATACAAACCCACGCAGGCTTGCGTAAAAAAATATGCATACATCTCCCAAGCAAAACACGCATCGACCAAAGTACGCCAGCATATCAGAACTTTTTCGATAGTGAGCAAGGTAAAGACCAGCGACTCTTTCGATTACTTTCTGGTAAAGTTAAGCGGAGCGTTAGACAATCATCAATAGCAAACTAAAACATCAACCCCTGTTGGCGACTACGCTTGATATTTTTTATAAGACTTTAAGTATTTTACATTTAGTCGCTTTCACGAATTTTAGATTCACTCATTCATCTGTAATTTAAACTATGAGGGCCGCATGAAAGCTAGCAAACTAATGAGTACAAATCTTGTTGTTGTACAGATGGATGACCACCTAGGTAAGCTAAAGGCGATCTTTGAGGAAACGCGATTCCACCACCTTCTTGTGGTTGAAGGTGAGCGTTTGTACGGAATCATTTCTGACAGAGACCTCCTTAAGTCACTCAGCCCGAATATTGGCACTATGGCCGCAACGACCAAGGACATGGCGTCACTCAATAAGAAGGCTCATCAAATAATGACCCGCCGGCCAATATTCTTACGCGAAGACGCGACGATCGATGACGCTATCAGTATTTTCAATCAGAACAAAATCTCGTGTATACCCATCGTCGACAATACAGAAGCGCCCATTGGCATAATTTCATGGCGCGACATTATGCGGGAGCTCGGGAAAACCCTTCATACTAAGCATTAACAGCAAAATACTGCTTTATAGATAAGCAGCCTTAACTAAAACTGTAATCCACGTCGCGCATCTAACAACAACCCGTATCCTGCGGCCATTTCTGACCACAGGACTTGGCTTGCCAAATCAGTCGACGATTAAATTTCCGTTTGAGAGCAAGTCATTAATAATGTCTTGATCCGTTAAGGTACCACCGGCGGTTAGATCAACGCCCTTCAGGGTGATGTGCTGCTGCGATGATCCTGTATCACCGCTGATATCGATATTAACGATAGTGCCGCCGCTACCATCACTTTGGAAGCTGAGGTAGTCGCTAAGATCGCCACTCTCTTCGCCTTGCAGTAAATCAGCGAGATGCAATACATCGCCACCTGAGCCAGCCTCAAAGTCAAGTATCACATCTTCTGCGGGGTCAGCGCTGCTGCCTTTATCGACATTGCTCCACACAAAGGTATCACGTCCATCACCACCCATTAGGCTGTCATCACCCTGGCCGCCGGCGAGGATATCATCACCCTTTCCGCCAAGCAGGGTATCGTCACCTTTACCACCAAAGAGGCTGTCGTCACCCGCGTCGCCGCGCAAGATATCTGCACCAGCACCACCGTATATTGTGTCGCTACCCGCGCCGCCTTGGGCTACGTCGTCGCCTGTGCCGCCATCGATAGTGTCATCACCTAGACCACCATCTAAATGGTCGTCTCCCATGCCACCAAGTAGCGTGTCACTACCTGAGCCACCGGCAAGACTGTCTCTGCCACTTCCACCAAGCAAGGTATCGTCTCCAGCACCACCGCTGAGCACATCAGATCCCGCGCCGCCGTCTAAGACATCCGCCCCGTCACCGCCGCTAATCGCGTCGTTCAGAACGCCACCCACAATACTATCGTCAGCAGCGGTGCCGTCGATCTCATTTTCAATAGTGTGGATATTGAGCTGGGCTGTATCCGATTGGCCGTCTGAGTCGGTCAACGTGTAGCCAATAACCTCTGGTTCACCGGCACTCGCGCTACCTTGAGGCTGGTAGGAGACATTATACAAACCCGTGTCGTAACCGGATCCCGTGTAGGCCACATCAATTGCAGTAACCGAAGAGAACTGCGATAAGTCCAGCGTCTCTTGTTCACTATTATTTTGAGCGGAGTACGTTATGGTACTTTGCGTAACGACGCCATCACCGTCAGTGTCATGGGACACTACTACGGTGACCTGATCGTTATATTGGCTCTGAAAATCATCTAATGTCAGTACCAGATTTCGCACGCCATTAGGCAACACCGTTGCATCAAATGCCAAGGCGATTTCCTCACCCTGACTTAATAGCTGACCATTGCCACCCCGTACACCAACACCATCATCGCTAAACTGCAGCTGGGTACCCCCGGAAACAATGCTTATATCAAAATCTGCATTATTAACATTCGTTTGCGAGGTGGTATTTACCGAAAACTCTTGCGCAGCAAATGTGTCTGGCGTGAACTTATAATAGCCCGCTTCATTAAACACCAGCTCCGAGTCGGTGCTACTGTCAACGACCACCACCTGCGCAATTTCGTTGCCGAAATTATCGTCAGTTATGCTGAAGCTCCAGCTTAATGTTCCCGATGAGCCGCCGGCAGGAATACTGCTTTTATCAAAGTCGAGATTAAAGCTTTGACCACGGAAGTTCATTTCAGTAATGGTTGCGTCGTCGACAACGGTGTCGATACCACCACCCTGCGCAGCAAATGGCGTGAAGCTATTACCAAGAGCGGGGCCGCCATCAGTGCCAAGTGCATTAATGACATTACCTTCGGCAACTTCAACTGCAGTGATTGAATGCAAGTCATCATTTGCCGTTGGGGCATTATCCAGCACATCAATCGTTGCTGTAGAGGTCGCCGTATCACCATCGCCATCAACAACGGTGTAGTCAAAGACCAGCTGTTCACCGGCGTTACCGTTGGGCGAGCTAAAGGTGTAAGCACCATCGGAGAAATCAAAGGTAAATACACCTAAGTCAAAGCCAGCCACGTCATGGCCAATTGTCAGCAGAGCCCCTTCAAACTCGACGCCGGTTAAACTCGGCGAGACCGTAATATCCGTCCCGTCATAACTAAAGGTGTAGTTGGTACTACTAATATCCATGCTGATACTTTCGACGTAACCGCCGTCGGCACCAAACTCGACATTTTGAACGCTGCCATTCGCAGTAATATTGCCACCAAACGCAGTAGGCACTGTATTAAGTAGCTCAGCTTCCAACTGCGTTATATCTTCAACGATTATCGCGCTGTCAGCATGGTCACCACCCTGCTGTAATGAATCGATATTGTGAATGAAATCGAGATCGGCACTGCCACTTGCCAAACCCGGCCCAATTCCAATCGCAAACGAATCAATACCATTATCATTAACAAAGTCTTTAAACCCGCCGCCAATGGGCGAGGTGCTCGATACACCGTCAGACACAAAGTAAGAAATATTCTGCACGCCATCGGCAGGGTCTTGCGTGGCAAGATCTGCCGTTAGATCGTCCTCTACTTCATCCAATGCACTAACATAATTTGTGCCACCGACCGCCGTTAGAGCATTCAAGGCATTCTCAAAATCCTCAAAATTATCGTAAGTTCCAACCATATTGGCTGTTGTCGAGAACGACACTAAAGTGACCGACACCTGCGACGACTGCTCAAAAAACTCTGATGTTAGTGAGCCAACCGCCTCCTTCGCAACATCAAGCCGCGAAGGCTCTCCCGCACCTGGTGCATTATTGTTCGTCAAGGACCAGCCCATACTGCCCGAGGTGTCCAATGTCATGATCAAATTGAAAATTTGTTCATTCGATTCAGGTACCGATTCAGCGATAGGATTCGCCACGGGGATGTCGTCAATAACCGCTACGGTGAGGCTATTAGAAAAGGCCGTGCCACTTTCCGTGAAGGTGTAATTAAACACTTCATCAACATCATTACCGCTACCGTCGGCCTGAGTCAGCTCGTAGCTGTAATCACCGGCGCTGAAGCCCGGTGTGCTGTTGTCAGCGTAAACCGTGAGCGTACCTATCGCAGTAGCCACGGTAATGATGCCGCCTGCAGGCGATTGACCGTTTATGCTGTCGATATTGGTAGCATTAGTGGCTACTGCATCGTTGTCTAACAGATTGCCAGTAACGATCGTTGTACCGTCGCCAGTACCGTCACTTAATGCACTTTCACTCACCGTGCCGCTGTCTGCTGCAGTGGAGCCAACCTGTATGGTGGTTACCGCGGATGTCGTGAGCTCGCCGTCAAACACGTCATAAGTAAATGTCGCTTGGCCATCAGTAGGGCCCGCATCAAACTGCAAGCTGGATAATTGCGCCGCGGTAAGCGTGTCGCCAATCGCAACAGGCGTACCGTCGGCTAGGGTGACCGTACCCAATGCACCCGGCAAGCCAGTAACGGTGATTTCTAGCAAACTGTCATCGGTATCTGGATCAGTTGGCGCCTGAATATTCAGTTCATTATCTTCTGAGCCGTCAACAAAGAAGACTGCATCGTCAAATACATCAGGCCCGTCATTAACAGGCGTTACCGCAATATTGCCGCTATCAGAACCGTAAAGATTATTGAAATCTTCATCGTAAGCTTCGACAGTTACGGTGCGCGGCGATGAGCTTGGGTTATCTGAACTGTTTTGATACTCAAGCGTACTAAGCACGGTCAAGTAATCGCTAATATCGTCACCGCCACTCAGCGTCAGCTGCCACACTCCACCCACCACAGCGGTAGTCGCAACAACACCAGTACCGGCAGTCAAGAACGTAAGTACATCCTGACCTGGCAAATAGCCATCCACCTTCACTACCACTGACGAGAGATTATTGTTATCGGCATCCGTAATAGAAATACCCGATAACAGCTTGGCCGCATCGCCATTTTCGGTATAGCTAATATCTGGCACGCCGCTTACTATCGGCGGATTATTCGCGGCCGAGCTCACGTTGACCGTGACCGTTGCGGTATCTGTTTCACCGTCGGCATCGGTCAGCGTATACGTAAAAGTATCTGTGCCAGTGAAGCCCGCATTGGGTGTATAGGTAAATGTGCCGTCGCCATTATCAACAACACCACCACTACCGCCCTGACTAAAGCTCGTGATTTCCGCACCATCGACCAAGGTGTCGTTTGCCAGAAGATTACCAATGAGCAGGTCAGTATTTTCGGCGGTTAAGTAAGCGTCGTCTTCTGCAACTGGCGCGCCGTTATTCGCACCGATCGTACCAATGCCTTGAATACCATTTACCGTGGTATGAGCAGAGGTTTCGAAATTGACCGTCTGATTAAAGTTACTTATATCAACCGATAAAGTTTCGTCTCCTTCAAACTGATTTGCGTCGCTATTAACCGTTACGGTAATGGTTGCCGTCGTATCACCCGCTGCGATCGTAGCCTGGGTTACACCAATAGACTGGTAATCTGCGCCGCCAGTTGCACTGATATCGACTGTACTAAAATCAAAGGTCAAATCTGAAGCCAAGGCCTCATCGATAGACACAGTAAAGGTTAATGTAGTGGTGCCGGTGGCCGGCTCCTGAACTAGTACATCGTTAATCGAGACAGTCGGAATTGTCGTTACATCAATAGTCGTCACAGCAACATTACTGCTGCTAACGCCATCGCTAACCACAACTTCAATGACCCTAGCGGTATCAGAGCCATTACCAGAATTCTCAAACTGAATCGCTTTTATCGCGGTTTGATAATCAGCAAGACTTGCATTACCGGTTAACGTCAACTCACCCGTTGCGGAGTTGTAAGCCGAAGCGGTAATACCCGACGGCAGCGTGCCTACGTTTAACAAATCGCCAGCTTCGGCATTTGTTAAGGTAATCGTCGCTGACTGCAGGTTGCTACTATCAACATCGCTTATAGCAATATCGCTATCAGCAATCGATACAGCGCTGCCACCTTCAACATAGTCAGTAACGTAGCCCGTACCAGCTGCATCACCATCAAGATCCAAACTAGGCGGAACCATGTGCGTTGAGGTCGTCGTCGCCGTGAATGGATTACCCGCGGCATCGGTGCCTGCAACCGTGGCATCGAAGCTGGTATCCGCCGCAAGGTCCGCGCCATCAACCGCAATGCTGAAGGTGTTACCCGCCAGCACGGTACCGCTGTAAGGCGTGCCGTTAATGGTAAAGCTGATCGCGTCGCCCACTGTGGCATCGCCGCCCACTGAACCAGTGACGTTGATGGTTGTTCCAGCTTCCGCTGCGTTCACAATGTCATCCGGCGTGATGTCGTTAACGGTGATCGTTGCGGTCGCTGCAGTATCCACCGTGTGGGTTGACGTCGTGGTTGCGGTAAATGGATTACCTGCCGCGTCAGTACCCGTTACAGTGGCATCGAAGCTGGTGTCGGCCGCCAAGTCAGCGCCATCAACCGCAATGCTGAAGGTGTTGCCGGCCAATACAGTACCGCTGTAAGGCGTACCGTTGATGGTGAAGCTGATTGCGTCACCAACGCTTGCATCGCCACCGACGGTGCCCGTTACATCAATTGAAGTACCCGCTTCAGCGGCATTGACGATGTCATCAGCAGTGATGTCATTAACGGTGATTGTTGCACTCGCTGCCGTATCAACGGTATGCGTTGAGGTGGTTGTCGCGGTAAACGGATTACCCGCTGCATCGGTGCCCGTCACCGTCGCATCGAAGCTGGTATCGGCCGCCAAGTCAGCGCCATCAACCGCAATGTTGTAGGTGTTGCCGGCCAGTACAGTACCGCTGTAAGGCGTGCCGTTAATGGTGAAGCTGATTGCGTCACCAACGGTTGCATCGCCACCCACTGTACCGGTGACGTTGATGCTTGTTCCGGCTTCGGCCGCGTTCACGATGTCATCAGGCGTAATGTCGTTAACGGTGATTGTTGCGGTCGCTGCAGTATCAACCGTGTGGGTCGACGTCGTGCTCGCACTGAACGGATTACCCGCTTCATCAGTACCCACAACCGTCGCATCGAAGCTGGTGTCGGCGGCCAGGTCAGCGCCGTCAACCGCAATGCTGTAGGTGTTGCCGGCCAGCA
>NZ_BAABDM010000012.1:0-112445 GCF_039539625.1 Zhongshania borealis | reverse complement strand
ATCAACATTAAGCAGCAAGGTATTCTGAAGTTAAAAGCGACGGGGCTCGTCGTTTCTGCTCATGGAGGCCTGCGTAAGACCGGCACAGTGTCGGCAGCGGCCTAAGAAGTGAGAAGCCTCACCCTAGTGAAGCGTAGGGTGGGGAGAAGTCACCGACTTTTTATTTGCACCGCAGATGTAATTTTTAATTGGTGTAATTGCGCGTTCAATTTTAGAACTTCACTTTGTTCACCGTTGCTAATTCCGAGGGCAATATGGCCGGCCGTAAACTGGCCTAGGCCACTGTCAAAACTCTCCCATTTGTCGCCAGTCCACGCTTGTACCCACGCGTGGGGAACAAACACGTATTTCCGCCCTAAAAAACGCTCATTGCTATAAGCCAAACCAAATGCTACGCGGCTGGGGATCCCCGCTGCGCGTGCTAAGCTCGCTAGTAATAAAGCGTGTTCAGTGCAGTCTCCCTGTTTGCTGTGGTAGGCCTCAAGCGCAGTGGCATAGCCGGAGTAACTGGCTTCCTCGTTCATGTGTCGACTTACAAAGCGACTGAGTCGCCGCATTTTGGCGGCCGTGCTGATTGGCTTGTCGCCAAGGATCTCGAGTGCCTTGCTGTGGATTAGCTCGGCGTCGCTGGTGAGCCAATAATTAGCCTGTAATCGTGCCGTGAGGTCGGCGGGGCTGGCGGTGGATTCTGAGCCGCAGTTTGAACAGACAGTAATTTCGACTCCGCCGTCGATGGCCCTGACAGATTGTTCGCTAGTTGCTGGTGGTGTGCTGGATAAATGGCCAAGCAGTTGGTAGCGGATCTTACTGCGTAGTGCGGCATCGCTAATTTTGTATGGCGAAGAAATCAGTTGGCGGTATACGTGGGTGACTGGCTCAAAATAAGCCGTGGCGCATTCTTGTGTGCAGCTTTCAATTAGTAGTTCGTCACCGCCTGAGCGACTAATTTCGCGTAATGTGTAAAAGGCGGCATCAGTATATATATCTGTTTCTCTAGCGCCGCCACTCATGATTTTACGCTGAATATGCCATGTGAAGTCGGGGTTTTCTGGGTTGAGGTGTGGTTTTACGGTCAGTTGAATTTGTTCAAATTGTTGGTTGCTGAAACTCCAGCTGAAATAGTTGAATGGCGATTTTTGCCCCGCGCCATTTTGCAGGGCTTGCCGCAAAGCTTGCGATAATAAAAAGGGCTGCGGTATAGGGTAGTCTTTACCGCCGCTCGCTAGCTCGTCTTGGGTTAGGTGCAGTACGTTGCCGTCGACCGTCACTCGCATATTGTGGTTTGCGGTGGCAGAACTGACGGTTTTGCTCATCGACAGAGGTTTGCCGTCGTAGCTTTCGCGGGACTCCAATACTGTCGTGGTGGTGGTATTGCTAGCGCCGGGCTGACTTACGGTAATAGTGAGGGTTTCTCTGCTAATGATCGTCTTCTCAATCTCCTTGTGCTCGATGTGCCGGTAACCCATTTTATTACCTGCAAGGCTGAGGATTTGCCATTGCTCTTGAGCGGCTAATGTCCGAACGCTTATGGCGCAAAGTAGCGCAAAGCTTAAAAATTTAAATGCCTGCTCTGGGCTTAGTCGCTTAAACGTCATTTTCTTAAACTGTCGTGCTGAGCAAGTTGTTACTGGCTAACCAGTCGCGACTGAGTTCGACGACTTGTTTGCAATCTTCCTGTAGTGCCATATGGCCGGCGCCGCGAATAACATCGTGGCTGACGAGGGCGGGAAGGCGCTTTACTCGTCGTTCAAATTCGTTTTGCTTGTGGAGGTAAGAATGCTCAGCCCTGAGGATTAGAGTTGGAATCTGGATGTTGCGTAGGGCCAGCCATGGCGATGAGGTATGTTTGAAATTGTGTGCTTCCCACTCGCGGCTGTAACGTAGTTTATAATGGCCGTCGGGCTGTTCTACTAAGCCGGATTCGGCATAGTCGTTGAATGCTTCATCTGAAAAGTGACGATAGGCGGCTTTGTTGCGATGGTAGTCGATAAAGGTCTGGCGGTCCGGCCAAAGCTGACGACGGTTCTGCGTGCGTTTGACTAAATTCAGCTTCCCCATTAACTCGGTGGGCGCAATGGCAGCGAGCGTGGGTAGAAACCGGCCAGGTATCGCAGCAGGATCAAACATCAGTAGCGCTTTAAAAAGATCTGGTCGTTTTGCCGCGGCGATAGCGGAAATCGTTGCGCCAATAGAGTGGCCCATAGCGATTACGGGCTTCTGAGCTAAACTTGATGGGCGCTGATCTAAAAACGTAATTAGATCGTCGGCATGCTGGCGCCAAGAAAACTGCCTAGATGGGGGCGTGTTGTCCCACGCGCCGCGATTTTCAAAGCCAATGAGGTTAAAGTCGTTTTGGAAATGGCAAAGAAATGTTTTGTAGCTTCCTGCCGGGAAGCCATTGGCAGGGGCAAAGAGCAGCGTTTCATCGCCCTGTCCGCCAGATAGCCATGTTGCAGGGCCGTGACCAAATTCAGTTTGTTGGGGTTTTAACATAGTAAATGCAGGCTAAGAAATTGGAGTTCCAAGCATAGCATGGTCCCGCGAGTGTGGCGGTGACTCGCCGTATTGTTGCGCGGTGTTTTACGTTCGGAGTATCGTTGAAATCCGCTATGGACGATGCTGAGTTGGGCGAGTTATTGTGGTGTTCAAGCTGCAGCGGGGGCAATTTAGGTTTCGAATTTGCTGAATTGACCGCTCGTAAGGGAATTCCCTATAAAGTTAAGTGCCCTGCTGCCGTTAATAAAGTTACGTAAGGGTGAAATGGCGGCCAAAGAATACGCAATTTGGCACATTTCCCAATTCACAGACAAAGAGAGCCGGAGTTTCCTTTGGACTTAGCAACGTTATTAGGTATGTTGGGTGCGCTTGGGGTTATTGTCACCGCCATTGTGTTAGGTGGCAGTGCCAGTGGCTTTATCGATACCCCGAGTTTGCTAATTGTTGTTGGCGGGGGGTTATTAGCCAATTTGGTTAAGTTCCCGCTAGACCAAACGATGGGCGCCTTCAAGGTAGCGTCGAGGGCGTTTATTCATAAGCCAACCAGCTCGGCTGACCTTATTGCCGAATGTATGTCGATGGCAGGCGTAGCCCGTAAAGAGGGTTTGCTTGGTTTGGAATCACTGGAAATTAGCAATGAGTTTTTAAATAAAGGCGTACAGATGGCTATTGATGGCCATGATCCTGAGTTTGTGCGCCGAGTATTGAATAAAGAAATCAGCCAGACCATTGAGCGCCATGAAATGGGCGAGGCTGTTTTTAAGGGCTTTGGTGAATCCGCTCCAGCCATGGGGATGATTGGTACATTGGTGGGCTTAGTGCAAATGATGTCGAATATGTCTGACCCCAAGGCGTTGGGGCCGGCGATGGCGGTTGCGCTTTTGACTACCTTGTATGGCGCGGTCTTAGCGAACGTTGTTGCGCTGCCAATGGCGGAAAAAATGGCCTTTCGAACGGCTGAAGAGCGGCGCAATCGCCATTTGATTTTAGAAGCCGTTGATGGCATTCAAGAAGGTATTAATCCACGGGTACTTGAGTCATTGCTGCAAACCTATCTTCCTGATAATAAGCGCGACGTTGAACCTAAGGCTGAGGAAGCCTAAGTGGAGGAAGACGCGCCCAAGAAACCGGCTGCCGGTGCCCCAGCTTGGGTGCTTACCTTTGCTGATTTAATGTCGCTTTTGCTCGCGTTCTTTGTACTTTTGTTTTCATTTTCTGAAATGGACAAGCAAAAGTTTAAGGAGCTGTCGGGGTCGATGAAAGACGCTTTCGGTGTGCAGCGCGAAATACCCGCATTTAAGCCGCCGATAGGCACCAGCATGATCGCCCGGGAATTTAGTCCCGGCCAACCAAAACCCACAGCCGAAAATCAAATTCGCCAAGAAGCGGTGCGCGAAATGCGCGACTTTGTCAAAGTTGAAGCAGACGAGGCGCTCAATGACGATCTTGAGAAAGTTAAAGCGCATTTGGCCCTCGAGATCAGTGAAGGTCTTGTCGAGGTAGTGGACGATGGCGAACGGGTGATTATCATCCGTATTCGCGAACGGGGCTCCTTTGCATCGGGTAGCGCTGAATTGTCGCCGGGATTTGATCCTGTGCTAGTGAAGCTCGGGACACTGCTAAATGAAATAGATGGGGAAATTGTGGTTGCCGGTCACACTGACACAGTACCAATCCACACTGACCGCTTTTCCTCCAACTGGGATCTTTCATCGGCTAGGGCGACTACGGTATTGTTGGGGATTATTGCAGCGAGCGGTCAGCCGAATGAACGGTTCAGAGTAATGGCCCATGCCGCAACGCGTCCGTTAGCTGATAATGATACTGCGGAGGGGCGGGGGCGAAATCGACGCGTCGAGATATTCCTTCTCCGTGGGGCCAAGCATGACCCAGCTATGGGCTCTGCCGTAGGCGGTCGTGAAGCGTCACTGTTGGATCAATAAGTTTCTATACTTGAACGCTAAATTTAAATGTTAGTAATGTGAACTGTCTCTCGCCGAGGAATACTACGTATAGTTTGAAATTCATTTTGGTTGCTAAATACGGTTATTGAAGTTTAAAGCCGGAATAGCAGGGTGGATGTAATGACTGTACGTAAATTGGTATCTGTAGGTGTCGCCTTAGTTGCAATGTCGTTGGCCGCGGAAGCAAAAGTGTCTGGCGGCTGGGAGCTTGAAGCAATTTCAAAATCGACTGGTTATAGCGTTCACGGTCAAGAAGGTAGCAAGAACCAATTCGGATTGCTTAAACACAGTAATACCTGCGCTGCAGATGAGTTGTATATAAGCTGGGTAAGCGATAGCGACAATATATGGCCGCTCGCAGGAAAACAGATTTCCCTCGCGGCAGACTTTGATGGGGTTGCGCTAGATATTCCGGTGGAGGTCGTGTCAATCCGTCCAATGCAGGGCGATCGATACCAAGTGATTTTCGGGCGTTCGTTTGCAAATTCTGAGTTGCTATCTCTTATGGCGAATGCGGCGTCAGTTAATTTGGTGATGGCCTCGACTGATGTAGCTCAATTTTTTAGTGTTACCGGCGATCGATTTTCAATGCAAGGTTTTGCTCAAGCGCGTTTAGATGCGCAGAGCCGCTGCCAATCCCAGAGTAGTTAAACCGACCATTTAGAATATAAACAGGCTGCCCGTATTCTGCGTGGTGGCCTTTTTTTGTTTTTGCCTTCAGCTATCGTTCAGCTAGCTCCTGATATCTTACAAGCACATTCAGGAGGAACTGATGATGACAAATACAACAGCATTTGAAGTAGAACAGCCTAAGGTGATCCGCAATCTGTTACTCACTGCTTTACTTGCGGTGGCAGTGGCGGTGACACCAAAGCAAGCGCACGCGGAGCATGCGGAAACAGCTGCAGCCGTGTTAATTGGTGCCGCGGTCTTGTATGCCGCCCACGATGCTCATAAATCGGATAAAAAATACGCAAGACGCCATGCACATGTGCATGATAGACACTGTGGGCATCATGTTGAGTACCGCGGAAATAAATACCAGCGCTACGGTAATGCTCATGTTTATTATCAAAAGCACTATACCGCTGATCGATACTCGAACCACGGTAAGCATCACAAATATCTAGAGCAGCGCGATGACGGAAAGCATGGAAATAAATATGCTGAAAAGCACTATAAGAAAGACAAATACGTGCGTGATGACCGCAAGGGTAATGGGCACGGCAATGATAATCGTCATCGTGAGCAGTCGTGGAATACCCGGGTGAACGTTAGTACGCGGCACTAAAGTTAGTGGGAGCAAACGCTAGAAAGGTGGCAGTCTTAGGGCTGTCACCTTTTTTGTGATCTTGCTGTTTAGCTGAGTGAGACGGCCATATTGATTTTATTCTCATATTTAGCGCGCTTACTCGGCAAGACATTGATGCGATTGATGTCGTTGTCGGCCCAATTTAGGACTTTTTTGTCCATCACCATAAACCACAGTGGCGGGATATAGGCGAGCATAAACATAGCGTAATAACCGGCGGGGAGTTGAGGAACGTCTTCAAAATGCCGCAGGCATTGGTAGCGCCGACTAGGGTGAGCGTGGTGGTCTGAATGGCGCTGCAGCTGAAAGGTTATTAAATTAGATACGAGTGAATTTTGGTTCCACGAGTGTTCCGGTTGAGGTGTCTCATAGCGGCCGTTCTCAAGCTTTTTACGCAGTAGTCCATAGTGCTCAACATAGTTTGCCGCAGTTAAGTTGGTATGCCCGAGCAGGCTAGTGACAACAACAAAGAGTAGAACGGTCGGGCCAAAAAGGACGCCAACTACCGTAAAGAATAGGACGGTGATCGTCGCGCCGGGTAGAATTTCATTTTTTGTCGACCAGAATGACAAGCCCTTTTTGTGTAGTCTATCCGCTTCAATACGCCAACCACGCAACCAAGTGCCAGGCATTTCCCTGAGCATAAAACGGTAGAAGTTTTCGCCGAGGCGTGAAGAGGCGTGGTCGTGCGGAGTGGCGACATCGCGATGATGGCCGCGATTGTGCTCTACGCTGAAATGCGGAAGCGCCGTTATGCCAAGGGCGAGGCTTGCTGCCCAGCGCTCAGGTCGGTTTTTCTTGTGGCCTAGCTCGTGGCCAAGATTTAAAAATGCGCCGCCCAGTCCCATGCAAGAGAGTGCAAGGGCGGCTAGTCCTAGGATCGATAATTCAGCATACCAAGCGTAGGTAATTGCGCTAAACCACACAACGAGGGTGCCGGCCAGTGCCACAAACAAGGCCCAGCGAAAGTAGTTGTCGGCATCCAGGGCGGGTACATCGGCTTCATCATGGTTGTTGGGATCTTGGCCAGAGATGTAATCGAGTATTGGAACGGCAGCATAGAAAATAACAAAGCCGAGCGCTAGCCAGGCATTATTGCCCGTTTTTATGGCAGGGATGATGCCGATCAAGGCCAGCCATGGCATAAAAAAGGCGTTAATCATCCATAGCCAGCGAAATCGCTGGGTAAGATCCGTTATTGAAAATCGCGATATTGTCGTTGCCATAGTATGCCGTCCTTATTATGGGGTTTCTTTACTTCAGGTCCTTTGGCTAGTGCGCATAGTGCGATTGATTAGGCTACGCCTAGCGTAGTGCGAGTTAAATGTTGCTACTGACCTATATAATTGTTAATTTCGGCCATTATGGATAAAAATAACAATATAATTTCGGTTTCACCCACAGGGTTGCGACCAGCGCTAGGTTTGCTGATATTGTGCCAAACCTTGGAAGAATTGGGGTTGGATCACAGCGCGGCGAGCAAAATTACAGGTCTGAGCCGAAATCAGTTAGAGACGCCTGGGTGTCTAATTAAGTCGGGCCAGGAAATTGCCTTTATCGAGGCAACGCTTGCCGCGAATACGCGACCGGATCTCGCGTATCTTGTTGGTCGACGTTACCATTTTGGTGTTTTTGGTATATGGGGCTTGGCGCTTATATGCAGTAAAAATTTGTTGCAGGCTTTTCAGGTTGCTCAAGAGTTTGTTGAATTAACTCACAGCTTTGTTGGCTTGGAATTAAGTGTGGAGGGGCCAGTCGCAAGCATAGCCTTGCGTGACCACTATCCGGCGGGAGCGGTGCGTAATTTTGTCGTTGAGCGCGATCTTATTGTTACGCTTGGCATTGCGACAGAGGCCGCTGGGCAGAAATTGCCGCTACTTTCTCTTGAGGTAGCCATTCCCCGGCCCGGGCATGCTTTAGAAATAGAGCGTTTAGTAGGCTGTCCTGTGGAGTTCAATGCTCTTCATACGCGAGCCAGCTTATCGAGTGACCTTTTGCAGATTATTTTACCGCAGTCGAATGCGGTGACGTGGTCGGCTTGCGTTCGTCAGTGTCGAGAGCTTATTACGCGGCAGCATGGTGGTCATAGTTTTACGCACAGAGTGCAGCGCGCCATCGCTGATTCTGCGTTCCAAGGAATTCAAACGGTAGCGCATGCATTAGGGGTGCCTGAGCGTACACTGCGACGTCAACTTCAGCGAGAAGGTACCAGCTATCGGGTGCTGAACCAAAAAACGAGATTGGCGATGGCTCAACAGTTTCTTGCTGACGATATCCTGCGGCTTGATCAGGTTGCTGAAAGATTAGGCTATAGCGAGGCGGCCAATTTCAGTCACGCTTTTAAGCAGTGGTGCGGAATTACGCCTGGGCAATATCGGCGTAGTACGCGAGATGGCAGCGCAGAAAAACCGTTATAATGCGTGGCGAAACTTTGGGGAGTTAATCATGGTTATACAAGAATTTATTGACCGCTTGGCGCGGCAATCTGTCGCTTTTACTGACGTCATGGCGTTTATAGATGAACACTATAGCTTTACACCGACTGCCTTTCAGAATGGTGAGCAATTTAATGACGCGGGGAGCAATAATGGCTCCTGCAAGGTATTTGCATTTGGCGCATTGCATCAGTTGAGTGTGCAAGCAACGCTGCATGCCTTCGGGGATTATTATACGAATGACGTTTTGGCGAATCCCCACGGTGATGACCACGCCAATATTCGCAACTTCATGCGCAGCGGCTGGGGTGTTATTCGGTTTGAAGGTGATGCTTTAATGGCAAAGTAAGGTAACTGGCGCACACTGTGCGCCGAGTTAAGCTGGCTTAGCATAACGCATCGGTTTCACTCACCAGCGGGCGGTCAGTCTTGGTGGCGCGCATGATATTGCCGTCAGGTTTATTGTCGGCGCCACAATGGCCTAGCATCACATGGTCTTCATGGACTTCAACTAATACGCCAACAAAGGGCATGTCGCGCATACTGCCGTCTACTCGGTAACTTACGAGATCACCTGGCTTAAAGGTGTCGGGCTCAAAATTTAGGTCAAACGGGCATTTTTCGCCGCTGTCACTTCCCATATCTATCATGGTTTTCTGTCTCTAATTATTGGTTTTGGGATTTAAAACTAATAGCCGTAGTATATCTATCTTTCACACTAAATGGTGCCCTATTCATGTTGAGTGGTGTTCACGGTGTTAGTGAGAACATTATAATTAATCTACGCAAGGTATTTGGCCTTGGGGTGCAGAGACAAGGGCTACTTAGCAATGAAAATGCTTAAACGATTATTTTTAACGATCTTGGTGCTCGCGGGTTTGCTTATATTCACGCCGTTGCTGCTTGTCCAGTTTGGCCCCGCCGGCTGGGGAACAACCTCAAAACTTCTGGTGAATATGGTGTTTGGTTATGGTGACACGCTCAACGCCAGCGCTGTGAAGCAGCAGCTAAAGGTAGCAGACGGTTTTCAGGTCAGTCTATATGCTAAAGACCTTGGGAAAATACGTTTCTTGAAAGTAACTGATGCCGGCGACTTGTTGGTGAGTAGGCCAAACACAGGCGATGTGCTGTTGCTAGAGCAAGATCGTAATAGTGATGGCGTGCCTGACGGCCAGCGAATCTTGCTCGGGGGTCTGACGCGTCCCCATGGTTTGGATATCGCCGATGGTTGGTTATATGTGGCGGAGTCAGACGGACTTGGAAAAATTCACTTTAATAGCGCAACAGGGACGGTCACGGGTGAATACCAGCGCATTGTTTCTGGCTTGGGTGATAAGGGCAATCACTGGACCAAAACCGTTCGTGCGTCCGTGGATGGTTGGCTGTATCTCAGTTCAGGCTCCACGTGTAACGTCTGCGAGGAGGACGACCCGCAGCGAGCGAGTATTATGCGGCTTCGATCCGATGGCAGTGAACTCTCGGTCTATGCGAGTGGTTTGCGAAATAGCGTCGGCTTTGACTGGGCGCCTTGGGATAATAGTTTGTACGCTACCGATAACGGGCGTGACTTGCTTGGCGATGATATTCCGCCTTGTGAACTCAATAAAATTGACGCCGGTGGTTTCTACGGCTGGCCCTATGTGAATGCGAGTGCAGCAGACCCAGATTTTGGTGAATTAAATCCGGCAGTAGCAGCTAAGAATATAGCTCCGAGTTACGAATTTCGTGCACATAACGCACCGCTGGGAATTCGATTTTTACGGCATAGCGGCGTCGCGGGCTTCGAGCGCACAGCGCTCGTTGCTTTGCATGGTTCATGGAATCGCAGCGTACCTGACGGTTATAAAGTAGTGTCACTGCATTGGTTGGCCGATGGTCGTATTGTCGAACGCGATTTTTTAAGTGGCTTTTTACAAGGTGAAAACCTGCTCGGTCGCCCGGTTGATGTCGCTGAAACTAGGGACGGCAGTATTTATATCTCAGATGACTATTCGGGTTCAATATATCGCGTTAGCGCTGGCGACGAAAAGGGCATCGGTCTGTCTGCAACCGTTTTAACGGCGAGTGAGGCGCCGGAGAAAGAGAGCGGGTTGGCAGTTTATAGTAAGGAACAACGCGGCAGCTTATTTGCTCGAGGTGAGATCGTGTTTCGCGGTAATGCATGTGTAGCGTGTCACAGTGAGTCGCCGGATGATAAGTCCATGGCTGCACCGTTGGTGGGCCTAGAGCGTCGCTATAGCGTCAAGGAATTGAGCGATTTTTTTACCGCGCCGACTCCGCCGATGCCAGTGTTCCCGCTTAGTGCTGAAGATCGTGAAGCGCTGGCAGTCTATTTGTTGGTGCGCCCGTAGCGGCAGTATGAAGAATTTGGCTCCTTTATTGTTCTAATGTGCGTACTGATACGTATCGCGAAAGCTTAGCATTTTCGTTAGTGTTTGGCTAAGCGATATGACCGCGCAAAATATTGAATAATTTGGCTCGTTTTTATCAGCCTGTGTAATACGGATATTCCACCTCGTAATAGTGGGTATATTTGATCGAGTGGCATTGCTAAATGTATTGCTCGCGAATACTCCCTCTATTGTAATGAAATTTGGTAGAGGTATATCAATGACACAATCTATAACGGGTTTTGCACATAAAGCATCAAAACGTAAGCAGGGTGGATTCGCACTTGCCGCAGAATTAACCTTGATGAGTTCTATTATGGTCGCCGGAGTAACAGTTGGCATGACTACCATGCGTGATTCCCTATTAGCTGAAATGGACGACACGGCAGAGGCGATCGGTTCGTTGGACCAGAGTTTTTCCTATGCGGGTGTACGAAATGGCCACGGTACTGCGGCGGCGGGCGGTTCGGGCTTTCGGGATGCTGTTGATACTAATGCTGGGGATGGCGTCGGTTTTGTTTTTGTGACCTCAGACAATGTCGAGGGTGGCTTGTAGCGTAAGACAGCCATTTCAATGACATTAAAGGCGTCTTCGGACGCTTTTTTGGTTTTTGGCGGGCAGTAAAATTAAAGCAATTTTCGCTTGAGTCAGTCGCTGCGCGGTTTGTATTGCAGTGGCCAAGTATTCCAGGTGGGGATGTGTCGATTTCGAACGGACCTCGCTGTATGGCGTGTAATGCGCAATGAAAGAGCGACATCGCTTAGCGTTAGTAAGTAAAGTTTACTAAGCCAAACTATTCGCAATCGACCGTGTGCAACATCGACGCCACGTTTTCTTAGGGAAGACGGGAAATTATTCCTTACTATGGCCTTATTGCTAACTTGTTGTATTTCAATAATTTACTAGTATTTTCATCGGCTGGTTTCTCTCCACTTTGCGCTTTCTACTACGATACTACTTCGGATCGTAGTAAGCTTGTCGCCGCCGTATTTTCTCATAAGCGATAAATGCTGCTGGAATATGGAATACTATGTGCTGTCTCGCTGTGCACATGGCGCATGGATGGCCAGTAGGTGTAGCCTGCCAGTAAATATTTTGGTGTCATAAGGAAACGCAATGAAGTCCATTTTTCCACTTATAGTCTCCGTCTTTTTGTTATTTGCCTGTGCAAGTAATGAAACTGTGGTGTATTCAAATGGATTCAGTTTTGCCAGTTATGATTACGTCGTAATCGAGCGCGATACCAATAGCGCTATATACGGTATGGATTTAGAATTCGGCAATATGATTGGCGCCTACAATATGGCTGTGGTGGGTTCGAAGGAGGTAGAGAATTTACCGTATGAGGCGAAGAAGCGAACTTTAGGTGTGCAGCTTTCGGTTAGTGGCAGTAGCGAGCGAATTATGTTGGGTATTTCCTTTCAAGATTTCATAACTGGCCGTACTGTAGCGACTATTGGCTCAACGGAAAAGGGCGATCTATTTGATCGCGATGATCGCACTGAAATCTTTGATTTAGTAACCGGGACTGTTGTTGCTGCGATTAAACGAGACAAGTTACTTACTGTGCAGGATGGACGGAGCCTCGATCGAGATCAGCCTAAAATGACGGTTATGCCTACCGACCGGTATGAAAGCCGCGAGGAAAGCCTGTACGAATCACAAGGGGAGAAGGCTTATACCTTGACCCCAGATTTTTCCGAGTAATTCGCTAAGCGTATACTGAGTGCCGTGAAACGTTCTAGCTAATTAACGCTAGCTTGGAGGCCAGTTTTTGTCGGCCTAAACTCGTTGTTCTCACCATTGCAATGGGAAAATTGCCTTCCCCTTTATATAGATAGACGCTACCTGCACACTCTTGAACAGTCTATTTTAAGTGCCGTAATTCTACTCTACGATTCTTCTCGAGCTGTTCTTCGTTCATGTTTACATTCAATGGCTGAGACTCGCCGTAGCCTCGAGCGCTTAATCGCGACGGCTTAACCCCCTTGTCAATTAGGTAGCTACGAACGGCTTCCGCGCGCGCCTGGGATAGGCGGAGGTTGTAGCTCTCGCTAGCTCGTGCATCGGTATGGCCGCCAATTTCAAAACGCTGATCACCGCATCGAGCAAGATTTTTTGCAGTTTGGTCCAAAATACTGCGTGACTCACTAGTCAGTTCAGCTTTATCCGTTTCGAAATTTACGCCGGCTAATTGTGTAACCTCCTCTCTTGGGCAACAGCTATTATCATTCGCGCCGCTTTGATTGCTGCACCCTTGCTTTGTGGTAGAGGTGAAATTCGCTGCAACACTTTCACTGCTGGACGGCGAATCAGCGTTGCCCTGTCGTTCAATGGCAGCCTCATCAGTCGCCATGCTGAGCGCGAACGGCGTATTTTCAGTGCTGAAATAAGTGCCGATAACGTTGCCGCTACTAACCTCGTTTCTGCTCGCAGGGGATTCCGATGAGGCACTTATAGGCAGTTCAGATGGGCTGATTGCAGAGCCAAGTAGAGATACTTCCGTTGCATTTAAGGCTGCTTCGATTGCCTTTAAGTCTTGCGTGCTTGGTTCAAGCTTGTCACTAAAAAATCCGGCATCGTCGTCGGTTGTGGCACTCGAGTTATCTTGGTTGGAATCGGTGTTAACAGTATCTGATTTGTCTCCAGGGGTGCTAGATTTAGCCTGCTTGTTTTCTGTCGAGCTGTTGTCGCGGGCGGCAGTCCCAGTACTGCTGTCGGCTGACGCAGTTGTGCTAGAGCTATTGCTGCTAGAGTTGATGTCATCGCTGGTCTTTTTGGTGCTACCGGATCCGTTCAAATCGTCACTCTCAGCGGCACTTCCGCTATTTGAATAGACTGAATTGGATTGCGTATTTCCTGCGGCGTTGTTATTGCCAATATTGCCAGCGCTTGAGCTGCCAGAATTGGCAGTGTTGTTCGGGCTGCTTGGGCTATTTCCAGTACTAGCCGATGAGCTGGTATCCGCTGGCGAAATCATGCCGCCAGAACTAGCGTTATTCGAGCTACCGTTTTCATTGGCAGTGCCAGCGGAATCACCAGAAGTTGATTGCGCGTTTCCTACAGCGTTGCCGTTGGTTGAATTACTAGCGCCGCTTCCGGTAGTTGCTGATGGGCTGCTACCCGCTGGCGTAGTCGTGGTCGAGCCACCGCTATTGGAGCCGTTGTTCGACGGTGAACTGCCATCGTTTCCGTTGTTCGATACAGCGGACGCTGGGCTGCTAGAGCTAGCGCTGATCTCGCTGCCGGCACTTCCTTCGGCTCCGGGTTCGTTCGAGGTACCGATATTTGAGCTAGCGCTTTCATTGGTAGTGTCAGTTGAATCGCCAGAAGTTGATTGTGTATTCCCTTCAGCGTTGCCGCTGTTTGAGTTACTTGCGCCATTTCCAGTCGTCGTAGATGAACTGCTATCGGTTGGCGTAGTCGTGTTAGAACCATGGCTATTGGAACCGTTGCTTGACGGTGAGCTGTTAGCGTTTCCGCTGCCATCGTTGTTGGTGTTGCCGCTTCCATTGGCTGTGTTGCCAGAGTTGGATTGAGCATTGCCTACGGCGTTGTCGTTACCGTTGTTGCCTGACGATGAGTTGTTCGCGTTTGAACTATTGGTACTGCCAGCGTTTCCGTTGTTCGACGCGGGAGAGGCCGAGTTGCTATTGCCGGACGTCGATTGTGCATTACTTGTGTTGCTGCCGGATGACGAGTTGCCGGCGTTTGAATTATTCCCACTATTAGTGGGCGCGGCTGAGTTCGAACCGTCGTTGTTCGCGTTGCCTGCGTTGTTGGTATTGCCGCTTCCATTGGCTGAGTTGCCAGCATTGGATTGCGCGTTTCCTACGGCGTTGTCGTTACCGTTGTTGCCTGACGATGAGTTGTTCGCATTTGAACTATTGGTACTGCCAGCGTTTCCGTTGTTTGAGTTACTTGTGCCATTTCCAGTCGTCGTAGATGAACTGCTATCGGTTGGCGTAGTCGTGTTAGCCCCACCGCTATTGGAGCCGTTGCTTGACGGTGAGCTGTTAGTGTTTCCGCTGCTTGACGCGGGAGAAGCCGAGCTGCCATCGCCGGAAGTCGATTGTGCATTACCTGTGGTGTTGCTGGATGACGAGTTGCCGGCATTTGAATTATTCCCGCTATTAGTGGGCGCGGCCGAGCTCGAGCCGTCGTTGTTGCCTGACGATGAGTTGTTCGCATTTGAACTATTGGTACTGCCAGCGTTTCCGTTGTTCGACGCGGGAGAGGTCGAGCTGCCATTGCCGGACGTCGATTGAGCATTACCTGTGGTGTTATTGCTGGGTGACGAGTTGCCGGCATTTGAATTATTCCCACTATTAGTGGGCGCGGCTGAGTTCGAGCCGCCGTTGTTCGCGTTGCCTGCGCTGTTGGTGTTGGCGCTTCCGTTGGCTGAGCTGCTAGAATTGGATTGCGCGTTTCCTACGGCTTTGTCGTTACCGTTGTTGCCTGACGATGAGTTGTTCGCGTTTGAACTATTGGCATTGCTAGCGTTTCCGTTGCTTGAGTTGCTCGCGCCATTTCCAGTAGTTGCAGATGAGCTGCTACCCGCAGGCGTACCCGTGTTAGAGCCCGCGGTTTCGTTTGAACCACCGTCAGTTGAGGTTGGACTGCCAGTATTCGACGCTAGTGATTCAGACTGAATGCTCGTATCGTCATTGGAATTCATCGGGGTGTCGGCTGAGCTGGAAGTAGCCGCACTTTCTTTGTCTTGATTCGCTTGGCCGCCGAGGGTGTCGTTGACCACGCCATCAGCGTCATCGCGGTTGTCGTCGTCATTGCTCAGTGCATCTTCAATGCTGCCGCCAGTGAGGTCGGCAACCGTGCCGTCTACCGGATCAGTCGCGGGTTCAATGGCGCTGAGTACCGGTTCGGTGACTGGCGCAAGGGCGTCGAGAACAGGTGCAAGCACTTGGTCATCGACCAGATCAGTGATGGGGTCTAGGCCTTCATCAAGGTCATTAACCAAGGTGTCGGCGAGCTGGCCAGCGGGGCGCGTGACGATGGGTAGAGGCGAGGCTTCGCCTTCTTCGCGACCGCTATTGCGGGTGCGGCCATTGCCGAGCAGGTCATTAACCAGCCCGTTGCCGTCGCCGCTGTTGTAATCGTTGTTGGTGAGTGCGTCTTCTAAGCTGCCGCCGGTGAGATCCGACACAATGCCGTCAACGGGATTGGTGGCTGGTGCCAGGGCGATCAGCACCGGATCAGTCACGGGTGCGACAGCATCAAGGATAGGTTCAAGAAGCTGATCGTCGACAACATCGGTGACGGGATCAAGGCTTTCATCCACGGTATCAATCAGTGGCGTTAAGCTGTGGCCCAGTGGTGCGGTGATCGATTCAAGCGGTGATTTGTTCTTGGGCTTTTTACCCTGGGCATTGCCCACCGGTTTGTCGTTGCCGTTATTGCCGGTGCTACCGATATTGCCAATGCCGAACTCCGTGTCGCTTGGCTTGTTGCGGTTTTTGTTGCCGCCGAGGGTGTCGTTGACCACGCCATCACCGTCATCGCGGTTGTCGTCGTCATTGCTCAGTGCATCTTCAATGCTGCCGCCAGTGAGGTCGGCAACCGTGCCGTCTACCGGATCAGTGGCTGGTTCAATGGCGCTGAGTAGCGGTTCGGTGACGGGTGCAAGAGCGTCGAGAACCGGCGCCAGCACTTGCTCATCGACTGGGTCGGTGATCGGGTCGAGTCCTTCATCAAGGTCATTAACCAAGGTGTCGGCGAGCTGGCCAGCGGGGCGCGTGACGATGGGTAGAGGCGAGGCTTCGCCTTCTTCGCGACCGCTATTGCGGGTGCGGCCATTGCCGAGCAGGTCATTAACCAGCCCGTTGCCGTCGCCGCTGTTGTAATCGTTGTTGGTGAGTGCGTCTTCTAAGCTGCCGCCGGTGAGATCCGACACAATGCCGTCAACGGGATTGGTGGCTGGTGCCAGGGCGATCAGCACCGGATCAGTCACGGGTGCGACAGCATCAAGGATAGGTTCAAGAAGCTGATCGTCGACAACATCGGTGACGGGATCAAGGCTTTCATCCACGGTATCAATCAGTGGCGTTAAGCTGTGGCCCAGTGGTGCGGTGATCGATTCAAGCGGTGATTTGTTCTTGGGCTTTTTACCCTGGGCATTGCCCACCGGTTTGTCGTTGCCGTTATTGCCGGTGCTACCGATATTGCCAATGCCGAACTCCGTGTCGCTTGGCTTGTTGCGGTTTTTGTTGCCGCCGAGGGTGTCGTTGACCACGCCATCACCGTCATCGCGGTTGTCGTCGTCATTGCTCAGTGCATCTTCAATGCTGCCGCCAGTGAGGTCGGCAACCGTGCCGTCTACCGGATCAGTCGCGGGTTCAATGGCGCTGAGTACCGGTTCGGTGACGGGCGCAAGGGCGTCGAGAACAGGTGCAAGCACTTGGTCATCGACCAGATCAGTGATGGGGTCGAGGCCTTCATCAAGGTCATTGACTAGCGTGTCCGCGAGCTGGCCAGCGGGGCGGGTGACGATGGGTAGAGGCGAGGCTTCGCCTTCTTCGCGACCGCTATTGCGGGTGCGGCCATTGCCGAGCAGGTCATTAACAAGCCCGTTGCCGTCGCCAGTGTTGTAGTCGTTGTTGGTGAGTGCGTCTTCTAAGCTGCCGCTGGTGAGATCATGAATTATGCCGTCTACGGGTGCGGTAAGTGGGTGTACCGCTTCTAATAGAGGGTCAGTAATCGGATCGATAAAATCGATTAGCGGTTCTAATAATAGGCTATCAACTGGGTTGGTGATTGGGTCTAATCGGAGGTCAATAAAGTCGACAAGCGGGCTAATGCTTTTGCCAAGTGGTGCTGAAATGGATTCGACTGGGGATTTGTGCGGGTGCTTGCCCTTCTGTGCATTGCCTACCAGCTTATCATTGCCGTTGTTGCCGACTGCAGGGTTGCCTGAAAGGGGATTGTTTATTGATCGGAATACGTTTTGATCTGGGTTAAGCAATAAGTTGGCATCGCCGTTCAGTGGGAGCAAATTATCAGCTGGCGTAACGAGCAGAGAGTTGAGATCAAGGCCGGTTGCATTCCCAATGGGTTCTAGGACGCCGCTCGCATTGAATATGTCACCTACTGGGCCCGCATACAGCGGTGGTTGCAAGCTACAAAGGCTCAGTGCTAAAGCGATACGTGAGCGTGTATTACGAGGCTTGTCTTTGGGTCTATGCATTGTTTGATTTTCTACTCGTTATGTTGAGACGCATTGCGGTGGCATTTCGGAGAAAATAGGCGCAAATGTACAGCGTGCGCACTATGTTACTTTAAAGTATGACGAAATGTAGTCAATTACGCTAAGTACTGACTGTGACTTCGAGTAGGTATCTAACGAGCTGCAATACATTTTAAGAGTCCTGCATGGCTTTTTATATATGGGGTTTCGCGGATGTAATCTGGGTAATTGCTTATAAAATCAAGTATTTTGTGGTTAATGTGCGATAAAATGCATTGATCTTGGCGCACATGTTCGCAGCACGACTACATGTCATGAGTGGCTGCTTAAGCTTGAGTTAGCGCCTGAATAAATGCGTTTGGGAGTTACCGTAATAATGAGTTTTTTTGATCTGACAACATCCGTTTTTGCGAGCAGTGCGCGGGCATGGCGTGGAACCACAGCCTTTGGCCGCAACGTTAAACAGCCGGATAAGCTGTTGGAGTTGTACGATATTGAAGGCTGCCCATATTGCCGCTTGGTGCGCGAAGTGCTCAGTGAACTGGATATCGATGCCATGATCTACCCCTGTCCCAAAGGTGGTATGCGGTTTCGGCCTGCGGCGCTAGACATCAGTGGGGTTAGCCAGTTTCCGCTATTGGTGGACCCGAATACCGGTGACAGTATTGTCGAGTCGGCGGAAATAATTGCGCATCTCTACAAGTATTACGGTGGCGGTAAAATGCACTCGGTAAGCGGAATGGGGCGTCAGCTTGCGGTAGTAAGTTCGATGCTCGCTACGGTTTATCGGTTGGTTGGTCGCGCGCGGGGAATGTATGTAAGAAATGCTGACCATCCGGTCGAACCGTTAGAGTTGTATAGTTTTGAATCTAGCCCGTATTCTCGGCCGGTGCGGGAATTGTTGTGCGAGCTAGAGATACCCTACCGCCTGCGTAATTTCGCTAAATCGCGTTGGCAAGAAATTGGGCCGCCGCAGGTCCGTGCTAAATTTTTCCCTGACGCGCCAATCAGTAGTCCAAACCGCATTCGTCTAAGCGAGTTAACGGGGCGTTCGCAAGTGCCCTATTTGGTCGACCCTAATACTGGTGCAGGGATGTTTGAGTCGGCAGATATTATGGAGTATCTGCAAGAAACCTATAGCTGCTAAGTATGGGGTAGCGCGCCGCAAGCCATAACGTGCGGTGCGCTTTTCGGTAATAGATGCAGACACAATCCTTGAATATCGCCGCGAATTAGCGATAATTGCCGGCAAAATGTGGCTTACGTCGTAATAAAATAGATTTTCCTGTCTGGCTATACTACGTCAATTTCGGGATCTTTCGCTGTGGTGATTACTTCGCTGCTAATGGCTGCCGCTGCGTATGGCGGTAAAAACGCAGCGCAGGCTTAATAATTAAGGTGGCTATGAACCCGGTTTCAATAAAAAGCTCGAGACTGCAGGCCGTGTTGAGTGAGTTTTCGCTCGGCGGCGCTGAAATTAGCCATAAGAATTTTTCTGAGAAACTTGGTCAACTTATCGATTTGTCAGGTTCTATTGCGCTTTCCGAGTCGCTGCGAAGCTTGCAAAAGCTTGAGTTTAGCCCGGCCGAAAGCAGTCTTGTTTGTCTGCAGCGTACTTTTTTAGAGACCCGTGCCGACATGCTGGCCTTTATTCGCAATAGTTTTATTACCGAACTACACGAAGGGCAAGAGAGCGCGGCACCGTTTATACTGCCGCGGCCAAGCGCTGAAACCCTCGCGGATCCAGAGGCGGGGTTTCAAACTTACCAGCGCTTTTACAACTTACACCAAAGTCAGCTCGACCATCGTGTTTTAGTATTGCGCAGGCAGTTGCAAGAGGCGCTTTCTGGCAAGTCGCCGGCGTTAGCAAAGCTTGCAGAATTAGATCGCAGCCTAGCAGATAAACTAGGTGACTATAGTCGCCGGGTGTTTGCCAGTATTCCTCGATTATTGGCTCAGCGTTTTTATTTTCTGAATCAGCAGTACCGAGCGGTACAAGACGCGCAGCGTAGTGCAGCGGGCGACGCCGACATGAAATTGGCCTTGGAACCAGAGCTAATGTGTGACAGCCCCGCGTTATGGATGGAAAAAGGCGCTTGGTTAGATAACTTTTTTACAGAAATGCAGGGCTTGTTATTAGCCGAGCTGGAGTTACGACTTATGCCGGTGATGGGTTTGATGGAAGCGCTTGCTACAGAGGTAGATACACCACAATGACCAGAATTTTGTCGATAATCGCTTTTGTGCTGGGCGGCGTAATTGTACTTTGGATGGCGTCGGCCTTTGTTGGCAGTAATTTACTGGCGCTAGGCGTGACCCTACTCATCGCCTTTGCCTACACCGCGGGCTTTGCCGAACTGCTACGTTATCAGCAGGCAAGTTGCGGCTTGAGCGAGGCGATAGTCGCCGCTGGCGATACCGTTGACAATATAGAACAGTGGTTAGGCGCAGTGCCCGTGGCATTACGCAATGCGGTAGGGCAGCGGGTTCAGGGTGAATACGTTGGTCTGCCAGCACCAGTACTCACGCCCTATTTGATTGGGCTACTCGTCATGCTCGGCTTGTTGGGCACGTTTATTGGAATGGTCGATACCTTGAAAGGTGCCGTGATGGCGCTTGAGGGGACAACAGAGTTGGAGGCTATTCGGGCTGGTTTAGCCGCGCCCATCAAGGGGCTAGGTATGGCCTTTGCTACTTCGGTGGCAGGGGTGAGTGCATCGGCTATGTTGGGCTTTATTTCTACCCTCAGTCGCCGTGAACGTCTGCAGGTATCTCGTCAGCTCGACAGCAGTATGCGGACGGTGTTTAAACACTTTTCCTTGGGTTACCAGCGCAGCCAAAGTTATACGGCAATGCAGCAGCAGGCGGCGGTATTGCCAGTCGTAGCTCAGCAGTTAAGTGAGCTGGCAAGCCGACTGAGTCAAATGGGCGATGATCTTGGGAGCAAGCTTGTGGCAGAGCAAGAGCAATTTCACGCCAGTGCCCAGGCCCAGTATCGCGAGTTGGCCAGTTCAGTAGGTGCATCGCTGAAGCAGAGCCTTGCCGATAGCGCGCGGCTGTCGGGCGAAAGTATCGGCCCTATCATGCAGTCGTTTGTGCAGGACATAAGTCGAGATTTGAAATCCACACAACAACAGCTCGCTAATACGGCAGAAATCCAATTTAACGGTTTGAGTGAGCGCTTCGCGGAAACCGCCCAAACGTTTAGTCAAACCTGGCAGCAAGGTATCACTGATCAGCAAAAAAGCAGCGATAGTTTATTTGCAAAAATGGACGACCGCTTGGGCGTATTTAATACGACATATAGTGAAGCCAGTCATTCATTGCTGGCGACCTTTGATCAAGTGAGTAACGACAGCTTGGCCCGCCAGCAAGCGGCCGAACAGGCGCGCTTAGAAAATTGGGCGGCGGTCTTTGATCAGAGTGCCGCATTACTGCGCGACAGCGCTGAGCAACTTACAAATAATGCGCATGCTGGCTCCCAAGATGTTGTCGCCGAATTCCGAGAACTCATTGCTGCGTCTGAGAAATTGATTCAAACCCGCGTAGTTAGCGAAGACAAATGGCTGAGTGAATATCAGCAGCGTTTGGCTGAGTTAGGCAGTACGCTAACAAGCGAATTAAGCAGCTTACGTGATGCGGAAGAGCGTAGAGGCGAAGCGGCAGTTGCGCGCTTGGCTGAGTTGCAGGAGGCCGTTGCCAAACACTTGGCAATATTGGCGAATGCGCTAGAAGAGCCGATGGGCCGACTAATTGAATCCGCATCAGAAACGCCGCGCATTGCCGCTGAACTGATGGCCAAGCTTCGGGCTGAGATGAGTGACAATATTGAGCGGGATAATAGCTTGCTGAAAGAACGCAGCGAATTATTGCAGCAGCTCAATACGCTTGCTGAATCACTGCAAACCTCTGCGGCTGGTCAGCGCGAAGCCGCTGAAAATATCCTTAAAAATTCTGCTGAGTTACTCGATAACATCGGCAGTCGCTTTACCGAAAAAGTTAGCGACGAGACTGGGAAATTAGCTGAAATCATTAACCACTTTGAAGGTAGTAGCGCTGAATTGGCCAGCTTGGGTGAAGCCTTTGGCACCGCAGTGGCCTTGTTTGGTGAGTCAAATACCAGTCTTATTACAACAATGAGTTCGATTGAATCGGCGCTTAATAACAGTACCGCGCGCAGCGACGAGCAAATGGCCTATTACGTTGCCCAGGCTCGCGAAATTATTGACCACAATATGCTGTCGCAGCAAGATATTATCAGTCAGTTGCAGCAGCTTAGCGGCAAGGCGGTCGCGCAGGCGGGTGAGCGCGCGTGAGTATTTCAGAGCTGGATGATGGTCTAGATCAAGAGCCGCCAATTTGGGCGATCTTTGGTGACTTAATGACCGGGCTCGTTGGCGTGTTTGTTTTGTTGCTGGTGTGGACACTAGGCTTTCAGCTGGAGTTGTCGCAAACCTTGGAGCAAGAAATCCAAAAGCGCGAAGTAGCAGAGCAGCGGCGTCAGGCTCTCGAAGCTGCGCTTGCCGATCCCTTAGCAACAGGGCGAGTTACCTTGCGCGACGGTAGAATTGGGATCAGTGGCAGCGTTTTATTTTCCTTGAACTCAGCAGAATTACAGGAGGAGGGTCGAGAACTGCTCCATACCCTGCGGGCACCTCTGCAAGTATTTCTAAGCGATAGCGAACAGTTATTGATGGTGAGCGGTTTTACCGATGATCTGCCTATTCAACAGGGTAATCTGCATTTTGCAGATAACTGGGAGTTGTCCGCCCAGCGCGCGCTAACCGTAACGCGCGCCTTAATCGACGAGGGTATGCCACCCAGTATGGTATTTGCTGCAGCCTTTGGCGCGCAGCAGCCGGTGGTAGTAAATAGCGATAGCGCGAGTCGGTCGCAAAATCGGCGTGTTGAAATGGCGCCGGTACCGCGCGTTGCCGGCGCGCAAAACGCGCTCAGCCCAGGGCAGTAGAGCCGTAATGAATAGCGCGGCCCTACTTGAACAACTAGCGATGCTGCGGGAAGCTGGCGCCGACAGATTCGACCCCGTGCGCTTTCGGTATATTGAGGCGCTGGCGAATCGCGCTCACGGTGCTCGTGAGCCACTTGGCGAGCGACTTACTGAAAAAAGTAGCCTGTCTTTGCGGGATTATCTTGTCGCCAGTACCCGCTCCGGTGGCGATGAGCGGGACAATAGCCCGCCGGGGCCGGCGCATCCCACCATTGCAGCCTTGATCTCATTACGTCGTGATTTGGACCGCAGTCAGGTGGGCGCGAATAGTGGCTCAAGTGATTTTGAACGGCAACTGCAGGAGCAGGAGGGGGAGTTACTGCAGGGCGGCTTGTTTACACCGGCGGAAGGCGAGGCTGATTCAGTTTCGACGCAGCAAGAATCAACCGCGCCGCCATTAAAAGCCAGTCAAACCATGCGGGTGCATCAACAGCGCCGCGCTGCCGAGAAACGCATTGAGCTCGCTATTGCTGAAGGGCCAGAAAGCCCCGGCCCGCTTAACCCGCAAATGCTAGCAATTAAAGCCTTAACGATTATGCGCGATATTTCGCCGCAATATTTAAATCGTTATGTGAGCTACCTAGACACCTTGTTTTGGGTAGAGCAACTGGATACCGCTGCCAACAATAAAGCCGATAAGAAAAACAGCCGAGTTGGCGCGCGCGCTAAATCTAAAAAGAAAACTAGCTAGCCTACCGTTCGCTATACGTTCTAGCTTGTCTGAAGCAAGCGTACTAAATATACACCATGAAAATAGCGCTTGCTTAAATCGCGGATTTTCTTTTACTATCGTCCACAAGGTTTTCAAAAATTTAGTTTGAGATTTAACAAAATGAATTTTAATTGTTCCGCCAAAGCCGTCGTGGCCACGCACAAGTTAATTGTGCGCTGGGCATGTTGGTCTGTGGCTGAACAATGATGTAGTACGCTTAGTAAACACCATTATTTAAAGGCCGCAGATATTACTGCGGCCTTTCTCGTTTTAGGTCTAGTAAAAATCTACGGCAAGTATGCGGAGATACAGCAATGCTTGTACGTTTCACCTATCTTTTGGTTGTCCTTATTTGGGCGACCACGCCGCTAGCCATTAAGCTTGGCGGTGATACGCTTGCGCCAATTGCTGGCTTAACACTGCGTATTGCGCTGGCATTTACGGTTGGCAGCCTTATCTGCACTGTCGGCGGCTATGCTGGTCTGGCTATTCGCCGCCACTGGAAACTTTATGCCGCGGCGTCTATTAGTTTATTTCCGAATATGGCGCTGGTGTATATTGCCGCGCAGAGTATTTCCTCGGGTTTAATTGCGTTGTTGTTTGGCTTGACGCCCTTTTTTACAGCGGTATTGGCTAAACCGATTCTGGGTGAAAATTTATTGCAGCCGAAAAAAGTGTTTGGCATTGCCCTAGCGCTAATTGGCTTGCTGTGCATTTTCATTGATAAGGCAGCGGTGACCAATGACGGTTATATTGGTATTGGCTTAATGCTGTTATCAAACTGCCTATTCTCAGTCAGCGCGCTGCTGGTAAAAAAGCTCAATGCACAGATGAGTGTTGAGCCGAGCGAGCAAGCCCTAGGTGCGATGGCTTTTGCATTGCCGGGAATGGTTTTGACCTGGGTGTTTGGAGTTGGGGTTGAGCCGCTGATGTTGAGCCTAATATCGCTGGGGTCATTGTTGTACTTGTCATTGTTTGGATCGCTGGTGGGTTTTGTCGCCTATTATTCAATACTCAAGCATCTGACCGTTGAAACGGTGTCGCTGATTCCATTTATTACCCCGATCTTGGCGATGACGATTGGTGTGTTGGTGGTCGGCGAAGTGGTTTCACTGGCCATGGTGATGGGGGCTAGTTTGATACTTGTTGCGCTGGCAATACATCAAGACTTTTGGCAAAAACCAAAAGTAGCTGTGTAGTTATATATTAGGGGAAAAGTGCAAATGAGGCGCTTGGGCAAGCTGCTTAAGGCTGCCCAAGCGGGCTTTGTTTAGCCCATGGTTAGCTCGTGCTGTCCAAAATTTCCGGACCATCCAGCTATATCTTCTTTTTGTGGGAAATTCGTGCGAATACTCTCCATTAGACCCAAGATGTTCAAAATATGATTGCCGATGACAGGCTTGCCGTTATTGAGTAGTGAGACCGATATATCACGCTGCGGGTCGGCCCAGCACACAATGTTTGAGAAGCCAAGGTGACCAAAAGCGTAAGGGGTATCGCGTCCGTACAGACCAAATATTCTGCCGCCAAGCATGGCACCAGCGCTATAGCGCATGGGGATGATCAGTGAGCGGTCGTGTTGTGGCCGAGAGGCTTCGGAGGTCAAACGGTACACTGTTAGTGGCGATAATATTTGTTTGCCCTGCCACTCACCTTGCTGAAGTAGCATTTGGAAAAACTGACAGGCCTCGTCGGCAGTTGCATACAAATTTCCTGAGGGAATTGTCGCATCGAGAAAATCATCGGTATTCGATAATTCGACAACCGTATCGACATCGGCGCCAAGAATTGTTTCCAGTTTCTTGCCTACGATCGATACGTTCGGTAAGCCGCTTTTATAGTTTTGTGCTTCAGTGCCGCGCATAGCTTTGGGCATGCCAAAGGTAAAAGATTTAAAGCCCATGGGTTTGCGTATTACTTTATCTAAGTATTCATTGATACTTAGGCCAGTGCAGACCTTAACCAGCTCAGTAATAATAATACCGCCAGTGATTGCATGGTAAGCAAGGATACGACCGTCGCTGCACAGTGGCGGCTGTTCGCAGATCAGACGCAATGACTCTTGATGGTCAAATAGCACGCTTGGTGATGTTCCCGGTGGAACCCCAGGCACGCCGGCGCGGTGAGCTAAAAGTTGGTACACAGAAATATTCGCTTTGCCGTTTTGAGCGAATGCGGGAATGTAATAGCTTACCGGGTTTAGCAGATTGAGCAGGCCGTCTTCCGCAAGTTTGTGAATCAATACCGCACTAACGACCTTGGACGCGGAGAACAGGCATAGCGGGGTGTCGAGCTGGGCGGCGCGGGGTTCGACGCCATTCAGGCCACGAGCCTGACCAATACTGCGATGAAGGACGGTTTTACCTTGATAACGCAGACACATACTCACCATGGGGTGCATGCCGCTGTTGTGCAGTGCCTCCGCTTTTGCCCAAATCGCCTCAACATCGATGCCCGCAACGAGTTGTTCAGCGGGGTCGATAGTGAGCGGTAGATTAATCTGGGTGGACAGTTGCGGAGCTCTGAAAATGCGCCGAGTTATTGTATTTGCGCAGGGAATGACCGACATAATTCTGCTCTTAGGCTAAATGGTGATTTTTTATACCATGACGGCCGGCTCTACACTAGAACTGAATATGGTCATATTAAGTTTTAGCGTTCGTAGCGCGCAATTTCGCCGAAATAGCTTGGTATATCGGCGCTATACGTCTTGTATAGTTCGCACAGTAAAGTAGCCTGTGGCATGCTAGTTTACGAGCTTAGCGAGCATACAGTCATTCACAGTGGGAGCCACAGCACATGTCTGAATCAATAACGTACACCCCGCCAGCGGTATGGAAATGGGATAAACAGGGCGGCGGTAAATTCACCAATATTAATAGGCCTATTTCCGGTGCTACCCACGAAAAAACCTTACCGGTTGGCGAGCATGCTTTGCAGCTATACTCCCTTGCTACGCCCAATGGAGTAAAGGTAACAGTGATGCTAGAGGAGCTGCTAGAGCTCGGTCTTAGCGATGCGGAATACGATGCCTACTCGATTATTATTACCGAAGGCGAGCAGTTTGCTAGCGGATTTGTCGACATTAACCCGAACTCAAAAATACCGGCGCTGTTAGACCGCAGTTTTAATCCGCCGATTCGAATTTTTGAATCCGGCGCTATCTTATTGTACTTGGCTGAAAAATTTGACGCGTTTTACCCCAAGGAACCAGCTGAGCGCGCGGCTTGTCAGTCTTGGCTGATGTGGCATATGGGTAGCGCGCCGTTTCTTGGTGGCGGGTTTGGTCACTTTTACGCCTATGCGCCAGAAAAATACCAATACCCCATTGATCGTTATGCCATGGAAGTGAAGCGGCAATTAGACGTTCTAGACAAGCATTTGGCGAATAATACCTATTTGTGTGGCGACAATTACACCATCGCTGATATAGGTGCGTATCCTTGGTACGGCGCATTGGTACAGGGTTATTTGTATGACGCGGCAGAGTTTCTTGATGTGACTGCTTATACGCACGTTGTGCGGTGGGCAAGCTTAATTGCAGAGCGCCCAGCGGTGCAGCGTGGCCGCCGGGTTAATCGTCTTTGGGGCGAAGAAGATAAGCAAATGGCGGAGCGTCATAGCGCGGAAGATTTTAACTAATAATCAGGTAACCCAGCAAGTACCTGTTCGCAAGGTGCTTGCTGGGCGGCTTCGCTTCGCTGGCGGCGCAGAAACATCTATAGCGTGCAATCCAGCGTAAACAGAATTCGACGGGCCTAGTAAGCAGTAATGGCGACATAAATTCATGAAAATTATTATATTCAGCGTTGCGATACTTTTTATCGCGGCGTGTGCGGGTATTAAGTTGAAGAGTGATGGCCACCGCTATCTAGAGAATGTTGAATACAACGTAGTTGACGCACAGTCGCTTACGGGCGACCTCTATGTGCCTAATACGTCGGGTTTAAAGCCTGCCGTTGTCGTGGTGCATGGCGGCGGTTGGACTAGTCGCAGCGGAGATATGGAGGGTGTTAGTAAAAAGCTCCTCAGGGCTGGCTTTGTGGTATTTAATATCCGCTATCGTTTGGCGCCGGAACATAGGCACCCTGCGCAAGTTGAAGATGTGTCTGCGGCCTTGGCTTGGCTGTATGAAAATGCTGATACCTATCAGGTAGATCGACAACATATTTCTGGTTGGGGATATTCGGCTGGCGCACATCTTATTTTGATGGCCGGCTTAAATCGCCAACAACCGCCATTTCTGAGCAGTATTGTCGCTGGTGGTACACCCGCAGACCTAAGTGCATGGCCCAACTCGCCCTTGGTCTATAAGCTTATTGGTAAGGGGATGAGCGAGGCTGGTGCCGAGTGGCAAAATGCATCACCAGTTAATCACGTTAGTCGGAATTCACCCCCGGTATTTTTGTACCACGGTGAGCTGGATAGCCTGGTTGAAATAGAGCAAATGGCGTATATGGAAAAGGCCTTGCGCGATAAAAATGTGCCTGTAGAAACCTATACTGTTAAATTTCTCGGACATATCGCCACCTATGTTTTGGCATTTGGGGCGGAGCAGCGGGCGATTCAATTTAGTTTGGAGCACATTACTGAAAAAGCCGATATCTAGTCACTGCTTATAGCAAACTAGCGAGGTGGGCCGCCGGGGTGTTCGTGGGATTTGCCCGTTTTTTTAACGGGTTTCATTACTTCCTTTGCCCAATCTTTAAATTCATAGAGCAGGCCGCTGCCATTTTTGCCTTTGTTCGCGCCATCGACTGTTTTGTACATGATCATTCGTTTGGCCGGATTCGTGTGATTTGAAATATCGATAACTCTGCGCACCGACCATAATTGACCTGCCGCGCCGTTAGTGTAAAGCCCGCCTATGACAATAGTGAAGTTCGACTGAGTTTCTGTGCGCATTAGCTCATCAGCTTTGTCGATGATGTATTTTATTTGCTCTGGGGCAATATCGACTATCTCATCCAAAGATTCTATCGCTAGCTGGATGTGGCGCACATGAATATTGGCGGTTTCAGGGCTATACATACTGTTATCGTATTTCATTAGGCTTGAGGGGTAGCGGCGCCAGTGAAATAAATTGTTAAAAATAAATGCAAAAGTAAAAATTACGCCACAATTAATTAGCGTCGGGAAAAGTAAAAAATGGAAGCCTAAATCGCGGACCGCGTCGCCGCCGACTACCGCGATAAGTGCAGTGGCGCCGCCAGGCGGGTGAATGCAGCGGCCGACATGCATAATTAGAATGGCGAGGCCGACTGCGCAGCCCGCAGCTATATAAATATTGCTAATGCTTAGCGCACAAATAACCCCGGCACCTGCGGAAAGAACATTGCCGCCAAATAATGGCCAGGGCTGTGACAGAGTGCCGTGGGGTACAGCAAAAAGTAAAACCGCAGAAGCGCCCATGGACGGCAGTAATGTCATGGCCAGCGTATAATTTGTTAGCCAGTCAGTAATAAAAAACACCGCGCTAATGCTTAACACCGCGCCTATGCTTGCGACTATTTTTTCATCCAGAGACGAGCGTGCTTGAATGCCTAGAAATTGGGATACGGCCATTATCTGACTTCCACCGCTAAGCTAACTTCGCCTATTGGCTTTGGTGGGAGTAGATCTGCTAGGGTGCGCTGGCGCATGGTCTCTAAAAACGCATTGCTCGCCTCAAAAAGTAAGCCTTTTAATTGGCAGCTAGTCACGATTCTGCATGGAGGGTTGTCGCAATTTACCGGTTTCAGTGTGGTTTCAAAATCTTCGATTACTTGAGCAAGATTGATAGAGGATGGGGACCTAGCCAAACGGATTCCACCGCCATGGCCGCGTACGGAAGCTAAATACCCAAGTTTAGTCAGTTTTACGACGACTTTGGCGATATGGTTCTGCGAAATACCGTAGAACGCGCATATCACCTTGATGTTTGCCAATTCGCCGTCGGGTAGCTGACCGAGGTAGAGCAAAATTCGAAAGGCAAAATCAGTCTGTTTGGTGAGCTGCATTCTTGGTGTGCCCCTAGAGGGTTTACGGCAATCAAAGGTGCATGTATTATACCGCTTTAAAAGATGCATTAAAAATGCATCTTTACTTTATCATTAAAAGGAGATGACCTAGTGACCACACTTTATGAGCGAATCGGTGGTGAGCCCGCAGTAGATAAAGCAGTAGAGTTGTTTTATGACAAAGTAATCGCTGACGATCGTATCGCTGGCTATTTCGATAACCTTGATATGGTTGCCCAGGCGAACAAACAAAAGAAATTTTTAACCATGGTATTTGGCGGGCCTAGTGACTATAGCGGCCTTGATATGCGAAATGCACATATAAACTTAGGTTTAGGTGAGGAGCACTTTAACGCGGTGGTGGAGAATCTGGCGCAAACAATGCGAGAGCTCGGCGTGTCTGAGTCTGACATCGGTGAAGTGGGCAAAATTGCCGGTAGCGTTAAAAACGAGATACTAAATCGTTAGCGGCCAGTTAAGCTGCTGGTGTGTGGCGAGCGAATAGGTATATAGCACGATACCCGGCAGCTTTGCGATTTGGTAAAAATATTGGTTCCCATGAATCGCGTTTTACTTTTACGGTTCTATTCTCTATCAGGAGATAATGTAATACGGGTTCACACAAAATAAAGGATGACTTCCGCGCAAGGAATTAGGTTCGATTGTTATGAAATATAATTCGGCTAGCATTAGTTCACTTTGCCGAAAAATAATTGCCATTGTGGCCTTATCAGCTGCCTCACCGTTACACGCTACTGCCGATACAAAATCGGTCAGCGTGTGGGCGTTTTCGATATATGGCGTAGAGATTACGCGAAATTATCTGGGACCGTTCTTTGACGATATTTTTCAGGCCGTTGGTCGCCCATTCAATGTTGTTTATGGCCATGATGTCGGTCGGCTGAAGACCAACTGCGCTCACAAGCAGCACGATGTTATATTCGCCAGCTACAGTCGTGAGATACAAGATTTTGAAAAAGCATGTGGCTATAGGCCTGTGGCTTTAACAGACCAAGATATTCATATTTATGTGCGGTCAAATACCTCCCCTTACAATGTAAAGTCACTTGCGCTACTCAAAGGGATTCGGGCCGGCGATGTTAGTATTTTCGGTGATAAAAAATTGCTGTACTTTAATAGTCATACTGCGGCTGTCTTAGCAATGTACCGCGGTGAAGTCGATGGCTTAGTGAGCAGCGAGACTGGCGTAAAAAGACTACTTCCTGCATTAGAAAAACAGCTAAAAATTGTATTTACCTTTGCTGAAAAAGGGCATGCCGTGGTGTTAATGTCTGATTCTTACTTCGCTAGTTCAGATGGTGAAAAGCTTCGTTTGGTATTGCTTGAAAATCGTCCAAAGAGCGTTGAAGTATTGGTTGATGGTATGGGTTTGGGTAAATGGCGCGAACCTTAATTTTGCTGCGTAGGATTTATTTCGACTCATTTTAGGTTTGTGGCTGCAAGCCTTGTAATCCATTATGCTTGCTTTGCAAACGAGGTTAGCGGAGTAGTGAATGTGCGGGGCATTTGAACAGCATGGTATAGCGATGCATCGCTGGGCTGCTATGTTAGGTGATTGGCCAAGTCACGATCAAGACAGGAAAAATATCCGGCCAAGCAATATGGCATCGACATTTGACGCTGAAGGTTACTCGCTGCGCAAATGGTCGCTGATTCCTCGTTGGTCAAAGGACCCGAAATTAAAGTTCGCGACATTTAACGCGCGTGCAGAAACACTTACGGAAAAGCCTAGCTTTCGCGATGCTTGGCGTCGCTCTCAGCGCTGCGTCATCCCAGCGTCAGCCTATTTCGAGTGGCCGATACTGGACGGCAAAAAACAATGTCACCGTATAGCGCGACAAGACGACGCGATTCTATTTGGCGGGCTGTGGGAAACATGGGGGCAAGCCGACGTAACTCTTAATACCTTTACGATTATTACCACCGCGGCGGCAAGCGACATCGCGTGGGTGCACTCGCGTACGCCATTGCAGCTCGACCCAGAGCAAGTAGATCAGTGGCTGAGTTCGTCGCCGGAGGAGGCTGAACAGATGTTGCGGCCGCAGAACGCGTCGGGGTTGGTGGCGAGCCTCGTGGCGAGTCCTAGAGGCGGTTAGAGTAGCTTCAGATGCTGCGCCTTGAACCCAACTCGTGATTTTACACGTTTAATGTTCTTTCTTGCTGGGCCGACAGTATCTGGTGCCTATGCTTGGTGGCGATGATCGTCAGTAGTACTGGCATTAATTTATTCCAATCGGTACCGGTTACTTTAAAAAAACCATAGGTCGCAAGCGCGAGCCAGCCTGGAGGGCCAATAAGCTGGGCAATGGTTGCCGATAAACCTGTGTAGGCGGCGTAGGGCAGGGTAATGCCCACCGCGTGTGTCGCGAACCCTAGCGCCGTGGTGGCGCCGGCGTACACCGCATAGCCCGATGCGTTTGCCAGTGCTAGCACACTGGCCGCAGTGCGCAGGCCGCCAATCTCGCGACTTTTAATCCCGGCGGCGTCCCACATGGGTGTGGCATTAAATTCCTCGGTAAAAAACTGGTCTCGTTGTGGTGGGCTCATTTTTGCTAACGCGGCGACGATAACCGCCTGAGGAATATAGCGTTCGTATTCTTCAATAGATGTGCAGTGTTTATGTATGCCGAGTTTTTTTGCTGCGCCTGCCAAAAGGGCTTCGTAGCTTGGGCAGGGCATATCTTTGCTGGTGTCTTGTCGTGTTAGCCGTTTGAAATTGCGTTTGATACCGTGCCTAGCGCGTGAGTTGTACATCCATCGTATCTGCTCGGTAATCACCTGCGCGGAGGTCGTTGCCTCGTCTAAATCGCAGAGAATCGCCATGATGATTTTGTCGCGGTCATCCCAGTCCGCCAGCAAATCTATAATTTCAGTCTGCTGAGTCACGTTTCTTTTGATCCAGCATGATTTCTGCCCGTGAGCGCAGCGGGGTGTTGTGGCGTAGAGCGTCGAAACCGTCGTGCTGCTCTAGACTCTTTTTTGTGGGCTTTGGTTTTGAGCGCTTTACTTTGCCAGTGTCATTGCTCTGGGCTCGCGCTAATTTGGCGGCCTTGGCAATTTTGCGTTCAACAAACCACAGGTAGCCGGTGCCCGCTGTTAGCCAGCCTAGCCAGCGAAAATAAAAGGCGAGCGGGGTCAGTTCGAGTCTCTCTGTCGCTTTGAAAAACGCCACGGCCTCTGAGTGAACCAAATTCACCGCGAAAACAAGAAGCACGGCAATAATGAGGCCGAGCGCGCGCTGCCGAATGTGTCGTCGCCACATCAGATACAAGGCGCCGCTGCGGAGCAGGGGAATGAGCATTAAAAATTTCCTAAGGTTAGCGCGGCAATTAGGGCAGCTAAGCTATAGTTCTTCAGTTTGCCTCTCAATTTTACCTCTTCGTCGTGCACCAAGATCTCCAGTTCCTCGGGGCCTAGCTCTGTAGGGGTAATACCCCGTAGCGCGAGCTGCTTTTTGGCGTTGGTGATGGCACCTTCGCGGATGCGGGCGCGGTATTTAGCGATCAATTTATGTTTGGTTTGTGTAATCATGGGCTCAAAGTGGCCGTTCGGTGATTGCTTATGTATCCCTACATTCTAGCGCGCTGATCTAGGCTTAGCGACTTACCGCTTGAAATGTATTTAAAGGGCTTTTAATGGCATATTCCTCAAAACGGCGCCGTGCGCGAGTGGCGCTTCAGCGCGATGAGTCGTCGTTAACGGTCAGTGCGCGGGGCGTGCTGGCTGTCGCCGCCGCTATCTTGGTATTGTTTGCTTTCTATGGCGGTGGTTACAGTCGTTTTATTCCGGTTTTAGACCACGCGAATCTGGCCTTTCATGAGGCTGGGCATGTGGTTTTCGGCTTTCTGGGTTCGACGCTTGGTCTTTACGGTGGCACATTGGGGCAATTGGTTTTCCCCGTGGTGGTATTTGTGTCGTTTTACCGACAACGGCAGGCGGTCCCCGCGGCCTTTGCTCTGCTCTGGTTTTGCCAGAATTTATTGAATATTGCGCGTTACGCTGCCGACGCGCGGGCGCAACAGCTCCCCTTGGTCGGCGGCGGCGACCATGACTGGTTCAATATTTTTTACCGGTGGGATGCCTTGCAGGCAGATAAGTCATTTGCGGCTACATTAGCGACGCTCGCCTGGCTGGGGATGATACTGAGTTTTGTGTGGCTCGCTCGGCTCTGGATGAAATTACAGCGTTAATGCGGCTGTATACGCCCGCTTGAAATTCAGATTGGCGCGGCCAGAAGCTGCCGGTCGCGCCAGTCTCAATTAATCACAAAAGCTTGGGTCGTATTCGTAAACAAATCGGGTTTTTGTTTTGGATGCGGGATCAGTCCATGCGCTTAAATCTTGCAGAGCTAAAAACGCCTGCTTAGCGCGATTCACCACCTTCTTGGTGTAGTCGGCAGCGTTATCCTCGTATTTGAATGACACCTCGGCAACAACGGGCGAGCTTGCGCCACTAGGCGTACCGTTGTACCACAGGGTGACAGAAATCTCGGCGTCAATTGAGCCTAAGTCGATGTCGACATTTTTGTATACGTGTTCGCGAATGGTGAGGTTGCCAACACGATCTAGCGCGGTGCTATCGGAAAAACCGTAGTCGCTGTCAAAGCCGGGAAATTGATCGTTAATATCGTCCATCTGATTGATGGTGCGGGTATTTGGCGCAGTAGTAGAATGGCTGTACAGCACAACAAAATTAGAACTTGCTGAAATACCAACATCAGACTCTAGCTTGCTCTCAGCAGAACCGCTGGTCGCCGACATGTCTTCGAAATCGGATATATAGCGATCTTCGCTGCGAAACTTGAGGGTGACTTCTGAATCGCCACTCTCAATTCGTTCGCGAAAGGAGTAGCCCTTGTTTCTGAGAACACAGCTGCCGTCGATGTCAAAAAATTCAACATCGCGAATTTTGCTCAGCGAGGCCGAGCCAGTCACGTTGCGACTTATAGCCGCTTCAATCGCGGTTTCAGCGTCGTCAATAAAATCGTCTACGTCGCTGCTTTCTGTGTTGTAGGCAAAGAGCGCGGGTTGCAGCATTAATTTATATTCCCGCGATATAACATCGGGGTTCGCAGACGCGGTACTTGCAGCACTTAATAATGAGATCGCTAGTAGTCTTTTCATGGCGGTGGCACGTCCTGTTCAGCTCAAAATTTGAATAGCTGCACAAGATAATGGCCTAGTGTTACTGGCGAATGACATCAAGGGTGTTGGCGGAGTATTGGACTAAAAATGCAGTGTCTGCTGATTTAAAGCGACGCTTAGCAAAACCAAGGATGAGATCATGGCAGGTGTATTAGCAACGGTGCAGAGACTAATCGACGGCAAAAAAGTGGCGGAGTCTAGCGATTTGCAGGGCCGCCACTTTTTGGTGACGGGCTGCGCAGAGGGCTCGCTCGGTTTTGCGACAGCCTTGGGGCTGTTGGAGCGCGGCGCGGTGGTTTCGCTAACGGTGCGTCAAAATAGCCATCTTATCGCTGCAAGTTTATGTCAGCTACTGGACGGCCAATACCATCATAATATTCACGCCTTTAATTTGGATTTGTCGTCATTCGATTCGGTCGAGCAATTTGTGCGCGCCTATCAAGTGGCGGACTTGCCTTTAGATGTGCTCATTAATAATGCGGGTATACATCTTGACCTGATGTCGAAGTGGACTTCACCGCAATGCAGTGCCGATGGTCATGAAATCCAGTGGCGCGTTAATTATTTAGGCACCGCGCATCTCACCTTGCGATTGCTGCCCTTGCTAAGCTCGTCGGCGAAAAACTCAGGTGATAGCCGCGTTGTGAATGTGGTTTCTCAACTGCATAGCAAAGGGCTTAATAGCGAATTTTTTGAGCCGCAACGCCCCTATAACTCGTGGCATGCATATGGCCAATCCAAATTGGCGCTGGTGCATTTAACCCGGAGTATCAACAGGCATTTCGCTCAAGTAGGTATCAGCAGCTATTGTCTACACCCCGGCGCCGTATACACCAATGTGGCGGGTAAAGGGCTAGCCAATACTGGCCTTATTGAAAAAGTGCGCAATATCTTGGCGCCGCTAGAAAAACTGTTTTTGAAAACGCCAAGACAGGGCGCGCAAACCCAGATCCATTGTGCTACAGCGGCCAAGGAAGCGTTAATGCCGGGAAGCTACTATCGGGATATGCGGGTGGCAGCCGCTAGCAGCGAGGCGGAAGATGCTGCCACTGCCGACGCTTTGTGGTCTGAACTGCATGCTTGGGTCGATCAAGTTCAAGCGGCGTGATTAGCAGAAAAGTCGTCGCGATGGTGGGGCTAGGGTTGGCTCTTGTTTCGTTATTTCGCTTCTCACGTTTCTCGTTATTTTTATTGTGAGTATTTAGGTAACGTTATGGCGTGCGCCGTAATGGTGCTGGCGTTGTTATTTTTGGTGCAAAATGCCCAAATGTTTCAGAGCTTATAAAGGCCTAGCGCCGATGATGCCTTATTTTGTATACAAAAAAAGACCAGAAAGAGATAAAAGTATACTTATATATCTAATAATGCGGTTTGAGGTCGACTTTTTGCTGATTTGTTACCGCAGGTGTGAATATTGGTATCGTTAATGCATTGCTCAGTGTGGCGTTATGTCATTCTACTTATCTACTGAGGAGTGTTTTGTTTATGAAGCCATTAGTGTTCGCCGCCGCATTGTCTGCGGCAGTATATGGTTCTGCAGTGTCGGCTGATTGTTTTGATCGTGTATTGATCACTTTGAAGAGTGCGCCAGAGATTCCCTCTGCCCTTGAGTCTAATTTCGAGACTATGGAGCAAGTAGGGGAGCAAATTCAGGGTGTTGTTAGCTCGGCAGAAAGTTTGCTAAGTCAGTGCTCCGGATCAAGCTATAATTTCCGTTTCAGTTATGTGATGCATCGCATAGAGTCAATTGCCAATGATTATAACGAGCAAGCGCGTTTGTATAATAGTTTAACGCCCATTGCTAAGGATCAACTCGCAAGTGCGAGCTAGCCGTAAATAGCCGGCCAACAAGAAAATAGAATGATAAGATCATGCAACAAAGCCGCGATATCCGTCGCGGCTTTGTTGCGTTTGCGAAGGCAAATTCCAGTAAACAGTAATTAAACTCTGCCGAACCGCCGCTGTTCGTTCGCAAATATCTGGTGCAAAGGCAATAGTCTTGTGGAAACAGTCACTTTATTGACAGACTATTCGTTCTTTTACTACTAAGCTAAAGCACTTTTAGCGCATCGATAAGAAGAAAAATATGGAACAGAGTGTATTTATCAGCATTGGCCTACCCGTTTCGCTGTTTATTATTATGATCGGTATGGGGCTTGGTCTCTCGGTCAAGGACTTTGTGAAAGAGGCCAAGCACCCCCGCGCAGCGATTGTCGGAAGTGTCGGTCAGCTATTGATACTGCCCGCGCTTGGATTTTTTGTGGCATGGGCGCTAAATTTATCACCCTATATTGCCATTGGCTTGGTGATACTGGCTGCTTGCCCTGGTGGCGCCACCTCGAATGTCATTACCTATATGGCGAGGGGAAATGTAGCGCTCTCGATTGTTGTCACGGCAGTAGCCAGTATCGCCACTATTATCACTATGCCTCTGTTAGTTAATCAGGCGTTAGCGTGGCAATTAGGGCGGTCGGCGAATGTGAGTATGCCGGTGATAGACACCATTACCATGTTGGTGGTGATTGTCTTGTTGCCCACGGGCATCGGTATGGTGATCCGTGCAAGAAATCCGGTATTGGCCGTGCGGGCGGAAAGGCCTTTAAATACCTTTGGCGCGGTTGTGCTGCTGGTGTTGATTTTACTTATCTCTTACGGTTTGCGAGACCGCCTGCTCGACTTGCTAATTCAGGCGGGGCCGGCGTGCTTGTTATTGAATACACTTGGTATAGCGGCAGGCTTTCTTGTCGCGCGCGCTGCTGGTGTAGCAAAGTCTTGCCAATTGGCGATCGCGGTCGAGTTGGGGGTTAAAAACAGCACCATTGGTATTCTGGTGGCCACGACAATACTGGGTTCACAGGAAATGGCGATTCCATCCATGGTGTATGGTCTTACCATGTATCTGTTTGGCGCAGGTATAATTGCTTTTGGGCGGCGTTGGGCGGATTAAGCACTTATCTAGAGAGGAGTTTGTGTCGCAATCAGGTATTAGCTAGATCATGGCTTTCGCGGGATAAAGGCTATCCCGCGAAGCTTGGTCGGCGTCTATTAAAAGTCGTAGGTAATGCCGGCAAAGAAGTAGGCACCGTTAAAGCCAAATGGTGCTGAGCGTCGTGAGTACTGAAATACACCCTCAGAATCTACGAAGACATTGCCGCCACTGTCGGCGATGGTGCCAGCACGGCTCTGACCGATGATGTTTCTATCTGGCGTTTCGTCAAAAATATTATTACCACCAAAATTAAGCGTAAGGTCTTCTTGCAAGCGGTAGCTTAGGTTGAGGTCGGTAAGTATTTTTGCGCTAAAGGTTTGTCGATTCGCGTTGTCACAGGCCCCTTCGCATACCGTGTACTCTCCGTAGCGATTGAAGGCTAGCACTGCGGTGAATCGTTCTAAGGAGTAGTTAAAGCTGAGGTTAATGCGGTCCTTGGGCTGCCACTCTTCAATAATAGAAATATCTTGCGGGCTAAAGATATCGGCTGGGTCGAGCGTTGACAGTCCGCCACCGGCGAACACGCTTGTGACTTCAGTTTCGGTAAAGTTGGCGGCAAATGATATGGCTAGGTCACCCTCGCCTGCGGCCATGGTGTAGGTACTAACAATATCTACGCCGCTGGTTTCAGTGTCTGCGCCATTAAGAAAAAACTGAGCACTACTTGCCCCAGCCGCAGCCAAAGCGGCGGTTAAGTTGGGGTCGCCTAGCGATGAGGTTAAGCCACCACTCAGTACGATGCGATCGTCAATATCAATTTGGTAAGCATCCACGGTGATCGTTAAAGCGTCGATTGGCTCTAATACGAAACCAACACTTAAGTTAAGTGACTCCTCTTCTTTGAGCGTTGGAATACCAATGGCTTTGGCCACCGCACTGTCATTGCGGAAGGTGCCGCGCTCTTGTGCAGTTAGGCCACCCATGCCGTCTGATACGAACTGGGTGCTAATATTATTGAAATACTGCTGCTGCATAGACGGCGCCCGAAAGCCCGTACTTACAGCGCCCCTCAAGCTCACTCGATCGGTGACCCGAAAACTGCTGGCGAGTTTGAAATTGGCGGTGCCGCCAAAGTCATCGTAGTCATCGTAGCGCAGCGCGCCACTTGCAAGCCAGGCATCAGAAATCTCGTATTCCGCATCTGCGTATAGAGACCAGACGTCGCGGCTTTCATCTACTTCATTGCCCGGCTGGAAACCAGGAAAAACCTGAATGCCGGCAGCGCCGTCGGCGGGATACATGGAATTGCCGCTAGCATCGGTGTCGTAGTCGAAGTACGAGTATTCTTCACCAGCCGCGATTTCATAATTATCTCGGCGCAACTCCGCACCCCAAGCCACACTCCATGCGCCCATTGGCTTCGTGAAATCGAGATTTATGGTCTGTAATCCCAGGCTTAGTGTGCCAGCATCGGCAGCGCGAGATGCCTGTGACCGAATCGCTGCATCACCGAGGCTCTGGCCATATCGCAGTTCATTTACATAAGAAGCATTAACTGAGTTGCTGATATAGAATTCAAAGTCGTTCCAGCCGGCGGTGTAAGACACATCCATGCTAACGTCATCGGCCAATTCGCGGCGATACCCTAGGTTGACAGAAAAGTCGTCGATTTGAGTGTTGATTAACGGCAGGAAACCGTCAGGTGCGAAGGCCTCGCCATCAGCTAAAGTTGGGTTGTTGTCGGTTTGATTTGCTCGGCGATAAAAGCCTGCTGATGTGCTCTCGCGGTCAGAATAGGTAAGAAACCCATACAGTTCACCTGACTCCAGCTGGTAAGCAGAATTTAGTATTAACGCTAACTGCGTTGACTCGGCATCGCCGATTCTAAAGTTCTGGCGCGGGAATGTTGCTTCCCGTGGATCGGCTGCTTCATCTATTCCGTCTGGGTCGCCGCTACCGGTGCCGTCATTTCCTGCATCGCAACCAGCCAAATACTGACACTGGCCACTTAAGCCTGCGCGGTTTGTTGAGCCGCGATCTCGGTAGTTCAACGTCGCGTTTATAAAACCGCGATCGCCCAGAGGAAAGCCTTTCGCTAGGTCAATATTGTAGGTCTCGCCATCACCTTCACTATACTCCCCGTAAGACACGCCAATTCGTCCCGCTTCTGGCTCATCGCTGAGTACAATATTAATGACCCCGGCAATAGCATCAGAGCCGTATTGTGCCGCGGCGCCATCGCGCAGTACTTCTATTCGTTTTATAGCCGCTCCCGGTACGGCATTCATATCGACGCCAGAGGTGCCGCGACCCACTGAGGTGTTCACGTGAATAAGCGCGCTGGTATGACGGCGCTTGCCGTTGATTAGGACCAGGGTTTGGTCTGGGCCCAAACCACGCAAGGTTGCTGGTCTTAGAGCGTCTGTACCGTCGCTGATGGATGAGCTAGAGAAATTAAACGATGGCGCTACAGACTGGAGCATACGGCCGACTTCGGTTTGGCCTGTTTGGCGGAGAGTGTCTGCCCCTAAGGAGTCCACCGGAACGGGCATGTCAACCGCAGTTCGCCCTGGTTTGCGCGACCCTAATACCACGACTTCTTCAATTTCGAGAGTTTTTCCTGAGGCGCTAGCGCCCTGCGCATAAATATCAGCGGCAGCGAGCGATAGCAGGCATACCCCAACCGGTAGTTTTAGTGTTTTGACATAGGACATGAAGATCTTCCCCGCAATAATTTTTATTAAAATCGAGTCAGTGGCCGAATAGAAACGCTAATCTATCGACTACTTCTCAATATAGGATACTTTTCATTATTCACAAGTTGAGTGTCGGGATTAGTCTCTAATGTGACATGATGTTTCTGCGAGGGTATTGGCCCACTTACAGAATAAGATTTAGCCGATTGATAGATGGGTGTTAAGAAAATCTATATTTTATTTTTCAAAGGCTTAGGAGGTTTCTGGGAGTGGCGGTATTTGGCCGAAAATAAAGCGGTTTAGTTAGCCAAGACTTGCCTGAATGCCAAGTACGAATTGATACTCGGCGTTGAAAAGGCTACTTGCTAAATAGCCAAGAAATTATATGTAACAGGAATTATTTTTTGTCGTTATTTTTTCGTTAACGGTATAGGTAGCGCGCATTACTTAAGAGGGTTTTCTCGCATGAAGCGAAACATGTCGCTGGTGAATGCGAGTGGCCAGCGAACATGATTGACAAGGCCGATGCTGAGCAGATTATCTTCTGATGCGCAGAGTGCATTACAAGCCTGCACTTCGTTCAACTGTAGGTCGTCAACTAGCACGTGTTGCTGGACGAGTTCAGGATAACGCGCTGCTAGATCCGCATGCAGTTTGCTGCTGCTGTAGCAAATACCGATGACATCACATGAATTGTTCAGTCCGTAAATCGGTGTTAATTCAGATGCAAATGGGATCTGTGGATTTGGGTCAGTATTGTCGTCGTAGGGATTGGGGGCGGAGTAAACTGCGGCGGCGGCAATGTCTGGCGTATTGAGTGAATACATAATCGCCATTGCTGCACCATTAGACCAGCCCGAAAGATAAATGCGCTGATCATCAATGCCGCCACTGTTTTTTGCTTCTGCGATGAAATGGTCGATCGCTGCAACATCGACATTCAAGTCGGGGCTGCTGCGGTCCAAATTTCTATACCAATTGTCCCAACCAATACCGGTATCGTCAGGCGCCGGGTAAAAATGTTCGGTGTCGCGGCCCGCCGGTAACAATAAAGCAAAGCCTGGGCGCTCAGGATCGCCGGTGAGGTCGGCGGTGGAGATTTGTTCCAAAATATTGGTGGTGAGGATGACATCTGGCGGGAATAGTGACGGATGCAGCCACACCACTAGAGGAAGCGGTATGTCATCGCTTGCTGTTGCGGGTTTGATCAAGCAGGCATTGCGCGCTTCGCCATTGGCGTCGGTCCAGTCGAATTGCGTTCCGCCTTCAGCGATGCAAAGGTTTGCGATTAGTAGCAAACCAGTTGGTGACGTGGTGCTCGGTCGCGGTGAGTTTCCGTAATCGGCGTTGACGCTGGGTGATGCTGGCTGGAGGTTTGATTTAGTGGAAGTACCGCCGCAGGCTGAGATTAGGCTGAACAAACACAATAGAATAAGCGGTTTTTTCATCGTGGACCTGTCGTAGGGCTTTTATAATTTTAAGTGATCTTGGCCTAGTCCCTTCGCTAACGCAAGTGCACATGACGCAGGGTTTATAAGCTATGTTTAGGTACTTTACGCTGACTAGCCGCGGCTAATCAGCGTATGCCGCGATACTGCCTTTTATCGATTTAATACAGAAATATAGTCGTCAGCGAATCGTTTAACGCCGTCGATCTTCTTGGCGAGGTCTTGCGTATCACCATGATAGAAGGCCCAAGGCTGGGTTAAAATATGGCTAACACCGCCCTCTTCTAATCGTTTGTACGCATTGGGTGTAAAAGCGTCTGATGGCGTCGCCATGACAGAGAAGGGCAATTTGTCGCGGCCATACTCTCGGCGGTATGTCTTTATCTTAGCGATACTTGCCAAGATCTCTTCGCTGGTTTGTAAATCTGTTACCCAGCCGTCGCCGATTATTGCCGCGCGGCGCATGGCGGCCTCGCTAATACCACCAACCCAAATTGGAATATATGCGCTGGGCGCTGGGTTCATTTCGAGTGGCGGAAACTGGTAGTGCTTGCCTTGATATTCCACTAATTCCCCCGTCCAAAGCAGTCGCATAATCTCAACCATTTCGTCGGCCCGTTTTCCGCGGGTATGAAAATCCTGCTGCAGTAGTTCAAACTCGTCCTTAGACCAGCCAACGCCGATCGCGGGAATCACGCGATTGTCAGAAATAATCGCCGCAGTACTAATTGCCTTAGCAACCAAGAATGGATTTCGCATGGGTAATACGAAAATATTGTTTGTGAATTTTAGGCGAGTCGTGATGCTCGCTAAGGCGCCAATCATTACCCAGGGGTCAGGCCAGTCGGTGAAAGGCTGCCAGCGCCGCTCGCCATTTTCTGTGTAAGGATAGGGTGTATTCAGTTTTTCAGGATTTACGACATGATCAGAAAATGACATGGCCTCCCAGCCACACTCATCGGCGGCGAGCGCTATTTTCTTTAAGTCAGTTACGCTGCTAAATGACGTAGATAAAACAAAATGCATGTTGTGGTCCTATTATTTTTATTGGTTTTCTGGTTCTAAATACGGTGTTAATTGCTTGTAGTTTAGCGTTTCTGATTTTAAAAATACCGACGAGTCTAAACAGACTAAACGCCAGCTAAATTAACGGTGCACTGCTGGGGTTTAAGCAGTGCCGCGCGAAAATTATCAGGTATTGTAATTTTCTGGTGCTCATTCGCAGTCACCATTACATAAACGATTTTAGCGTTAGCGATTTCTCGTTGCGTCGCAACATCGGTAAACTTTAATTGCATGGTATACGATGTTTTTCCTAGGGAGATATCTTCAATGCTAATAGCGACAACATCGTCGAAGGTGCAGGGCGATTTCCATTCAATTAATAAGGACACCACCTGGCTATCGAGGCCCATATCGAGTATTGGCTGATAGCCGCCGAAGGCTTGCCGGAAAAACTCGGACACCGCGACGTCGACATACTCTCCGTAGCGCGCATTAAACATAACGCTTTGGGCGTCACAGTCGGAATAGCGAATTCTGACCAATACTTTAAATAGATCGTGCAAGTGCATTTCTCCTGCCCTAGGTACCTTATATCCGTTTGAACAACATAATGCCTTAATTTCTGGCTTGTAGGAAAGGCCTGTCGCACGTCCACCTACGCGGTTGAGCTCGATATTAAAAATAGCACCATCGGGATTCTGGTAGCGACAACGATTCTCCATTCACAAGAAATGGCGATTCCGTCAATGGTATAAGGTCTAACCATGTACCTGTTTGGCGCCGCCTTGGTTGCTTACGGAAGGTCGACCATTGGCGTAAAAAGTTAGGTGCTTGTCCAATAATGCGCGGTGTTCATAGAACTATCTAAGCAAAATCTACACGGAGGTGATTTTGCAGCGCTTTGGTGGGAGCGCCCTATTAAATATGTAGGTTTAACAGGTCAATTAGGCCAATCGCAATTAAATAACCAGCAACAATATAGTTAAGCAAGCGCGGCTTGACCAAAATGGCTGCGCCTGCCGCAATAGAAATAATCGGAATAATATCTAAGGTAATTGTCATGATATGCTCACTGTGATGTTGCTGAGTTAAAAACCATTTTTTAACCCAGTGTCCGCGACTAAAGTAGCACGAACGTTGCATTTTATCGCTTGCTATTCGGTGGTGTAATCGGCGGAGCATACCGCCATTAAGCTGCCTAAGGAATTATTATGAATAATTATAAATTTAATGATCAACAAATATCGTGGAGTCAGCTGCCTGGTTTTGATCATCTTAGCTATCAAATTCTCGACGTCGATCGAGAGAAGCTGATTGTCGATGTCCTGTTTAAATTTGCGGCCAATGAAAAAATCGCGCTACACCGGCACGTTACCCTAAATCATATGTTTGTAATACAAGGTGAGCACCGTATTTACAGCTCGGACGGTCGCCTTACCGAAACACGGCCCACCGGGCGTTACACAGTAAGCCATGCCAGCAATGAGCCTCATCAAGAAGGTGGTGGTGATCAAGATGTCATTATCTTGTTCAGCATACGAGGAACCAGCGGCGCCATGTATGAAATACTCGACGCAGAACACAATGTTATTGCCACGCTAGGCATGGATGAGTTTGAGGGCTTGTATGCAGCGCAAAAGGGTTAAGGTCATTGGCTGCATAGGTCGATGAGAATGCAGTTAGAGAAATGCCGCGGGCGGGCTAAAATGTTTGGCTTCATTGTCCATGCAAGGTAAGTGGATGGTGGCTCTATATTGGCGTTTAAATGAAAAAGGCCGCGATGTGCGGCCTTTGGTCAATTCAAGAATATTTTCTCTATTGCTAAAATATTCTCTCAAGTGCGAACTGGGGTGGCCGACCGGCAATTCTCACTAGAGGCGATTCCGCCCCTCCCGTAATACGGGCGTTTGCGGCGACTGTCGCATTAGAGAAAATACTGTTTTAGCGCTTGTGAAAATACTAATATAAAAATCAACAAGTTACGGGCGCGTCGGAAACTGCAAAAATAGCTAATATCAGCCAAAAAATAACTCAGAGTCCAGGCTATATATGCACTCGACTATGTGATTTTCTGCAATTGCTTCACCGTGCTAATTGCAGCAATTCAATCTCCACGCGTCAATATTCACGGTCGATGTGATCTACGTAAATCTAGTCAAACCTTGGTGATTTATTGAATTAGTTGCCTTAGTTCGCGTCGGCTTGTGACCCCTAATTTCTTATAGGCATGGTAGAGGTGTGACGATACCGTGGTCGGAGCCAGTCCAATATCGATGGCCACTTCCTTGTCTGATAACCCGCGGCAAACAGCGTCAACGACTTCGCGCTCGCGTGATGTGAGGCGATCTAGTGGCCCCTCATCCCATATTTCGACCATATACAGGTCGCCAAGTGGGGTTGTCTTTGCTTGCAAATTACCATCGCCTAAGGTGAACGTTCCTTCTTGCACCGCAAAGGGTAATCGGCCGTTTTCGCAGGCTTGAAACTTTTCTTCGAGCTCTTCGGCAAATCCCGCCTGTGCTTCATGTAAAACACCCTCGCCGTCGACAACGGCTGCAAACCGTTCCTGAGTTTCACTTTTAGGGCGTGTTAGGTGCAAAAAGTACACGTGTGAGTATGCATCAACAAGGTGGAAGCTCAATGCCTCATGGGTTGCTTTATCTTCTTCAGAAAAGTCATTGTCACGATCAAACCGGTACAGGCTCAACAGTGTGTATAAGCGTGTACGCATGTCAGCGTGAGCACTGGATAATATTCGCTCGACACCGAAGTTTTGAAAGCATCGATGATAGGTCTTCGATTGGTAGTAGGTTTCATCATCTACGACATCGCAGATTCGGAAGGCTGAACCTAGATTTGCTGAGATAGCGTTATACAGAGGATTTAAATCTGCTGTCTTTTCCAATGAGGACGTAAAGCCATCCTGTAGGCCCAATACTGTGGCGTTGTGGAATTTTCCTTTGCTCATGTTACCGCAGGCAAAAATAGCAGCATCAAACGGGATCAGAGCTCTGAGTTGCTGCAGCGCCCAAGGTTTAAACTGGTCTACCGGTACTTGAGCGCCACCGCGATAAAGACTGCTCACAAAGGCTCGTATTTGTTTATTGTTTTTCATGGTGTGTTCACTCTTATTAGCATTTGAGTATACCGCTGATCAACGCGATATGTTTGGCGAAACTAAGTAAAAATTACGGGGAAACCACGACGATTCGAGAATATAGGGATGGAAATCTCAGTAAAGACTACGGAGTTGCTGCATTCCCCATTGAAGTAACACTTGTTCACATGACAAGCTCATTCGATAAGAAATGAATAAGTCCCAAAAGGATAGGGGCAGAGTGGTCGTCTTGACGGACACCGAATAATTTTAATAAGACTACTAGGGTGGCAAGTACAGTGAATTTATTCAAAATAGGAAAGCAGGCTTCAGTTTTCCCAGTATTAGCGATCATGCTGGGATTGGTGTTGAGTAATCCGGCGAATGCGGCCTGCAGTTTATTATCAGGCCTTACGGGCACCTGCCCTAGTGTGTCTATTTCTGCTGCACCGGACAACGGCCCGGTCGGCGGCAACACCACGCTAACGTGGAGCAGCAGCCGAGCCAGTTCCTGTTCGGCCAGTGGTGATTGGGCAGGAGCGAAAGCGTTGTCAGCCAGTGGCTCAGTTGATATTAGCCGCGTTGGTGCCAACAACTATACGCTGACCTGCGCCAACGGCAGCGACACTACCAGCCAAACGGTGAGTGTAAGCGGGCGCCAACGCACTTCCAGCGATTTGGTCAATGATGTGCTGGCTGCAACGGGGCAAACTCTAGACTCCGGTGAGATGCAGCAAGTAGCCGATGCGACCAGTAGTTTGATTGCTCGATATGCCCCCGGCGTCACCGTCGCCAATGCAACCGTTGATAATGTGAAGGCCGCGGTCCAGCAGGCGCTAAACTCGCCGTTTTTGGATCGTGACACGACGCGCGAACTCGTCCAGCGCGCGATGGCGAATCCATCGTCCTGGCGTGACCTCGACCTGCAATCTGTAGTCGTGACTTTGTTGCATCCCTACGTTAAAGCCGCTGGTTTGTGTACCACAGACTCCAATAATCCCAATGTCGAAGATTGCGCCTTCGTGATGCAGGCGCATGATGCGCAGGATATCAAGGCCGAGATCAAGGGTGCGAACGGTACGGTGTCGAGTGTTCCGGTTGTGCCACCCGGCAGTGATTTGGAATACATACTGTCGATGTCTCCGGAAGAATGTTTTGAATCAATGGATGGCTTGATAGGTGCTCAGGCGAGTGCCTTTGCATCCTTAAATGTTTTTCAATCTTTTGCTCAAGCTGCACTCAACTTCCTCATTCCAGCAGCACACGCTTCGAGCACGGCGATTCCTGATGCAGAGACCTGTGGTCGGATATTCATCGGTCAAGTCTTTCAGTACAAAATCGACTTCGATATCTGGAGCCTCATGCTTCAGGTGAACGCCGAAGTAGATGTCTTTGGCCTGGTGCAGAATCTGGCCTACGCCAGTGACACGCTCACAGCCAATATTCCGATTGCTTTCGATTGCGGCTTTGGTTGCTTAGTTCAGACGCTATTCAATTGCTTCGATTCGTTAACCAGCGGTGATCTTGAAAATCTGGGCATGTGTATGGCCAACTACGCCACCAAGCCCGAGCGGGTTCTGCATGGTGGCAGTAGTTATGGTATGACTACGCAATCACGCACCGAGTGCAATGTTTATCCAGCGCGAAGTGATGAACGTCCATATTTCCAGGATCTTGCGGATAACGGATCGACGCCGCCAGATGGTCAAGGCTTCGTATCAAAAGAAGATTTACGTTTAGGTACTCATAGTCAGCAATCACCTAGCAGTAGCGAAAATGGCAGTGCTGCTGCAGAGTTGAATAGCCTCACGGGTAATAATGCGTACAGCAGCTATGTGAGCTATGTGCCTGCTGGTGCTGGCGCGCCATACCCAGCGGCCACCTACAGCACTAATAGTGGTCATGTTGGTGTAGAAAATCCTACGTGGTGGCATGCCTATAACAATGTAACAGCTTGGAACTTTAATATTGTGCTTGCTGCTGCCAATGCGATGCCTACTCTGGCCGGCATGTCGAGCATGGACTGCCAGTTCAATGCGCTGCAGGTGCATCCGAGTGCGCCAGGCATATTCGTCAATGGTGACCAAGCTCAGTTCTGGCACGGCAGTGCCGCTGCACTGGACGAAATGAACATTGCAGTGGGTTGGGAATCAGCGCATGCACCGTTCCTCTGTGCGGCTGGTGTAGCCACTGCCGTGAACGGTGGTGCGGTTCCTGGAGCTGAAACGGGTAACTTCTATGACGTGGCCGATCTGCAAGATGGCCATTCTCCACCGACTGCCGGCGCCAATGATTTGTGTGTTGCAGGTGCTTGTCTGCCTGAACAAAATAATCTGCAAGGTGGCGGCGCGCTTTTGGCCATTCTCAGCGATACCTTGGGCGACTTGACTGGATTTACTCAGGAAAGTGACAAGTTTCGTGAGTTGGTGGCTGGTGATGGCACCTGCCTGGATGTGCGTGAGCACACGATGCAAAACGGTCAGCAAGTGATTCATTTTCCATGTCACGGCCTTGGTAATCAGGCTTGGAAGTACGATGCGGCAACTAAGCAATTGCGTGCACGCACAAATTCGAATTATTGCTTGGATTCAGCTGACAATAACGGCAATACCTCATTAGGTAATTCCTTGAAGATTTGGTCTTGTTTGGCGCCCGACAATGTATCCATTAAAAATCAACAATGGAACTGGGTTGCAGGCCAGTGGCGAAATGCAAACAATAATAACTGGGCTATTTCGGCGACCGCGACGCCTTACGGCACACAGATTGGCAATGTCGTTTTGCAGCAGTCGAACTTATCCGATAGTAAACAGATGTGGGAATGGGGTCCAAGCTACCCTATCGTTTCGCGTGAACTGCGAACCGCTGATGGGCTGTGCTTAGAGCTGAACAATGAAAGTGTCAGTAACAATTCCGCGCTGATCGCATGGGACTGTAACGGTGGTGCTAGCCAGTCTTGGAGCTATCATGCTGCAAGTAAAATGCTGCGTAATAGCAACCGGCTCTATTGCATGGACAACGGCGGCAACGCCAACGCTGGTGGTGGGATAAATTTATTCACCTGTGACTCTGCGACAGGCCAATATGCCAACAACGTTCGCTGGGATATCTCTAGTGATCAGTTCCTGAGCACGATTAATTCCGGCTTGGCCGTGGCCGCTCCGGCTAATGGACAACGTGGACAGCTGACACATCAAGTCTCAAATCCTGATGCACCCACCCAGCAATGGACCTGGGGTCGTGCTGAGGGCTGGGATTATCGGGAGCTGAAGACTGATGATGGTCGATGTGTAGACGATTATGGCTATGCAGTGGGCACGTACGGTTGTAATAACGGAGATAATCAGGACTTCATTTATGATCCATTAACCAAACGCATCCACGTGAAATCTAACAAATACAAATGCTTGCAGGCGGATAGCCGAGCGCATGGAGCATGGGTTAGAATGGTTGATTGCATGAATTACTCAGGAAATCCTGACAACATCAGTTGGTATGCAGAGGGCAATCAGATTAGAACGGGAGTGGATTTGAATCTGGCACTTACCGCTCCAGCTGGAAGTGGTGAAATAACTTTGCAGCCTGCCAATACTTCCAGTTCTGCTCAAAATTGGCATTGGTCGAATTAGGAATCGTGAGTGTTTCAATGCCTAGATAAGTAAGCCGAATGAACTGATTCAGCTCAGCTTGGCCGAAGCTTGATCAGGCGCCCGTAGCGAATGCTGCGGGCGCTTTTTTATGTTGAAATTCACTGTTTTAGGTGGGGGCGCTGACCTTTGTCAGTGTACTTCTCCGGGCAAAGTATCCCGGATACAGAAACCCGGTAACAGTTACACCAACTATCAACCAGGCTGGAATTAAGATACTGGGAACAATCCAATCTTTTAAACCTAATTGTTAATTTACACTCGTTTTTATAATTGTACTTAGCGGCTTACATATCAATGTTAATCATATGTAGTGTGGTTGGCTAAATGCCCACTTTTTTTAACCCCTTGGCAAAGATACTGCAGCTCGATTGATCTGCCAGGCAACATCGAATGCGAAATCAAGAGTTAATGTTTCCGCTCACTTCTACCTTTGGATTTTTAAACTCCATTTTTATCCATGCAAGTAACAGTTTTATGTAGAAGGGTGGTGTGTGTGATTTCAGACTTGGAATGTCGCTAGGAAGATTCGAGGAGTCATCAAAGTCGGCCACCATTTTATTGAAGGTCGTGTTTGATTTGGCCAATGGTTTAGGTAGATGCTCAACAAGTGCGCACCTTTCATTTCAAAAAATACAGGCGTATTACAACAATATGCAGTTACGAGCACCCTTAACTAACTGATTTTATAAGAAAAAGGCCACTTGTAGTGGCCTTTTTCAGTTGGGTGATAATACTTCGGGATCATCACTAGTGACAAAGTGTCGTTCTCTAGTGAGAATTGCCGGTATGCGGCAGTTCTCACTAGAGGCGATTCCGTACCCCCCGTAATACGGGCGTTTCAGCTATCTGTGTCATTAGTGAAAATCTTGTTTTTTCGCTAGTGAAAATACTCATATAAGAATCAACAAGTTACGTGCGTGTCGCAAACGGTAAAAATAGCTAATATCAGTCAAACAGAAACACCCTGAGTCTAGTTAGGCTCGGGGTTTGTGTGGTATTCGATAGCCTAATCTTCCGCAATTACTTCCCTTTTTGCAAGACATACCAGTCGACCGTGTCGCAGGCTGGGTCAGCTGACAGCTGCCCAGATATTACTCTGGGGTGTTTTTGATGCTATTACGTAGCTTGAGGCTAGTGTTCAGTTGCTATGCTGCCGCTAGACCTTTGAGTCGCGCTATAATTCTTAACTCCTCAACATATGCTCTTCAGCGTTACGTTTATCTTCATATTCAATTTGATGGTCAATATTTTCTATGAAACGTACAGCCCAATTTTTTACCTTGATATTATTGTGATCGATTAAAGTTTGAAGTATTTGCTTATCAGCCTCTAAATATGGGACTAAAGATCCTGACCATGATCTACTTGAAAAATTTGCTGATATTTCACTAAGGAATAGTTCGCTATCAGAAAACTCTACTAATAAGCGAATCATCAATGGATTGACGACACGCTCCTCACCATTTTCGATAAACATCGAAATTGATTGGCCTACGATAAGAAGAGCAACTTCATCTTTACACCAATCAACAATTACCTCAGGATTTAAGATGTCAAAAATACTGCTATCTCTTTTTTTATAAGATTTACCGCTACCTAGTAGGTCAATTAAACGGTACGGTTTAATTGCGTTTCCATCAGTAAACTTTTCAGCGATATTAGGCCAGATATAATTTCCATGTAATTCAAAAGCTTTATAAAAACCATTGCCTAAATAATCCCATAAATCAGAATAATCAACATCATTATCCCCAACTTGATCGACTAGATGAATGCATAGCTTTAATGCAAACTCAGCATCTTCATATTCCAATAGTCTTTCTACTGAGTTTAACCAATTGTAACTGTCCGAATGGCGAGTCTTATCTTCTTTTTTGAAAGAAGCGTTAAGAACTAGGTAGACTAAAGTAGGTCTTAACTTAGTAAAATCAACATCATTACGACCATGTGTATACATGTTCATATTATCAAGTGCCACCCAAATTGCGGTAGCATCAATTTCGCTTAGTGACATACAGAAATGGGCTATTTCTTCTTCGGCTAAATGTTCGGTTGCACGGCCATAAACGAGCGTAGAGGCAGAATAACTAGGGAGTTTTCCTTCGCTTATCAGCTTAATGAAAACATCTAAATGCGAGCTTTCAAAACACCCTGTGCGTATCGCATCAGGATAATATTCAATAAGCTCTTCATCTGAACCTATTAACTCTATTGTTTCTTTCCATCTTATAGGCTCCTTAACATTAAGTCCGAATAATAAGCCAGAAAGGAATTGAGTATTTATACTTTTTTGCTTACGTAAATAGTCAAGTGTCGAGTTTAGTAGCTCTTCAATATTATCTGTTTCTAGCACTAAATGTTTTGCAAATACCCAAGTCTGTTTCTGCTCAGGAAAGGTCATTAAGAGTTCAAAATGTTGATATAAATCAGAAAGCCTGTTCCTAAGGTCTTTTGCCAGTTGCTTCGCATCCTCTGCTGACATATCAATATAGTGACCATTGTTGTCTTTCACATGTTCTCTAGATGGGTTTAATACGACTAATTTCAGCTGTTCTTCGATGCTATCTTCATCAGGGGATAATAACTTCTCCCAAGACTTCAATAGCTCGATCTGATCCTGATTCATTCCTTTGGCATCATAGTGTAAAGCATGGGTTATTGATTGTGCTGCGGAAGGCCAGTATTTCCCTGTAAGCTTTATTACTTCCTTTACAAAAAAGTCCAATTTCTCTGGCAGTTTAAATCGGATTAACCCTCTAATTTCATGACCAAATGCATCTTTAACTTGTTCAACCAAGTACCCTCTTTTAATAATCTTAAGTAATATGTCTAGTAAAGACTGCCAGTAATCATAAACTTCCTGATAAGTTTTCGGACTCCAGTCTGTAAGCTCAGGTTTAGTACCTTGAAACTCTGCTCCAATGGTTCTTGTACCGCCATGCGTATTAATTGCGGTTTTAACCGCATTAATAATCACAAAGTCTGCGCTTTCAATATTTAGGGCTAAAGCTTTATCTAAAATAGCAAGTCTTTCACCGAAATCAGCTTCCGTGCCAGATAATTGCCAACGAAATAACTGCGAGAATTGTCCTAGAGCATTATTACTAAAATTTTCACTTTCAAATTGAGCTAATTTAAATAAACACCATGTTGCCTTATCAAAGTAAGATTTATGATAAACAAGCATTTCAAGTGACCAAACAAAGTTTCTTCTCACATCACTATCAATATTACTAATTTCATCGTCAGATAATCTTGATAAAATTCGATTTAAAAGATCACTTGTTACTTTAGGGTTCACTTCTACCAATGCGCGAAAAAGTCTTGAACCCTGTTTAGAAAGTAACAATTCCGCTTGGCCGAAAGGGCTTCCGCCCTCACAAAATTTTTCTACAAAATTTTGAACATTCATAGATGAATCTAAGAATGTTATTTGCTTACAAAAGCTCTCTACCATTGATTCTGGAAGTTTGCTAATTAAGTTGCTTTGGCTATCAAATAGACTGCCATCCCACCATTCCATTGCTAAGTTTAACGCTAGAGGTTTAGGTACAACTCTTGCAAAGCGTCCAGTAGTATTTATAAGTTCTTTTTGGCTGAAATTTGTAATTACACGCTCAAAATCTAGCTGACTGCTTTCAGCTATCTCGTTAATAAAGTTAGCTTCTAAATTTTCCTTTTCGTTATAATCCCGTTCACACTTTATATAATCAAACAATGATATAACTTTAATAATTTCTCTATGTTTTTCTGAAAGACGGCCATCACCATTGATAAGCTTTTCAACAAGATCATGCTCGGTGAAGTTGGTATCAAAATTACCACTTGCCCTAATTTGTTTAATCAACATATCAGCAAGCAATGGAAAGCCCTCGATAAAATTTACTAATCGATTAATTTCAAGCTCTTTTAGAGCTGGTAAATTTTGTGTTAACAATTCTGTTATTTTATCTTGTTCAAGCCTATCAAGCTTTATGTGAAGGCAATCATTTACAGAATTATGATAGAAATTTAAAGTAATCACTTTAAGTTTTTTTTGATTGTGTGTTATTTGACTTATCTTTTTATGTAAATCAATGCTGCAAGTTTCAACAATAACTAACCCCCCGACATTATCTGTAATGGCTAGCCCTATGCTACTTAGTATTTCTTTATCGTCGTCAGCACCGTCATAAATTAGAATATCCTCTTCAGATAAACTATTTGTTAACGTTAAAAATTCGATAATTAAGCGGGATTTACCTAAGCCAGATAGGCCAGTGAGGCGAATTAAAGGTGCATCACTATCTAAACCTTTTTGTAAGGCTTTTAAGTTGTTTTCTGTTTTTTTATCTTGTACGTAGTTTAAATCATGATGGCGATCTAATTTGAACCATTCTTTATAAGTAGAGGATTGTTTATTTTTATATTTAGTAAGCGATTTTTTTCTGTTAATAAAGTCTCTAAGTAAATTGAAAGAAAGATCATTTTCATCTTTTGGTTTAACTATGTTTTTGTGGCCTGCATCAATATTGGTTTCAACATCATGATATCTGAATATACTTTTTGCACTATTTGAGGTGACAATTGCGTCTTTCCCGCCAATAACAGACATGATTTCTAATCTGGAATCTAAATTAGTATATGACCACTGGTCATTTAACTGTTCTACGAAATTTCCATCTTTATTTAATGCTTTTAATTTATTGCATCTTAAAGGCAAGTTAGAGAGTAAGCTGGCAAAGCCAGTACCGTCATGCGGTACGGCAAAAAAAGCGATTTTAGTAATATTATGTTTGACTTTTTTAAGCTCAAGATTTAATAATAACTGCCTAATCACTAATCCACCTAAACTGTGCCCAACTAAAATCAAGTCATCATCGAAACAATTATTAACTTTAATTTCAGATAAAAGCCCTTCAGCTAGTTGATGAATGCTGGTACTGTTACCAAAAAGTGGAAAGTAGAAGCTATCAAATCCGTATAAAGAAACCTTACAGTCAATTGTATTTTTTAATAGCTCTGGAAATTTACCCCATGTCCTTTTGCCACCGTAAAAACCATGTACAAATACTAACTTCTGACTCATAAATATCCTTATAACTCAATCTGGCCTGATATTAATTTAGGCAAAGGGTGATCCTCGCAAATAAGGTATCACCATTGATAAATTTGGCACCGCTGTTAACTGTTTTTTTCGATAATATCACCAATCACCATTGAACCTTGAAATAAACCACTCATGTGTTGATTTGCATTTAAAACTGAGTCAGGATTTACATCTAAAATTGACCCACCCTGATAGCCAGATGATGGCCTATATTTTACTTCTTTGCTGCGTTCAATTCCTCCTGCTGTGTTGTTGAGTGTTTTATCTTAAGCTATTATTTCCTGTTTCGATAATGTGGCAATGATGAGTCAGTCGATCCAATAAGGCAGTTGTCATCTTCTCATCGCCAAACACCGCTGACCATTCTGCGAAGCAGAGGTTTGTCGTAATGATGATACTCGTGCGTTCGTATCGCTTACTGATTAAGTGGAACAACAGTGCGCCACCTGCCTGTCTGAAGGGTAAGTCACCTAGCTCATTTAGGATGACGAGGTCGGTATGGATCAACCTGTTGGCAAGTCGTCCTTGCTGCCCCCGCAGTTTCTCCAGTTCAAGGGCATCAACCTGTTTAATGGTAGATAGGAAGCGAACTCGCTGACGCCATCCTAAAATTGCGGAGTTGAGACTAAAAAATCTGTAGTTAGTGTTTTCGACCGTCTGTTTATTAATTGTAGCCCTTCGTTCGATAGCTAAGCGTTAGTCACAGGCGCATCAAATAACAAGTTCCTGATGCCGGTCACTTGAAGAACGCCTCTTTTTATTGCCTTTGCTATACAGGCGAGTTTATCAACAGATAGCTGCACTGCCTTTCCAATTTGTGGGGTTTTCTGGGTCAGGTTAACTGGACGGAGCTTGATTAACTAATTGAAAAGTATAATAAAGAAAGCCGCAATGTGCGGCCTTTGGTGAATTTAGGAGTTTTTTTCTACTGCTAAAATATTCTCCCTAGCGAAAACTGGGCCAAATCTCAGATGATGGTCGTTGGGAAAGCTTGTAACACACTGATATTAAATGAAAAAGGCCGCTAATTAGCGGCCTTCGGGATCATCACTAGTGACAAAATGTCGTTCTCTAGTGAGAATTGCCGTGATGATTTACATCACCAAGTAAGCGCCCCACCAGTCTGATACTCAATTACACGAGTCTCAAAGAAGTTCTTCTCTTTGCGCAAGTCCATGATTTCGCTCATCCATGGGAATGGGTTTTGCGCGCCGGGGAATTGTTCTTTTAAGCCGAGCTGGCTTAGACGACGGTTGGCGATGAATTGGAGGTATTCTTCCATCATGCCGGAGTTCATGCCGAGTACGCCGCGGGGCATTGAGTCTTTGGCGTATTCGATTTCGAGCTGCATGCCTTCCACGATCATTTGGGTCACTTCGCCTTGGAATTTTTCGTTCCAGAGGTGTGGGTTTTCCAGTTTGATCTGGTTGATCATGTCGATGCCGAAGTTCAGGTGCATAGACTCGTCGCGGAGTATGTACTGGAACTGTTCGGCGATGCCGGTCATTTTGTTGCGGCGGCCCATAGACAGTATCTGGGTGAAGCCACAGTAGAAGAAGATGCCTTCGGTGACGGCGTAGAAGCCAATCAGGTTGCGGAGCAGTTCCTGGTCAGTTTCTGGGGTGCCGGTGTGGAAGTTAGGGTCGCCCAGTGCTTGGGTGTGTTGCAGGCTCCACGCCGCTTTTTTAGCGATGGAGGGCAGTTCGCGATACATGTTGAAGACTTCGGCTTCGTCCATGCCCAGCGACTCTACGCAGTACTGGTAGGCGTGGGTATGAATCGCTTCTTCAAAAGCTTGGCGCAGTAAGTACTGGCGGCACTCTGGGTTGGTGATGTGACGGTATACCGCCAGTACCAAGTTGTTGGCAACCAAGGAGTCGGCCGTTGAGAAGTAACCCAGTGAGCGCATGATGATGCGGCGCTCGTCGTCGGTCAGACCCTCTGGATTTTTCCACATGGCGATATCGGCGGTCATGTTTACTTCTTGGGGCATCCAGTGGTTGGCACAGCCGTCGAGGTATTTCTGCCACGCCCAGTCGTACTTAAAGGGTACGAGCTGGTTAAGATCGAGATGGCAGTTGATGATGCGTTTGTCTTCTACCCGCAAACGGGCCGCGCCCATTTCCAGTTCTTCTAAGCCTGCGGCAACGTCGAGGCTTTCGAGTGCGGCGTTGGCTTTGTCGAGTACGGCTTGGTCGACAACGGCTGGGCTGTCTTCGCTATTCATGGTGCTCAGAGCTGCAGATACCACGGGTTCAGCGACGGGGGCGGTTTGGGTTTTGGCAACTGGCGCTTTGGCAGGTGCTTCTTCTTTATCGAACTCATCCCAACTTAACATTTTATAACCTCAATTCCTTTATATGTGTTTTACGTCAGACGCCTGACGTCGGAGGCCAGACGAAGGGGCTCCTAAGAGCCCCGCCGCTTTACTGGCAGGCTTCGCAGTCTGGATCATCCAGTGAGCAGGCCAGCGGTACGGGTGCCGCTTGCGCCTGCGGTGCAGCGGCAGATGCGGTAGCTGCCGCTTTAGGTGCCGCTGACTGTGACGAAACCTTGTTCATTGAGCCTTGAGAAACGGTGGATTTCTCGGTGGAGCTGGCGGCCAATGCGCGGAGGTAATAAGTGGTTTTGAGGCCACGGTACCATGCCATGCGGTAGGTGATGTCCAGTTTTTTGCCGTTGGCGCCAGCTATATACAGGTTCAGAGACTGGGCTTGGTCTAGCCATTTTTGACGGCGGCTAGCGGCGTCTACCAACCAGCGCGGCTCTACTTCAAACGCGGTGGCGTATAGGGCTTTTAGGTCGTCTGGGATACGGTCGATTTTGCTTACCGAGCCTTCGTAGTACTTAAGATCGTTAACCATGACCGCGTCCCACAAACCGCGCGCTTTCAGGTCTTTTACCAGGTAGGGGTTCACTACAGTGAACTCGCCAGACAGGTTCGATTTAACGTATAGGTTTTGGTAAGTCGGTTCGATCGACTGCGACACGCCAGTGATGTTAGCAATGGTGGCGGTTGGTGCAATGGCCATCACGTTTGAGTTACGCATGCCTTGGGTTTTAACAACTTCGCGCAGGCTGGCCCAGTCTAGTGTTTGGCTGCGGTCTACTTCGATGTAGTCTGCGCCGCGCTCTTGCACAAGGATCTCTACTGAGTCGATGGGCAGAATGCCACGGCTCCACAGTGAACCTTCGTAGCTCTGGTAGCTGCCACGCTCGGCGGCCAAATCGCTAGAGGCTTTAATGGCGTAGTAGCTGATTGCTTCCATTGAACGATCGGCAAACTCTACTGCCTCGTCAGAGGAGTAGGGCAGGTGCTGTTTGTAAAGCGCGTCTTGGAAACCCATCAAGCCCAGGCCAACAGGACGGTGCTTGAAGTTAGAGTTTTTAGCCTGTGGCACGCTGTAGTAGTTGATGTCGATAACGTTATCGAGCATGCGTACGGCGGTCTTGACCGTTTTTTCTACTTTAGCGAGGTCTAGGCCGTTGTCGCCGATGTGCTGGGCAAGGTTGACCGAGCCAAGGTTACATACTGCGATTTCATCTTTGCTGGTGTTCAGGGTGATTTCTGTACACAGGTTAGACGAGTGAACGACGCCAATGTGCTGCTGTGGGCTACGCAGGTTACATGGGTCTTTAAAGGTGATCCATGGGTGGCCTGTTTCAAACAACATAGACAGAATCTTGCGCCACAAGTCAGCCGCTTTAACGCGCTTGTAGAGTTTGATCTCGCCTTTGCGGGTTAGCTCTTCGTAGTGCTCAAAACGCTCTTCGAAAGCCTTGCCGTAGAGGTCGTGCAGATCCGGTACATTGTTGGGCGAGAACAAGGTCCAGTCGCCGTCTTGGAATACCCGCTTCATAAACAAGTCAGGAATCCAGTTAGCTGTGTTCATGTCGTGGGTACGGCGGCGGTCATCACCGGTGTTTTTACGGAGCTCGAGGAATTCTTCGATGTCGATGTGCCAGCTTTCTAAATAAGCACATACCGCGCCTTTGCGCTTGCCGCCTTGGTTTACCGCAACGGCCGTGTCGTTAACCACTTTTAGGAAGGGAACAACACCTTGTGATTTGCCGTTAGTGCCTTTGATGTAAGCGCCGAGGCCGCGAACCGGGGTCCAGTCGTTGCCTAAGCCGCCAGCAAATTTAGACAACATGGCGTTGTCTTGAATGGCGCCATAAATGCCGTGCAGGTCGTCGGGCACAGTCGTCAGATAGCAAGATGACAGCTGTGGACGCAGGGTGCCGGCATTGAACAAGGTTGGCGTTGAGCTCATGTAATCAAAGGAGCTAAGCAGGTCGTAGAACTCAATGGCGCGGGCATTGCGGTCTTCTTCGTTCATTGCCAAACCCATGGCAACACGCATAAAGAAGATCTGTGGCAATTCAATGCGTACTTCGTCGCTGTGAATAAAATAGCGGTCGTACAACGTTTGCAGGCCAAGGTAATGGAACTGCATGTCGCGCTCAGGCTTGATGGCTTCGCCGAGGGCGGCAACGTCGTATTCGCTTTCTAGGCGTGGGTCTAGCAGCTCCAGCTCTGCGCCTTTGCGCAGGTAAATAGGCAGGGCTTGCGGGTAGTAAATACTCATGTCGTGCTGAGTTGCGCTCTGGGCAACCCCTAAAAAGTTCAGGGCTTCGGCGCGAAGTTTGTCGAGCAGCAGGCGGGCAGTAACCAAACTGTAGTTGTGCTCTTTCTCGACCATGGCGCGGGCGGTGATGACCAGCGAGGTGTTGACCTCGTCTTGGGGAACGCCGTTGTATAAGCTTTTAAGAGCTTCGTCTTGCACGTCTTGGGCAGAGACGTCGCTCAGGCCTTCGCAGGCTTCTTGTACGATAAATTCTAAGCGGCCTAAGTCCAGCGGCGATTCAGTGCCGTCGGCGTTTTTAACACGAATGCTGGGGTGCACTTTTTCGCCAAGCGGTGCTAGCTGGCTGCGCTCATCGGCGCGGGCGGCGCGATACAGTACATAGCCACGGGCTATTTTATGTTCGCCACTGCGCATCAGGGCCAGTTCGACTTGGTCCTGAATTTCTTCAATATGAATTGTGCCGCCAGAGGGCATGCGACGCTTGAAGGTAGCGCTGACTTGTTCGGTTAGTTTGGCAACGGTCTCGTGAATGCGGGTAGACGCGGCAGCGTTGCCACCTTCTACCGCTAAAAAGGCCTTGGTGATTGCCACGCTGATTTTGTCGTCGGTATAGCTCACAACGGAACCATTGCGTTTTATAACACGCAGTTGGCCTGGTGCAGTGGCTTTGAGTTCGGCGTCGCTAGCGTGCTGCGGTGGAGCGCCAGTGGCGCTAGTGCTGGTATCTTGTTGGGTTTGCATGATGTCTCTGGCCCTTGCTTGATGTCGTAGAACTGCTCTGCGTCAGTCTTGTATTTACCTCGTGAATTCCCGGTGCGGGAAGCGAGGGCTTGCGTAATACCCAAATAACACGGCTGCGGGAGTTATCCCGAAAGTGTGAATAGTTGTTATAAGGCTTGGGTGGAAAACCCTATATATAGGGTTTGGGTGAATCTGGGATACAAGATAATGCGGTTTTGATGATTTCGCAAGCACAAGATGTTGTGCGTCTTCTGTGGATAAAGTGTGGGTATGTGGTGGGCAAAATTGGGTGGGTTTTGAAGCGCCCGTAAGGCGGGCTTTTCAGCGCGGTGTTGCGGGAGTGAATACATTCTCAGGGCTGGTAGACGGATTACGCATAAGAGAATCTTTTTTTAGTTACTTCTGGGCTTGTTTTCACTCTGGTGTAATTCTTCACGGCCGAAAGCAATGAGGTGGTCGGCTTCGGTGTTGATTTTTACCACTTCATTTATCGCAAAATCTCGGTGGCTGGGCAGTAGTGCTTCTACGTGACTGCCGGTGGGCAGGCGCAAGGTGTAGAGTGTGGCGCTGCCGGAGAACACCTTTTTTTCAATAGTGGCGCTGATGCCGCCAAAGTCACTGAGCACAATATCGTCTGGGCGCAGCAACACTTCGACGGGCGTGCCTGGTGGCCATGCGTAGGCGCGGTTGCCCATCAAGGTGCCGAGTTCGGTGGTGACTGTATTGAGTTCGGTACCAATCACGCCGGGTAAGAAACTACCCTCGCCGATGAAATCAGCAACCAGGCGATTGCTGGGTTCGTGGTAGAGGTTAAAGGGCGTGTCCCATTGCTGCAGCTTGCCGTTGTAGAGCAGACCAATATGGTCGCTGAAAGCAAAGGCTTCGAGTTGGTCGTGGGTGACCAGTATGGCGCTGATACCGAGCTCTTTGAGAATGTCGCGTACTTCCAAACTCAGGCGTTTGCGCAGTTCGGCATCTAGGTTTGAAAACGGCTCATCGAGCAGTAATAAATCAGGGCTAGGCGCCAGTGCTCGTGCCAGTGCTACGCGCTGCTGTTGGCCGCCTGAGAGCTCGTGAGGAAAGCGATTTTCTACGCCTTCAAGGCGCACGAGTTCCAGTAGCTTCATGACTTTCTGGTATTGCACTTGGCGGCTCACTTTGCCGAGACCAAAGCGAATATTGTCGAACACGCTCAAATGAGGGAATAGGGCATAATCTTGGAACACCATGCCGATGCTGCGTAGCTCGGGGGTGACCATTGCACCGGGTTCGCTCAGGCGATTGCCGCGCAGGGTAACTGAGCCTTGGGTCAGCGGCTGGAAGCCAGCGATGGTGCGTAAGATAGTGGTTTTGCCGCAGCCACTGGGGCCGAGCAAGCTACAGATATCGCCATCGTTAACATGGAAGCTAACGTCGTCGACAACAGAGAGGCCTTCGTATTGGCATTGGATGTTTTTAACTTCTAGCACGGCTAGAGGCTGCTGGATGCTAGACGGGAGACGGGCGACGCAAAAGCGGGCGCGGCTTTGCCGCGCAATGCTGAGTCTACGGCGTAGCCGTCAGGCCTTAGCGTCTCCCGTCTCCCGTCCAGCGTTAAGCTAAGCATTAGGCCCGCGCCTCTAACAACAAAAACTCCATCAACGCTTTTTGCGCATGCAGGCGATTCTCTGCTTCATCCCAAATCACGGTGTTTGGGTTGTCCATCAGTTCGGCGCTGATTTCTTCGCCGCGTTTTGCGGGCAGGCAGTGCATGTAGAGTGCGTCGGGATTGGCGTGGGCCATAAGTGCGCTGTTTATTTGGTAGCCGGCAAGTTCCCTGCGACGCTCGGCTTTTTCCTCTTCCTGGCCCATTGATGCCCATACGTCGGTAACGAGCAGGTCGGAGCCGCGGGCGGCGTCCACCGGGTCGCGGAATATTTCTACGCGACCGCCGGCCTTGGCTACGATGTCGGCGCGGGGTTCAAAGCCTTCGGGGCAGGCAACTTTTAAATTGAAATCAAATTGCATAGCGGCGTGAATATAGGACTGGCACATATTGTTGCCGTCGCCAATCCAGGCGACTTGTTTACCCTTGATGCTGCCGCGGTGTTCGATAAACGTTTGAATATCGGCCAATAGCTGGCAGGGGTGATGGTCGTCGGTTAGTGCGTTGATTACCGGCACGCTAGAGTACGCAGCAAAACGTTCAATAATGCTGTGCTCAAAGGTGCGCACCATGATGATGTCGCACATTGAAGAGATGACTCTGCCGCTGTCTTCTACGGGTTCGCCGCGACCGAGCTGGGTGTCGCGGGGCGACAGGAAGATGGCATGGCCACCCAGGTGCGCCATACCCGCTTCAAACGAGATACGGGTTCGGGTTGAGGCCTTTTCAAACACCATACCCAAAACGTGATTGGGGAATTGCACGCTGGTTTTGTGGGCCTTGTGCTCGGCTTTGAGTTGGATGGCGCGCTGCATTAGAGTTTCTAATTCAGCGGGGCTCAAGTCCATGAGAGTTAAAAAATGTCTTAATGCCATACGGCTACCTTTGCTGCTGACCCGGCTTACGCCGCGCTGGACTGAGCTGGCCACTGACGAATCAGCGGGCAGAGTGTCGCGAGCAACTCGTCAATTTCTTGCTGGTTAATAATTAGCGGCGGCAGTAAACGCACCACTCGCTCTGCAGTTACATTGATTAGCAAACCTTTTTCTAATGCTTGCGCGACGAGTCCGCCGCAAGGGCTGCTCAGTTCAATGCCGATCATTAGGCCTTGGCCACGAATGTCTTTTACATGGGCCACGTCGCCCAGTTGCGCTTTCAGCTCCGCGATAATATAGCGGCCGTTTTCGGCAATAGTGTCGATCATACCGTTGCTGCTCAGGGTATTGACCACGGCGAGTCCTGCGGCGCACACCAGCGGATTACCGCCAAAGGTGGAGCCGTGATTGCCGGGCTGAAATAGCGCCGCCGCTTTGCCGTGGGCGAGGCAGGCGCCAATGGGTACGCCGCCACCTAAGCCTTTTGCCGTCACGACGACGTCTGGCATGACGTCGCTATGCTGGTAGGCAAAATATTTGCCGGTCCGACCGTTACCCGTCTGAACTTCGTCTAGCATCATCAGCCAGTCGTGTTTGTCGCACAGGGCGCGCAGCTGAGAAAGAAAGTCAGCAGGCAAGGTGTGAATGCCACCCTCACCTTGAATTGGTTCAATGAGGACGGCAGCGATGCTGTCGTTGTGTGCCGCGATATTTTCCAGTGCGGCTAAATCGCCGAAGGGCGCGCGAATAAAACCGCGTACCAATGGCTCAAAGCCTGCCTGAATTTTGCGATTGCCTGAAGCGGTGAGTGTGGCCAGCGTCCGGCCGTGAAAGGCCTGCTCCATAACAATAACGTGGGGAATATCTATGTTACGTTTGTGGCCGTGCATCCGCGCTAATTTAATGGCGGCTTCATTGCCTTCGGCGCCAGAATTGCAGAAGAACACATTCTCCATGCCGCTAATGGCACATAGCGCGGCAGCGAGTTCTTCCTGTTTTTGCACTGAGTATAAATTGGATGTGTGCAAAAGCTGCCCAGCTTGAGATTGAATTGCCTCGGTCAATGCAGGGTGGCCGTGACCAAGGGCGTTTACGCCAACGCCGCTAATGCAATCGAGATAGGCTTTGTTCTGTGTATCAAACAGTCGCACACCTTCGCCCCGGGTAAATGTTACCGGAAGGCGTCCGTAGGTGTTCATTAAAGCCGGCTGTGTCATCAACAGATCTCCGCGTGCCGAATTTGCAGATTTCGATGCAAATAAGGCACAAATAAAGCAGTGCAATGGATTTAAAACGCAAAAAGGCAGCCAGCGCTGCCCAGTCAGACCCTCAATAATATAAGGATTACCTTGGGATTTCTAGGCCTGTGGCAGAGCCATGAATTAATTAGCCCACACTTTTTGATAGAGACCCGTGATTTCCGCTGCATTGGGAATGCGCGGGTTGTTATTCGGTGAGCCGGAATCCAGTGCTTGCTGGGCCATAAGTGGTAAAGATTGCTGCCACAGCTGGGCGTCAATACCAAACTCGCTGGGTGTTGGCACATTCAGGTCACGGCACAGTAAACGGAGTCCGGCGATGAGTTTTTGATTGGCGTCGGCGTCGCTGTCATTGGCGTCGGCCATGGCCATGGCGCGGGCGCAATCAGCATAGCGCGCTGGGGCGCCGCTAATTGACCACGCGGTGATCTCTGGCAATAACATGGCATTGCTTAAACCATGAGGGACATGAAATAGCGCACCAATGGGGCGGCTCATGCCGTGGATTAGCGTTACCGATGCATTGGAAAAGGCGATGCCACCCTGGGTTGCCGCCAGCATCATGGCCTCGCGCGCCGGGCGGTTATCCGGTAGTTGGCAGGCGGTGCGGATATGGGTGTTGATGGCGGTCATTGCTGCCAGTGCGATGGTGTCAGTGAAGGTATTGGCCTTTTTGCTGACGTAGGCTTCGAGCGCATGGCAGAGGGTGTCGAGCCCGGTGTCGGCGGTTAAGCGCCAGGGCATGCTCAAGGTTAATTCAAAATCAACCAGCGCGGCGATGGGCATTAGACCAAGGCCCATGCACAGCATTTTTTCCTGGGTTTCGGTGTCGGTAATAACGCTAGCGCGAGTGACTTCTGAGCCGGTGCCCGCGGTGGTGGGTATGGCGATAACCGGCAGGCCGTCGTCAATTGTATTGGGTACTTTATAGTTGCGCATGGGCTGGTCGCGATGCGCCATGGCGGCAATGGCTTTGGCCGTGTCGATAGAGCTGCCGCCACCGAGTGCGACAACGCAATCATGCTCACCAAGGTGCAATACCGCGAGGCCTGCGGTAATGGCGTCGGTTGTTGGGTCGGGAACAACCCCAGTAAAGCGGTTGTGCACAAATCCTTGCTTACTTAGCTGAGCTTCGAGATCGTCTAGCCAGCCAAGGCTGACAATGAACGCGTCGGTAACAAGCAGTGGTTGCTTTAGGCCGAGTTCATCGAGTACCTCGGGTAACTGGCGGCTGACACCCGCGCCGATACGCAGTATTCGGGGTAGATTGATATTGGCGGTCATGGTCGGAATCTCGTATTTGTTAGCCCAGTATTTAATCCTGAGTCAGGGTGGAACACAAATTAGGTGTTGGCAGCGCATGCTTTTTTGCGTCAAATAGGTGCGTTTTTGATTTGCTCTGCTATACCAATGAGAAGTCATTTTAGCTGTGTCACTCCCCCTAGGTTAGGGCGTGGCTGCGTAGCTCAAGTGAATTACTAAATAAGAAACATATTTCGACGGGGAAATATAATGATGAAAAAACCACATTCTGGGCAGGCGATACTCGGGGTATCAATGGCCGTAGGCTTAGCTGTTGGCGCGCCATTAAGTTACGCGGAGTCCCCACGGGCAATAGAAGAAGTCTTGGTGACCGCGCGAAAACAATCAGAATCTTTGCAAGATGTGCCGTTTTCAATTACGGCAATGACAGAGGGCAAATTGCAGCAAAGCGGTGCGACCGATCTTGAGTCAATGGCAAATAATGTGGCTGGTATATCCATTCAAAATTTAGGGCCTGGCCAGAGTCAGGTCGCTATTCGCGGAATCTCCGCTGGCCAAATTGTGCGTGACCAGCCAGGTGTGAAAGAGCAGGTTGGCGTGTACATGGATGAGTCCGTTATTTCCATGTCGCTGTTTACGCCGGATCTGGATTTTTATGACATTAATCGCGTGGAAGTTTTGCGCGGCCCGCAGGGCACGCTTTTCGGTTCGGGCTCTTTGTCAGGCACCATTCGCTATATTACCAATCAGCCGGACTTTGAATCGCAGAGCGGTTCTGTGCAAGTGGGCGGAGAAACAGTAAAAGACGGTAGTGAAGGCGGTAATATCAAGGGCCATTGGAATGTGCCTTTAAGTAATACGGTGGCGTTGCGGGCTGTGGGCTACTATCAGCAATATGCTGGTTATATTGATGCACGCCAGCCTGATGGTAGCGTTAAACAGGATGTGAACGAAGGTAGTCGCGAAGGTTTGCGTTTAGCGATGACCTTTCAGCCCAGCGACGCCTTAACGATCACACCGAAAATTGTTTATCAGTCAATTGAAATGGACGGGTTTAATCGGGAGGATCAATACAATATTCTAGCTAACCCTTACACCGATCCGGCTAGTAGAGCGCCAGTCACGCTCGGCGAGTATGCGCAGTTCACTCAACTTCAGGAAAAGTTTGAAGACGACTTTACCCTGTTTGATTTAACTGTAAATTACGATTTGTCCGATTCCTTGACGCTAACGTCGGTGACGTCTTATACCGATCGCGATGTGTTGGTGTTGCGCGATGCGACAACCTTAAACGCCAGTATCGTCGGTGGCTCATACGGTGAAGCCGAAGCAATTTATACGCTAGATGCTCCGCTGTACGACACCACTGCCGCTGAAGTAACTACCCAAGAGTTGCGTTTAAGCTCATCGGGCGACTCGGCATTGCAGTGGGTTGGTGGCTTGTTCTATAGCGATGTTCGCCGCGACTACGCTCAATCCCTGCTGGTCACTGGTTTTGAGGCCGCTGGTCCTGTGCATCCAGATCTTTCGGGCACCACTGCCGGCGCAAGGGCAAAAACTGACGAACTTTATTTCTCCGAGGTACCCTACAAGCTTGAGCAAATTGCGCTATTTGGTGAATTGTCATACGACTTTAGTGACAAAACGACTGTGGTTGTAGGCGCACGTTGGTTTGACTACGAAGAGACGCGGGAGCTGACCTTTGACGGTATATACACGGCTGCGGTTATCGGTAAAAAAGGTAAGGTCTCTTCTGATGGCGTTTCGCCGCGCGTTATGGTGCGCCACGACGTAAATGACAACGTAATGATTAATGCGCAAGTGTCACAGGGCTTTCGTCTTGGTGGTATCAATGATCCGCTCAACGTTCCGCTTTGCAGCCCCACTGATTTAACAACCTTTGGTGGCAATGATACTTGGGACGATGAAAAGCTAACGAACTACGAAGTGGGCGCCAAATCCACGCTCTTTGGCGGCGCAGCGACCTTGAATGTGTCGGCGTTCTATAGTGACATCAAGGACCTGCAGGCGACGGTTGTTGCCGGCTCTTGTTCCTCGCGGTTGGTATACAACGTGCCCAAAGCGCATAGCCAAGGTTTTGAACTGGAGCTCTTTAGTCGTCCGTTAGATAACTTGGAGTTTGGTTTGTCTGGTAGTTATGTGCAGGCTGAGCTGGATTCTGAAGTTACGTCGACAACGGGTGGTGTGACCAGTGTTGTGGGCGGTATTCGCGATGGCAATGAATTGCCAACGGCGCCAGGTTTTCAGTTAGCTGCAACTGCGACCTATTACTTTCCGATTGTTGATGCATGGGAAGGCTACTTCACTGCGACTTATCAAAATATCGGTGCGCGTTATACTCAAATAGCCGATCAGGAAAACGGCGGCCAAGGTAGTGCGACCTTGTTCTCTGGTGTTGGCGACCCCCTGTCGCAATCTACCTTTGAATATGATCGTGAGCTTCCGGCTTATCAAATCGTTAATCTACGTTTGGGTGCTAAAACTGAGCAGTGGAATACCGCCTTGTTTATGAATAATGCCGCAGATGAAAAGGCGATTCTGTCACTTGATACTGAGCGTGATGGTCGCGGGCGAGTTGCCTACCACGTCAATCAGCCACGCACGATTGGTGTGAGTGCGCGGTACGATTTCTAAAATACTGTTTGCTGGCTTTACTTGCGGCCCTTCGGGGCCGTTTTTGTTTCTGTTAGATTGGTATGCGCGCGGATAATCGCGATAATGTCTCCATTTTGACTCTCTGGATTTTCCTATGGCAACAGCGGCCCCCAAACTCGATTCGGTAAAACTCGGACTGTTCGTTAGTCGCATGGAGTCGGTGTGCGAGGAAATGGGGGCAGTGCTGCAGCGTGCCGCGTTCTCACCAAATATAAAAGACCGCCTGGATTTTTCCTGCGCTATTTTTGATGCGGCAGGTCATTTATGCGCACAGGCGGCGCATATCCCGGTCCATCTTGGCAGCATGGCCTACGCCATGGCCGATATTGTTGATGCCTGTGAATGGCGGCCCGGTGATATGGTGGTAGTGAATGATCCGTTTTTAGGTGGCACGCATTTACCAGACGTCACTGTTATTGCGCCGTGTTTTGATGCGGCCGGCGTTTTGCAAGCATTTATCGCTAACCGCGCCCACCACGCCGACATTGGCGCTTCGGCGCCGGGATCTATGCCGCTGTCTAAAACCCTTACTGAAGAAGGTGTGGTGATTCCACCGACGGTCTTAGTGCGCGCTGGGATTTTGGACAAGGGGTTGCTCGATGAGTGGTTTGGCGACGGTCAGCACGGTGACTTTATTGCTCAAGTTAGTGCTAATCGTACTGGCTTGCAGCGCTTGAAAGAGCTTATTACCTTATTGCCTGTTGATTTTGATGTGGCAGTGAGTCAGCTGCAGGATTACGCTGAAGGCATAGCACGGCGGCGCTTGGTCGAGTTACCCATTGGTAGTTTCGCTTTCACCGACTATATGGATGACGATGGTTTTGGGCATCAGCAATTGCCAATCGCGGTGAAAATTACCTTGGGCGCGGCAGGCGTTGATGTCGATTTTAGCGGCAGCGCCTGGCAGGTCGAAGGCAATATAAATTGCCCGCTGTCGGTTGCCGCCGCCGCGGTGTATTACGTATTTCGCTGCTTGATGCCCGACGAAGTGCCGGTCTGTGCGGGGTTGTTTCGACCTATTCGACTGACGGCACCTGAAGGCTGCCTGCTGAATGCTCAGCGCCCCGCCGCAGTGGCTGCGGGTAATGTCGAAACGTCGATGCGTATTACCGATGCTGTTTTGGGCGCCTTGGCGCAGGCGGCGCCGGAGCTTATCCCTGCCGCCAGTCAGGGCACCATGAACAATGTCGCGATGGGCGGCAGGGGAGCGGGTGCAGACTGGGATTATTATGAAACCATCGCCGGTGGTATGGGCGCCCACGCGAATGGCGCGGGATTGAGCGCAGTGCAAAGCCATATGACGAACACGCTGAATACGCCGGTAGAGAGCTTGGAAATGCACTACCCCTTGCGCGTGCGTAGCTATAAGATTCGTCGCAACTCGGGTGGTGTGGGGCAGCATGTTGGAGGTGATGGCTTGATTCGCGAATTTGAGTTTTTGGCGCCAACACAGTTCACTTTGCTCACCGAGCGTCGGCGACTTGCGCCGTGGGGCTTGGCGGGCGGCGGCGCTGGCGCGGTGGGTAAAAACCGTCTTAATGACCAAAGCTTACCTGGCAAAATCAGCATGACTGCCGTCGCCGGCGATGTACTTAAGATAGAAACGCCGGGCGGGGGTGGGTGGGGTGGATCGTCTGACGTCGGAAGTCTGATGTCTGGCGATCCAGTCAATGGCGGCTTGGAATGATTCAGCACTCACAGGATTTGCAGGCTTTTACATCCGACCTCCGACTTCTGACCCCCGACGGTTTTCAGCCCGATCCATTACTTTTGCTCGCGATATTGCTAGAATGGCGCGAATTCTCCCCGATAAGCGCCGTAGGTGAATCAGGCCTTATCACTGTAATCCGACAAGTAGGTGGTCCATGGACACAATTGAAGCAATCAAGCAGCAAATTACAGCCAATCCGATTATCCTTTATATGAAGGGTTCGCCAAATCAGCCTCAGTGCGGTTTCTCTGCACGGGCGTCACAGGCACTAATGGAATGCGGTGAGCGTTTTGCGTTTGTGGATATTTTGTCTAATCCTGATATTCGCACCAAAATGCCCGAATTTGCTAACTGGCCGACCTTCCCTCAGTTATGGGTTGCCGGTGAGTTGGTTGGCGGCTGTGACATTATTTGTGAGATGCACGAAAGCGGCGAACTGAAAATATTGGTTCAGGAAACGGCCGCGACGAGCACGCCTGCTGAATAAGCTTCGTTTGTAAGTTGTTTCGAGAAGCCCGGTGATTAAGTCATCGGGTTTTTTTATGCCCAAAACAGAAATAGTAATGAGAATGCTTTGCATTTAGATTGTTGCTTGTTATGATTTGCCGCGTTTTACAAAGGTGTCTTAGCTGTTGTTGCGAGGTGGTGGCTTTGAGGCTGATAAAGAATAAGCGGGCTACGAGATTCCGCGCTACTAGACTGGAGAGTTTTTAATGAAAAAGACCGTATTAGCTGCGGCCATTGCTGCGCTGCCTATGGCTGTGTACGCCGAAACTGCACCGACCAATGCCGAAATGTGGCAGATCATTCAACAGCAGCAGCGCGAAATTGAACGTTTGACTGCGGAGCAAAAACAAGCTGAAAACATGATCAATGCCACGGCCGATGCGGTAGAAAAATCTGCAACTGTCGCCGACTGGGCAAACCGCACCACTATTGGCGGGTATGGTGAACACCACTTTAATCATTTTAAAGACAAGGATGATAAGGTCGATGCGCACCGTTTTGTGATTTATGTTGGTCATCAGTTTAGTGATACCGTGCGCTTCTTCTCCGAAGTTGAAATTGAACACGGCTTTGTTGAAGACACTGATGACGGTAGCGGCCCAGGCGAATTGGAACTGGAGCAAGCCTATATCGCATGGGATTTCACTCAAGGCCATACTTTAACCATGGGGCAATTCCTTGTGCCGGTTGGCATTCTTAACGAAACTCACGAGCCGGATACCTTTTACGGTACTGAGCGTAATAACGTTGAGAAAGAAATTCTACCAGCGACTTGGTGGGAAACTGGGGTGATGCTCAGTGGTGAAATATTGCCGGGTCTGAGCTACAACGCGGCGCTGCACAGCGGCTTAAAAATTGATCCTACTGGCAACGGCGCTATCCGCGGCGGTCGTCAAAAGTCGGCTAATGCAACTGCAGAAGATCTGGCTTACACCGGTCGCTTGGTGTTCAACGGAATTAGTGGTTTGGAATTGGCTGCGACCTATCAGCACCAGCAAGATGTTACCCAAGGCGCAGGTGACGACGGCGAAGCTGATTTAATTGAATTGCAGGTTCGTTATCAATGGCAGAGCCTAACCCTGACTGCACTGAGCGCGGAGTGGGACATCAACGGTAATGACTTTGTTGCCAACGGCAGCGACAAGCAGGAAGGTCAGTATGTTGAGGCCTCTTATAAACTCACGCCTTCGGTTGGTGTGTTTGTGCGCCAAGGTGAATGGGATAATCTTGCTAATAGCGGCACCGACACCGAGATTGAGCAGTTTGATGTGGGCGTTAATTACTGGCTGACTAAAAGTGTTGTACTCAAGGCTGATCTGTCTGAGCAAGACGGCGCCAAAGATGATGACTCGATCAACCTTGGTTTGGGTTGGAGTTTCTGATTGGCTATTCAGTTAGCTAAGCTTAGAACGCGCAGCGGGCTCTTGCCCGCTGTTGCTGTTATTGGGTTAATGTTAATTTTGCAGTTGTTTGTGTCGCCGCCGACACATGCCGCCAGTGCGGGGCAGTATTTAACGGTGGACGAATTTCTGGGCTTGGGTTTTGGCAATGAAGCTAAGCCGGAGCCTAAGGTGCTTTGGTTAACGCCGGAGTTAAAGGCGCGAATAAAGTTGGTTCGCGGTAAGGATTTTCCATTGTTGCGGGTTCGGTATTGGCAGCAAGGCCAAAAAACGGCGTGGATATTGGAAGAAATTGGCAAGGAAAGGCCAATTACCATTGGTGTTGTCGTTGATGCTGGTGGCGCAAGTTCAGCGGTGGCTCGGGTTGAGATTTTGGCATTTCGAGAGAGTCGCGGCTGGGAAGTGCGCCACGACTTTTTCACCGAGCAGTTTCGCGGTGCAGCGCTGGTTGACGGCGATGGATTGAGTCAGCATATCGATGGTATTACCGGTGCGACCTTGTCGGTGCGTGCGGTAAAGCAAGTTGCACTTGTTGCATTACTCCTTGCGGATGCGGTAAAAGGTTCAGCTGACTCTAGCGCAGCGGAATAAGTAGTGAGCCCCTATCGTATATTTAGAATGTTGTTATTGCGCTGGCATCGCCGTATTGGGGTAGCCGCCGCCATCTTTGTTGTTATGTTGGTCGCTACCGGCATAGCTATAAACCACAGTAGCGATTTGGGTTTAGATGAAAAGCCCTTAAAACAAGCTTGGTTATTAAATCATTACGGCATTCCAACGCCGGTTCTTCGCAGTTTTCCTTTAAATAGTTTAGCCGTTGGTGATGCTTGGTTAAGTCAGCTTGGCGACGGTTTGTATCTTGCTGAAAAGAAAATTGGCAGCTGTGCTAGTGAGTTATTAGGCGCGGTTTCGCTGCCTGAAGTCATTGCTGTTCTATGCATTGGGCGCCTGCAACTATTTACCCGCAGCGGTGAGAAGTTAGATGATATTAGTGAGTCCTTAGGCTTACCCGGTGAGGTTGATGCTATTGCGGTGAACCCGCAGGCGGTATTGCTGCGAACTCCAAGTGCAGTGCTGGCATTTGATTCACGCACGTTAATGTTCTCGGCGATCGGCGCAAGCGACGTTGAATGGGCTGGCGCGGCTTTGGCGCCGCCGGCATTGCAGCGCGGTCTCTTTGCGCAATATCACGGCAGTGGCTTGAGTTGGGAGCGATTGCTGCTGGATCTGCACAGTGGTCGTTTGTTTGGTTCCGCTGGGGTTTTTGTTGTCGACTTGGCGGCAATAGCATTGCTACTCATTGCTCTCAGTGGTGTTTGGGTTTGGGTGAGTAAACCAGGACGATGGAAGCGACCCTCGTAATTGGCCGGCGCTGCGTGGCGCCGTGGGTTACCGGTCAATGGTGATTAGTTGACTTCGTGCTACGGTCTAGGCTGTTATCATTGGAGTGACCGTAATGACCTCAACCCTAAATATGTGGCGCAAGTTGTCGCCCTATCCCGCTGGTAAGTGGACGTTTTCCAAGGCGGTTTGTCTCAAAGCCCCTTATTTCGCAACGATAAAACCCTGCTTTGAAGAATTAGACGTCGGCCACGCTGTAGTGCGGATTAAAGAGCACCGCGCTATTCATAATCATATTGGCAGTGTGCACGCGATAGCAATGTGTAATCTGGCTGAGGTCTGCGCTGGTGTAGTCAGTATGGTGTCGCTGCCTGAAGGTATGCGCTGGATTCCCGCGGGTATGACCGTACGCTATTTAGGGCGCGCCAAAGGTGTTTTGCGGGCCTACGCTAGCATGCGTGAAATTGTCCCTGGCGAAAAAGGCTCAGTGCCAGTGATTGTGGAAGTGAAGAACGAAGCGGGCGAAGTGGTGTTTGATGCTGAGATTGCGATTCATGTATCGCCGATGAAGACGGCTTAATGCTTGATGCTTGATGCTTGATGCTTGACGGGAGATGGGAGACGCTAAGATTAGCCGGTTGAGTTAACCGGCATAATGCTGCGCGTGTAGTTCAAGGTTTTGTCTTGGCCGGGCTAAAACACTTTAATTTCAAGCTGCCTCCACGCTGCCTTTGCGTCTCCCGTCTAGCGTTCGCCGTCTCCCGGGCTTTTTAGCTCAGACTGCCCATCACCGATTGCTGGTAGTTCTGGATACCCACTTTCTCGATGAGACCAAGCTGGGTTTCCAGCCAGTCTACATGTTCTTCTTCTGACTCCAGAATCTCTTCAAACAGTTCACGACTGATGTAGTCGTTAACAGTCTCGCAGTGTTTAATGCCGTCTTTTAGGTCGGGAATCGCTTTTAGTTCAAGTGCTAAATCGCATTCCAGCATTTCTTTGGTGTTTTCGCCAATCATCAATTTGCCGAGATCTTGTAGATTAGGTAAGCCTTCTAGAAATAATATGCGCTCGATCAATTTATCGGCGTGTTTCATTTCGTCTATTGATTCGTGGTATTCGTGGTCAGCGAGCTGCTTCAGGCCCCAGTCTTTGTACATGCGTGAATGCAGGAAGTACTGGTTTATTGCGACGAGTTCGTTGCCGAGAGCTTTATTAAGATAGGCAATAACTTTGCTGTCACCTTTCATTGGGCAGATCCTTTACATGGTTAGCAGATTTTCTAAGTGTGGACTGGGCTTGGTGAGTATTCAAGTCTGAATGCTTTACCGGAGATAGGAGGCGCAAAAGCGCTAGCTTCACGTCAGGTGCTGAGGGAGTGTGTGATTTTAACGAAAGTTAGAAACGATTTTAGGGGGCGGCACTTAGGCCGCCGCGTAACAGAGACTCTCGTCATAACTATTTAAGTAGCTGTCGTAAACTTCTCTGGCGACAATGCCGCATTTGCCGCACTGGCTGGCCAAATCAAGTTGGCGACGCACTTCGCGAAAGCTGCCAGCACCAGCATCCACGCTATCGCGGATATGCTTATCTGTAATTCCTTTGCAAAGACAAACGTACATACTGGTATCGATCTCGCTCAGCACATTTATTGAATGGCAACGATAATGCAAATGAGAATGCTTGTCAATTGTATGTGGCGGTTTGTTAGTGATAGCTAGTGCCTATGGTCACGATTAGAAAATTCAATGGGATAGATCGGGGGTGGGGTGTATGATTGCCGGTCTAAATAAGGCTTTTACAGCGGCATTTTGCCGTTGTAAAAATTAAACAAATATAAAACCGGAGGTTTATAAACATGGGTGTTTTAGTAGGTAAGCCAGCTCCAGATTTCACTTGCGCAGCTGTATTGGGTACTGGCGAAATCGTAGATAGCTTCACTTTGAGCGAAGCTGCAAAAGGCAAGTACGCTTTATTGTTCTTCTATCCACTGGATTTCACATTTGTATGTCCTTCTGAGTTGATCGCACTTGATCACCGCATGGACAAATTCCGTGAGTTGGGTGTAGAAGTCATCAGTGTTTCTATCGATTCTCAGTTTACTCACAACGCATGGCGCAACACCGCAATTAAAGACGGCGGTATTGGTCCTGTTACATACACGATGGCTGCTGACGTACGTCACGACATCTGCCGTGCCTACGACGTTGAAGCCGAAGGCGGCGTTGCATTCCGCGGTGCATTCTTAATCGACAAAGAAGGTCAGGTACGTTCACAGTTGATCAATGACCTGCCACTGGGCCGTAACATTGATGAGCTAGTGCGTTTGGTTGAGGCCCTGCAGTTCCACGAAGAGCACGGCGAAGTTTGCCCCGCTGGCTGGAATAAAGGTGATAAAGGTATGGATGCATCGCCAGACGGCGTTGCTGCATACCTAGCAGAGAATTCAGGCAAGCTGTAATGAGATAAGTCTGACGTCGGAAGTCTGGCGTCTTACGTAAAAAAGCCCGGTGCGTTAAACGCACCGGGCTTTTTTTATGCCTTTAGCTTCAGGCGTCCGACCTCAGACGCCCGAGCAAATTCCGCTTTACGCGAAATTTGCAGCAGCAAATTCCCAGTTGACCAAGTTCCAGAAACCTTCTTCCAAGTACTTAGGGCGGGCATTGCGGTAGTCGATGTAGTAAGCGTGTTCCCATACATCGGCGGTGATCAGCGGAGTTTGACCTTCGCGAGCAATCGGGGTGTCAGCGTCGTCGGTGTTGACGATTTCAAGGCTGCCGTCGCTATTTTTAACCAGCCAAGTCCAGCCTGAGCCGAAGTTGCCCATCGCTTTGGCGTTGAATGCCGTTTTGAATGCATCTAATGAGCCGAAAGCTTTGTCGATGGCTGCTGCTAGGTCGCCAGTTGGTGCGCCGCCGCCATTGGGGCTAAGGCTGTTCCAGTAGAAAGTGTGGTTCCAAACCTGAGCGGCTTGGTTGAACATAACACCGCTAGAAGTTTTGATGATCTCCTCTAGTGTTTTGCCTTCAAACTCGCTGCCGGGAAGCAGTTCATTGAGTTTGGTCACATAGGCGTTGTGGTGCTTGCCGTGGTGAAAGTCGAGGGTTTCCGCAGAGATATGCGGTTGCAGTGCGTCTTTCGCATAGGGCAGTGCGGGTAATTCAAAAGCCATTGGATTCTCTCCTGAGAGTTGTGGGTTGCGCTTGGTAAATATAGGCGTTGAACTCAATTCAATATTAGCAAAATCAGGACCAGCGCCAGCCGCCTAATTGTTGCCAGCGGTTGACGATCTGGCAAAATAATTCGGCCGTTTTCAAGGCGTCGTACGCGGCACTGTGCGCTTCATTGTTGTCGAAATCGATATCTGCCAATTGGCAGGCTCGAGCTAGCACGGTGTGGCCATAGGCCAGCCCGGAAAGGCTGGCGGTATCCATCACCGAAAAAGGGTGGAAGGGGTTGCGTTTGATACTGCTGCGCTCGATGGCGGCCAATACAAAGCCGAGATCAAAGTGCGCATTATGCCCAACCAGCACCGCTCGGGTGCACCCACTGGCTTTTACCTGCTGACGAATTCGTTTCATCAGTTCGCCCATAACAGTCACTTCTTTTTGTGCCTGTCGTAGTGGGTTATGGGGATCGATGCCGGTAAATTCAAGGGCAGCGGGCTCAAGGTTTGCGCCTTCAAAGGGTTCAACGTTATAGCTTACCGTTTCATCTGGCTCCAGCTGACCCGAGTCATCCATGCGTAGAAACGTGGCGGCAATCTCTAGCACCGCGTCGGTTTGACTGTTGAAACCGCCGGTTTCAACATCGATAACGACGGGCAAAAAGCCGCGAAACCGTTGCGAGATCATTGATTTTTCATCACAAAAGTCCATATCGGTCTCAGCCAAGCTGCCAGTGAATTTGTTCACCACCGCGCAGCGGGTAAATAGTATCGCTGCCGAGCGGCAGCTGCTCTGGAGCAGTCCAGGCTTGCTTGATCAAGGTAATGCTGTCGCTATTGCGGGGCAGGCCGTAAAAGTCAGCACCGTAAAAACTGGCAAAGGCTTCAAGCTTGTCCAAAGCTCCTGCTGCTTCAAAGGCTTCAGCGTACATCTCAATGGCCGCGTAGGCAGTATAACAGCCTGCGCAGCCACAGCTGGTTTCTTTACGGCTTTTGGCGTGGGGCGCGGAGTCTGTGCCTAAGAAGAACTTTGGACTACCCGACGTCGCGGCGCTGATTAAGGCTTGTTGATGGGTGTTGCGTTTAAGGATCGGCAGGCAGTAATAGTGGGGGCGAATCCCGCCCGCGAGCATGTGGTTGCGATTGTACAGCAAATGGTGAGCGGTAATGGTGGCTGCGATATTGGTGCTGGCCGCACTCACAAACTGGGCTGCATCGGCAGTGGTGATGTGCTCCAACACCATTTTAAGATTGGGGAAGGTGGCCGCGATGGGCGCTAAGTGGCGCTCTATAAAGCGGGCTTCGCGATCGAATATGTCGATGTCGGCGTCTGTGACTTCACCGTGAACCAAGAGGGGTAGACCGTGCTTTTCCATGGCGGCGAGCACGGGATAGAGGTTTTCAATACTGGTAACGCCGGAGTCCGAATTGGTCGTGGCGCCAGCGGGGTAGAGCTTAGCGGCAAAGACTGTGTCTGATGCTGCCGCGTCGGCAATATCAGCGGCCGTGGTTTTATCGGTGAGGTATAAAACCATCAGCGGCGCGACCTGGTGCCCGCTTGCTGGTAGTGCCTCCACAATGCGTTGGCGGTAGGCATTCGCCTCAGCCAAGTTGCGCACCGGCGGGGTTAAATTGGGCATAACAATAACGCGGCCGAAATAGCGGCTGGCATCGGCGACGGTGTGGGTTAATACCTCACCATCACGCAGGTGGATGTGCCAGTCGTCGGGGCGGGTAATTTTTAAGGTTTGCATGAAAGGCCTTAATCAGTGTCGGCGGCGATGCTGGCTAGCACCGGGCCGGAGGGCAATAGCTCTGACGGAGAATGCTACAGGAATTTGGGGCCGGTATAAACACCCACGGGCTTGCGCCGTGGGTGTTTGAGGCTTAGTGCCACTCTGCAGCGGCGCTTAAAAGCTCGTACTACTGTTGGTCTTGGTGGGTAAATTCCAGCTCGTCGCTATTGGCAGAAATAATACTGCTGCCAATTCCGGGAACCTTTATTAGATCCTCGGTGGACGTAAATGGACCGTTGCTGCTGCGGTAGGCAATTATCGCCTCGGCGCGTTTTTCACCGATGCCCTTGAGGGTTTGTAGTTCTTCTGCTGTCGCAGTATTGATATCGAGTGCGTGACCAGAAAAAGCAGTCAGCAATAGGCTACAAAGAAAGACGAGGTGTGCCGACCAGCGGCGAAGAGAGTTTTTCATCAGCAAATTCCTTTTGGTTGATGAGTATTGGCGATGTTTATTTTAACCGACACCAAAAGCGGTGCCGATTAAAATAGTAGAGCAGCAGACGGCGTTTGCAAAGTCCTTAACGAACTTTGATTTCAGTCCATAGCTTGTTCACTAGTCGACGCTCTTTGGCGTTGCGGGCGCTAACCGTCTCTAGTTTTGCCTGCAGTTCTGGTGTTGGGAATATTGCGGTGATTTTGAGTATATCTTCATCAATGAACGGCGTTGCCGCCGCATTAGGGTTGCCAGTACCGACAATAGTGGTCAGCTCCGCGGCATTTTGTGGATCCATCATGAAATTAATGAACATGTGGGCCAGCTCAGGATCGCGGGCTTTCTTGGGAATGACCATATTGTCGAGCGCTAACACCGCGCCTTGCGTTGGTAAAACAAAGTTAACGCTGAAATCACGACCGGCGTCGGCAGCGTCGGCGCGGGCCTGGAACATATCGCTGGAATAACCGTGGGCGACCCAGATATTGCCAACGGTAAGTTCTTTGATATAACTAGACGAGTTAAAGGCCGCCCAATAAGGCTTGGCTTTGAGAATCGCCGCCTGAGCTTCTTTCAGGTGCTGCTCGTTATTGTCGTTGATGGAGTAACCCAGGTATTTCAGCGCCGCACCGAATAACTCTTCGGCGTCATCCATTACCGTGACCTTACCTTTGATTTTAGCTAACACGGCAGGGTCAAAAATAATTGACCAGTCGGCGGGGTCAATGCCCAGCTCGGCGATTTTGTTCTCGTTATAGCCGACCAAGGTCGTGGTAAAGGCGTAGGGCAGGGAGTAAACGTTGCCTGGGTCATAAGCCTTGTTCATATAGCCTGCGGCGCTATTGCCAATATTACCCAGCTTGGTTTTATCAAGTGGCAATAAAAAACCCTGTTTAATCAGTGCTTCTACGGCATTTTGAGTGGGAATGACCACGTCGTAGTCACCGCCACCGGCTAGTAGTTTGGCCATCATTTCTTCGGTGGCAGAGAAGTAGTCCTGCACTACCTTGCAGCCGCACAGGGCTTCAAAGCGGGCGACGGTTTCTTCGGCAATATAGTCGTTCCAGTTGAATAGATTTAAGGCTTTTTCAGCCATAGCAAATTGCGAAAGGCACAGCACAAAACAGCACAGTAACTTTTTCACGGTGGCGTCCTTCTAAAAGGGTAAGTGGGTTATTGCCGCAAAACTGCGGGCGAGATTTTAGACAGCAGGGTAATTAAGGTCAGGGTGACCAACATCAACAGGGTTGATACAGCGTTAACTTCCGGGGTGACCGCGATTTTTACCATTGAATAGATTTCCAGCGGCAGGGTTGAGCTGCCGACCCCGGCAGTAAAAAAGGTAATCACAAAATCATCTATCGATAAGGTGAAGGCCATTAATGCACCGGCAATAATACCGGGCATTAATAGTGGCAAGCTAATCAGTCTAAAACTCTGCCAGGGACTGGCGCCCAGGTCACGAGCAGCTTCAATTAAACTTTGGTCCATGCCTGCAAGTCGAGATTGCACTGCTAGCGCGACAAAACCAATGCAAAAGCTTACGTGGGCGAGAATAATCGACACGGAGCCAAGGCTGATGTTGAGTAAAATAAACATCAAAAGCAGGCTTACGCCGATCAAAATATCGGGCATGGCAATAGGGCCAAGTACCAATGCCGGAAGCCATTTTTGGCGGCCGCGATACATGGCTAGCCCAGCCAAGGTGCCGAGCACCGTGGCCATGGCTGCGCTAACGATAGCGATAATCAGAGAGTTGCCCGCGGCCCGCAGAATATCTTCATTGTGAATGAGTTTTTCATACCATTTCCATGTAAAACCCACCCATTCGGCATTTAGCTTTGAGTCGTTAAAGGAAAAAACCACTACCACGATGAGCGGCACGTACAGGAATAAATACACCAATACCCCGGTGCAAAGCAGGGCTTTACTGGGCCGATTATTTACCATTATCGGCGCCCCCGGTTTTGCCGAGTTTTGCGGCAAGAAAAACGAGTAGCAGTGTGATGCCCGTAAGCACTAGGGATAATACGCTACCAAAGGGCCAGTCCCGCGACTCGACAAACTGTTGCTTAATCACATTGCCAATCATAATGCCATTGGTGCCGCCGAGGAGGTCGGGAATGGCGAAAATACCGAGTGAGGGAATAAAGACCAAGATTGCGCCGGCATAAATGCCGGGGAGAGATTGCGGCCAAGTGATGAGCCAAAAGCACTGAAAGCGATTAGCGCCAAGGTCTTGGGCGGCATCGAGCAGGCGGCTGTCGTGTTTTTCTAAATTGGCGTACAGCGGCAAAATCATAAAAGGTAGATGCACATAAACTAGGCAAGTGATGACCGCGGTGCTGCTAAACATGAGGCTGATTGGCTCAAGACCGAGGGCGGCAGTGGCATGGTTTAGGCCTATGGTTAGTGCACCTTGGGGGCTAAAAATAATCATCCAGGCATAAATGCGGACGAGAAAATTACTCCAAAAAGGCAGGATGACCATAAGCAATAACAGATCGCGAAAACGTTTTTTGCTGCGGGCGATCATCAGCGCCAGTGGGTAAGCCATGACGGTGCAAATTGCGGTGGTGATTAATGCATAGCCCAAAGACTTAAATAGGAGGCCGAGATAAATGCCTGATTCAAATAGGCGCTGCCAATTCTCTAGGGTGAAATCGAGACTGAATTCGCCGTCTTCTATGTAATACCACGGCGCTAGGCCACCGTATTCGCCGGGATAGCGAAACGAGGCGAAGAGCATCATTAGGCTGGGCACGGCGAAAAACAGCAGTAGATAGATGCCCGGTGGCAGGGCCATCAGATTATTGCGAAGGCGTTCGGCGCGATTCATTAAGGTCTGCACTGGCTTACGGCACCAAATGGCCGGCGTCGATACGCCAGGCAATTTGCACGGCGTCGCCGGTGTCGAATAGACGGATTCGGCCGGGTGCGTCATTGGCGAGCATAGCCTCAATGAGCACACCGTTTGCAAGTTCGATGATATACACGGTGACATCGCCCAGATACAGCATGTCGTGGACTTTGCCGCTGAACGCTACTTCATCGGCGTTTGCGGTAAGTTTGGCAGCAAGGCGAATTTTTTCGGGGCGCAGTGTTAGCGCGCAGCTGTCACCGCGCGTAAAACTGATTTCGGGGTTGGCGGTAGCGGCGATTTCACCCAGACCCGCTATTGCGATGTTAATTTTTTGCTCGGCGCAGCTAACCACCTTGGCGTCGAGAATATTGCACTGGCCGATAAAGTCCGCCACAAAGCGATTGTCGGGGTAGCTGTAGAGCACCGAGGGTTCGTCAATCTGGCTGATCTCGCCTTTGTTCATTACCGCAATGCGGTGCGACAAAGCTAGTGCTTCGCCTTGATCATGGGTGACGTACACAAAGGTGATGCCGACTTCTTTTTGCAGATTGATCAGCTCGATTTGCATTTGTTCGCGCAATTTTGCGTCCAGCGCGGATAAAGGTTCGTCTAGCAACAGCAAGCGCGGGCGGTTCACCAGCGCGCGGGCAATCGCGATGCGTTGCTTCTGGCCGCCTGATAGGGCGTCAGGGTAGTGATTGGCTTTATCTGGCAGGCGCACATCGTCGAGGACTTCTGTTACGCGATGGGCAATTTCAGCCTTGCTCATTTTGGCCATGCGCAGCGGAAAGGCGATATTCTCCGCCACGGTCATGTGGGGGAACAGCGCATAGCTTTGAAATACCGTGTGTACCGGCCGCTTTTCAGGTGGCAGGGCGCACAGGGATTTGCCGTCGAGCAGAATCTGGCCGCTATCGGCTTCATCAAAGCCAGCAATTAGGCGCAATAAGGTGGTTTTGCCACAGCCGGACGGGCCCAGCAGAGTGAAAAACTCGCCGGCTTGGATGTGCAAACTAACTTTGTCGAGCGCGACAAAATCGCCGAAGCTACGTGAAACAGCGTTTATCTCTAGCACGGCGTGGGGGGCTTCCGTCGCAATGTGGAATTTGCGCTATTTTTTGCCAGCAATAGCCTTGTCGTCAATAGGCTGAGGGCTACTCATTTCAATAGTTTTACCGCTTTTTTACCGATCTGGGCAGAAGGCGCAAGCTGGCATGGCGCAGCGGGGCAAAGACCGCTAAAATGGCGGTCTTTTTTTAATCTCGCAGACACAGCGTTTTGCGGGGGCTTCAGCGGAGTGTTAAATGTCGGATATCAATAAAGTAGTCTTGGCTTATTCAGGTGGCCTCGACACCTCAGTGATTGTCAGGTGGCTGCAAGATACCTACAAATGTGAAGTGGTGACTTTTACCGCTGATATCGGTCAGGGCGAGGAAGTGGAGCCCGCACGCGCAAAAGCCAAGGCGCTGGGCGTACAAGAAATTTACATCGATGATCTGCGTGAAGAATATGTGCGCGATTTCGTCTATCCCATGTTTCGCGCCAATGCGATTTATGAAGGCGAGTATTTGCTGGGCACCTCTATCGCCCGCCCGCTGATTGCTAAGCGTCTAATTGAAATAGCGAATGAAACCGGCGCGGATGCAATTTCCCACGGCGCAACGGGTAAAGGTAATGACCAAGTGCGTTTCGAGCTGGGCGCATACTCGCTTAAGCCGGGCATCAAAGTGATTGCGCCATGGCGCGAGTGGGATCTGACTTCCCGGGAAACCCTGATGGCCTACTGCGCAGAGCGCAATATCCCCGTCGACTTTGCCGGCAAGAAGAAAAAATCCCCTTATTCCATGGACGCCAACTTGCTGCACATCTCCTACGAGGGTGGCAACTTGGAAGACCCATACTGGGAGCCAGAAGAAGACATGTGGCGTTGGTCCGTAAGCCCAGAAGCGGCGCCCGACACCCCAACGTATATTGAGATCGGCTATGAAAAAGGCGACCCAATTACCTTGAATGGCGAGGCGCTCAGCCCCGCTACGATGCTAGCTACACTGAATAAGATTGGCGGTGACAACGGTATTGGCCGTTTGGATTTGGTCGAAAACCGCTATGTGGGCATGAAGTCTCGTGGCTGTTACGAGACACCTGGCGGCACCATCATGTTGCGCGCTCACCGCGCCATTGAATCCATCACCCTAGATCGCGAAGCGGCGCATCTGAAAGATGAATTGATGCCTCGTTATGCAAAACTTATCTATAACGGCTATTGGTTCAGCCCCGAACGCCGTATGCTACAGGCGGCCATAGACGACTCGCAGGGTTTTGTTAACGGTGTTGTACGATTGAAACTCTACAAGGGAAATGTGGTCGTAGTGGGTCGCAAGTCTGACAATTCACTCTTTGATGAGAAAATTGCCACATTTGAAGACGATGCGGGCGCTTACGATCAAAAAGACGCAGAAGGCTTTATTAAACTCAATGCTCTGCGTCTGCGTATTGCCGCGAATAAAGGCCGCTCACAGCTGTAATTTATTCGTTGTTTAAGGGGCCGGCAAAGCCCCTTTTTACTTTATATAGATCTATCTTTTGTGATGGTGCCTGGCTTGAATGTTGGTCGCACTGTCAATAAAACGCTGGTATGCGTGTTGGCGCTGCCCTGAAATGTAAATTGGGATGCTATTGATGATTTTTGAACCGCAGATGTACGGACGTAAATTCTGGGCGCTGTCGCTCGCCATCGGCATCGTTGCCACCACTGCCTGCAGTGGTGACAGCAGTAGCAGTAGTTTTAGTGGAACCGAGCCCAATTCCCGGCAGTTTACAGTCAATGAGTCCCTGGGTAGCGTCAGCTTTTCTAAAAATGGCGTTGCTGGCCAATCACTGGATTTAAATTTGGCTATCGGCAGTGGCGCGTTCCGGCCGCTTACGGCGTCTAATAATGTTTTTTATACCATAACTGACCGTGGTCCAACGATTGACTGCGCCGACAGCGACGCGGTGCTTGGCATCGCCGATTTTTGTGATGGCAACAGCGGTTCTATTTTTGCGTTAAAAGACTACTCGCCAAAAATTATCAAATGGCAGCTCAGTGGTATTGGTACAGAATTAGCGTTAGCGAAGTCTGAAGAAATTACCCTGACGGGCAGTGGCGGTAGCGCGATTAATGGTCTGCCAAATAATTTCTCGAGTGCAGTTGTCGAAAAAGCCTACGATAACGAAGGTGTCGAATTGACTCCGAGTGCAAATGGTATTGACCCCGAGGCACTGGTGCTCCTGAACAATGGTAATTTCTGGGTGGCTGAAGAAAATGGCCCAAGTTTATTACTGGTAAGCAGTACGGGTGAGATTTTAGAGCGCCAAGTCCCCGCTGGGATGATTGGCGACTTAGTTAACGACCCCAGTGGAGCGGCAAGCTACTCGGTGAGTGACGATATTATTCCCGCTATTTTTGGTAAGCGGAAAGTTGATCGCGGTATTGAAGCACTGGCGCTGAGCCCAGATAACTTAAGCCTTTATCTCTTTATGCAAGGCCCGCTAGATAACCCTCAGAGCGGTGTGGCTGACTCGCGTATTGTACGTGTCTTAAAAGTTGCACTGAACGAAGACGGCACGGCAGATGCGGTTGTCGGTGAGTATCTTTACCGCTTAGATCCGCCTGCAAACTTTGCAATCAAGGCGACAGGAGCGGGTGATCTCGACGGTGGCGATTTCGTGGCACAGAGCGAAGTAACTATAAATGAAGCCATCGCTCTGGCCGAAGATTACGTTGTAGTTGTTGAGCAGGCCAATACAGTTAGCAAGTTCTATCGATTGAATCTGGCAAACGCTACCAATATTTTGGACACCGCGTGGGACTCAAGTACCACCAGTCCAAGTTTAGAAGAGCAAAATCTTGTTGCTGACACCAAATTTATCACCAAACAGCTAGGTTTTGATTCCTTGACGATGCCTCTGCCGGATGGAATTGATGCGTTGGCGGAGAACATAGAAGGTTTCGCGCTACTAGATTCTAACTTCGGCGTGGTATTAAACGATAACCACTACGGCATTGGCGGTGTAAGCAATGTGGTTAAGGTGTTGCCGGTTGGCGCCTTTGTGGTGACGTCCTCGGCGCCGCTGGAAGCGGGCTTAGATTACGCTAACTCTGCTTCTTTCTCGGTTGCTGGCGCTGGCTATGATGTGGGTGCGGCAACTGCGGTAGCGGGTGATAGCACCTACTCGCGTTTATTTGTGGTTAACGCTGAAACTGACTCTGTTGATATTGTCGATGTTTCCGAGCCCCTCACGCCGGTCATTGCGACCCCTGCTAGCGTGGATCTAGTCGCTGCAGCGACAGATGCCGGTATTACAATAGGCTCGCCAAAATGGGTTACTACCGCCGGCCTGTATTTGGCTGTGGCGCTAGATAATGTTGACCCCCAAGAAAATGGCATTGTCGCGGTTTACTTATTGTCTGACTTAAGTCTTGTGAGAACTTTTGAAGTTGGCCCGTCGCCGAAAATGGCTATCTTCGATTTGCTCGGCATTAAGATTGCTGTCGCAAATGAAGGCCAGCCCAGCGATGACTACAACGTAGATCCAGAAGGCAGTGTGTCAATCATCGATCTCAGCAATGGCATTGATGTCGCCGACGTTGTGGAAATTGGTTTCACTGAATTTAACATCGGCGCGAGCCGCGCCGCTGACTTGCCGGCCGGTGTACGAGTGTTTGGCCCAGGCGCTAGTGTTGCTCAAGATTTGGAGCCAGAGCATATCGCGGTATCGTTGGACAACACCAAGTTGTTTGTGACACTGCAGGAAAATAATGCGGTAGTGGTTATCGATCTAGACGATGAAACTATCGATCGCATTGTGGCACTGGGCAGCAAAGACTTTGGTCTGGTCGGCAACGAGGTGGATGTTACTGCTGATTCCACGGCGGATATTCGCAGTTGGCCTGGTGTTTATGGCTTGTATCAGCCAGACGGCATTAGTGCATACCGTTTTGGTGGTAAGAACTACTTTATAACTGCAAACGAAGGTAGCGCCAGAAATTACAGTGGTTTTAGTGAACAGCGCACCGTTGCTGAGCTAGATGGTGTTTCTGGCCCAGCAATCGACGCCGACAATCAGAACTTTCCTAACCCAGCTCCTGAGCTTGAAGGTTTGATTGTTAGTAGCGAAGCCGGCGATACCGATGACGATGGTGATATTGATGAGATTACTGCCTTTGGTGCCCGCTCATTCTCGATATGGAATGAAGAGGGTGAGCTGCAATTTGATTCAGGTAATGACTTAGCGAAGATTACTGAAGCGGCCTTGGGCGCTAACTTTAACGACGCTGATACCGCGAGCCCAGCTAATGGCGCGGCGCCGAAAGGTATCACCTTGGTCTCTAGCAGTAGTCGTATCTACGCCTTTGTTAGCTTGGAGCGTGCCGGCGGTATCGCGATATACGATGTGACTTCGCCACTGGGTGTGCAGTTTGTTCAGTATGTGAATAACCGCGACTTTGGTGCGGGTACTGGTGATGAAGGCGCCAACGGTATCTCACTCTTTGTTGTTGGTAGCCAAGCGTATCTCGCCGTGGCGAATGCAAAGAGCGGCAACGTGCGGATTCTGGAAATCGATACGGATACATCGACAAGTACTACCGAGTAAAGCTTAAACGCTTTCGATGGAAACGCTGACGGCCTGTAATTAGTTTTTTACAGGCCGTTTTTGTAATTTACGTTGCAACGTGCGGCGATGCATACCCAGTTGCCGCGCCGTTTCAGAAATATTGCCTTCGTTTTTTGTCAGCACCCGCTGAATATGCTCCCACTCAATACGGTCTAGTGATGGCGGACTGAGCTCTGGTGTGGGTGATGTTGCAGCCACCGGCTTGTCGGCCAATGCGGCAAGAATTTCGGTCGTACTGGCTGGTTTTTGCAAGTAATTGTCAGCGCCGAGTTTAATGGCGTCGACGGTGGTAGCGATACTTGAATAGCCCGTAAGCATCAGCATTTTGATCGTGGGAAAGCGCTGGCGCAGGACCGGGATTAAATGTAGCCCCGAGCGCGTTTCCAATTTTAAATCGATGATCGCCTTATCTGGGCTAAATCGATCGCACAGCGCCACGGCGGTGTCGACATCGTGAACCACTTCAACCTCAAAGCCGCGACGCTGTAAAGACCGACACAGGGTGGCGCTGAAGCCAAGGTCATCGTCAACCACTAAAATTTTGGGATTTCTGTTTGTCATGCGACCACCTTGGCGCAGGGTAAGCGGAGTTCTACGCGACTGCCACCACCATCGCGGCGTTGCCAGCGTAACTCACCGCCATAACGGTTGGCGGTGGCGTTGCTTAAAAAGAGTCCGAGTCCTCGGCCTTTGCCTTTACTGCTGACAAAGGCCTTGCTCATGATGTTGGCTTGCTCGGCGCTGAGTCCCGGACCACGGTCGCTAATGGCGAAAATAAGATGTGGTTCGTCAATGCTTATGTCTAAGTCGACCTGCGCTGGGCTCACATCTGCGGCATTGTTTAACAGGTTTAAAATCGCCTGACTGACCGTGCCGTCCAGTTTAAGTGCCGTGTTGGCGAGTGTGGGCTGGTGGCTGCTGCGAAGTTCGCAATCGGGCCGCATTACCTGCCAGCGCTCACGCAAGTTAGCCAAATAGTGGGCCACCGTTGTGTTGTTGATTTGCCCCTCGCTTAAGTCCCGCGCGGTGTTGACGAGGCTAGCGAGTATGTCGCGGCAGTGATCGAGCTGCTGATTCAGGGTATTGATGTCGGCGCGGCTGTCGTCATCTAGGCCTTGGCCATCAAAATCCTCAAGGATAATTTTCATTGTCGACAGCGGGCTGCCTAGCTCATGAGCGGTGCCCGCTGCGAGGCTGGCCACGGCTAGTAACTGATCGTCTTGCAGGCGGTGTTCGCGGCTGCTGGCGAGCTCAGCTTCGCGCTGACGCAAGCTGTGAGCCATCTTGAACACGAAGTAAGTGATAAGCAGCGCACTGACCAAAAAATTGGCCCACATGCCCAGTATATGTGTGTTGGGCGCGCCACCGTGTTGGTGCTGCATTGGCGCAATCGCTTCCAGTGGGATGAAGTTGAAGAGAAGAAAGCTATAGGCGCCAAAGCCGAGTGCGCCTAATAGCCAAGTGTAGGCCCAGGGTAGCGTCGCGGCAGAAATACACAGCGGCACTAGTAAATAGGAAATGAATGGGTTGTTGGCGCCACCGGAAAAATACAGTACGGCACTAAAACCAAGGGTGTCGACACACAGATGGATGAATAGCTCGACGTCGGTTACTGGCCAACTTTGGTAGCTGCGCCACCAGCTAAACACGGCAAAGCCCGAAATGGCGCTCAGCAATAACTTTAGGGTGACGTAGGGTAGCATCCAGTTGAGCTGGCTTTCGGCGTAGAATACCGCAGCGAATTGTCCGGCGATGACCAAGCTCCGAATGAAGCACAGGCCACGTAAATTAGCGGTGTTGGGCTGCAAATTAGGTTCCCGAAAAGCATGTGTAAAAGTACTAGTATAGCCTTAAGCCTCGGCGTGGTCAGGCGGTGCGACACTTTGCCGCATCCCTTAAGCTAAGTCAGCTTGTTACACTGCGACCCCGTTTTTAGAAGATGTTGGACGCGATTATGCGTAAGTTTGCTGCTTTACTCTCCCTGTTGGCCAGTGCCCACGTATTTTCTCATGAAACAACGACTGGAGAACTCGCTACTGGCGCGATTAGCCACGCGCCAATCGGGGTAATGGGGGATCACTTGCATAAGACCGGTGAATGGATGTTCTCTTATCGCTATATGCACATGGAGATGGACGGTAATTTAGACGGTAATGATTCGGTTTCTTCTGCCGAAATTACCGGCACCATGATGAGCCCTGGTCCCTATATGGTGGCACCTCTGGAAATGAGCATGGAGATGCACATGCTGGGGGCTATGTATGCGCCCAACGATGCGGTTACATTTATGGCGATGCTGCCGTTAGTCAATAAAGAGATGAATCTTATCACCCGCATGGGCGCCGAATTCACCACAAAAACCTCCGGCCTTGGTGACGTAAAAGTGGGCGCCTTGCTCAATGCTTTTTCGTCGGCAGATCGCCGCCACCGCATTCATATCAATCTTGGTTTGAGTCTGCCAACGGGCAGTATTGACGAGCGAGACGACACGCCTGCGATGGCGAATGCTAAATTGCCCTATGGCATGCAGCTTGGCTCGGGTAGTTTTGACCTCCGGCCTGGACTAACCTATCAGGCCTATTCGGCAAACTACAATTGGGGCGCTCAGGCCTTGGCGACCATCCGTACTGACAATAATGATAACGGCTACCGCTTAGGTAATCGTTACGAAGCGAATGTTTGGATTGCTCGGAGCTGGATGAGCTCGCTGAGTAGCTCACTGCGGCTGAGCCATACTTCTTGGGGAAATATAAAGGGCAGCGATCCGGACCTTAATCCGATGATGGTGCCAACCGCCGACACCAATGCTCAGGGTGGCGAGCGGAGCGACTTAGCCATCGGTGTGAATCATCTGTTTGAACAGGGTGCCCTGAAGGGTCAGCGTTTAGCGGTAGAGTACAGTGTACCGGTCTACCAAGAATTAGACGGCCCACAAATGGAAATGCAAAAATCCATTACTTTGGGCTGGCAGTACGCCATTTAATGAAAACTTAACCGAGGGAGAGTAGGCTACGCTGTGTTTAATACAAATCGACCACAGCGTATTTGCAATTAAAGGATTTAGCGTATGTCCCGCCGTTTGTTAGTTTCTATTCATTTGTATCTTGCCGCATTTTTCGCGCCTATGGTTATTATCATGGCGGTGTCGGGTGGCTTGTATTTATTAGGCGTAAAAGGCCAAATGCAAAGCGCGGAATTAGGGTTTGTTAGCGGCCTCAAACTGGATGCGGAGAGCCCCACGCTATTCGATGATGTGGATGCTGCCTTGTTAGGTCTTGGCGTGGAAGCTAATTTTGAATATGTGAAAGGCAAGGGAAGCGAATTTTCTACACGTCCAAGTAGCAGAGAACATTACCGTTTAAGGCAGAGGGCCGATGGCGTTGCTGTCAGCGTGGTGTCGCCGAGTTTGCAAGGGGCGGTAATGGAATTACACAAAGGTCACGGGCCGAGCTGGTATAAGCAATTCCAGACTGCCTTTGCACTAGGCCTTATTTTCATCATGATGAGCGGCCTGTATTTAGGCTTGATGAGTGCAGCTTATCGGCGTCAAACTTTGGTGCTGTGTAGTGCTGGCTTGTTTATATTCTTGGCGCTCGCCTTTTTGTAAAACCTTCTCGTACCCGCTATTTTGCCGGTCCTATTGATTCACTCACTGAGCTCAATAGTGCTGGCGATATCAGCATTGGCATAAGCGCCCCCAATAATACTTGCTGACGGATAGCCGGCTTTGTGTAAAGCCAGCAGGCAAGCGTCTGCGCGATTTGGTGGCACACTTGCCAGCAGCCCACCAGAGGTTTGCGGATCGAATAGTAGTGGGTAGCAGGGGTGGTTTATCCAGCTGTCGGCGCCCTTTATGGCAATGCTTAAGCGTTGGTTCTGAGCTTGCAAACTGCTGCTTATGCCGTTTGCCAAACAGCATAGTGCGCCGTCGAGTGCCGGAATATTGTTGAGCTTTATTCGTGCCGATAGGCCGCTGGGCTTGAGCATTTCAATTAGGTGGCCAATAAGCCCAAAACCGGTTATATCGGTACAGGCGGTGGAAGCGTGGGCTTTGAAAATTTCACCGGCGCGGCGGTTGCTCGATAGCATGGCTGCAATTGCCGTCTCTAACCATTTCCCCTCGGCCTGTAATTGGCCGTGGGCGGCGAAGAGGGTGCCGGTGCCAAGGGCCTGAGTCAAAATCAGTACTTGGCCGGCGTGCAGTGTGGACTTGTTTAAAATGGCGTCGTCCGCTGCTAGGCCATTCACCGCGAAGCCAATGCTAAGTTCGCTGGCTTCACTGCTATGACCGCCGGTCAAACTGCAGTTATTGTCATTGAGTACCTTAACGGCGCCGCTCATTAATTGTAAAAGGTCACGCTCGATAATCTTGTCGCCGCCGAATGGCAGGCTGGCAAGTGCGAGTGCACTTTGCGGCGCCGCGTTCATGGCAAACAAATCACTTAAGGCATGTTGTGCGGCGATCTGGCCGAGTAAATAAGGTTCGTCGATAAATGCCCGAAAGTGATCAATACTTTGTAATAACAGCTGGGGCTGACCGTCGTCGTTGCTGTTGTTTATGCGAATTGCAGCGGCGTCGTCGGCGCTGTCTAAACCCCAAACTACATCGTCGCGCTGCACCGGCTGTAGCTGCCGTATTACTTTGCTTAAACTCGATGCGCCAATTTTTGCGCCACAGCCGCCGCAGCGCATGGCTAATTCAGCGTGGGGGGCTGGGGTTTCGGAACCGCTGATGACTGGATCGACGATAGCTGAAGTAGGGCTGGGCGGTTTCATGCTCTGCTTCGAGAACATGTCCATAAAGCGCTGGTCTATTCGGTGTTTCCAGCGCCACACCCAGTCGCCGCGCAAGGTGGGCCAAAGCGGCCGATGGGCAATGGCCTGTTTGTCGCCAAGGGCGAGAATACTTAAAAAGTTTTGCTGTGGTCGGTGTTGCTTTAATGGCTTGGCCAAAAATTTGCGTTGTAAATTCTCGAACAAAACTGGCCCTTGGCGCACGGCAAATACCCCTGCTGCTGGGCGCGGGTGTTTAGTTTGCTGGGCAATGTCTCCGGCGGCAAAGACAAAGTCGTGGCTTGTTGATTGCAGCGTGTCTAGTAGCTGGATAAAGCCCTTGCTGTCGGTCGCCAGCCCCGACTGCTGAGGCCATGTTGCCGCGCTGGCCTGGGTGCACCAGAATGTGTGCTCGCTCTTCAGTGGCGCTGTGCTGTTGTTGAAGTGGATAGATCCGGCGCTAAGTTTTGTTACCTCGCAATTGGCGTGAAGTTGAATACCGCAGTTGCTGAGCTGAACTTCAATCGGTTTTCGAACACGCTCGGGGTAGCTACTCAGTATGTGACTGCTGCGATAAACCAGATGCAGAGTAACTGGTCGGCGGATGTTGCGCTGCTGAATGGCGTGATGCATGGCCAAAATTAACTCGACGCCAGCAGCGCCGCCGCCAACCACGGTAATTGCGGCGGACTCGCTGCTGTCGTGCAATTGCTTTAGGCATTGTTGCCAGCGCGGATAAAGTGCGCTGATCGGTTTGACCGGTGTGGCAAACTCGGCGATGCCGGGTAAGCTTAAGTCGGGAGTAATCCCGCTATTAATAGAAAGTAAGTCAAAACCGATTGCTGGCCGGCTAGGGGCATTTGCGAGCCACAGTTCACGCTTGTTTAAATCTAGGCGTTCAACACTCGCTTGGATAAAACGAGCGCCCGCAAATTGGCAGAGTCGCATTAGGTCAATATGGGCGTCGTCAAAGCGATAGTGGCCGGCAACTAGACCGGGCAGCATGCCCGAATACGGGGTTTGCACCTGCGGTGAAATAAGCGTTAAGCGTACGCCAGGTAGAGGCCGCATCCCCCACATTTTTATCACTTGCGCGTGGGCGTGACCGCCACCAACAAGAATGAGGTCTTGGTAATAGGTGGTTGCTGGGGGTGTCATTGCCATAGCGCTTAGAGTGTCTCAGCTGTGGTGTTTAAGTGTAGGCGTTTGCGCAGCCAATGTGCCAAACCATCTGCGCTCATATTCAGCAGCGCCGCACACAAAATTAACAGCATTGCGCGGTCAAAGCGAAACTCTTCAAAGGCCGAGTCAATATAAAACCCGAGGGTGCCAATGCCTAAGATGCCGAGGATAGCCGTTTCGCGCATGATCACTTCCCAGCGGTAAAGAAGCAATGCCAAAAAATGGCGGTAAACGCGTGGCAAAACCTCATAAAAATAACGATTACGACCTTGGCATGCGTCGTCGCGAAGTACAAGGTCGCCGCTAAAACGGCCGAGTAAATGCGCGATAATTGCGCCGTTGTGAACGCCCAGTGCAAGTATGGCGGGCAGCATCGAGGGCCCGAGTAACAGCAAGCCTATGAAGGCCAGTAAATACTCTGGGAGAGTGCGGGCAAGGATTAAAAAGCCGTCGCCAATATTACGTTTGAGTGGGCTAAAAAATTGCTGAGAATTAAGGGGAAACCATGCGAGGCTGAGTATGGCGGTAAGCAATAGTGCAATTTGGCTCAGAATTAAGGTGCTGCCAACGCCTGGCGCGATTTGCTGGTGCCACAACAGTGTTAACCAGTCAGACAAACCGCTTAAGTCGGTATTGCTTGGGTGGCGCAATGGCGCAGGAATGATATCTTCGCTGAAAAATCGGGTGATATTCGCCCAGCTTATATGAGCGGCGGGCGGCAAATAGATAAAAGCACTAATAAGGTAAATGGGTAACAAGGCTTTTTTAAGCCACCATCGCAGACTAACAACGATTGCCAGTAACACGTAGAGCAGCGCCGCGGCGTCATTGTACTGGCCGTTACCAAGGGCGGTTTCCAGGTGGTAACCAAGCGTCGGCAGACCGATAAAACCTAAGACGATACTTGAGCGAATCGCGCACTCAAAACGGTAGCTTGTGTATTGCCGCAGCGGCCGCCATGCGAGCGGCAGAGTAGTGTAAAAAAACGCGCTCAAGCCACTACTGTGCAATAGGTTGTTGCGCGGCGCGGCGTCGGTTTCTTCAAATAATTCGCCGTAAATCTTGGCGAGGATGCCTGCATAGGGTAGCGCAATCGCGAGCAAGCCTGCGAGGGGTGATAAACCAAGTAATTGAATAAAAATGAGCGCCCAAAACAGTTCGTGAATTGCGCGGATAAATGCGCAAAATGCGCGCACTACTGAAAAACGATACAACAGTGCCAGTGCAAAACCAGCGATGACCGCTAGGGCCATGCCTTGTAGGGCAAAGGCAAGGGTGGTAAACGCACTGTTGGCAATGGCAGAAAATGACCAGAAGTTAGGGGCAATAAGTCCTTTGCCCATACGTAGCAACTCACGGCTGGCTTGGCTGGCGCTTATGTCGAGGTCGGCAAAAAACACGCAGGCAATGGCGATCAGCGCAAGGCCGTAGCTTAGGTGCTTGGGGCTTTTTAAGAGGCTGTGCGTAAAGCGCGTGGGGCGAGTCATCGCAGTTTAATCATGATGGTAGAGCGCGTTTAGCTGATCGTCGCTAAGCTGTTTGCTGGGCAGATCAAAGGCGATGCGGCCGTGTTTCAAACCAATAATGCGATCGCAGACTTTGCGGGCTTGCTCTGTGTCATGTAGGGCTAAAATGACCGTGTCGTGGCTATGGCTAATCAAGCTCAATATTCCGTCTGCTTGAAAACCGTCTAGGGCAGATACCGGCTCGTCGCCTAAAAATATTTTTTGTCGCTGGTACAGCGCGCGGCCAATGGCAACCCGCTGCTGTTGCCCGCCAGACAAACTGCCGAGCGGTTTAAATAGCTGATCATAAATTCCTAGTTGGTTTGCTAACAGCGTAATTTCCTTTCTCGGCGCAGCCAAAGGCTTGATCAGATTCCACGCATTATAAAGCGCAGAGTGCCGCGATAAACTTCCCATGTAGATATTGTGGTAACTGCTTAACATAGGTACCAAGCCACTGTGTTGCGGACACCATGCACATTGGCTGGAGTGTAAGCCGCGCAGATGTTTTAGCAGTGTAGATTTCCCAGAGCCAGAGGCGCCGACCAGTGCGAGCCGCTCGCCAGCGGTAATGCTTAAGTTTATATCGCGCAGTACAACGCGGCCCTGATAGCTCAGGGTTGTGTCGTTTAGGCTAAACAGCGCTGGAGCGTCAGTTGCTGCGCTAGCGGTGGGGTCAGTCTGCATCCATCAGGCCGATCGCGGTGGCGGTGTCTTTTATCGCCTGGTAATCGTCGTTGCTGGCTTTCACAAACGATTGTCGTGGGAAGGCCGCTAATATTTCTGGGTCGCTAATAGCAAGTAGGGTTTTCGCCACCTTGGCTTTGAAGCCTGCGCCAAACCGGTCGTCGACATCGCCGCGAATACTCCACTGATAATCAGGGTAGCTAGGTGTTTTCCATATTACGCTGACTTGGCTTGGGTCAATAATGCCGGCCGCGAGTTCGTCTTCCCAGACCTTGTAGTTGACTGCGCCGACTTCATAGGCACCGGATTGTACTAGTGCGATAGTGCGGCTGTGGTCGTCTGAAAAGCCTACTCGACTAAACGCCTGCTCGGGCGTTTTATTCAATGCTTGGCGAATATAAAACTCCGGCATTAAACGACCAGAGGTAGAGCCCTTGGATCCGAAGGTAAAGCGTTTGCCTGCAATGCTCGTGGGGAAATCTTCGGATTTGCTCAGACCGGTGCTGTGGTGAGCAATAATATACGTCACAAAAAACTGGTCTTCATAACCCTGGGCAATGGCCTCGCTGTTAGGCACTAATTCCCGTGCTTGCACGCCAGACAGGCCGCCAAACCAAGCCAATTGAACCTGATTATTTCTAAACGCTGTGACTGCCGCTGCGTAGCTCTTGACCGGGATGTATTTTACTTCGACACCCAGTTCTTTTTCTAAATACGCCGCGACCTTGCTAAAGCGCTCTTGCAGACGCGACTCGTCCTGATCTGGGATAGCGGTAAAGGTAAATGTCTCAGCGACCGCGCTGAGGGAAATACTGGTTGAGACGAGCAGCGCTGTTAAAACAGTCAATAACCGCACGATATTCTCCTTTTGAGAGTGGGGTAGCTGGGGAATTACATAGTGCAAGTTCTTGTTGCCCAGTCGACTAAGTCATCTTTGTCGCCGCGGAATATTTCGCGGCCGTCGCGCTTAGTCTGTTGGTAGTCGTACATGGGGTCGTAATAGTCGCGGAGTAACAGCGCAATGCCGGGGCGAAATGCCTCGGCATTGCCACTGAGTTCTAGCTCGTCTAGGGCGGCACTAAATTCGCTGTGCAGTTGTTTGTGACGATCGCCGCCGAGGCGTTTGCGAATGCGGTCGAGGTTGCCAAGAATTTGTGCGCGGAATTTTTCGTTGCCACGTTCTTCGCCGTAGACAGCAATGTACTCTGGACGCGCGGCGCTCACATACTCTTCAAGAGCGATGTCGATTCGCTCCTCAAACGGGGTTTCTAACACTGCCAATGGTGCGCGTTGCATTGTGGCCTGTAGCTCTAATGGCAACGTGACTGAGCCAATCATATGGCCCTCGTCTTCGGTAAATAGCGGTGACCAAGGGTGGGTGTTGCGTAGCTTTAGCACAGCAATGCTTAGGGTATTTTCAAAATCGATTTGCGCAGGCTGAGCGTGCACTCGGCGGCCAAAGGCCGAACCGCGATGATTAGCCAAGCCCTCTAAATCAAAGCTGTGTGCGATCCGCTGAATAACCCGGGTTTTGCCGCTGCCGGTGCGCCCTGCAACGAGTACCAGAGGTGCGCTGGCCTTGCGCAACGCGAGGCTATTGGCGTCGAGTTCGTCAATTAGAAAACGCCGCATGGCCTTGTAGCCACCCGTAATTAAAGGGTAGTCAATGCCCGCTTCGGCAATAAGTTGTTTGCTAAGGTTGGACCGCAAACCGCCTCTAAAGCAATATAAATAACCTTCGGGATGTTGCTGTGCATGTCGCGTCCAATCCGCAATGCGCTGGGTTTGAATGTCGGGGGTGGCTAGCTGCCAACCCAGCGCGATCGCTGCGTCCTGGCCCTGTTCTTTGTAGCGGGTGCCGATAAGGTGGCGCTGCTCGTCGTCGAGTAGTGGAATGTTAACTGCGGTAGGAAATGCGCCTTTGCTGAACTCCACAGGCGCGCGTACATCCAGCAAGGGAATATCCTTGAGGAAAAGTGTGCGGAAGTCGTCACAATTGTCGCGCTTGGCCATAAGTTTGTATTTTTCTGAGAGGCCAGCAGTCTACGCTGAATAGGCGGCAGTGAGAAGTTGCGGATGTTTGCTTCGCAGATGCTTATTGCGGTAGAGGCGGAGGGTTATTTTAACCGTGCAATGCCTAGCAAGACACTAATCGCGCCGCCAACCATGCCGGCCCATGCCTCGATAGGGGTGTCACCGTTTAGTGCTCGACCAATTTGAGCGCTGGCTGAATCATAGATGTTGTAACCCCACAGGGTTAATGCGACGCCGGCCACGACGAGCACGATACCAATAACTTTACTGTTCATGTTCACACCAGTTGGTCTAGTTTACAGCTGAATTAAGCTGGGGCTTACATAAACACATCGCCGGGGTGAAAGACACCAATAAAGCGGCGCGCCTCGCTGTAAAGCAGAGCCGTGCCGCTGTGCCCTTGTTATAGCAGTTGTGCGATATTGTCTGGCGTGAAGGGTTTTAATGTGTCGAGTTGACCATTTTTGATCTTGTTTACCCAGTCAGCGTTTGCCAAAAGAGCGCGACCAATCGCGATTAAGTCGAATTCATGGCTATTCATTTTTTCAAGCAACTTATCGATATTAACAACGTCGGCACCTTCGCCGCGAAACGAAGAAAGAAACTCTTGGTCGAGCCCAACGCTGCCAACACTAATTGTTGGCTTACCGGTAATTTTCTTGGTCCAGCCAGCCAGGTTCATGTCCGAACCTTCAAATTCCGGTTCCCAAAATCGACGTTGGCTGCAGTGGAAAATATCTACGCCGGCGTCACTCAAGGGCTGTAAAAATTCGGCTAATTCTTCAGGTGTATTGGTGAGGCGCGCGGTGTAGTCTTGCTGCTTCCATTGCGACCAGCGGAACACAATTGGAAAGCCTTCGCCGCAGCGCTCGCGCACGGCTTTTACAATCTCAATGGCAAACTGGCTGCGTGCTTTTAAGCTGCCGCCATATCGATCGGTGCGGACATTGGTGTCTGCCCAGAAAAACTGGTCGATCAAATACCCGTGGGCGCCGTGTATCTCCACACCATCAAAACCGATTTCTTTTGCATCAAACGCCGCTTGGGCGTAGTCGGCAACTAAGCCTTCAACTTCTTCGGTCGTTAGTGCCTCAAACACTTTCTTATCTTTCGATACCAGACCAGAGGGTGATGCTGTGGGTGCGTCAGGTACTGGGCCGGTGCCTGGGCGTCGGGTTGCGCCAATATGCCATATTTGCGGCATGATTTTGCCGCCAACAGAATGTACGGCATCAACGACTTTCTTCCAGCCTGCCAAGGCTTCTTCTCCAAAGAAAGACGGGTAGCTGGTGTTGTCGGTCGCTGCTGGGTGATTAATGAGAGTGCCTTCGGTAATGATTAAGCCAACACCGCCTTCGGCGCGTCGACGGTAATACTCGGCAACGTCATCAGTAGGAATACCATTGGGTGAAAACCCACGTGTCATTGGGGCCATCACGGTGCGGTTGGCGAGCTTAAGTTGACCTAGTTCAAAGGGGGTAAATAAAGCACTGGTGTTCATGTGGTACCTCAAAAAAGACAAATGATGCTTTCATTGCTAGGTGTTTAGTATACTTTTTCAAAAACAGAAGATAATCGGCTAATATTACGAAATACTTTTGCTGGATTTGCAACAATGGACAAGCTTAAGGCTATGTATCACCTGTGCTGTATCGCTGAGGCGGGGAGTTTTAGCGGAGCCGCAAAGGCCGCGAATGTGCCCGTGTCGGCGGTGTCGCGTAGTATTCAAGCGCTGGAATCGGAACTCGGGGCGGCGTTATTGAAGCGGAGTACGCGGCATGTGGCGCTCACCGAAATTGGCCGAATATATCTCAATGAATCCAAAGACATACTGGCTGCAATCGAGCGAGCCGAGGGCCGAGTCGGCAGTTATCAAAATGCACCTTCCGGTGTGCTGCGCATCAGCGCGCTGCCGCACTATGGTGAATTTAGGATGCTGCCACTCCTGCAAGAATTCCAGTCGCGCTACCCGCAAATCGTCATCGACCTTGAGTTGTCTAATCGACCCGCCGACCTCCAGCGTGACGGCATCGACATTGCCATTCGTGGCGGCAGTGAACCGGATGGTCGGGTGATTGCTCAGCGCCTAGAAGATAATACTCATCGGCTTTGTGCCTCCGCGTCTTATATTGCTCAGTATGGCATGCCGCAAACCATTGCCGAGCTTAGTCATCACCGCGCACTGCTGTACCGCAGCCCGTCACAGATATTGCATTGGCACGTGGAACGTCAGGGGACATGGCAACGTGTTGATATTAGTACCGCACAAATTAGTAATAGCTTTCGGGTTATTCGTCAGGCCTTACTAACCGACCAGGGGGTAGCAATGCTGCCGAGCTGGAGTGTTGAAGAAGAAATTGCCGACGGACGGCTGTGCTGGGTGCCTCTGCCAGAAATTTTGTCGATCGCGGCTAGCCATCCGGCCAGTAGTGTGTACATGTTGTATCAACAGCCGCAGTACACGGTTCCTAAAATCAAAGTCGCTGTCGACTTTTTCAAAAAATACCTCTCCTAATGCGGTATCGTTGTCCTAGTAAGTCAAGCTTACGGATTGGAGAGGGCCTTGGCCCTAAGTATCGACTAAGCCCTTATGCTTTTGATTAGCAGCGGTCCTGCTGCACTTGTTTGAAGCCGGCTTTATGTGACGAAGCTACGTTCATATAGGGCATTGTAGCGTGCATGCTTTTCTAACTTTGCTCAGCAGGTATACTCAGAAAAACTATTTTGCCTTACGCGCGAAGGAATTTCGCCTTTGCTGTGTTTAAACATGAATATGGATTTTCTCTGCTGAGCGAGGACGGTGACTTCAGCGCTGCAGCAATTGCATTGGTTTTAATATGAATAATTCCCCGCGTTTGAGTCGTACCCAGAAAACTGCTTTTGGGGTGGTGTTATTGCTGCTGTTTGTGGTCGGCATTTGGTATTTGCTCGGGCGTACGCCGCCAGCGCCGGAGCCAGTGATGCGGCGCGGCTGGGGTGGTCAAACCACATCGGTGCGAGTGGTTCCAGTAGAAATGGGCGGCTTAAATGTTCAAGTTCGCTCCATCGGCACAGTGACACCGCTCAATACGGTTATTGTCCGCAGTCGGGTTGGCGGGGTGTTAAACCGCATTGCGTTCACTGAGGGTACTGAAGTACAAAAAGGCGATCTACTGGCTGAGATCGATCCCCTGCCATACAAAGCCCAGCTTGATCAAGCTCAGGGACAGCTGCAGCAAAATCAAGCGCAGCTTGCCAATGCTGAAGCGGATTTAAAATTATACCAAGGGCTTTATGCCGAAGACTCTATTGCCCGCCAACAACTCGACAGTCAAGCGGCCTTGGTGCGGGAATTACAGGGCGCCCGCAAAAGTCAGCAGGCCCAAGTCGACGATGCGCGCTTGCAGCTGTCGTGGACGCGTATTGTAGCGCCGATCTCTGGGCGTCTCGGTTTACGACGGGTTGATGCGGGTAATCTTATTACTGCAAACGACAGTGAGGGTTTGGTTACCATCACTCAGACCAAGCCTATTGCAGTGATCTTTACTGTGCCAGAGGTCGAAGTACCTGCTCTTTTAACGGCATTTAATAGCGGCAAGCCACTGCAGGTTGAGGCCTTGAATCGCAATGAGCAAACCGTTATTGCCACCGGAAAATTACTGACTTTCGACAATCAAATCGACACCGCCACCGGTACATTGCGCGCCAAGGCCGCATTTGAAAACATTGATAACTCGCTATTCCCAAATCAGTTCGTCAATGTACGGCTGCGGCTAGACAGTATTGATGATGCCTTAACCATTCCCGCCGACGCCGTTCAACACGGTTCGCAAGGCAGCTATGTTTACGTGGTTGAAAACGGCAAAGCCTATACTCGCGAAGTGACAACCGGCATTGTCGATGGTGATCGTGTTGCCATTACGTCAGGCTTGCAGTCAGGTGAACGGGTAGTCTTGGAAGGTTTGGATCGTTTGCGTGATGGTCGTAGCGTTATCGTTGAGGGTGATGCGTCCCCTGAGTTTGATCAAGCTCCGCGCTCACTCGATGCACCAAAAGGTGAGCGCCGGGAGGGCGGTCCACGCGAGGGTAAGGACATGCGCGAAGGCGGGGCCAATGGCGCGGATGGTCATCGGCCTGACCGCAATGGCGCCACTGCGCCACCACGTGAAAATTAGGCGCGCTGATGAATAGTATTTCACGCCCCTTTATTCTGCGGCCGGTGGCGACCTCGCTATTAATGTTTGCGCTGTTAGCCGCGGGGATTTTATCGTGGCGACTCTTACCGGTGGCGGCACTGCCTCAGGTGGAATACCCCATTATTCAAGTATTCACCTTTCACCCCGGCGCTGGGCCAGATGTGACCGCACGCACGATCACGGCACCTTTGGAGAGACGGCTGGGGCAGATTCCCGGTTTAAAACAAATGGCGTCCACCAGTTCAGGTGGCGCCTCGGTCATCACCCTACAGTTCGCCTTAGAGGTCGATTTGGGGGTGGCCGAGCAAGAGGTGCAGGCTGCATTGAATGCTGCTGATAGCTTGCTGCCCAATGATCTTCCCACCCCGCCAATATACCGCAAAGTGAATCCCGCCGACGCACCAATTATGACCTTGGCGATCAGCTCGGGCAGCTTAGCGTTGCCGGAGGTTCACGATTTAGTCGACACCCGCATGGCACAGAAATTGGCCCAGTTGCAGGGCGTAGGACTCGTGAGCTTGGCGGGCGGTCAGCGCCCAGCGCTGCGTATTCAAGTTAACCCCACAGCAATTACTGCTTATGGTTTGAGCTTGAATGCAATTCGTTCGGTGATTACGGCGACTAATGTCAATCAACCTAAGGGGAGCTTTGACGGCCCAAATCGCACGACCTTACTCGATGCCAACGATCAGATTCGCTCGGTAAAGGATTACGAAAAGCTGATTATCGCCTACCAAGATGGTGCGCCACTGCGTTTGGGTGATGTGGCAAAAATCAGTGATGGTGCAGAAGATCGATTCCTGGCGGCTTGGGCCAATAGCCAAGCAGCGGTGCTGCTGAATATTCAAAAGCAACCGGGTGCGAATGTCATAGAAGTCGCTGACCGAGTGCGGGCTTTATTGCCGCAGCTTTCTGCAACCATGCCAACGGCGGTGGATGTTACTGTGCTGAGTGACCGCACTGATAGTATTCGCGCCTCGGTGAAAGACGTGCAAAAGGAACTGCTGTTCGCGATCGGTTTGGTGGTCTTGGTGACCTTTGCCTTTTTACGCAGTGTGCCTGCCACCATTATTCCCAGCGTCGCGGTGCCGCTTTCTTTGGTTGGTACCTTTGCGTTTATGTATTTAGCCGAGTTCTCAATTAACAATTTAAGTCTTATGGCCTTGACCATCGCCACTGGCTTTGTAGTCGACGATGCCATCGTGATGTTGGAGAACATTGCGCGCCACCGCGAGAACGGTGATACACCGCTAGTGGCCGCCCTAAAGGGCGCTAAGGAAATTGGCTTTACCTTAATCTCTTTAACATTGTCGCTTATCGCAGTATTGATACCGCTGCTATTTATGGCCGATGTGGTTGGCCGCATGTTCCATGAATTTGCGGTGACCTTGGCGGTCGCTATCGGCATTTCGCTGGTGGTGTCGTTGACCTTAACACCCATGATGTGTGCGCGAATGTTACGCCAGCCACTGCACACAGAAGAGCAGGGTACCGGGACAATGGATCGCATTATCGCCCGTTATGGCGAAATGTTGGATTGGGTTTTGGCTCGTCAGCCTGCGGCAATGCTGGCCATGTTGGCCACAATTGTAGTCACGGTGTTGCTTTATTTTGCCGTAGATAAAGATTTTTTTCCGGTGCAGGACAGTGGGGTAATTCAGCTTGTTACCGAGGCGCCGCAAAGTTCCTCTTTTACGGCGATGTCTCGTCGCCAGCAGGCATTGGCGGCTGCGCTTTTAGAAGATCCTGGTGTGTCGAGCCTGTCTTCTTTTATTGGCGTAGACGGCAGTAATACCTCTTTAAATAGTGGCCGCATGTTTATCAATTTGCCCGCCCATCATTTACGTAGCGAATCGGTGTTTGAGGTGATGACGCGGTTGCGAGAGCGAGCCGAGGCCGTGCCGGGAATCGAGGCCTGGTTTCAACCAGTGCAAGAGCTGAGTATCGAAGATCAAATCAGTCGCACCCAGTATCGCTTCACCCTAACGGCTGCTAGCACCGCTGAACTTGGCGAATGGGTGCCGAAGCTGATGGCGGTATTACAACAGCGTCCAGAGCTAGAGGATGTTGCCAGCGACTTGCAGCAACAAGGCGAAGAGGCCTATATCAATATTGATCGCGATGCGGCGGCGCGACTAGGCGTGAGTGTGTCTGCTATTGCCGACACGCTGCAAAACGCTTATGGCCAGCGCCAAATTGCGACCCTGTTCACTCAGTCGAATCAGTACCGTGTGGTTTTGGAGGTTGATCCTTTGCAAAGCAGTGGTTTGGCAGCGCTAAAAAGTTTGTATGTGCCGACGGCTTCGGGCGTGCCGGCACCGCTGAGCAGCGTGGCAAGTATAGAGCAGCGCAAAGCGGCCTTAGTGATTAACCATCAGGGCCAATTTCCCGCCGCGACGCTATCGTTCAATTTGGCCAAGGGTGCATCACTGGGGGAGGCTGTAAAGGCGATCGAAGCAGCGCAGTTAGCGATTGATTTGCCGCTGGGCATAGAGAGTCGTTTTCAGGGGGCCGCTGAGGCATTTCGAGCCTCGCTGGCCAATACCTTGTGGTTGGTGTTGGCGGCGGTGGCGACAATGTACGTGGTGTTAGGTGTGTTATATGAAAGCACGATTCACCCCATCACCATACTTTCAACTTTGCCTTCTGCGACAGTCGGCGCGCTGTTAGCGCTGCTTATTACCGGTAGGTCACTGGATATGGTGGCGGTCATCGGTGTGGTATTGCTGATTGGTTTGGTTAAAAAAAATGGCATCATGATGGTGGACTTTGCCTTAGATGCTCAGCGCAACCACGGTATGAACCCGCGCGAGGCAATCCATCGTGCGGCACTAATGCGGTTTCGACCAATATTAATGACTACTTTGGCAGCGTTGTTTGGCGCCTTGCCGCTGATGTTGGCCGGAGGCTCCGGCGCTGAATTGCGGCAGCCGCTGGGCTTGGTTATGGTCGGCGGCTTATTGGTGAGCCAGGTCTTAACCCTGTTTACCACGCCGGTGGTATATTTATTTTTTGACCGCTTTCGTGGGACGGAATACAGCGAAACAGATATTGCGCTAGACGATGGCACTGTCGCTTCAGGTAGTCAAAAGTGAATTTGTCGCGGCCTTTTATCTACCGACCAGTGGCGACGGGCTTGCTGTCTGTGGCCCTAATTTTAGTGGGCCTGTTGGCGTGGCGCTTGTTACCAGTGGCGCCGCTACCCCAAGTAGATTTTCCGGTGATTCGCGTTAGCGCGAGTTTACCCGGCGCTAGCCCAGAAAGTATGGCGGCTACGGTAGCAACGCCGCTTGAGCGGGCGTTGGGCAGTATCAGTGGTATTGCCGCGATTTCATCGGTGAGCAACCAAGGGTCAGCGCAGGTGGTATTGACCTTTGATCTCGATCGCAATATTGATGAGGCTGCGCGAGACGTTCAAGCAGCAATTAATGTAGTGCGTGGTGAATTGCCTGCGGGTATGCCGGGCAACCCAGAGTACCGCAAAATTGACCCTTCCCAAGCGCCCATTATGGGATTGGCGCTAAGCTCAAACAATTTGTCGCCAAGTAAGCTCTACGATGCGGCCTCCACTATTCTTGCGCAGCGATTGGCGCAGATTGTTGGTGTTGGTGAAGTCGGGGTGAGTGGGGCATCTCTGCCTGCTGTTCGGGTGCAGCTCGACCCTGGTGCCTTATTGCATCGAGGCATTGCGCTGGACGAAGTTCGCAGCGCCATCAGTCAAGCCAATAATGCCTTGCGACCACTCGGTGTTATCGAGGATAGCCAACATCGCTGGCGGGTGAGCACGAATGATCCTTTGCGCAAGGCCAGTGAATACCGTGATTTGGTGATTCGTTACAGTGACGGCGCGGTGGTGCGCTTGGGCGACGTGGCGGAGGTTTTTGAGTCGGTAGAAGACCGCTACAGTAGTGGTTTTCACAATGACCGCCCCGCCGTTATGCTGATGATCAGTCGTCAAGGTGGCGCTAATATTGTTGAAACTATAGACGCGATTTACGAGGAATTACCCCGGCTACGTGCCCTGATGCCCGCCGACAGTGAGTTGGCCGTGATCATGGATCGCTCGCCAGTTATTCGTGCCACCCTCAGCGAAGCACAGTTGAGCTTGTTGATCTCTGTGATCTTGGTCCTGCTGGTGGTGTGGTTGTTCTTGGGGAGTTTGCGCACTGCATTAATCCCCGCTATCGCCATACCGGTCTCGTTGATCGGTGCTTTTGTGGCAATGTATTTTTACGGTTTCTCTTTAAATAATTTATCACTTATGGCGCTCGTAGTAGCCTGCGGTTTAGTGGTCGACGATGCCATTGTGGTACTTGAGAATATTGAACGTCATATTGAAGCGGGTTTGTCACCACTGCAGGCATCATTGGTAGGGGCCAAGGAAGTTGGCTTTACCCTGCTGGCGATGAATTTAGCTTTAGTTGTGGTGTTTGTGTCGATACTGTTTATGGGGGGGGTGGTTGAGCGTTTATTCCGCGAATTTTCCATTACCTTAGCTGCGGCAATGCTTATTTCCTTGCTGGTGTCACTCACTCTCACACCGAGCTTATGTGCGCGCTGGTTGCGATCACGCACAACAATCAGTAACAGAGAAAGCGTTGTTGCGAGATTTGAAACTACCCTGGCGGCTTACAGTCATGAAATGTTTGAATCGCTAAAAAATGGCTACATACGCAGCCTAGACTGGGCGCTGCGGCACGGCATCGTGGTTATGTTGGTATTGGCTGGAGTGATTGCCTGTAATGCTTATTTGTATATCGCATTGCCAAAAACGACCTTACCCCAGCAAGACACCGGGCAGGTGCGCGGCTTTGTACGCGGTGATGACGGTTTTTCTTTTCAATTGATGCAGCCCAAAATTGAAGTGTTTCGGCAGTATATTCTTGCCGATCCCGCCGTTGCTGATGTCACTGGGACCAGCAGTTTGACCAATGCCCACATCACATTGAATTTAAAACCGCTGTCGGAGCGAGGTGTGTCTGCGCAGGCGGTAGTCGATCGTTTGCGAACGAATGCCCCTAAAGTGCCCGGCGCGGTATTGCGTCTTATGGTGGATCAAGATATTCGCTTTGGCTCGCCATTTAGTGGCAATGAATATGAGCTTATTTTGCGATCAGACTCCCTAGAAGCGCTTGATAAATGGAGTCGTATCGCCGCCGAGGCCATGCAGAGTTTGCCTGAGCTGGTCGATGTGGATTCCATTGGCAATGAAGATGCGCGTCAGGTCACCCTTAATATTGATCGTGAGCTGGCGAAGCAGTATGGCGTGGATATGAGCACCGTCGCGTCGATGTTGAATAATGCGTTTTCTCAGCGCCAGGTTGCCACCTTATACGACGATATGAATCAGTATCGAGTCGTCATGGAGTTGGCCCCGGGCTATACCTCGCAGCCGGCGGTACTCAGTCAACTCAACGTGCTTACCAGCGATGGTGCCCGAGTGCCGCTGTCTACCTTTGCAACTTGGGACTATGGCATGGGTGAAGACCGCATTCGTCACGAAGGCCAGTTTGCCTCTGAAGGTATCGGTTATGGTCTTGCCCCGGGTGTGTCGGCCCTTGAGGCCGAAGCCGCCATTGCCGAGGCGTTAGATAAAATTATGTTGCCCACCTCGGTTCACGTTGCCCCGGATGGCGGTCGTCCAAGTTTTGGTGCGGACCTCAGCCAGCCTTGGTTGATACTGTGGGTGTTGCTGGCGGTGTATTTAGTCTTGGGGATTTTGTATGAAAGTACCTTGCACCCACTGACTATCTTGTCGACCCTGCCCTCGGCGGGCATCGGGGCTTTGCTGGCCTTGAAAACCAGCCAAACCCCATTAAGTTTAATTGCCTTATTGGGACTGTTTTTATTGATTGGCATTGTCATGAAAAATGCCATATTGATGATCGACTTTGCCCTGCAAGCGCAGCGCCGCGACGGTATGTCACCAGAGCAGGCCATTCGTGAGGCAGCTAGGCTGCGGCTGCGCGCCATACTAATGACAAATCTCGCCGGTCTTTTGGGCGCGGTGCCTCTGGCCATTGGTTTTGGCGAGGGCGCCGAATTGCGGCGGCCATTGGGCATTACTATTATTGGCGGCCTCGCTGTTAGCCAGTTGTTAACGCTGTATACCACTCCCCTTATTTATCTTTATTTAGAGCGGCTGCGGCAATACATGCTACGCGATAAATCACCTGCGCCAGTGGTCGAAAACAAGTGATATGAATTATATGAATCGAGCAAAAATAAATTATTTCTTTCTGTTGTCGCTGTTGTTTAGCGTGTCGGCGTGCATGGTCGGGCCTGACTACCAGCCGCCGGAGTCGATGGTGCCTGCAGAGTTTAAATACGATTCCGGCTGGCAAACCACTTCGCCGCAAAGTTGGGCCGCGCAGGGCGAGTGGTGGATGGCGTACAATGACCCCGATTTAAATTTATTGCTTAATCAGGCTGCGGAAGCTAATCAAACCTTGGCGCAAGCAGAGGCCCGTTTTCGAGCTGCCCAGAGCCAGTGGCGGTTGGCGCGGGGTGACTATAGCCCCCAGTTAGATTTGACTCTAAGTGGTGATCGCAGCGGTGGTGCCAGCACGCTCGGTAGCGAAAATTACAGCGCTCGCCTTGGCTTGAGTTGGGCACCGGATTTATGGGGACGTGTTCGTCGAAGCGTTCAAGCTAGTCATGCCAATTTGCAAAGCAGTGCTGCGAATATGGTGGCCGCGCGTTTAACAATTCAACTGGCTGTTGCCCAGAGTTATGTTCGGCTGCGGGCGCTGGATTTACAGCGCGATCTTCTTGAGCAAACGATGAAAACTTATGATCGCTCCACTCAGTTGACCCGCAATCAATATAAGGCCGGTATCGTCCCGCGTTCAGATGTGATTCAGGCCGAAACCCAGAGCCAGGCCTTAAAATCAGACCTTATCGATTTAGCCAGCCAGCGTGCTATTGAAGAAAATACCATCGCGGTGTTGCTCGGCAAAGCACCGGTCAATTTTGCTTTGGCGCCGGCACCAAGTTTGCCAGTTCTGCCGGAATTGCCGATCGCCCTGCCTTCGACACTTATTTCTAGGCGCCCCGATGTAGTTGCGGCTGAGCGGGAGTTGGCTGCCGCCAGCGCTGAAATAGGCGTGGCACAGGCGGCGTGGTTGCCAAGCTTCAGTATAAGCGCGGGTTACGGTGCAAACACGGCGAGGTTTAGCGACCTATTCGATGCACCAAATGCCGTTTGGTCCATAGGGCCATCGTTGGTGCAGACCTTGTTTGATGGTGGCGCACGGCGAGCGAGCAAGGCCATTGCTGTTGCGCTGTACGATGAGCAGCTCGCAGTCTATCGGCAGACCGTCTTGGACAGTTTAGCTGAGGTGGAAAATACGCTTGCGACATTAGCTTTGCTGGAGAAAAAAATTCAGCAGCAAGATATATTGCTGAAGCTGGCCGAAGAAAACGAACGCATTGTTAGCAACCGCTATAGATCGGGTTTAGTCAGTTATTTGGAAGTCGCTATTGCTCAGAATCAAACCCTCAGTACGCGCCGTACACGCCTTGCAACCATTGCTAGTCGTCTGCAGGCATCTCTGCAATTGGCAGCGGTAATCGGGGGTGGTTGGGATATTAAGGACCCTGTCGTGCAGTTAGTTATTGCCGATAAACGATTAGTTAGCGAAACAGAATAGTCGTGCGTTTACGGTTGGGCGGGGCGATGGTGTCTTGGGCTTATATATTGCCTGTGCGGTATTCAGCGTATGATAGCGTCGCTCAGTGGTCTATCGCTGACATTAATATATAGCTGATGGGTGTTTTAAAACCACCGCAAAGTCTATGTAATTAACACTCTCCCGCATAGGCATAGGTGCCGTTATGAATCGCAAAAAGAAAATGAATAAGGTACTCAACCAAAAGATAAAAAAGGCCAATGCCAAAAGCCAGCCAAATAATAAACCCCGTTATATCTCTAAGGCGGAGCGGGCTGCTGCCGCTGAGCGGGATGCGCCAGAGGTTTAAGCGCTGTATTTGGGTTGGCGCCGTCAATGCTGGGATGATTGGCGTTTTTTTGCTGGAGTTTTCAGGTGTTTGGGCTGTTAGTTTGGATTGTCTGTGGATCGCTGGGGCATTACGGCCGATTTAAAGGCGAGCTAAGTGGGATAAAATGATGAATATCCGCAGCTTATAGGTTTATTCCACAGTGATTTACTGGTAATAGGGGGTAGACAGCGTCTGAAATCTCTATATACTCAATCGCAGCTAGAAAGTTCGACCTATATTTATGTACACCATTTCGAAGTCCTGTCTGTAGTTTTCGTCCTGTACTTCATAAGTAATAGAATCACTTCCAGCCTAATCGATCTGATTTCAGATCAAAAATTACCTTTGAATATTTCAGGAATAAAATTATGTCTACTACTACTGGCACAGTAAAATGGTTCAACGAATCTAAAGGCTTTGGCTTCATCGAGCAAGAATCTGGCCCAGACGTTTTCGCTCACTTCAGCGCTATCTCTGGTTCAGGCTTCAAAACTTTGGTTGAAGGCCAGCGGGTTCAGTTCACTGTTACTCAGGGCCAGAAAGGTCCTCAGGCAGAGAACATCGTAGCACTGTAATTTGCTATGCGGCCGCGCCCTCGGGCAGCGGCCAGCTTCAAACCCTTGTGGATTGAATGCTAAAGGGGCAGGACCTACGGGTCTTGCCCTTTTTTCATTTCAGCAACACTATTTAACATCCGGTTCCATCGCGCCACCGCCGCGCATTTTTCTGGCGGTATTACAGGATACACATTGTGAGTCAGCTAGAATTTTCTACCCTTCCGCTTAACCCCTCGTTATTGCAAAACCTGAGCTCGCTCGGCTATACCGAGATGACCCCCATTCAGGCCAAGGCTTTGCCGCACACTTTGCACGGTAAAGACGTTATTGCACAGGGTAAAACCGGTTCGGGAAAAACCGCTGTCTTCGGTCTTACCCAGTTACAAAAATTAGATGTAAAAAAGTTTTATGTGCAGTCTTTGGTATTGTGCCCGACTCGTGAATTGGCCGATCAGGTTGCTAAAGAGCTGCGTAAGTTAGCGCGTACTATTCATAATATTAAGGTGTTAACGCTGTGTGGCGGCATGCCCTTTGGTCCGCAAGTTGGCTCCCTAGAACACGGCGCGCATATTGTGGTTGGTACCCCTGGTCGTATTGAAGAACATGTGCGCAAAGGCACGCTTAAATTAGATAATGTGAATACCCTTGTTTTAGATGAAGCAGACCGCATGTTGGAAATGGGTTTTCAAGATGCCCTCGATACCATCATCGGTTATATCCCTAAAGAGCGGCAAACCCTGTTGTTTAGCGCAACCTATCCTGACGAAATTCAGGATGTTGCCACCCGTATTATGCAGCGGCCGCTTTTGGTTAAAGTGGAGTCTACCCACGACAATGAAAGTATTGCGCAGCACTTTTTTAAAGTGGCAGACAATACTCAGCGTATTGTCGCGGTAAAACTGCTGCTACTGCGCTACCGTCCAGATTCCACGGTTATTTTTTGCAATACTCGCCATGAAACCCAGCAGGTGTGTGACGATCTTCGCGAAGCAGGTTTTAGTGTGCAGGCTTTACACGGCGATTTGGATCAAAAGATGCGGGATCAAACGCTAGTGCGCTTTGCCAATAAAAGCGTGTCAATTCTAGTGGCCACTGACGTTGCCGCCCGAGGCTTAGACATCGACGCCCTCGACGCGGTGATTAACTACCATATCGCCCGCGACGCTGAAGTGCATATTCACCGGATTGGCCGTACCGGCCGTGCTGGAGGTAAAGGTATTGCTTGTAGCCTGTATACCGAACGTGAAAGTGCCAAAATTGCCCGGATAGAAGAAATGCGCGGCAATAAAATTGTGCCGGAGGCGCTGCCCCAGGTGAATTATTTAGATAAGCCCACTTTCAAGCCGCCGATGGCTTGCCTGCAGATCGATGGCGGCAAAAAGCAAAAAATTCGCCCTGGCGATATTGTTGGTGCACTTACGGGTGCTGACGGCATAGCCGGCACCGACGTGGGTAAAATCCACGTATTCGACAATACCGCTTATGTGGCTGTGCGTAATGATGTGGCCGCTGACGCGCTGCGTAAGTTGAGCGAAGGCCAGCTCAAGGGTCGTAACTTTAGGGTGCGCCGTATTCGCGGCTAATTTTGTTGTAATCAGGCGGCCGCAGTCTCTGTACGGTCGCCTAAATAGCACCCTTGAGTCAGCCTTGCTATTTACTCGTCCCTTTAATGAATAAAATCCTCTTTAAAGTTCACCGCCTACTCGCTTTTTGGCTGTGTGTGCCACTCTTGTTGATTAGCCTTAGCGGCAGCGTATTGGTGTTTAAGCATGAGGTCGATGCGCTGCTGATGCCTGAGCTTGTTCGGCTTGCTCCGGGTAACGAGGTGTGGCGGTCTTTTGATGAATTGCTGAGTTCTTTCTACCAAACCTACCCTGACTATGAAGTCACTGGCTGGCAGATGTATGCGGATCCCGGTCGAGCCGACCTTGTTTATGTTATGGCGCGCGGCGGTAGTGAGTGGTCATCCCTGTTTTTTGATCAATACAGCGGTAGGGCTTTGTCGCCACCTACGTCGCCGAAATATTATGTAACTGATCTAGTTAGGGAGTTCCACTATACATTTTTGGCGGGCCACCTCGGTTTGCTGCTCGGCGCCGTTGTGGCGGTATTGCTGTGTCTGCAATCGCTTGTCGGCCTGATATTACATCGCAAATTTTGGAAGGTGCTGTTCACCTTGCGTTACCGGGCGCGGCCGATAATTTATCTCGGCGATATCCATAAATTACTCGGCGCGATTTCTGCGCCAGTATTATTGGTGCTTGGTTTTACCGGGGCATTTTGGAATATAAGTCAGTTACGTCATAGCGTGCAGAAACCGCCATCGACTGCCTATGTCGTTGGTGAGCGTTTATATAATCCGGCGCTGTCGATTGATGCGCTAGTCCAAGAGAGTCAGCTGCGTGTGGTGGGTTTGACGCCGAGCTTTATCTCGCTCCCGAGTAAACCTAGCTATAGCATTGGTATTTTCGGAGGGTCTACCGAACAGCATCGTCTCTATAGTAACTTTGCCAATACTGTTCGCTACAACGCGCGAACTGGGGGGTATGTCTCCATGCGTGATATTCGTGACTCCGACTCAGTGGATCAAATGAAAAACAGTTTCCGGCGTCTTCACTTCGGCGATTTTGCTGGGAATTGGAGTCGGGTAGTTTGGGCAATATTAGGTTTTAGCCCGGTGGTGTTAATTGCCTCGGGGTTGGCAATGTGGCGCCTGCGTCGGCCACAGCGGTTGCGGCAGGCTAAAAGAAGAGCGCTTCAGCGGCGCTAGGGGGTAATTCGCTTGCCACGCTGTGTTGCACGAGCTTTATTCTGCATGTGATTTGTTAGCAGTTGCGCCGTAAACCCTCGCCCCTATTCGGGCGGGGATATAAGGCGTCCAGGCGCCAGCCTGGTGGGGTTTCTTGTTGCTCGATGTACTGCCGAAGCACTTCTATAGGCGCTCCACCGGCAGAGCAGGCAAAATAGGATCGACTCCAAAGAGCAGAACTTTTCGATAACCTCCGCAAGTCAGG
>NZ_BAABDM010000011.1:0-114277 GCF_039539625.1 Zhongshania borealis | reverse complement strand
GCAAGGTATTCTGAAGTTAAAAGCGACGGGGCTCGTCGTTTCTGCTCATGGAGGCCTGCGTAAGACCGGCACAGTGTCGGCAGCGGCCTAAGAAGTGAGAAGCCTCACCCTAGCGAAGCGTAGGGTGAGGAGAAGTCACCGTTATTCAAAGAAGTGTAGAGTCTCTTTATGCAACTCGGCCTATCAGACGTTGACCTGCTAGCGCCGAGACTAAATTGCTGAATAGCAATTTTGCATTCTCATCGCTTTGCCCCTTCTGCGCGGCGTCGATACGCGTAGCGAGTTGCAGTAGTGCACCTAAATGACGGCTTCTTAAACGGCGTAATGTGCTTTTGTATAAACCTTTGCGCTTATCCCACACTCGCTGACTGTCTAAAATTCGATCAATATTCTGGCCTTGCTCTAGCATTAGGGCGCAAGCGTACAAATTGCGAATTTCCCTGACAATAGCGCCGAGCATAGGAATCTCTTCACCGCCTTCTGCTAGTAGGCTGTTGAGCATTTGCAGGGCGTTGCCAGCCTGCCCATCTAAAGCGGCATCGATCAGTTTAAATATATCGTAACGGGCACTGCTAGCGACGGCGCTGGCGACCACTTCGGCGGTGATGGTGCGATCGCCGGCAAGAATTTTGAGTTTGGCAATTTCCTGATCGGCGGCGAGCAGATTACCTTCAACGCGATCAGCAAGCAATTGCACAGCATCGGGCTCTGCATTCAAATCGATGCTACGCATCCGCTGCATAATCCAGTTACCCAAATGCTGTCGCTCGATGGGCCATACCTGAATGACCACACCTGCGGCGTCGAGGGCTTTTACCCATTTGCTGTTCATGCTACGACTGTCTAATTTTCCGCAGCTCACCAGTAAAATATTGCTACCGTCGGCATTCTGTAAATACTCCTGCAGAATTGCCGAGCTTTTCTGATCCATTTTAGTGTTGCCAAGCCGCAGCTCGATGAGCTTGCGCTCGGCAAAGAGCGACATGGACTGCCCGGAATCAATCAGCTGACCCCATTCAAATCCACGTTCGACATTGAGTACTTCACGTTCGTGAATGCCCTGTTTGCGACAATGATGGCGAATAGTGTCGCAACACTCCTGGGTGATAAGAAGTTCGTCACCGCAGACCAAATAGACAGTCGCGAGGGCTTTTTTAAGTTGCGCGGCTAATTGCTCTGGTCGCAGTTTCATTAGGGTTGGGCTTGCATTTGATGTGACCAGTACTCAACTTGGCGTGCTAGGCGAATACTGAGTTGCTCGCGCATTTCGGCGCGAACAATAGTGGATTCGGTTTCCTCTCCAACTGGGTTGTCAGGGTCGTTTACAATCAGCCGACGTTGTTGGAGCGTATGCGGCCCTTTCAGATTCTTACCGTCAGGGCTTTGCAGTTCAAGGCGGGCCGACTCATAAAGGGCGTACTCGGCGTCGCGGGCCTCATCATCCAATGCCGCACTGCGTTTTTGTTCGTCGAGAAGCGTAACCACCACAATTAATTTTGCTTCACTGCGCCGCTTGGCGACCGCCACATTATTTATTACAAACTGGCGCTTCAGTGATTGCGCGAGTTCGTGGCTGTCGCGCTCGGCACTGATGAACACCGGCTGCATGTCGGCGGCCAGACTGGTGCTGCCGCGCAGGGCGAAGCCGCAAGCTGTGAGCCATAAACAGGCGGCAGCGGTGAGCAAAACGTGCAGGGCCCTGCGCGGATGGGCCTTGGAATTGTGGGAATTAGTTTGCAACGATATTCACCAATTTTTTAGGAACCAAAATTTCTTTGCGAATCGTTAAATCGCCTATAAAGCGTTTAACATTTTCCTGCTCTCTGGCCAGTTTTTTAATGGCTTCGCCGTCAGCGTCTATGGCTACTTCGATGGTGGCGCGCAATTTACCATTGACCTGAATTGCCATTTCAATGGTATTGCGCACCAACGCCGCGTCGTCGACCTGTGGCCACGGTGCATCAATGACCGCTTCGCTGTGACCCAAGTTAATCCAGAGCTGGTGGCTGATATGGGGCACGATTGGCGCCAGTAGGCGTACCGCAGCTTCCAGTGCTTCGCGTTCTACCGCTAGGCATTGTGGGCCTTGAGCTTGGAAGCGAGACACGTCATTGATCAATTCCATAACCGCCGCAATTGCGGTGTTGAAAGTTAGGCGGCGACCGAAGTCATCGCTGACCTTGGCAATGGTCTCATGGGTTTTGCGGCGTAGATCCTGCTGCGGGCCGGACAAGCTCGCGGTATCTAGCGCAGGCACGGTACCGGCGTCTAAATGTGTTGCGGCTAATTTCCACAGGCGTTTTAGGAAGCGGTGAGCGCCTTCAACGGCGCTGTCTGACCACTCTAAGCTCTGCTCTGGTGGCGCGGCAAACATAATAAACAGGCGCACGGTGTCGGCGCCGTATTGCTCAATGAGGGCTTGGGGGTCGACAGTATTGCCCTTGGACTTGGACATCTTGGTGCCGTCTTTTAAGACCATGCCCTGGCAGAGCAGCTGCTTAAAGGGCTCGTCAGAATCGACCAAGCCTTCGTCGCGCATCAGCTTGTGAAAGAAGCGCGCATATAATAGGTGAAGTATGGCGTGTTCGATGCCGCCCACGTATTGATCAACCGGCAGCCAATAATTGGCGCGATCCGGGTCGAGCATACCGTCTTCAAAGTCGGGGCAGGTAAAGCGGGCGTAATACCAAGAGGACTCCATAAAGGTGTCGAAGGTATCGGTCTCGCGCTCTACGGGCTTACCGTCGAGTTCGTCTTTGCGCCACTCGGTATCGGCTTTGATCGGCGACTGCACGCCGTCCATTTCCACGTCTTCGGGTAGCAGCATAGGCAGCTTGTGGGCGGGTACCGGAATCTCGCCGCCTTCGGGCAGATTAAACATCGGGATCGGTGCGCCCCAGTAGCGCTGGCGGGAGACACCCCAGTCGCGTAGCCGATAATTGGTGGTAACTCGGCCTTTATCTTGTGCGATGAGGGCATCGGAAATCGCGGTAAAGGCCGCGCTGAAATCGAGACCGTCGAAATTACTGGAATTAACTAATAGGCCTTTTTCGGTGAATGCGGCAGTTTCAATGTCGATGCCTTCGTCGTTTGCTGGCGCAATAACCTGTTTGATATCAAGGCCATATTTTTTTGCGAATTCATAGTCGCGCTGATCGTGGGCGGGTACTGCCATTACGGCGCCAGAGCCGTAATCCATTAGTACGTAGTTGGCGATCCAGACGGGGACTAATTCGCCGGTCAGTGGGTGGCGAGCTTGCAGGCCAGTGGCCATGCCGCGTTTTTCCATGGTCGCCATATCGGCTTCGGCCACCGAGCTATTGCGGCAGCTGTCGATAAAGGCGGCGAGTTCGCTATTGGTTTTAGCAACTTCAATGGCAATCGGGTGTTCGGCCGCGAGGCTGACATAGGTCACGCCCATTAGCGTGTCGGGGCGAGTGGTGTAGACCTCAAAGCTGTCGGCACCAGCAACAGGCGTTTCTAAGTCAAAGCGCATTTGCACGCCTTGGGAGCGGCCAATCCAGTTGCGCTGCATGGTTTTAACTTGCTCAGGCCAGCCGTCGAGCTGGTCTAAATCGTCAATTAGCTGTTCCGCATAGCTGGTGATTTTAATAAACCACTGCGGGATTTCTTTGCGCTGTACTTGGGTATCGCAGCGCCAGCAGCAGCCGTCGATAACCTGTTCATTGGCAAGCACGGTTTCATCTACCGGGCACCAATTCACCGCCGAGGTCTTTTTGTAGACCATGCCTTTTTCGTAAAGGCGGGTGAAGAACCACTGTTCCCAGCGGTAGTAGTCGGGCTTGCAGGTGGCTAGCTCGCGATTCCAGTCGTAGGCAAAACCCAGCTGCTTGAGCTGATCGCGCATATAGGCGATGTTCTCGACGGTCCATTTGGCGGGGGCCGTTTTGTTTTTGACTGCCGCATTTTCAGCGGGTAAACCAAAGGCGTCCCAACCCATGGGCTGTAATACGTTTTTGCCGAGCATACGCTGGTAGCGCGAGATAACGTCGGCGATGCTGTAGTTGCGAACATGGCCCATATGGAGCTTGCCGCTGGGATAGGGGAACATGGCCAAGCAGTAGTATTTTTCGCGACTGGGATCTTCTACGGCGGTGAAGCTGCCTTGCTCATGCCAAAATTCTTGGGCAGAGGTTTCGATGTCACGTGGGGCGTATTGATGGTCCATTGGCAATGTCAGTTCTCTATACAGCGGGCAGATGAAGTTTAGGGCGCTTATTCTAGCAGCTTAGCTGGGGCGGGGCGATTGTCTGGGCCAGATCCGCGCGGCCAGAATGAGGGCAAAACACAATAAAATAATAGGTGTTGAGCCATAGCGGGTAAAGGGCGTGCTCCCTTCGCGGGCATGAACTTCACCGCGTAGGGCTGTTTCGGTAAAGGAGGGTACCCGGCTGCGAATATTGCCGTGGTGATCGACTAGTGCGGTGATACCGGTGCTGGTCACCCGAATTAATTCGCGACCGTTTTCCAGGGCGCGCATTTGCGCCATTTGCATGTGTTGGTCGGGGCCTATGGAGTGGCCAAACCACGCGTCATTACTAATGGTGAAGAGTACGTCTGAGCCCAGTGCACTTTGGGCGATTAAATCGGGGTAAGCGATTTCGTAGCAAATTGACGGCGCCAATTGCCAGCCCTTAACTGCTAAGTGAGATTGTTCTGCGCCGCCGCGACTAAAGCTGGAGAGTGGTAGATCGAAAATTTTAAGCAGGCCATGAATATATTGGCCGAGGGGCACGTATTCACCAAAGGGCACCAGTCGTTGCTTGTGGTAAATGCCTTCCCCGCCGCTAATGACCATGGCTGAGTTGTACATGTTTTCATCGAAGCGGGTGGGTACGCCGGTGATTAAAGCGCTGTCATTGGCCGCGGCGCGTTCGGCGATATAGTCGAAAAAGGACTGGGCATTGTGATACAGCGCGGGAATCGCGGCTTCTGGCCAAATCACTAGATCGGCATCGGCCCACAGTTTTTCTGATGCCTGGTCATAAAGTTCCAACGTTGCCCAGTACTGGGTGTAGGCCCATTTTTTTTCTTGCGAGATATTCGATTGCACCGCGCCAATGCGGAGGGGGGCGACGTCTTTTGCTTGGGTCCACTCGGTTTGTTTTAGTAGGTAGCCTTGGCCAAAAAGTAGTGCGCAAGCAAGTAATGGTACTGCACTGGATAGCTTGTTTTTGTTGGGGGCAATAAGAAACTGCGCAAGCGCTGCGCCGCTGAGGGCAACCCAGAAACTCAAGCCGTATACACCTACGACTGGCGACCAGCCGCTCAGCGGTGTGTGGAGTTGACTGTAGCCTAAATACAGCCACGGGAAGCCGGTAAAAATCCATCCACGCAGCCACTCGCATAATACCCAAATGGCGGCAAAGCCAAGAATGCGTCCGCCCCGGCCATCGCGCACCCATCGGCTATAGGCGTAGCAAAATAGTGCGGGCACGACGCCGAGAAAAATACAGAATATTGCCGTCATTGGTATGGCGAGATATGCCGGTGTTGCGCCAAAGTCGTGAATGGCGATATAGACCCAGGAAACCCCGGTTAAGAAACTGGCACTGCCAAAGATCCAGCCTAGGAAAAAACTGTGCTTCGCGCTACTGCGGTCGAGCCCGGCAACCAGTGCCGCCATGGCCAGTACACCCAACCACCACCAGTCAAAAGGTGCTAGCGATAGCGGCAGGCAAGCGCCGGCGAGGGCGAGAAACAGCATTCGGCTAAATTTAATCGGTGACGGGGTTGCGAGTGACGGGGTGTTCACAGAGAGCGGATCCAAGCTGAAGGCCAAATTTAGCGAGGGCCTAGTGTAACGGTGCGCTGGCGCTCGCGCTAGCGCACCGTTATGAATCAGGCTTGGCGAATGTCCTTGTCATTTGCTGAGCGTAAAGCGGGAATTTTTTCCTCGCCAGTGCGGGCGTTGTCCGCCGTGCTGGCAATGAGGTATTCGGGCTTGGGCGTTTTGTCTGGGTAGCGGTCGGTAAGGGGCTCGGGGCTGCCGCTATTGTCGATCAAATAAACGTGCCTGCGTTCTAGGGCACGGGCTTCTTTGACCCCGCAAGAGTGGGCGATAACGCCTACTTCATGCATTAAATTCAGGGCGTAATTTTTGACTCGCGTAGCTTTGTTTGTTGGATCCAGGCCGCGTTGTAATTCTGGGTCGTGGGTGGTGATACCGGTGGGACAGGTATTTTTATTGCATTGCAGGGCTTGGATGCAGCCCAACGCAAACATAAATCCCCTAGCGCTTACGATAAAGTCGGCGCCCACGCACAACGCCCATGCCGCTTCGGCGGGATTAATCATTTTACCGGAGGCGATCACCTTGATACGTTTGCGCAAATTGTATTCACAGAGTTTATCTACCACCATTGGCAGGCTGCGGCGAATTGGTAGGCCTACATAGTCCATCAAGCTTTGCGGGGCGGCGCCAGTGCCGCCATCGGCGCTGTCGATGGTGATAAAGTCGGGGGCGTATTTTTCGCCGCGTTCATGAATTGCCACGCACATTTCATCTAGCCATTCAGAAAATCCGACGACGGCTTTAAAGCCAACCGGTTTGCCGGTGATGTCTCGAATACGCGCAATCATGTCCAAGAGATCGTCGATGCTGTGAATATCGGTGTGGCCGTTGGGGCTAATTGAGTCTTTGCCAATTTCAATGCCGCGAATATTGGCGACTTCCGCTGTGACTTTACCGCCGGGGAGGATTCCGCCTTTGCCGGGTTTGGCGCCTTGGCTCAGCTTGATTTCGATCATTCGCACTTGAGGGTGGCTGGCAATATTGCGGAGTTTGTCGTCGCTAAGATGGCCGTCTTGGTTGCGTACGCCGTACTTGGCCGTGCCGATTTGAAACACGATGTCGCAACCTGACTCCAAATGATAAGGCGACAGACCGCCTTCGCCGGTGTTCAGCCAAATGCCGGCTTCCTTTGCGCCAGCGCTGAGTGCGCGAATAGCCGGTTTTGATATCGCGCCAAAGCTCATACCTGAAATGTGGAATATGGCTGAGCTGGTATAGGGGTGCTTGGCAAAACCCTCGCCAATGGTAACGGCGTGGGTGGTAACTGCATCTTGGCTAAGGGTGGGGAAGAAACAATTCATAAACAGTACTTCATTGCTCTGGCTTAGCGGGCGTGTAGAACCAAAGGCAATGGTGGTGTCGATGTTTTTGGCGGCGCGATACACCCATGAGCGTTGCGAGCGGTTAAATGGCAGTTCTTCCCTGTCCATGGCAAAGAAATATTGGCGGAAAAACTCGCCTAAATGTTCAAACAGGTAGCGAAAACGACCGATTACTGGGTAGTTTCGACGTATTGCTTGCTGGGTTTGGGTGACGTCGGCGATATAAATACAAACCAGATACACAAGCCCGACCGCGATGCCGAGCAGAAAGACCAAGGCGCTGTATTCTATAAAGGTATTAGCGATTGTATTAAGCGACTCAAAAATATTTGCGAACATAGAGACCTCGTGCGCTCAGTTAATTGCCGGTGTATTTAGGCAGTGTAGACTGAAACGAGGCGTAAAGTTCGCCGGGACAGCGAAAGTGTCCCGGTATGTTGGTTTATTCCTCGACCTTGGCGACCTGGCGCATGCGCAGCAAGTGAATTTGGCGGTTGTCGGCATTGACGACTTTAAATTCATAGTCGTCTAAGCGGGCGACTTCATTGCGGCTCGGAAGGTAGCCAAACGACTTCAGCAGCAAGCCGCCAATTGTGTCGAACTCTTCGTCGCTGAGTTTTGCGTTGAAGTAGTCGTTAAAATCATCGATTGGCGTTAGGGCTTGTACCACAAAGTCATTGTCAGTGATTTTACGAATCGGCAGATCGTCGTCTTCGTCATACTCGTCTTCAATATCGCCAACAATTTGCTCGAGAATATCTTCGATGGTAATGAGGCCCGCAGCGCCGCCGTATTCGTCAATGACCACGGCCATGTGATGGCGTTTTTCGCGGAAGTCGCGGAGCAAAACGTTAAGACGTTTACTCTCTGGCACCAAGGTGGCGGGGCGCAGAATGTCGCGAATGTCGATGTCTTCGCTGTTGGGGGTCTTCCACAGCAGAGGGAGTAAATCTTTGGAGAGCAGGATGCCCAAAACATTGTCTAAGGTGTCGCCAATGACCGGGTAACGGGAGTGGCCAGTTTCGACAATGATGGGTAACAGCTCACTGAGGGGCTGGTCTGCTTTAAGAACGACCATCTGCGGGCGAGGAATCATAATTTCGCGGGCCTGCATATCACTAATATGCATCGCGCCTTCAACAATGCTTATGGCATCGTCATCAATGACTTCATTCTGTTTGGCGACAGCAAGCAGTTCAAACAGATCTTCCCGAGTTTTGGGTTCAGATGAAAAAGCATGGGCTATTTTCTCGATCCAAGACTTGTCACTTGGATCGTTGCTAGATCGATCTTCACTCATAGTTTTGGGTGCTGTCCTCACATATTGGGGTATAGGGGTTGCTAATTTTTAGCGTATTTAGAAGCGAAATTTCCAGCGCTTCCATGATCTCTGCCTCATCGTCGTCGATATGATCGTAGCCGAGGAGATGGAGTGTACCGTGAATTACCATGTGCGCCCAGTGGTCGTGACAGGCTTTGCCTTGTTCAGCGGCCTCGCGTTCGACCACCTGCTTGCAAATGGCCAAGTCGCCCAATAGGGGTAGCTCTAACTCTGGGGGCAGGTCGGCGGGAAAGGACAGCACATTAGTGGGGCCATTCTTTTGTCGATACTGCAGGTTTAGTTCAGCACTTTCGGCGATGTCGACGAGGCGAATACTGAGCTCAGCGTCGTCGCGATGCGCTTGCAGTGCGGCTTTGGCCCAGCTTTCAAACTGGGTTTGGCTGGGTAAGTCACCGGCTTCGCAGGCAATTTGTAAGTCGAGATCGAGATGGGTGGGGCTCATTGGCTGCTGCCGGTAGTGGCTTCGAAGGCGGCGTAAGCCTCGACAATGCGCTGTACCAGTGGATGGCGCACTACGTCTTTAGCGGCAAAGTGGGTCATGCTGATGCCGTCGATATCGCCGAGCACTTTCATAACATGAACAAGGCCAGATGGCGTGCCTCGAGGTAAGTCGATCTGCGTGGCATCGCCGGTAATAACGGCGGTTGAGCCAAAGCCGATCCGCGTCAGAAACATTTTCATCTGTTCCCGTGTGGTGTTCTGGGCTTCGTCCAAGATGATATAGGAGTCATTCAGAGTCCGGCCACGCATAAACGCCAAGGGAGCGATTTCAATTATATTGCGTTCAATCAGCTTGGTAACGGTTTCCATGCCGAGCATTTCATAAAGCGCATCGTAGAGCGGGCGCAAATACGGGTCGATTTTTTGGGCGAGGTCGCCGGGTAAAAAACCCAGTTTTTCACCTGCTTCGACGGCCGGGCGAACCAATAAAATGCGTTGCACGTCGTTGGTGATCAGTGCCTCAACCGCACAGGCGACCGCTAAATAGGTTTTTCCGGTACCGGCGGGGCCAATACCAAAATTGATGTCGCAGCTTTGGATGGCCTTAACATAGCGTTGCTGGTTTTCGCCCCGGGGTTTGACGCTGCCTTTTTTGGTTTGAATGACAACGGGCGCGTGGTCGGTACTTGGGTGGCTTATTTGCTCAAGGCCCGCTTCCTGAAGATTAAGGTGAACGCTTTCAGAATTCAGTACGACCCCGTTTTGGGAGTCGCTATACAGGTGTTTTATTAGCTGCACGGCGTCATCGACAGACTCACTGGCGCCATTAATTTGAAAGGTGTTACCTCGGGCGGCAATGCGCACGAACAGGCGTTGCTCAATCATCTTAAGGTTGGCATCGTGTTGGCCGCAGAGGTCAGCCAATAGGCGCGGGTCGTTGGGTTCTAGGGTGAGAACGCGTTGTATATCTTGTGCAGTCAATGATTCACCGAATGCCGCTACCGCGGCGTAAATTGGGAAAATTAGATCATAAGCTGGTTTGCGAGAGAATCAAGCCGGCACGAATCCCCTAAAGCATTTTGCCGCGCAGGGAATTGGCGTAGGCCTCTAATATGTCCACATCGACAAATTGGCCGATTACGCTTTGGTCAGTACAGGGGAAGTTCACCACGCGGTTGTTCTCTGTGCGGCCTTGTAGTTCACCGGGGTCTTTTCGAGACGCGCCAGTAACCAGAATACGCTGGGTAGTGCCTGCCATTTGACGACTGAATTGCGCGGCATTTTGCAGAATGTGGTGCTGCAAAATGTCGAGGCGTTCTTTTTTCACTGTCTCAGGCGTTTCATCAGGCAGCTGCGCGGCAGGGGTGCCGGGCCGAGCACTGTAGATAAAGCTGAAAGAGTGATCAAAACCGATGTCCTTGATCAGCTGCATAGTTTGCTGGAAGTCGTCATCGGTTTCGCCGGGGAAGCCAATAATAAAGTCAGAGGACAAACTGATATTAGGGCGAATTGCTTTGAGCTTGGCGATTTTGGCGCGATATTCGTCGGCGGTGTGACCGCGTTTCATGGCCGCAAGAATACGGTCACTGCCATGTTGGACAGGCAAATGCAGGTGGTCGACCAATTCGGGCACGGTAGCGTACGCCTGAATCAAGGCCTCACTAAACTCCACTGGGTGGGACGTGGTGTAACGAATGCGATCAATGCCGGGCACTTGCGCAACAAAGTGAATGAGCTCGGCGAAGTCGACTATCTCGTCTTCGTGGTTAACGCCTCGGTAAGCATTGACGTTTTGGCCCAGTAAATTGACCTCGCGCACACCTTTCGCGGCCAGCTGCGCGACTTCGGCAATGACGTCGTCAAAGGGACGGCTCACTTCTTCTCCGCGGGTATAGGGCACCACGCAGAACGTACAGTATTTGGAGCAGCCTTCCATGATTGAGACAAACGCACTGGGGCCATTAACACTCGGCTCGGGCAGATTGTCGAATTTTTCAATCTCAGGAAAGGTAACATCGACAATAATCGGCCCCTTGGGTTTTTTGCTGTCGAGCATTGCCGGTACGCGGTGCAGGGTTTGCGGACCAAAAATAAGGTCAACAAAGGGCGCGCGGCGGCCAATGTCACTGCCTTCTTGACTGGCTACGCAGCCGCCAACCCCAATGATAAGGTCGGGATTTTTAGCCTTGAGCTTGCGCCAGCGACCAAGCTGATGAAACACTTTTTCTTGGGCTTTCTCGCGAATTGAGCAGGTGTTAAGTAGCAGCACATCTGCTTCATTGGGATCGTTGGTGGGGATCATGCCGTGACTGACCCCGAGCAAATCCTGAATGCGCGAGGAATCGTATTCGTTCATCTGGCAGCCCTGGGTTTTAATAAACACCTTTTTGGGCTTGCCCGAGCTGGCGATGAGTTCTGGCGCTGCTGGTGTGAGGGGCGATTCGCTGGATTCAGGCATAGGATTCGTTAACGATTTAGGCCGCTAAAGGCCGCAAATAAAATTGGGGAGGCATTATAGCTAAATTGTGGTCTAAAACCCAGAAGTGCAGTGGATTTGACGAATTTATGCTATCATCCGCGGCCCGGTTTTCCGGTGCGATCTCTCGCCCCTGCAGTGCTGTTAAACGACGGAAAGACTATGCCCCAAGCTCCTATTTACAAAGTTATTTTTAACAATAACAACAAGGTCTATGAACTCTACGCGCGCGCTATTTACCAAAGCGACATGTACGGTTTTATCGAAATTGAGGAGATTGTGTTTGGTGAGCAAAGCCAAATTGTGGTGAATCCGGGCGAAGAGAAGCTCAAAAATGAGTTCCATGGTGTAACCCGCAGCTATATCCCTATGCATGCGATTGTGCGGATTGACGAAGTAGAAAAAGAAGGTGCGGGCAAAATAGTTGATGTTGAGGGTGGTGCTAGCAATGTGCGTCACTTTCCTAGTGCGCCGGGCCGCCCTATTAACCGCACGCCAGACTCTGAGTAGTATATAAACAAGAATAAAAAAGGGGGCGCCGTTTTATCGGCGCCCCCTTTTTTTTGTGCTATCTATTTAGCTTAAGCGCTGGCGCACCGAGGCTAACTTCACGCAATTCACGAACACCGCCATGGCGCGATCGATCTCGTCTAGGCTGGGTACGCTGGGGGCAATACGGATATTCTTGTTTTCTGGGTCATTGCCATAGGGGAATGTTGCCCCTGCGGGTGTTAATTTAACGCCAGCGTCAGCGGCTAATTTAACCACTTCTTTGGCTAAGCCAGGTAAGGTGTCAAAGGAGATGAAATAGCCGCCTTGGGGTTCGTTCCAGCTCGCCATTCCAGTTTCGCCTAAACCTTCACGTAAATGCTTAAGCACAATATCAAAACGCGGCTTGAGCACGGTGGCATGGGCGCGCATATGGGCTTTGAGGCCCTCGCTGTCTTTCAAAAACCGCACGTGGCGCAACTGATTGATTTTGTCGGGGCCTATTTGGCTCATGCCTAAGTGTTGCGTAAAGGCCTTGAGGTTAGCGTTAGACATACCTGCAAAAGAAACGCCGGCACCGGCATAGGTTATTTTGGAGGTGGAGCCAAATAGATATACGCTGTCTTCAGTGCCGTGGGTGCGGCAACGTTCCATTATGCTCGCCAATTCTGGGGCGTCGTCGCTGAGACTGTGAACCGCGTAAGCGTTGTCCCAGAATACCCGGAAGTTGCTGCCGGCAATTTTGCCGAGCTGCGCGATACGGTCAACAACGTGGTCTGAGTAAACCGTGCCAGTCGGGTTGCTAAAGCGCGGTACACACCAGATGCCTTTAATGCTGGAATCGGCCTTTAATAATTGCTCAACGGCGTCCATATCTGGGCCGTCGTCGGTCATTGCGACGGGAATCAATTCAATGCCGAGGTGCTCGCACACGCTAAAGTGGCGGTCGTAGCCAGGCACCGGCGCGAGAAATTTGGTGGTTTTACCTTCACTGGCCCAGCTTGCGCCGAGGGCACCGAATCCTTGGTTTTGCGCGAACAGCACCGCAAAGTACATCAGTGTGAGGCTGCTATTGCCGCCAATTAAAATTTCGTCGTTCGCTACGCCAAGTACGTCGGCAAACAGGCGTTTGCACTCGGGAATGCCGTCGAGGCCGCCGTAGTTGCGCAAATCGGTATTACTTTCGTTGCTGAGGTCGTCGCCTAAAATTGTGTTGATGGCGTCAGACAAATTGAGCTGTTCGGCGCTAGGTTTGCCCCGTGTTAAATCAAGATTGAGGCCGGAGGCTTTAAACTGCTGATACTCCTGCGCCAGGGTTGTTTCCCATTCGCGTAGCTGCGTTGTAGAAGCTTGATCGAGTTGCAAAGTCATCACCTTAAGTGCGTGATCGCGGTTAAATGCGATTAAACGAGAGTTGTTTGGGCCGAGCTCGCTCCTGAAGAGCAAACATGCGGGCACAAAATTATACCTATTTTTTGGAGGCGCCGTCACCCAGATACGCATATTAGCCGCGTACGTCGGGGCTATACTCGCGCTTAGGGGCGATTAAGGCTGGTGCTGCGGCTTGAGGCGATCATGCGCAGTTGGTGAAGCTCTTCGATCAGGGCTTGGCTTGCTTGATAGCTGTAGTTAATGCGGGCTAGGCCGTCACTAAGCTCGGTCTCTAGATCTTTGCTCATGGCCTTGGCGCGGCGCAGTTCTGACCAGTCGGCGTGGGGCTTGATGTACCAGAGTATGTCGTCTATCAATTTCATACTGCGGCGCAGTGGCGTGCTGTTACTGCCATGACGCAACCAGTGATATAAAACGATGGTGGTCATTGGGCCGTAGAGCAAATTGTCGACGCTGGTGGGGAGTTTAAGTGCAGCGGTCTTTTTGTCGAGCATTTCGTGCACTTTGCGGCGCAATCGCGTTAGACGTTTTTGACCGACGTCACCGCTGATATTGCGCTTATCGTTAACCTTGATGCTTTGCAGTAGATGTTGGCAGCAGTCGTCAACTTGTTTCCTGATCTGGGTGAAGTCGTTGGCGTGGATATCTTTCTTCGCCAATTTTCGGCTAATAATCTTTAGCGCACCTTCAAATTGCAGGCGCTGACCGTTATCTGCGTCATCCCAGTGACTCAGGGCATTGACGATTTGCCTGCACACCTGGCGGGCCGGGTGGAGGGAGTGTAAGAAGTTGTGTCGATCTTGCAGGGCGATACTGCTGACTTGATTTTGTAGGGTGTTCAGGGCTGCCAGGATGCTTGGCGAGAGCCGGCGACGATTGCTTAAACCGTGGAAAATACTGGCGGCAGCCTCAATAAGTTCATTGTCTGTCGCTTCAATTGGTGAAACGCCGCTGCTGCTCTGGCGGTAGTCGTGTAATTTTAGTAGCCGCTGTAAGCGTAATTCGGTTAAGGCCCGTTGCTGCGTGGTGAGGTTTCTCTCGCTTAGTTGGAGCTTGCTGTGGGCGATCCAGTCGGCAAGGTTATGGGCTTGAACAGGTTTTGGCAGCGTACTTGCCAAGTTGTTATATAGCTTGCTTAGCTCATTGATAAAGAGCCCTTGAAACATGGTCAGCGCTTGATGGCGATGTTTTGTGTCTAGGCGCAGGGGTTTCATTAAATGCTGGAAGCCAGCCAATAAGGTAATGGGGGCTATCGCCCGGCAAAAAAACTGTAATTCGGGTTTTTCATTCGCAAAGCCGTCATCTGGCAGTTTTTCTAACTGCTGGGCTAGGCGATCAAGCTCGGGGTAATTGCCGGTTTCGTACTCGCGCTTGCTGCAAAATGCTTGATTGACATGCTCGGCAAATAATCGGAATGCTTCGTCTTGCCCGGCTTTAACGGCAAGCTGCTGGGCAAGGAGTTCATTCTGTTCGGCGTTGGTTTTTGCGGTGAGGGCGCGGCGATGAAAATTGTCTTGGAGGCGCTCAAAATAGCGGTACAGCTGTTCGCCAAACCACTGTCGAGATTGTGATTTTAGGCGGTCAACGAGTAATCCGGTATCGCTAAGTGACATGAATCATCCAAGGCGCTACGCATAAGTACGTATGTTATTTTAATAAAGGTACCATAAAACTGTCATATTGCGACTGAATTTGAATGTTAATTGTTCGAGTTTTGATCAATGTCACGCTTTGTAAAGCCCCTGTTTAGGGGGTTTCAGCAATAAACGTTGCCCGTTTTGGTGCTGGATAGCCTTCAATGGTCTTGCTTGAGTCATTTGGATCTAAAAATTCAGCCAAGGAATGAAATTGCATCCACTCGGTGCTCCGCTGTTCATCCATACTTGTTTGGCTGACGTCAATAAGCCGGGGGTTTTTAAAGCCGACCTTCTTAAGCCAGCTTTCTAATGTTGCGGTGCTGGGGATAAACCAAACATTCCCCATTTTGCTATAGCGACCTTCCGGGACAAGTGCGTCGCCTAATCCACCGTCGATTACTAGGGTTTCCAGTACCAGTTGGCCGCCGCTGCGCAGGGTGTCGCGAAGTGCTAAGAGGTGGTCGAAGGGTGAGCGGCGGTGATAAAGAATACCCATCGAGAAGGTGGTATCAAAGGCTTGGAGTTTTGCGGGCAAATGTTCAATACCCATGGGGAGCACTGCGACGCTCGGGTCGTTTAAATACTTTTGTAAGGCAAAGTACTGAGTCACAAAGAGCGGAGTTGGATCAATACCAACCACTAGCTCTGCACCAGCACCCCGCATACGCCAGCAATGGTAGCCGCTGCCGCAACCGATATCAAGGACAGTGCGGCCTTTAAGCGGGGATATCGAATCTTTAAGGCGGTTCCATTTCCAGTCCGATCGCCACTCAGTATCGATATGGACATTAAATAACTCGAAGGGGCCTTTTCGCCATGGGTGCAGGCCCTTTAATGCCTCTTCCAAGTGCTCGCGCTGGCTCGGGGTAACATCGCCATTGCAGCCGACTCTTGAGGCGTCTAAGCAGATTTCACTCGGCGTTAATTCGGGGAGAGCGGTAAGCGCCTGCTTCCAGCGGGGAAGGTCGCCATAGCGGGTCTCGCTCAGGCCTTGAGCGATTTGCTCTGGTAATTTAGCTGCCCACTCGTTTAGTAGTGGGTTTTGGCTTAGGGCGCTGAGAAATTTACTGTAATCCATCATTTGATTGCGACCAGTGACGCGAAATTAAAACATTGGAACCAAGCATCGATACGGCTGAACCCTGCTTCGCGCAGACGTTGCTGATGCTCTGCAATTGTTTCTGGCACCAGCACGTCCTCAAGTGCGCTGCGTTTCTGCGCAACTTCTAATTCGCTATACCCGTTGGCGCGTTTAAAGGCGTGGTGTAGGTCCGTGTTGAGCTCCTGCAGGTGCTGATCCGCAAAGCGAATCTTTTCCGACAATATCAGAATCCCACCTGGACGCATCGCTGCAGCAATTTTGTTAATTAGGCTGGCCCGCTCAGTGGCGGGAATAAACTGCAGTGTAAAATTTAAGACTACGACTGATGCGTTGCTTAGCGGCGTGTCTTGAATGCTTTCGCAGCGCAGCTCAATTGGCGTGGTAGCGTCGGCAATATAAGTGCGGCAGCGTTCAATCATCGCTGCGGAGTTATCTACCCCAATAATTTTACAGTCACGCTCAGTCAGCTCTCTCGCCATAGACAGCGTACTGGCGCCAAGTGAACTCCCCAAATCGTAAACATTGCTCCCGCTCTGTGCGTAGCGGCCGGCCATAACCCCGGTCATCGCGATAATCGTTGCATAGCCGGGAACCGAGCGCTGAATCATGTCGGGAAAGACTTCTACGACATGCTCGTCAAAGGCGAAGCGGCCGAGGTTGGCGTGGGGGTGGGAGTAGAGGGTGTCGGGTTTGGTCATTTAATTACTGCGAGTTGTCGGCATAGATAAGCGCGGAATATTACCACAAAGGACTGTGGGGAATATTTAGGGGGCTAAAGAAATTGTACGTGGGGTGTTTCCGCTTCTGTCATAGTCTTTGTGATGAGGCCCGCTATTCCGTGTGATGGGGTAGCGGGCTACTGCAGCAAATTTACGGTTGTGTTATAGGTACTGAGCTTGAATAGCTGAATCTACCACTATCTCCAGTTGCTGGTGTTGTTACTGAGATGTCTAGGCGCCCGGTGCCAGCAGTATCTTCTGGGGCGACTAGAAATGTAAATGACGCCGGTCCAGCACTCGCTGTAGAGGCCATGCTGTAGCTGCTAGCTCCGACGATCTCGCCTTGGGTGATTGAGGCTTGTACTGTCGTGCCGGCTGGGGGGACTTGCCCGCGAGCATCTTGAATGAAAACCGTGACTGGCACTGGGGCAGTAAGTGGGTTAATACTGCTTGGTAATGTAGTAACGCTTAGATCATTTGAGCCAGACAATACAATAGTAATGTCATTGAATACGTATGTAGTATTTGCGTCGGGATTACATATTGCATTTTCTGTAGCGTCGCATAGTAACCCGTCGAATTTAGAATTTTTGTCATTCCACTGCTTATCGGAATTGAAGTCAGCGAACTCTTCGTCGCCGAGATCATATGTATTGTCTTCGTCTCGGTCGAGATACGGTTCGCTGATATCGTCAAAAGATTCAGCGCTATCAAACTGTCCGTTTGTTGGGTTGGTATCGAGGAAGCTTTCTTCACCGATCGCATAGGCTAGTACAGTGATACGTCCGTTAGCTGGGCGTGGCTCCTGCGATTCAAGTTCTACGGAGCATTGACCGCCAGAAGTTACGCAATTCGGTTCTATTTTCGCGCCTTCAGTCCAAAACGTAATTGATGTGCCATCTGGTGCTGGATGATTGAATCTGTCTGCTGCGCGAACACTAATAATGGTCTTTGTACCTTCAAAATTCCATCCGTCAATATTTAATTCGGTGGCGCTAATGGAAAAGCTATCTTGGTCCGGAAAGCCTGTTGAAATAGCTAGTTGGCTAGATTCTGTGCTTATTACTTTTCCGTCGCGTACAGCTTCGGCAAGGACGCGGACCGGTGTTGCTACTGTGCCTGCGCTTACTGTGGTGGAGACGAAACCATTTGCATTAGTTTTTGCTGTGTCATTGCTAATGGTAATTCCACCTACAGTGGTATCCAAATAAAAATTCACGTCTAGGCTGGGGACTGGGCCGCCTGATTCATTGTTAACTAAGAATGTAACGACAGATTGCTCGCCCTGGGGTCCACCTGATCCCTTAATGTTGATAATTTGTGGGTCTGCTGAAACGAATGTTATTGAGCCTAAGGGTGACGGGACTGCAGTGATGGTAACGTTTGCGGAGTAGGTGGTGCTGTCTACGCTTGTTTCCGCAGTGATTATGTCGTCGCCATCGCAACCGCGCGCTGTGTAAGTGGCTGTGACGGTTCCGCTCGTATTGGTGGCAATTGCGGGGTCTATTTCTGAGATTCCTGATGCAATGCACGGAGAGGTAAATAGGATGTCAGCAGTATCTGTTACTGGGCTATTGTTTTGGTCTATAAATGATACGCTCAGAGTGGCGCTTTGCCCTGCGTTGAGTGTCGTGTTGTTTGAGGCGACTTTACCTGCAGTAAATGTTGTACCGGAATAAGAGCCAAAACGTACTACTTGGGTATCTACTGATCCATCTGTAGTGTCTGTGCTGCTTGTTGAGTCTGTGTTTGTGCTTTCATCAGGGGTTAGGGTTGGGCCGCCATCACTGCCACCGCCTCCGCAGGCAGTAAATAACAATACGGTGGACGTTAATAGGCAGGTACGAAACAAGACCTTCATGGCAGGTGTCCTCTATTTCTTTGGCGGCTCTGTTTAGCCCCTAGTGGCCGACAGATTATATATATTCTTAGATTAGCTCAGTAAGTCACTAAGTATGAAGGCATATTAGCGTAATTTACCGATTTGTGCGGAAAACTTGTGATCGATGTTTAAAATATCGGGTTTTGGGGTTGAATGAATCGGTCGGTATGGTCTTTGGGTTAAATTTAGTAAGACGGTGGTAGCTTATTTTAAATAGTGGGGTCGAGCCGCTGAGTGGTGCGGATTGATCAGAAACAGGCTAGGGCCTGTTTCTGCCCCTGCGGGCGGCTATCGCCGTCTAAAATGCTGGTCGCATTTGGTCGAACCGCTGCGGCGGTTCTCATCCACCCTTTGAGAGTGGAGTACTTTTCTAGGGGTATAAAAAAACCACCGTTAGGTGGTTTCTTGGAATAATGGTAGCAAGGGGCGGATTCGAACCGCCGACCCCAACATTATGAGTGTTGTGCTCTAACCAACTGAGCTACCTTGCCACAGTTCTCTTGTTCAGAGAAGGCGCGCATTTTCCAAGCTTCGGGCCTTTATGTCAAGCGCGGAGTAGCGCGTGTTAGACATTGAAGCGGAAATGAACAACGTCGCCGTCTTTGACGACGTATTCTTTGCCCTCTAGGCGCCATTTTCCGGCATCTTTGCTGCCTTGTTCGCCTTTATATTGAATGAAGTCGTCGTAAGCAATAACTTCGGCGCGAATGAAACCTTTTTCAAAGTCGGTGTGAATAACGCCGGCAGACTGCGGAGCAGTAGCGCCGACAGGGATTGTCCAGGCGCGGACTTCTTTTACACCGGCTGTGAAGTAGGTTTGCAGGCCAAGCAGTTGGTAGCCGGCGCGAATAACGCGGTCTAGGCCGGCTTCTTCCATGCCGAGGTCGGTGAGAAATTCGGCTTTTTCATCGTCATCGAGTTCGGCAATTTCAGATTCGAGTTTATTGCAAATAGGTACGACGATGGCACCGTCTTCTGCAGCAATGGCGCGTACTGCATCGAGGTGAGGGTTGTTCTCAAAGCCGTCTTCGTTAACGTTGGCGATGTACATTGTTGGCTTGATAGTCAACAGGTGCAGGCTTTGGGTGCGAGCTAGTTCGTCGCTGTCTAAGCTTAGTGAGCGCACAGGCTTGCCTTCGTTGAGATGGGTAAGAAGCTTTTCGAATAGGTTTTTGAGGACAGTTGCTTCTTTGTCACCGCTTCTGGCAACGCGGACGACTTTTTGCAGTTGCTTGTCGATGCTCTCCATGTCGGCTAGGGCGAGCTCAGTATTGATGATGTCGATGTCAGCGGCGGGGTCAATCTTATTGGCAACATGGATAATGTTGTCGTTGTCGAAACAGCGCACAACGTGGGCGATGGCGTCGGTCTCGCGAATATTGGCCAAAAACTTATTGCCCAGGCCTTCGCCTTTTGAGGCGCCGGCGACTAAGCCGGCAATGTCGACAAATTCCATGGTGGCGGGTAGCACGCGCTCGGGCTTCACGATGGCCGCCAATGCATGTAGGCGTGGGTCTGGCACCATCACGATACCTGAGTTGGGCTCGATAGTGCAGAACGGGAAGTTGGCCGCGTCAATGCCGGCGTTGGTCAGCGCATTGAAGAGGGTGGACTTGCCGACATTAGGTAGTCCGACGATGCCGCAGTTAAATCCCATGTGATATTACCCTTGTTTGTAGCTGTGTAGTTGATTCATGGCCCTAGCCCAGTCGCCATTGACGGCATCAGGTAGGCAGCGCATAGCTTCGTCGATGCACCGATCTATGCTGATGCGTTCGTCGGCTGGTGGCTTGCCAAGAACATAATTTGTGACTTGTGCCGCGCTGCCGGGGTGGCCAATGCCAATCCGCAGGCGGTGGAAATTCTTGTTGTTACCCAGCTGGGCAACGGTATCGCGCAGGCCGTTGTGGCCGCCGTGGCCGCCGCCAGTTTTAAAGCGGGCTGTGCCGGGGGCGAGGTCGAGTTCGTCGTGAGCGACGAGAATGGCCTCTGCCGGAATTCGGTAAAAATTAGCGAGTGCAGCGATGGACTGGCCGCTACGATTCATAAAGGTGGTAGGTATTAATAGGCGCAGATCGCCGCCTTGGTATTGAATTCTGGCGGTGTCGCCAAAAAAACGAGATTCGCTATTTAGGGAGCTGTGGTGCAGGCGAGCCAGTTCTGAAACGAACCAGGCGCCCGCATTGTGACGAGTATCGTGATATTGCGGGCCGGGGTTAGCCAGCCCAACGATCAGTTTTATCGTAGTCAATGGGGCGCCTGTTACTATTGGCCCCGAGGGGCCGTTAGTTTATTACTTACTCTTCGTCGCTAGCTTCTTCTTCTTCTTCGTCGTCAGCGCCGCCATGCGGAGCGTGGACGTGAGCTACTGGGTGATCGTGATCTTCGCCCAGAGCCAATGCTGTGCTTTCTACGCCAGCTGGCAATACGATGTCAGAAATGTGAATAATGGTGCCGGCTTCTACTGCAGCCATATCCACTTCAACGAACTCAGGCAGGTCTTTCGGCAGGCACTGAACTTCAATGTCGGTCATTGCGTGAGTGATGTTGCCGCCCGCAAGCTTAACACCAACACAGCTTTCTTCATTAATGAAGTGCAGTGGTATGTGCAGCGTAATTAGGGTGTCGGCATCAACACGCAGGAAATCGGCGTGTAAAACGCGCAATTTAGCTGGGTGGCGCTGCAGATCCTTCAATATCACTGATTCTTTCTGGCCATCAACATCCAAGGTTAGGATAGACGTGTAGAAAGCTTCGTCGTTGAGCAATCTGATCAGATCTTTATGGATCAGGTTCAGCATTTGTGGTGCTTTTTCGCCACCGTAAACAATAGCAGGAATTTCACCTTCCAGACGACGTAGGCGGCGGCTCGCACCTTTCCCTACATCTGCGCGTACTGTTGCGCTAACTGTGTAATCGCTAGACATATTTGTCTCCTTAATAACGCGAAAACCGCCGACTTGCGACCAGTGCGGCGGTAAATGTCAAAAAACGTTGTTGCTAGGCGAAGTGCTTAGCGGAACAGGGCGCTGATCGACTCTTCATTACTGACCCGTCGGATTGACTCGGCCAATAGATTTGCCAGGGTTAGCTGGCGAATTTTGCTGCATTTCTGTGCTTCTTCAGACAGCGGAATGGTGTCGGTTACCACCAGTTCGTCTAGCTGCGAGCCATTGATGTTGGCAATGGCGGAGCCGGATAATACAGGATGTGTGCAGTAAGCGACAACTTTTGCAGCGCCATGTTGCTTGAGTGCTTCAGCGGCTTTGCATAAGGTTCCGGCTGTGTCGACCATATCGTCGACTAAAATGCAGGTTTTGCCTTCAACTTCGCCGATTATGTGCATAACTTGCGCGATGCCCGCGGCGGGGCGGCGTTTGTCAATAATTGCTAAATCAGCGTCGTCTAGCTGCTTGGCGACGGCCCGGGCACGGACTACTCCGCCAATATCGGGTGATACCACCATTTGATTGTCATATTGCTGGCGGCTGATATCGTCTAGCAGAACCGGTGAGCCGTAAACATTGTCGACCGGCACGTCAAAAAAGCCTTGGATCTGCTCGGCGTGTAAATCAACGGTTAACACCCGGTTGATACCGACGCCGCTCATCATGTCGGCAACCACTTTGGCTGAAATAGGTACGCGCTGTGAGCGCACGCGGCGATCTTGGCGAGCATAGCCGAAGTAGGGGACCACCGCTGTAATGCGTCCTGCAGAAGCTCTGCGCATGGCGTCGGCCATTACGATGAGCTCCATTAGGTTGTCATTGGTGGGTGCGCAGGTCGGTTGCAGAAGAAATACATCGGCGCCGCGTACGTTTTCGTTTACTTCGACGAATATTTCGCCGTCACTGAATTTGCCAACAACTGCATCACCCAGGGGCAGGTGCAGATGTTCTACGACTTTGCGAGCAAGTTCGGGGTTGGCATTGCCGGTGAAGACCATCATTTTGGGCACGGTCGGCGTCCTGTAGGGCTGGTGTTAATGAATTTCGGGTGGTGTGCGTTGCCAATTTATCGCAATTGACCGGCTCTTTCAGTGCATGAATTCGATAAAAATGTATGTCACTGAATTGAAGCTACAAGCCGCTTTACGCGGCGAGTTTTAAATGGCTGGGGTGGTAGGACTCGAACCTACGAATGCTGAGATCAAAACCCAGTGCCTTACCACTTGGCGACACCCCAATTAAACTTTTTAGGTCTGCGTTAAAGAATGCCCAATGCTTTGTGCAGTGGCGAGGTGTTAACACCTCGGGCAACAAAGCCGTCAATATTATTCGGCCGTTGTCCGCAAACTGCTTCAGCAGTTTCCTGGTCTTGGAAGCTGGCAAACACGCAAGCGCCTGTCCCAGTTAGCTTCGCGGGAGCGAATTGATTCAGCCAAATCAAAGCCTTATCAACATTCGGATACAGTTTTCGAACCAGTGGTTCACAGCTGTTTCCGTTACCTCCCTCAAGAAAGGCGGCTATTTTGATCGGTGAGCTATGGCGTGTCAATTGTTCATGACAAAAAATTTTAGCTGTGGACACATGGCAGTCGGGTTTTAGCACCACAAACCAGCTGTTTGCTGTCTGTATTGGGCTTAATTTTTCGCCAATGCCTTCCGCCCAAGCGGTCTTGCCGTGCACAAAAACGGGTACGTCGGCGCCGAGCTTTAGGCCGATTTCAGCTAATTGCGCCAAGTTGAGGTTTAGCTCCCACAGGCGATTAAGACCCAGTAGGGTGCTTGCTGCATCGGAGCTGCCGCCCCCAATACCCCCGCCCATGGGGAGGCGCTTAGTTAGGGAGAGGTCGGCGCCGAGCGTTTGCTGAGGATTTAAGGCTTGCAGCTGCCTTGCTGCGCGTATAATTAGATTGTCTTCGCTGGGGACGCCGTTTAGCTCGGGGTGTAAGCGCAGTAAGTTATCTGGGCGGCGTTGCAGGCGTAAAGTGTCGCCGTAATCTAAAAGTTGAAATAGGGTTTGCAGTTCGTGGTAGCCGTCAGCGCGACGCCCAGTAATATTGAGAAATAAATTTATTTTAGCCGGGCAGGGCAGTTCAATCATTGTCATTTGGGAGTGCAGGTGCTCGCTTGTTCACGCCAATCGCGAATAATTAAGGTTAGTCGGGTGTCTGCAGAGCTGGCTTCAACTCGATCTGGTAGCGTTTGCAGGGGTTGGCTATAACGATATTGAATGGTCCAGCCAGCTTGTAATAATTCTTCAAGCTGGCCATTGGTGTTTATTTTACTTTGCTGCTTTGATTGTGGCGCTGCCTGACCTCGCACCCAAAGCCGCAGCGCGTTTACCGGTATTGGCCATTGAGCTTGAGCAGCGAGGCTTTCAATGCTGTCGGCGCGACGGGTTTCGCCATTTTGCGTGAGGCTAGCACCGTTTTGGTCTGCATATAATTCGATGGCGCCGCTGCCGAGTGGCCCGCTGAGGCGGATATGCAGTTTGTCTGCACTGCATTGATTCCAGTCTATGGCGGCGCTTTCTTTTTTGTCGCCGTGCCAAACACCGATTTTACCTTTTAATTGCCAGTTATCCGCGCCATTGTCGTGGAAGCGCTCGGGGCTGGCTGCGCACCCTCCTAATAACAGTAGGCATAGTGCGGCAATGTATTTGCGTAGGTGGCGGCTGGGGTTAATCATTGAATAAGTTTAGCCTGCGCAAGGTGTCATAAATAATTGGGCTATTTGGGGTGTCTTTGAGGCCGGCTTTCCATACGGTCTTGGCGCGCTGTTGATCGCCGCTCGCCCAAAGGGCTTCGCCAAAATGGGAGGCTATTTCGTGGTCTTGGCTTTTATTGTAAGCCCGCTCGAGCACTTTAACTGCGCTGTGGATGTCACCCTTTAAAAAGAGTATCCAGCCGTAGCTGTCAATAATCGCCGGGTCTTCGGGTTCTAATGCGAGTGCGCGCTTTACAAAGTTTTCTGCTTCGCCAAGTCGCGAACTGAGGTTGGCTAAGCTGTAGCCCAGTGCATTGAGTGCGGCGGCGTTTTCTGGGTCGCGGTCGATGATGTGCCGGAGATCCATTTCTAGCCCGCTGAGATCACCTAGTTTTTCACTGAATAAAGAGCGGGCATAGCGTAATTGCTCGTCGTCGGGCGTGTTGTTTAATGCCTTGCTCAATAGGTCGTAACCGCGTTGGTATTGGGCTTCTTTGCGCAGGATTTCTGCTTCAAGCAAAGCGATCAGGCTGGCGTGCTCGGGCAGTCTTTCACGCAGGGTTTGTAGGCGTGTTAGCGTTTTTTCGGCGCCATCAACACTTAGCGAGATGCTAGCTAGGCGCTGGCTAGCTGGGACGAACTCGGGCTCGGTCGTAGCCTGTTCGTAATGGGCCATTGCCTCTTGCCAGTTGCGGTCGTCTTCGGCCAGGCGGCCCAATACATAATGGGCGCGGCTGCTGTGGGCTGGGGTGTCGCTAAGCGACTCAAGTTGTTTTGCTGCCTCGCTGGTGTTACTGAGTTCGCGGTTTATCAGCATGAGTTCGAGCAGTAAGTCGCTGTCAGCGGGGTTCTGTCTGAGTAACAGTTCGTATTGGGCTTTGGCTTGAAATAAGTCGGTCTTCACCAAGCGTCGAGCAAGGTCGTGACGCAGGCGCTTGTGGTTGGGGTTTTGATCTACGGCATAGCGTAGTCGGGCAAGTGCTTCGTCATCGCGGCCAAGCTGAGCGAGTGTGCGGGTTTCAATTAGCAGGGCGTGGGGGTTGTCTGGTTCGTCGCTAAGTACCTGTTGGATGAGGGCTAGGGCGGCGGCCTCCTGCTTTTGGTATTGGAGCATCAGCGCTTTGGCAATTTTAAGTGAGTTATCACCTGGGTGGCGTTCTAGCTGGGTATTTAAAAGTTGAAGAAAATCGCGCTGCTCGTCTTCGGTGCGAGACAGCACCGTGGCGGCGAGGGCGGCAAAATTACTTTCGCCGCCTAACTCCATGACTTTGGTCATGTGAGGGAATGCGTCGAGTGGCCGTTGGCTCCGTGATAGCGATGAGGCCAATATATAGTGGGCCTCTGCATTTTCTGGCTCGTACTTTAGCCATTGCAGAGCATAGGTCTGGGCAACGTCGTCGCGATTCAGATATTGGGCGAGCCTAGCGGCGGTGGTGATAACACCAAGGTCGCCGGTTTTGTCGGCTTGGTAGCTGTAGTTGTCGAGCGCGGTGTCGAGGTCTTGGTAGCGCAGCGCCATTTCTGCTACTAGCAGGTCGAAAAACGTATCTTCAGGAAAGGCGCGAGTAGCCGGTTTGTTGTTCTGAGTGTCTGCGCTGGCGACGATCGTCGCTTCGTTCTCGTGTTCCGGGCCTACGCTCGCACAGCCGCAGAGTAAGGCCATTGTTATCAGTAGGTATGGAAAGGCAGAACGCATAACTTAGGTATCACCACGGAATTTGAAAGCCAATACTAGCATGGCTCTTGGCTATGAGTTAGAGCAAAAACCTAGGACAGTAATAGTCCCGCTAAATTCGCAAAAACAACAATGTTTGCTGTCAGCTCGTAATAAAATCCACATTTGGCCTTCATCTTGCTAAAATTCACCATTGCTCACCCGCGGTAACTCGAAAAGTCAGGCGCACGTTATTCAATGAATTTGCTCGTAATTGGTATAAACCACAACTCGGCACCGGTCGCGGTGCGTGAGCGCGTGGCGTTTGTGCCTGAGCAAATGCCGTCTGCCCTGCGCGAAGCGCTTGGCTGCGCAGGGGTGTCTGAGCTAGCAATATTGTCTACCTGTAATCGCACCGAGTTGTACGGCGTTATTGCTGGCGAAGCCGATGCTGCCGTCTGTGGAATTTTGGACTGGTTGTCGGCGTATCATCATATTGATCGCGCTGAGTTAGCGGCATGCATCTACGATCACCGCGGCCAGTATGCGCTGAAGCATATGATGGAAGTCGCCGCTGGCTTGGATTCGATGGTGTTAGGCGAGCCGCAGATTTTTGGCCAGATGAAAACGGCCTATGCCCAGGCGGTTGATGCTGGTACCGCTAATGGTGGTTTGCACCGCACCTTTGCTCACATATTCACAGTGGCGAAGCGGGTGCGCACGGATACCGGCATTGGTGAAAACCCAGTGTCAGTTGCCTATGCCGCGGTCAATTTAACCCAGCATGTGTTTTCCTCGTTGAGTAGCTGTACGGCGCTGTTAATAGGCGCCGGCGAAACCATCGAGCTGGTAGCCCGCCACCTGCAGGATAAAGGCGTAAAGCGTATTATTATTGCTAACCGCACCCTTGAGCGCGCGCGGGGATTGGCCGACCAGTTTAATGCCGAGGCGGTTATGCTATCGGACATGCCAAATTATTTGGTCGATGCTGACATCGTGGTCGCTTCCACCGCGAGCCAGTTGCCTATTCTTGGCAAGGGAGCGGTGGAGGTTGCACTAAAAAGGCGCAGGCATCGCCCCATGGTGATGGTTGATATTGCTGTTCCTCGTGATATTGAGCCGCAAGTCGCTGAGTTATCTGATGTTTTTTTGTACACCGTTGACGACTTGCGAGAAATTGTTGAAGAGAACAAGCGCGCGAGGCAGAGTGAGGCCCTCAAGGCTGGCGAAATTATTGCCAAGGCCTTGCTTGATTGGCAGACCCAGATCCGTGCGTTGGACGCCGTTGACACCGTCCGAGATTATCGCGCCAAGGCTGAAGAGTATCGCGATGCTGAATTGGAGCGCGCCTTGCGCCAATTGGCGAAGGGTGATGACGCCGAACAAGTGCTGGAACAATTAGCCCGTGGGCTGACGAATAAATTAATACATAGCCCAACAACCCAAATAAAAGCGGCAGGCGCCAAGGGGCGAACTGACCTCGTCCACTGGGCGCGGGAGTTATTTCAGCTTAAAGACCGTGACTCCTGAACGTCCTACTATCTTAATTAAGTGAGTAAATATGAAGGCCTCCCTTGTCAGTAAACTCGACAATTTGCTTGATCGTTACGAAGAAATCGGCGCCTTGCTTAGCGATGGCGAGATAATTGCCAACCAAGACCGTTTTCGTGGCTTGTCGCAAGAATATGCAGAAATAGAGCCTGTTGTGCATGGCTATGGTGATTATCGGCAAGTCCTGCAAGATTTAGCGGAAGCGACGGCCATGCTAGCTGAAGACGATGCCGACATGCGGGAAATGGCTGAGGAAGAGGTCAAGGCAGCCAAGGCCAAATTAGAGGTTTTGGAAGTCGAGCTGCAAACCTTGCTATTACCTAAAGACCCTAATGACTCTCATAACGTATTTTTGGAAATCCGCGCAGGCACTGGTGGCGATGAAGCGGCGATTTTTGCTGGCGATTTATTCCGCATGTACTCTCGCTACGCCGAGCGTAAGGGCTGGCGTATTGAGGTGTTGAGTGAGCGGCAGGGCGAACACGGCGGCTTCAAAGAAATTATCAGTCGAGTAGCCGGTCAAGAGGTTTACGGTCATCTCAAGTTTGAGTCTGGTGCGCATCGCGTGCAGCGAGTGCCGGAAACCGAATCCCAAGGGCGTATCCATACTTCCGCGTGTACCGTGGCGGTGATGGCCGAGCCGGAAGAGGCCGACGAAATAGAAATTAATAAAGGCGATCTGCGTATTGATACCTTTCGCTCGAGTGGCGCGGGTGGTCAGCACGTAAACACCACTGACTCTGCCGTGCGTATTGTTCATATTCCAACCGGCATTGTGGTGGAGTGTCAGGACGAGCGCTCGCAGCATAAAAACAAGGCGCGGGCGATGTCTTTGTTAACCGCGAAAGTGAATGATGCCGCCAATAGTAAAAATCAGCAGGAGCAGGCGAACGAGCGGCGTAATTTGGTGGGTAGTGGTGATCGCTCGGAGCGTATCCGCACCTATAATTTCCCTCAGGGCCGGGTGACTGATCACCGGATAAATCTCACCTTGTATAAATTAGATGAATTTGTACAAGGCGACGTCGACCATATTATTTCGCCCTTACGCCAAGAGTACCAGGCCGACCTACTGGCGGCATTGGCGGAATAATGTCGGGCGTCAGTATTGCCCAAGCTATGGCTTATCGCGGGCAATTAGCGGGGCTGAGTGATAGCGCGGACCTCGATACGGCCCTGTTGCTTTGCCGCTGTTTGAATCGGTCGCGCAGTTATTTATACAGCTGGCCCGAGCGGGTGTTAACGGCAAGCGAGCTCGAGCAGTTTCAGGCGCATTTTACCCGGCGCTTAGCTGGCGAGCCAATTGCCCATATTCTCGGTTCTCGTGATTTTTGGTCCTTAACACTTGCAGTGTCCCCCGCCAGCTTAATTCCTCGCCCTGATACGGAGTGTTTGGTTGAGCGTGCACTTGAAATTATTTGCGAGCTCGGCCAACCACAAGTCCTTGATTTAGGCACGGGCACCGGTGCAATTGCATTAGCGCTGGCCTCAGAGCGCAGTGATGCGCAGCTGTTAGGCGTTGATTATCTGCCTGAGGCGGTGGCTTTGGCGGAATCAAATCGGCTGGCACTTGGTTTGAGCAATGTTTGTTTTCAGCAGTCCAATTGGTTCGCCGGGCTTCCGCGCACGCAGTATCATTTGATTGTTAGTAATCCTCCCTATATCGATTCCGACGACCCGCATTTGTTTGAGGGCGATGTGCGCTTTGAACCGCGCTCGGCACTGGTTGCCGCCGAGGGCGGTATGGCAGACATTAAGCATATTATTCAAGTGGCGCCGGACTATTTGCTGGCGGGTGGTGTGTTGTTGCTGGAGCACGGTTTTCAGCAGGCGGACGCTGTGCGGCAAGTGCTGGCGAGCCGAGGGTTTAGTGATATCGACTCGCGCCGAGACTACGGCGGCAATGAGCGAATTACGATGGGAGTATGGCGCCATGGATGACGAGCAGCTACTGCGTTATAGCCGTCATATATTATTGCCGGGTTTGGATGTGGAAGGCCAAGAGGCGCTGCTGCGAAGCCGGGTGCTTATTGTTGGAATGGGTGGTTTGGGCTGCCCGGTGGCATTGTATTTAGCCGCGTCGGGGGTGGGCGAATTGCATCTTGCCGACGACGATACGGTTGATTTAAGTAATTTACAGCGCCAGATTGCCCATGGTAGTGCTGACATTGGTCGTGGCAAAGTCGATTCAGTTGCAGAAAGTATTCACGCGTTAAACACCGATATCTGCGTTGTTCCTCATTCAGTGCGACTCAGTGGCGAGGCATTGGTAGAGGCTGTGGCTGGGGTCGACCTAGTGGTAGATGCCAGTGATAATTTTACTACCCGTTTTGCTTTAAATCGGGCTTGTTACACCGCGCGAAAACCGCTGGTGTCCGGCGCGGCAATCCGTGGCGAAGGCCAGTTGAGTGTGTTTGATTTCCGTCGGGAAGATTCACCGTGCTATCGCTGCCTTTATCACGAAGCTGATGATGCCGCGCTTAATTGTTCCGAGAGTGGGGTGCTTGCGCCGGTCGTAGGCATAATAGGAAGTATGCAAGCGCTAGAAGCTTTGAAGTGCCTGTCGGGCTTGGGTGAGCCGCTGGTGGGGCGCTTATTATTGTTTGATGGTATTAATATGGAGTTGCGGCAATTGAATTTACGCCGTGACCCAGCTTGTCCGGTGTGCAGTTAGCTGTACATCTCGTTATACTTTTTCGCAGCGATCGCAATAACGATAAAAAACGGGACTGATTATGACTTTGTTATTCAGGGCATATTACGGCATACACGATTTCCTCTTTGGTTTATTGGCTAAGTTAGATGGCTTGGCGCCGCTGCTTATTCGCCTGTATTTGGCGCCAGTAATGATTGCCGCTGGCCTTTATAAATTTCGCCATCTCGATGCCACGGCGCAATGGTTGGGCAGTGGTTTAGGCCTGCCTGAGCCCGAACTATTGGCACAACTCCTTACGTATACAGAGTTGCTTGGCGGATTTTTATTACTGTTTGGTTTGGCTGTGCGCTGGGTCAGTATTCCGTTGATGGTGGCAATGTTTGTTGCTGCAGTGACCGTGCATTGGGACAATGGTTGGTTTGCCATTGCTCCTGCTGACCCAGCGACCAGTACCGCGAAGCCCTTGGCGGATTTGGGCTTACCGGCGGCGCGCGCGAGTTTGGAAAATAGCCAGGCGGTTGGTGACCGCTTACGCAGGGCGAGTACCATTCTCGAGGAGCACGGTAATTACGCTTGGTTGACAGAAAAAGGCAATATCGCGGTGCTAAACAACGGTATTGAATTTGCCGCTACCTATTTTATTATGTTGCTCAGTTTATTGTTTAGTGGTGGTGGTCGCTGGTTTAGCCTGGATTATTATTTGGACAGGCAGGCGCGCGCACGTATTCGCGATAGCAAAGAGGCGAAAGCAGCGAAGAGCGCGTTGGCTGATTCGCCAGAGCCGGTCATTGCTGCCGTGGTGGCGCCGGCGCCTAATCCAGATTCAGAGCCATTGACTGAACCCGTAGTGGTTGCTGAAGCGCTCCCAACTGCAGCGCCAAAAGTTGGAGAGCTTGATGAAACTGAAGTTGATAGTCGGGCTGAGGGCCAGGCGGAGTCAGAGGTCGTTGGTACTGACGCGTCATTAAAGGCCGAAACGCCCAAAACTTAAGGTGCGGGTGACATTGCTATATTACTGCGTGAAATGGCAGTTGGGCGTGTTGCCAGTGAATAGTGGTAGAATGGCCGATTATTGCGCAATTTAAGAAGAGTTAATTTTGTTAAAAAAGCTGTTTGGGTCAGGTAAAGCATCTTCAGCGCCAGAAAAGGCTTCAGCTGTTGACAGTCAGGGCGCGGCGCCAATTTCCGCCGGCGGCCAAGAAGCACGTAAGCGCTCGCCAAGGAGTCGTGGAAGCGACGCCCCAAAAGCGGCGGCGCCAGTTTGGACTATAGATCAATTTCAGGTGCCGGCTGAAGAGGGGAAAACGCGTTTTCACGACTTGGATCTCGACCCCAGTTTAATGCACGGTATCGCCGACACCGGTTTTAAATATTGTTCACCGATTCAGGCGGTGTCACTACCCCACACCCTGCGTGGCAATGACGTCATTGGCAAAGCGCAGACCGGCACCGGTAAAACGGCCGCGTTTCTGATTACTATTTTTAACGATCTCTTGAATAATCCCATCGAAGAAGAGCGTTTTGCCGGCGAGCCGCGCGCTTTAGTGATTGCGCCCACCCGCGAACTCGTCGTGCAAATTGGTGAAGATGCGCGTGCACTCGGCAAGTACTGCGGTTTGAATGTCGTGACCTTGATCGGTGGTATGGATTACCAAAAGCAGCAAGATAAATTAAAAGGCATGGTCGATATTGTCGTGGCAACACCGGGTCGTCTACTGGATTTTGAAGGTCGCAAAGACCTGTATTTGGATCAAATCGAAATTTTGGTTATTGACGAAGCCGACCGCATGCTAGACATGGGATTTATTCCCCAGGTGAAGCGTATTGTGCGGGCCACGCCAAGCACCAGTCATCGCCAAACGCTGCTGTTCAGTGCCACGTTTACCGACGACATTATGCGTTTGACCGAGCAGTGGACCAAAGAGCCGGTTAAAATTGAAATCGAGCCAGAAAGCGTGGCAACCGACACGGTAGATCAAAAGGTCTACTTGGTTGAGTCTCAAGACAAGTATCGCTTATTGCTGAACATTGTTCGTGAAGAGCATGCGACCAGTGTCATTATCTTCGTTAACCGCCGAGATGAAACTCGCCGCCTGTTTGAGAAAATGCAAAAAGCCGGAGTTCGCTGCGGTATTTTGTCTGGTGAGATTCCCCAGAACAAACGTTCACGTACGCTGCAGCAATTTAAAGACGGGGAAATCGAATGCTTGGTTGCGACCGATGTGGCCGGCCGTGGTATTCACGTTAACGGCGTTAGTCACGTTATTAACTATGTATTGCCCGAAGATGCGGAGGACTATGTGCACCGTATTGGTCGTACTGGTCGCGCTGGCGCAACCGGCACCTCGATTAGTTTTGCCTGCGAAGATGACGCATTTTTACTGCCTAATATTGAAGAGGCGTTGGGTATGAAGCTGCCGTGTATTCGCCCCCCTGAACATTTACTTCGGTAAGGCGTTACTTATTTCTGGTTCTTAAAACGCTCCACCCACATCAAAGTCCCGCCACACACGGCGGCGGGCATAATAAATAAATTCAAAATGGGTACCATGGTGCCCAGCATCACTAGGGCGCCAAAACTGAAGCTGGTGCCGCGTCTACTGCCAATACGTTTTCGAGCATCTTTAAAACTTAACTTGTGGTTGTCCATGGGGTAATCGCAATACTCGATCGCCATCATCCACGCGTTCAGGGCAAACCACAGCAGCGGCGCCACTGGCGAAATCACAAAGCTGGCGATTAAGGTCAGTACCGCAAAACCGATGTAATACAGCAGTTTTTGGCATTCCCGGCCGATGCTTTTGGGAAAGCTGGCAATCGCCATGGCAATGGTTTCGCGGCCAGCCACCTCTTCGCCGGTTAACATTTCTTCTACTTTTTCGGCCAGTAAGCCGTTAAAGGGCGCGGCGATAATATTGGCCACGGTGCTAAAGATATACATCACAATGGCGAGCACCAAAATGACGGCCAGCGGCCAAAGTATCCAGCGCAGAAAATCCAGCCAGCTAGGTAGCCACTCAATTACCTGATTTATCCAGCCGCTCATGGCGTCGAGGGTGAGAGTGGTAAAAGCACCAAAGATAATAATATTGATCAGGAGAGGGATCGCCACAAACAGGCGAATACCGGGCTGGCGAATAATCTTGAAACCGCGCAGCAGGTAGTCTGGGCCGCTAAGTGGGGTTGCTGTCATGTGGTGTTACCGTTATTACTATGAATTAGAGTTTCGATGCGGTCTGGCCGATATCTTGTTTTCAGCTTATCCTTGTTTTGCCCTTTTAAAAAGTGCAGGGGCGGTCAGATTATTTATTTGTAGAGGATTGAGCTGATGAAAAGGAATTTACTGGTTTCTGTGTTTGCGTTATTCGCTTGGGCGGCGTCTTTGCAGGCAGGTTCTTTAGAAGACGCTTATGAGCTAATGTGTGAAAAAATGCAGTCTTGTGCGGTTAAAAGTATAGAGGTGAGTGATCTGCCGCCGGAGATGCGGGCCATGGTTTTACAGAGCCTTGAGGGCGCTTGCATGGGTATTCAGCAGCAATTTTCTGGGATCACCACTGCCCATCCGCTGTATGGTTCAGCCAGTGCCTGTTTGAAGTCAATGGCGAGCTTAAGCTGCGACGAGATTGAAAATCAGGGCGAGCGAACCACCCCAGAGTGCGCTCGTTATGAGAAAATCGTGGGAGGTGAGTCTTAACGTCGCTGCTATTCTGTGGATACTTGGCCACAGGCCTTGCAGATGCAGCGTTGCGGCCCTTGGGTATTGGCGGCTTGTTGCTTTGCTGCGCCGCTGAAGGTGCTATTCATACACCAGCAGCTGCTGGCTGCATTGCCGGCCGCGATAGCGCATTGATTGGTTTGGCCGCAGAGCGGACATTGCGCTGCGGAAACTGCTGAAGTCGGCGACGGTGACTGGGGCTGCGACGGAGAGTTCAGCATAATGAATCCTGATATTGGTATGGAGGTGAGCATGGACGATGAAGAGCAATTGTTCGCCCAAGAGATGGCTGGTGTCAAACGCCTAGAAGCGGATGCGCGGGTTGCCTTGAAAAAACTCGATTTAGATAAGGTAAATATTGCTGCTCGCCGCGAAGCCGCCACTGCGGTTAATGAGCGTCAAAATTTTTTGTCGACGGGTGATATCGAATTGCTCGATCCCTATCATATTGTGGAGTTTAAGCGCGAAGGTGTGCAGCACGGCGTGTTTCGGCGGTTAAAACAGGGCAAGTATCGGATTGAGGCGAGTTTAGATCTGCACAAAATGACAGTCGAGCACGCACGCTTGCAGGTCTTTGAATTTATTCGCGAGGCGATGAACCTAGACTTGCGGGCGGTCATTATTGTTCATGGTCGCGGTCACAATAGCAGTTCTAAGGGCGCTGTATTGAAGTCGTATGTGAATCGCTGGTTACCGGAGATGGAGCAAGTGCAGGCATATTGTAGCGCTCAGCCCCAACACGGCGGTGCGGGTGCGGTGTATATTATGCTGCGTAAAAGCGAGACTAAAAAGCAGGAGAACCGCGACCGCTTTAGCCGCAGTCGCAGTAGTTGAGCGCGAGCTGAGTGGGCGGCTTAAGCAGCGCCCTTGGCCTCTAAAGCGGCAACGTGCTCGGCGGAATTACGGTGTTCTTTGGCATAGCTGAGTACCGTGCGGCCGGCTTTGTCGGTGGCATTCAGGTTGCGATCGGTTTCGAGGAACATACCGATAAATAATTCGAAATCGTCAGCGCGCATGCTCTGGTAGGCTTTGAGCAGGGCGTGGAAGTCGGTGTCGGTGCCTGCTTTAGGCTCTGACGCCAAAAACTCTCGCACGCGGTCTTCGGTCCACACTTCGTCAAGAACCTTTTCTTTGTCTTTTTTCATAATATCTACATTACCTTATTGGGTGTGGGGCAGCTTAGCTGCCCAGCTTTTCGTTTAAAAGTTTGTTGATAACGCCGGGATTGGCTTGGCCCTTCGACGCTTTCATAATTTGGCCGACAAAAAAGCCCAGCATTTTCTTGCGTTTGCCTTCGTCGGCGCCGCGGAATTGTGCAACCTGATCGGGGTTGGCGGCCAAGACTTCGTCGACCATCGCACCCAGGGCACCGGTGTCGGAAACCTGTTTTAAGCCTTTGCTGTCGATAATCGCGTCGGCGCTATTGCCCTCGCCATTCCATATGGCTTCAAAGACTTGTTTGGCGATTTTGCCGGAGATGGTGTTGTCGACAATGCGCTGGATTAATCCGCCTAGCTGCTCCGCACTTACTGGGCTATTTGCAATGCCAAGATTGTCGCGGTTGAGCGCCGCCGAGAGTTCACCATTCACCCAGTTGGCAGCGAGTTTCGCGTCGCCGGCCGCAGAGGTCGCAGATTCAAAATAATCGGCAATGGCGCGTTCAGTGGTGAGTAGCGCTGCGTCGTAGCTCGACAAGCCATAGGCTTCTTCAAAGCGCTGGCGTTTGGCATCCGGCAATTCGGGCATCGTGGTTTTGAGCTGGTCGATTAAGTCCTGCTCAACAATAACAGGCAGTAAATCTGGGCAGGGGAAGTAGCGGTAGTCGTTGGCTTCTTCTTTGCTGCGCATGCCGCGAGTTTCGTTCTTGTCGCTGTCGTAGAGGCGGGTTTCTTGTTTTACCTTGCCGCCGTCTTCAATTAATTCAATCTGGCGTTGAGTTTCAACCTTTATGGCTCGCTCAACAAAGCGAAAGGAGTTGATGTTTTTAATCTCGGCGCGGGTGCCGTACTCGGCTTGGCCTTTGGGACGCACTGAGACGTTGGCGTCGCAGCGCAGGGAGCCTTGGGAGAGGTCACCGTCGGAAATGTCCAAATAGGTCACAATGGAGTGAATTTTACGCAAATAGGCCACGGCCTCCTCGGCACTGCGCATATCGGGTTCAGACACGATTTCGATCAGTGGCGTGCCTGCGCGGTTGAGGTCGATTCCGGTCATGCCGTGGTAATCTTCGTGCAGGGATTTGCCTGCATCTTCCTCAAGGTGGGCGTGGTGCACGCGAATATCGCGGCTGCTGCCATCGGCTAGGTTTATGGTGACGATCCCGGGACCGACAATAGGAAAGTCCATTTGCGTGGTTTGGTAACCCTTAGGTAAATCAGGGTAAAAATAGTTTTTGCGGTCAAAAACTGAGGCCATGCAAATATCGGCATCGATAGCGAGACCGAATAAAATGGCTTTTTTCAATGCCTGTTCATTGAGTACCGGTAAAGTGCCGGGCAGCGCCAGATCAACCGCGCTGGCTTGGCTATTGGGCGCTGCGCCAAAGGCGGTACTGGATCCCGAGAATATCTTCGATTTGGTGTTGAGCTGGACATGGACTTCCAGGCCAATAACTACTTCCCATTCCATAATGCTTTCCTTATACGCTGCCGGGCGCAACTTGGCGGTGCCAGTCGCTGCGCTGCTGATATTGATGGGCGGCGGCGAGCAGGCTCGCCTCGTCAAAGTCGCGGCCAATCAATTGCAGGCCAATGGGTTTACCTTGGGTGAAGCCCACCGGCAGAGAAATGGCGGGCAGGCCAGCCAAATTCACCGCAATGGTGTAAATGTCTTCAAGATACATTGTCAGCGGGTCGCTGACTTTTTCGCCCAGTGCAAAGGCGGGGTTGGGCGTGGTGGGGCCGGCGATCATGTCGACTTCTTTAAACGCTGCATCGAAATCCTGTTTGATCAGGCGGCGAATTTGCTGCGCCTTGCGGTAGTAAGCGTCGTAGAAGCCGGATGACAACGCGTAGGTGCCAATTAAAATACGGCGTTTAACCTCGGCGCCAAAGCCTTCGGCACGGGTGCGAGTGTAGAGATCGTCAAGATCTTTGGGGTTTTCGCAGCGGTAGCCGTAGCGCACGCCGTCAAAGCGGGACAAATTGGCTGACGCTTCAGCCGGCGCAATAATATAGTAGCAGGGCACCGCCAAGTGAGTGTGGGGTAGACTAATAGCTTTGATCTCGGCGCCCAGCTTGCGGTATTCGTCTAGGGCCGTTTCAACAGCTGCGCCAATACTTGGGTCGAGACCCTCGCTGAAATACTCTTTTGGCACGCCGATTTTTAAGCCTTTAAGGTCTTTGTTCAGGCCGCCCACAAAATCAGGCACTGGCAGTTGCATGCTAGTGCTGTCCTGTGGATCAAAACCGGACATGGCTTGCAATAGCAGGGCATTGTCTTCGGCGGTTTTGGCCATGGGGCCTGCTTGATCGAGACTGGATGCGAAAGCGATCATGCCGTAGCGGGAAACGCGGCCGTATGTTGGTTTTAGACCAGTGAGTCCGCATAACGCGGCGGGTTGGCGTATTGAGCCGCCAGTGTCGGTGCCCGTTGCCGCGGGCGCGAGTCCGGCGGCGATCGCTGCGGCTGAGCCACCGGACGAGCCGCCGGGCACGCAGTCGGTATTCCATGGGTTACGCACCGCACCATAAAAACTGGTTTCGTTAGACGAGCCCATGGCGAATTCGTCCATATTGGTTTTGCCCAGTGTGATGGCACCGGCGTTTGCCATATTGCTTACGACGGTCGCGGTATAGGGCGCAATAAAATTGTCGAGCATTTTGGAGGCGCAGCTGGTGCGTACGCCCTCAGTGCAAAAAATATCTTTGTGGGCGATGGGTACACCGCACAGTAATCCGCCGTTGCCGTTTTGGCGGGCTTGATCTGCGGCGCGAGCTTGCTCTAGCGCTGCAGTGGCGGTCACCGTGATATAGCTGTTGTAGCGTGGGTCGTGGGCGACAATAGCGTCTAAATATTGTTTGGTGATTTCTTCGCTGGAGAAGGTCTTTGCCTCCAGTCCGCGGAGGATGTCGGCAACCGTGTGATTGGGCATAAATAAAGGCTCTGGCAATGTAATAATGAGGGCGCTACTAAGTGATTGGCTGTGGGCCAAATATCACTCAATCACTTGTGGAACCAAATACAAGCCATCTTCTGTTTTGGGCGCAATGGTTTGAAAGTGTTCACGCTGGTCGACTTCGGTGACTTCATCGGTGCGCAGACGCTGAACGGCATCGTGGGGATTCGCCATTGCCACCACGTTTTGGGTGTCAACCGCTTGCATGACATCCACCATATTCAAGATGTCGCCGATTCGCTGGCTGAGTTCTGCTGTTTCACTGTCGGCTACGCTAATACGCGCCAGTCTGGCCAGTTTGCTAATTTCGTTCTGGTCTAAACTCATGGTTCACCTGAGTGTGTTGGTAAAGGCTGGTACAGGCTTTTTTCGGTGTTTGACGTAAGCGTGGCACCGAGATTGCTTGGCATACAGCGGTAAACCCGTAAACTTATCATATTTGCGCCTTGCCCTAAATCCCTGCCATTGATAGAGTGGCAAAGTTTTCAATTCAGGGACGTGCGAAATTTGCCGGGTGGCAACTACTTCGAGTCTCTATAGCCTGGCTCTAGTCTAAATATACGGGCCGTATAAGGTGATACATACTAATGTTTAAACGAATTCGTGGCATGTTCTCCAACGATTTATCTATCGATCTTGGAACTGCAAATACGCTTATTTATGTTCGGGGTCAGGGCATCGTTCTCGATGAGCCCTCGGTGGTGGCAATTCGTGTGCACAATGGTCAAAAAACCATTGAAGCTGTAGGTATGGAAGCCAAGCGCATGTTGGGGCGGACCCCTGGCAATATCACCGCAATTCGGCCACTAAAGGACGGTGTTATAGCCGACTTCCAAGTCACCGAAAAAATGCTCCAGCATTTTATTAAATTGGTCCATCAGAACAGTTTTATTCGTCCGAGCCCTCGGGTTTTGGTGAGTGTACCGTGCAAGAGCACCCAGGTTGAGCGTCGCGCAATTCGCGAATCGGTACTCAGCGCTGGCGCTCGCGAAGTGCGTCTGATTGAAGAGCCAATGGCAGCGGCAATTGGTGCTGGCCTGCGGGTTGGCGAAGCCTCGGGATCGATGGTGGTGGATATTGGTGGTGGTACCACTGAGATTGCTATTATTTCCTTGAACGGCGTGGTTTATTCAGACTCGGTGCGCGTTGGCGGTGACCGCTTTGACGAAGCAATTGTGACCCATGTCCGCCGTACCTACGGCAGCTTGATTGGCGACGCGACGGCGGAGCGGATTAAGCAAGAAATTGGCTGTGCCTATCCTGGCAGCGAACTGCGTGAAATTGATGTGCGCGGCCGCAATTTAGCCGAGGGGATTCCCCGTCGCTTTACATTGAATAGCGACGAGATACTTGAAGCGCTGCAAGAACCGCTGCAGGTGATTATTCAGGGCGTTAAGCGTGCACTTGAACAGTCGCCGCCAGAATTGGCCGCAGATATTGCTGAAACCGGTATTGTTTTGACCGGTGGTGGTGCCTTGTTACGCGGCATAGACCAATTAATTGCTGACGAGAGTGCACTGCCGGTGATTATCGCCGAAGATCCACTGACCTGTGTGGCTCGTGGCGGCGGTAAAGCGCTGGAGATGATGGATCGGCATCACCTCGACATATTGTCTGCAGAGTAATAATGATTCGCCCTGTAGAGGGAGGACGCGGCAATTAAACCGGTATTCTCAAATGAGTCCTCGGTTGGTGGGCGCCTGCTGCTGTTTGGCGGTGTGGCGCTCGCGCTTATTCTGGTCGGTCAGCGTCTGGATTTTATGGCGCCGGTACGTACCCAGCTGTCTATTGTCGCCGCGCCATTTTACTGGGTAGTTGATGTACCTAGTAAAATGCTGGGCGAGTTTAACGACATGCTCAGTTCGCGTCGCGATCTTATGGCCGATAACGAGCGGCTGCGCGCTGAGTCCCTCATTCTTAACGCCAAACTTCAAAAATACATTGAACTCCGTGCCGAGAACGTGCGTTTACGCGAGTTAATGAATTCCGCTGAGCTGCTTAATGACACCGTGGTGGTGGCTGAAGTAGTGGCTGTGGCCTCTGATCCAAATCGACACCAGCTTGTGGTCGATAAGGGTAGTCGCGATGGTGCTTTTGTCGGGCAGCCCGTCATAGATGCGACCGGCTTACTCGGTCAAATTACCGAGGTCGGCCTACTGCAAAGCCGTGTCCTACTGATTACCGATAGCGCGCACGCGCTGCCCGTGCGTGTTAGTCGCAATGGCCTGCGGGCGATTGCCGAAGGTACCGGCCTTATTGATGAACTTGCGCTGACCCATGTGGCGGCTACGACTGATATACAAGTGGGTGACCTTTTGGTTAGTTCTGGCTTGGGTGGTCGTTTTCCGGGTGGGTATCCGGTAGGCGAGGTTGTTGATGTATCGATAGACCCCGGTCAGCCCTTTGCCGAAGTACGGGCTAGGCCAATGGCGCAGTTAGACCGCAGCCGCAATGTCTTGCTGGTATTCAGTGAGCAGAAGTCGGAGGAGTAGCGCGTGGAATCGCATGCGCACGGACAGTGGTTTGTCGTCGTAAGCTTATTAACTGCACTGTTACTAAGTATCGCCCCCCTCAGTGGTGATTGGGCTTGGGCCCGTCCCGATTTTGTATTGCTCACTCTAGTGTATTGGCTATTGGCTTTGCCGGAGCGCGTCGGTGTCTTTATCAGCTGGCTGTGTGGCATTGTGTTGGATATCTTGCAGGGCGCCGTGTTAGGCCAAAACGCGTTTGCACTGGCGGTTGTGGCCTACATTATTCAGGTTTCTTATCAGCGTTTACGGATGTTTAGTTTGCGTAAACAAGCTGCATTTATTTCATTGCTAGAATTGTTCCATATACTGGTTGATCAGTGGGCGCAAAATATTAATGGCGTCGCGCAAACACATTGGCTGGTGTTTATCCCAATTTTGAGCACCGGTGTATTGTGGCTATTTATGCGACCTTGCATTGCGTGGCTGCAGCGCTTGTTTGCGGTCTACTGAAATGTCTGAAATAGTAATACTGGCATCGCAGTCGCCACGGCGAAGAGAATTACTTGAGCAGATCGGTGTCGGATTTAAAGTCATTGCCGCTGATATCGACGAATCGCCAATGGCAAAGGAAGACGCGGCGACGTATGTGCAGCGGATGGCTACTGAAAAAGCGCTAGCCGTCGTTAACCGCGCTGCTGGAGTACCGGTTATTGCTGCTGACACTTCGGTGATTGTTGACGGTGACATTTTAGGGAAGCCGGAAAGTCGTCTAAGTGCGGAGGCAATGTTGACTCGGCTCAGTGGACGTAGCCATCAGGTTATGACCGCCGTGGCCTTATATCACGGCGGTCGCATCCGGCTGAAACTATCGGTGACGGATGTTAGTTTTTCAGACTTGAGTATTGCTCAGATCCGCGGATACCTAGCCACGGGCGACGCGGACGACAAGGCGGGCGCATACGGAATTCAGGGCGTTGCAGGGCAATTTGTGCGGCACATTTCCGGCAGTTATTCCGGCGTTATGGGGCTACCATTATATGAAACAGCGGCTTTGTTACGCGACGCTGAAATCGGGTTAGAGTGAGGCCATGAGCGAAGAGATTCTGATCAATGTCACGCCAGTAGAAACGCGGGTCGCGGTGGTTGAGAACGGCGTGTTACAGGAAGTGTATATTGAGCGCAGTCGTTCGCGCGGGATAGCAGGGAATATATACCAGGGCAAAGTCGTCCGCGTGTTGCCTGGAATGCAGGCGGCGTTTGTCGAAATTGGTTTGGAACGCACGGGCTTTATTCATGCTTCAGATATTGCCAGCTTGGATACCCCCGACGGTGAACACGCCGATATTCGCACTAAAATTCGCGAAGGTCAGTTACTCACAGTGCAGGTGAGTAAGGACCCGATGGGCACCAAGGGCGCGCGATTAACCACACGCTTGTCGGTGTCCTCTCGTTACCTTGTGTATATGCCGGGTGCGGCACATATTGGCGTTTCCCATCGGATTGATGATGAAGATGAACGTCAGCGTTTGCGGGGCTTATTGGAGTCGTCTGCCCTTGATGACGACGGCGAGTTGCGTGACGGTTATATTTTGCGTACTGCCGCCGAGGGCGCTGGCGAAGACGAAATGCAAGCCGATGTGCAGTTTTTAAAGCGCTTGTGGATTGCTGTTGAGAGGAGAATGAAGCGGGATGTCGCGCCAAGTGTTATTTATGAGGACTTACCGCTGTTTATGCGCACCATGCGGGATTTGGTGCGACCAGGTTTAGAAAAAATCCGCATTGACTCCAAAGAAAGTTTTCAGCGTGTAGCCCAGTTTGCAGAGGACTATCTGCCGGAAATAGCCTCGCAGCTGGAATACTATCCCGGCGAGCGACCGATTTTCGACCTATACGGTGTTGAGGACGAAATCCAAAAAGCCTTGGGTCGCAAAGTTGAGTTGAAGTCAGGTGGTTATCTGATTATCGATCAAACCGAGGCGATGAGTACCATCGATATTAATACTGGCGCTTTTGTTGGTCATCGCAATTTAGAAGAAACCATTTATAAAACAAATCTTGAAGCGACGGCGGCCTTGGCGCGGCAGCTGCGTTTGCGCAATCTCGGTGGCATTATCATCATCGACTTTATCGACATGAAAGACCCTGAACACCGTCGTCAGGTATTGCGCGCCTTGGAAAAGGCCATGGAAAAAGATTACGCCAAAACCTCGATTACCGGGGTGTCGGAGTTGGGCCTGGTTGAGATGACGCGTAAACGTACGCGAGAAAGTCTTGAGCATGTTCTTTGCGAGAGCTGTCGTTACTGCCATGGTCGCGGCTCAATGAAATCACCTGAAACGGTTTGTTACGAAGTGTTTCGCGAAATTTTGCGTGAGGCCAGAGCTTACGAGAGCAAACGCTTATTGGTGTTAGCTTCTCAGGAAGTTGTCGATCGTTTACTGGATGAGGAGTCGTCCAGCGTGGCTGATTTGGAAGAGTTTATCGGCGCAAGCATTCGCTTTCAGGTTGAGGCTGTGTACACCCAAGAGCAGTATGATGTGGTGCTGTTGTGATGCTAATCAGCAAATGTGGCAGTCATCGTGGGTGATGGATGATGCTTCGGCGCTTTTTTAAACAGCTGTATTCTTTACTGTGGGGTGTCGCACTGCTCGTACTGGTATTGCTGGCGCTCTATGTCAGTCTCGGGCGCCAGTATATTGGTTTAGTTGACCGCTATCAGAGTGAGATATTTCAGTACGTTGAGGAATTCGCGGGTATCCCGGTGTCGGCCAGCGCAATGCACGGAAGCTGGGCGGGGCTGTCACCGGTCATCGAATTACTCGATTTTCAGCTCGGCGAAAGTGGCGCTTTGAGGTTTGATAAGGGCCGCGTCGAAATTGATTTACTCTCCACATTATTTTCCGGAACGCCAAAAATTCGCCAGATTAAAGTCGCGAAGCTCGATCTTGATCTGCAGCAGGATAATGATGGTCATTGGCAGATTCCGGGGTTGTCCGCGACGGGCGGCGGCAGTCCAAATGCAGTAATTGATGCGGTGTTGGGCATTCGCAATGCGTCATTAGACTTGTTCTCGGTAAAACTTAACTACGTTAATGGCGATCAAACTCAGATAAGTACGCGGGACTTTTTCTTGCGTAGCGATGATAAATTTCGACGTGCCTATGCCAAATTAAATACCGACAGCGACGGCGATATTCAATTATTGATGGAGTCTTACGGCGACCCGCGTAATGCGGAACGCTTTAGCGCAAGCGCGTATTTGGTTGTTAAAGACAGCCGCTTAAGCGCGTTGGCCCCGCTATTTGATGATAGTGCCCCGCTCATAAATAGTGAACTTAGCGGTGAGATATGGCTAAATTGGCGGCAGGAGCAACGCATTAGTATTAGTGGCGTATTAAAAGCGCCAACCCTATCGCTGGGTGTACTCTGGGGTTCCGATGGCGCGGTGCTAGAAGATGTCAGTATGCGGTTTCAGGGCAGTCATCGCGATGGATTTTGGCGCATCGCCTTTTCTGATTTTGATGCGCATTCTAAAGGTTTGCAGCTTGATCTTGCCGGGGTGTCTGTTCAGCGGCCTCAGCCAGAACTCTGGCAATTTAGCTTGCCCCAGCTCGATCTCGATGTAGCGAATACGCTGCTACTTGAAAGCGAGGTCCTAAGCCCGGGCCTGCAGGCTACGCTTGCGGAGTTGGCACCTAAGGGAAGCCTGCGCAATATCCAATTTGATTTAAATAGTTCGCCAGCTGGCATCGAAAACTTTAGTTTCCGTGCTGAGGCAGACGCGCTCAGCGTAGAGCCTTGGCAAGGTGCGCCTGGAGCGAAAGGGCTTTCTGGTTATTTGGAAATCGCGCCGCAGCGCGGTTTACTTTTGCTCGATTCCAAACGATTGGCGCTGGCGTTTCCGCATCTCTACGATAATGCCTTCGATTTACAAGAAGTAAAAGCAGAATTAAATTGGACTTATGATAATGATCATTTGGCGCTAAACAGCGGTTTAATTCTCGCAGAGAATGAAGGGGTGCCCGTTTCGGTATTGCTGGGCCTTGATTTACCTTTGCACAAGGATACCGCCACTGAACCACAGATGAGCCTGGTAATTGGCGCGCGCAATGCGGATGCGGCGGTTCATCAACGCTTTACACCGAAGGTTCTGAGCGACTCGCTGCTTGCTTGGCTCGAGCAAAGTATTCTTGGCGGCAGGGTAAACAGCGCTGGTTTTATCTATCGGGGCTCCCTGGTTGCTGGAAGCGATGAACATCCTGCCGTGCAATTGCATTTAGATCTAGCGGATGTTGAATTGGCATTTCATCCTGACTGGCCAGCACTTGAGGTGCCTGTAGCTGGCGTGCTGATCGACAATGGTCTTGTAACGGCGTCGGCAGAGGGTGGCGCCGAGTTAGATGGACTCGCCGTTGAAGACCTTGCGGTGGCAGTTGGGCCAATGGGTGATGGCGTATATGCCTTAGACGTTAGTGCCAATGCCGAGCCTAAGTTCACGCAAGTTCAACGACTGCTGACGAAAACGCCGCTTCATCAATATCTTGGAACAGTCTTTGATAACTGGCGCGGCGAAGGCGATGCCAATGTCGATTTCGCCCTGAAAATGCCATTCACCGAGGCGCCCGAGCTGCAAATCAGTGTTGACGCTGATATTGATTTTAAAACTATCGAAATGCCGGACTACCGCTTAATTTTAACCGGCGCGCAGGGGCATCTCCACTATGAATCCGACAAAGGCTTGAGTAGTTGCGATTTGGCGGCACGCCTTTATGGCCAGCCGCTGCAGGGGCAAATCAAACAGACCGACGGAAAGCTGAATATTGACGCGAGCGGCAATATTGATATGGCGGATTTGGGCCGTTGGACTGGGCAACCGGTGATGGGCTTTTTTAGTGGTAGCACAGCGGCCAAACTGCATGTTGAAACGGGCGCGAACGCTGGCTTAACGGTGACATCGGATTTGCGCGGGGTGGATGTTTTACTCCCTCAACCACTTTATAAAGCGGCAGAGAGCACGCGCGATATTAAAATTACCCTGCCCTTTGGCGAGGGGCTGCAGGTAATGCACCTGAGGATGGCTGATCAGTTTAGCCTGTTACTCGGGTTTCAAAAAGACACGGACATTAGCGCAAATTTGTCCTTTGGTCTTACCTCCGGGATTGATACATGGCACGACTTGACGCCGGGCCAGATGCGTATCAGTGGGCGTCTGGCATTTGCTGACTTTGACCAATGGCGCCGAGTTTACGATCGCTACGTGGAGTTGGCCGCGAATGGCGCGGCGTCAAAAGAGGGTTTGGAGTTTAGCGTAACGAAGCTGCGCATCGATGAGGTAATGATTTTCGACAGTTTGCTAGAGTCGGCCCAATTGTCGCTGCGGAGCGCCCCTGATGCGTGGTTTTTACATATTAATAGTGCGCAATTATTAGGTGATATTCAGATTCCAAGAGTGGAGCTTGACCCGGCCCAAGCCTTTAAAGTGACGCTAGAATCGCTGAATTTACCTAAACCCAAAGCTTCTGCCGCTAACCCCCTAGATGGGATAGACCCTCGAAGCTTGCTGGATGTTAATCTGGATATCGCCAAACTTAGTATTGGTGATGAGCAGCTCGGTAGTGTTGGTTTTGACTTGCGTACTGATCAAAACGGGGCCTATTTTAATAATGTGCGCGGCAGTTTACGCGGGATCGAATTGGCGACTGTGGCCGGTAGTACCAATTTAACATGGTTGCAGGATGACACCGGCCGAGTCTCGTCTCAGTTGCAAGGCCAGTTTGGTATTAGCGACTTGGGTGATGTTTTAGAAAGTTTTTCCTACCCTCGAGTAATGGAAACGCGGCGTGGTAATTTTGATTTAAATCTTCAGTGGTTCGGTACCCCGGCAGCATGGGCACTCGCTGATAGCCAAGGCGAGTTTAGTTTCTCCTTTAAAGACGGTCGGTTTTTAAAAACCTCGGATGCGGCCAGCGGCACGCTGCGTATTTTTAGTATTTTTAATATGGCTAATATTGTGCGGCGCTTGAAGTTCGATTTTCGCGACGTGTTTAAAAAAGGTATCTACTTTGATCGTATGCGCGGCGGCATCAATTTGGCTGAGGGGCAGTTGGCATTGTCGTCGCCATTAGATGTGCATGGGCCTTCGAGTCGTTTCCAAATGACCGGCGGGATCAATTTGCTCACCGAGGTGCCTGATCTGCGTTTAGTAGCAACCCTGCCAGTGGGCAGTAATTTGCCTTGGGTGGCTGCGCTGGTAGGCGGCTTACCCGCGGCTGCGGGTGTCTATGTGGTTAGCAAGGTATTTGAAGAGCAAATGGACAGTTTTTCCAGCGCTGTGTACGAGATTTCGGGAACAATTCAGGAGCCGGAGCTGACCTTTAAAAATATCTTTGACGATGAAAGCCTTGATGGTTCTGAGCCGCAGGGGCGGAGCGCAGGTAAACCGGGGGTTAAGTGATGAGCGTCAATGTAGCTGCAATTCAAATGGTGTCTAGCCGCGTTCTTGCTGAAAATTTGCAGCAAGCCGAAGCCTTAGTGGCCGAGGCGGCGGCAAGAGGGGCGCGATTGGCGGTCCTGCCAGAGAACTTTGCGCTTTTTGCGAGCAGAGAAATTGGTGTGCTCGCCAAGGCTGAGGCGGTCGACGCATCGCTGCAGACATTTCTTAGTGAGCTTGCAAGGCGTTACCAGCTAATTCTCGTGGGCGGGACAATACCTATTCCCGCCGACGATGGGCGAATCTACGCAACGAGTTTTGTTTACGCGGCAAATGGCGATTGTCTTGGTTACTACCGCAAAATACATTTGTTTGACGCTGAGGTCGGCGACAGCCAGGGGCATTACCGCGAGTCTGATACCTACGCACCAGGTGACAGTCTGGCGGTACTTGAGACTGAATTGGGTCGCCTAGGTATCGCGGTGTGTTACGACCTGCGGTTCCCCGAATTATTTAGGGCTATGCAGGACCTCGAGGTAGATATCATTGCATTGCCTTCGGCATTTACCCGTAGTACTGGTTGGGCCCACTGGCTGCCCTTGGTTCGTGCTAGGGCAATTGAGAATCAATGTGTTGTGGTGGCGGCTAATCAAGGCGGTATACATGATGCCAAACGACAAACCTCGGGGGGTTCCGTTGTGGTCGATAGTTGGGGGCGGGTGTTGGCAGAGGCAGGTTTAGGCGCTGGCTGTGTTATTGCATCTTATGATGCTGAGGAACAGGCTGCACTTCGTAAGCGAATGCCGGTTGCCCAGCATCGCCGTCTATAAATTTAAGGTTTAGTTCGCCGCTTTGGCGGCTTGAAGCTCTTTCAAGTATTGGAATAATTTACGCTTAGCCGCAGGTGGTTTTTTCGCTTGGGCATCTTTGTTTATCTGCATGACCAATTGCCGTAAGCGTTGGCGATCGGCTTGCGGGTAGTCGACTAACACTTGTTCAATGGCGCTTACGCCCGTGTTTGCCAATTCATCGCGCAGTAGCTCTAGGCGGTGAAATTGTTGGGCTTGTTCGCGCTGGCCTTCTTCACGCTTAGCTAAACCGGCTTCAATCTCAGTTAGGTCAATGTCGCGCATGAGTTTGCCAATGTATTGCAGCTGGCGGCGCAGTGCCTCGCGGCTGGTCAATCGCCTCGCGGTGACTAAGGCTTCCGCTAAATGCTCGTCGAGAATGGGTATTTTCGCTAGCTCGTTGTTGCTGAGTTTAACCAGCTTTTCCCCCATTTGTTGCAGGGCTTGCATTTCTTTTTTTACCGCCGTTTTACTAGGGCGTTCCGACTCTGGCGTTGCTTCAGTCACATTAAAATCCGTTGCTATTAGGCGTAAAAATAGGTGGCTAACCCGAGGAAAGACATAAACCCGATGACGTCGGTGACGGTGGTCAGTACCACACCGCCGGCCAAGGCGGGGTCAATATTCAGTGATTTCATCGCGAGTGGCAGCACGGCGCCGGCCAGTGCCGCGGTGACGAGATTAATAATCATGGCTGCGGCAATAATACCGCCCATTAAGGGATCGCCAAACCAGATAGTAGTCGCGCCCGCCACTATTAAGGCCCATAGCGCGCCATTTATTGCGCCTACTAATATTTCCCGGTTAATTAGCCAGCGGCTGTTATCTCGACTGATGTGGCCAAGCGCCATACCGCGAATAACCACCGTTAAGGTTTGGGTGCCGGCGACACCGCCCATGCTAGCGACAATAGGCATAAGCACCGCGAGGGCGACGACTTTTTCGATAGTGGCTTCAAATAAATTAATAACCCCTGAGGCAATGAAGGCCGTGAGCAAGTTGATTCCCAGCCAAATTGCCCGTCGTGGCGCTGTGGTGAATACGGCGGCAAAGGTGTCTTCGTCCTCGTCCAAACCGGCCATGCTCATCAGCGAGTGGTCAGATTCTTCACGGATAACGTCAACGACGTCATCGATAGTGATTCGGCCAAGTAGTAGACTATTCTCGCCAACGACGGGTGCTGATACCCAGTCATTACGGGCGAAGAGGGTGGCGACTTCTTTGGAGGACATGTCCGCAGAGATCGGTTCGACCTCGGTGTCCATGATTTCCCTCACCGTCACGCTGGGGTCAGACACCAATAGCTTACGTAGTGACAGTATGCCGATGTATTGATCGTTGCGGTTTACGACAATCAAACTGTCCGTCATCTCTGGCAGGCTTTCGTGGCGTCGTAAATAACGCATCGCGACATCGAGGGTGATGTTTGGCCGCACGGTGATCGTGTCGGTGTTCATCAAGCCGCCGGCAGTGTCCTCGTCGAAGGACAATACGTGTTCTACGCGAAGGCGGTCCTGGTGGTCCATGGACTCGAGGACTTCACGAATAACCCGGTCAGGCAATTGCTGGAGAATATCGGCGATGTCATCGGCTTCGAGGCCTTCGGTGATGGCCGCAACTTCCTCGGCGTCCATCTGCCGCAAAAATTGGCTCTGCACCTCGTCATTGAGATGTTGAAGGATGTCGCCTTCATTTTCAGTGTCGATAAGCTGCCACAAGACACTACGGATCTTATGTGGCGTTGATTCAATGAGGTGAGCGGCGTCTGCGGGGGGCAGGCCGTTTAGCATGCGACGAATTTGCAGGAATCCGCCGGAACCCAAAGCGTCATTGAGGGTTTTGAGTTGGCTCTCGGTTTGTAGTTTGTCTGCAGTCTGGGCCATACCTATCCCTAGCCTGAGCCGTAATGGATTTGTAAGAAGTCTGGGCAATTATCCTTGAAAGCGCGTCGCGCAACAATCCACAGAGTAATCGCGAGTAAAATAAACTTTATTACTCTCCTTCGCCAAAGCGTTGATTTATCAGGTCTTGTATTGCAGCGAGGGCTGCCGTCTCATCACTACCTTCGCAGCGCACCGTAATGTCACTGCCTTTGCTGGCGGCGAGCATCATTACTGACATAATACTTTTTCCGTCGACACTTTTGTCGCCAATAGCAAGCGTGATTTTTGAACTATATGCGCCAGTAGTAGCAACGAGCTTGGCCGCAGCGCGGGCGTGTAACCCCAGTTTGTTGATGATTTTGATTTCTGCTTCGACCATCGTGTCGCCTCTAGTTCTGGAGTTCGCGATGGCGAACTTGGAGGTCTGGGTAGCTACTGCGCATTGCCTCAGCCAAGGATTCAGCCATATATACTGAGCGATGCTGGCCACCGGTGCAACCAATGGCAACCGTGAAATAGCTGCGGTTGCTGGCTTCTATTTTGGGTAACCAAGTTTGCAGATACTGCAAAATGTCGCGGCGCATTAGCTGGACGTCGGCTTGGCCACTAAGGAATTCCTGCACCGCCTGGTCCTTGCCAGTAAGGCTGCGCAAATTTTCTTGCCAGTGCGGGTTAGGTAGCATCCGTAGGTCGTAGACTAGGTCTGCATCGATCGGCAGGCCGCGTTTAAAGCCGAAGGATTTAATTTGCACAGCTAGGCGGCTGGCGTCAACGCCAAGAATGCGGTCGCGAATAGCGGCGCGCAGCTCGTGTACCGTCATATCGCTGCTGTCGATGGCCAGCGAGGCTTCGACCACAATCGGCTCCAGTAACCGTGACTCAAGCTTAATTGCATCGGCCAGTGGCAGGGAGTCAGTTGTTAGCGGGTGGCGACGGCGTGTTTCGCTAAAGCGTTTGATGAGTTTGTCGTCTGCGGCATCGAGAAAAACTATTCGTAGGCGAGCATGTTGCTGAACTTGCTCGCAGAGCCCTTTGAAGCGCGCTAGGCCGTCTTGGGAATTGCGAGCGTCGATACAGACGGCAACTTGCTTGTGTACTTTGAGTGGGCTTTGGGAAAGCTCACGAACCAACTCTGGAAGCAGCGACACGGGAAGATTGTCGATCGCGTAAAAGCCCTCATCCTCGAGTTGGTGGAGCGCAGTACTTTTGCCTGATCCAGAGCGGCCGCTGAGAATGATGAGTTCCATACTAAGCTTGCAGAGCTCGGTCTAGCAGGGCTTGGTCGGAGCTTGCGCTGCGCAGGCCGCTGCGGAATTCTTCTTCATTAAACGCGGTGGCCAGTGCGCCCAACACTTTGAGGTGCTCGTCGTGCGCTTCTGCGGGAACGATAAGTGCAAATACGAGGTCGACGGGTTGGTCGTCAATAGCTTCAAAATCGATAGCTTGGTCGAGTTTGAGTAACATTCCGGTGATGGCGGTGCAGCGGCTGCTGCGGCAGTGCGGGATCGCTACTCCGTGACCAATGCCAGTACTGCCAAGGCGCTCTCTGGCAAGTAATTCATTAAATAATTCATCGGCGTCAAATTCACTGTTGTCAGCGCTAATGCCTGCCGAAATAAATTCGAGAAGTCGTTTTTTGCTCGTAATAGACGCACCGCTATGGGTGCGTCCTAAGGTAAGAATGGAATTGAGTATCATGGTTTCTTGCAACAGTGGGTTAGGTCAGGGGCCTTAGCGGCCCAGGGTTTTTTCTTTGTGCTTTATCAGTTGTCTATCGAGCTTGTCGGTCAAACTGTCGATTGCCGCGTACATATCCTCTGATTCACAAGTGGCAAATAAGTCGGCGCCGGCAACGTGCACAGTGGCTTCGGCTTTTTGGATCAGTTTTTCGACGGACAGAGTGACGTCGGTATTGGTGATGTTGTCAAAATGTCGTTGAAGTTTGCCGAGCTTAGTATTGACGTAATCGCGAAGAGACGGGGTGACGTCAACGTGATGACCACTAACAGTAATCTGCATATTTTGCTCCTTCATCGCTGAAAATAACTAGCGCCTCACGGCGCGTGTATGACGACAATGACCGTAACAGGGGCACTGCCACTATACCAGTCGTTTCCGCTCGTTAGAGGGCGGAATAACCAGTGATTCTCGATATTTTGCAATGGTGCGACGGGCGACTTGTATGCCCTGTTCACCCAGTAAATCGGTGATCTTGCTGTCGCTTAAGGGTTTGCGGGGATTTTCTGCCGCCACCAGTTTTTTGATTAGTGCACGAATGGCCGTAGATGAGCATTCGCCGCCGGTATCGGTAGATACATGGCTTGAAAAAAAGTATTTTAGTTCAAAAATACCGCGTGGCGTGTGCATGTATTTTTGTGTTGTTACGCGGGAAATAGTGGACTCGTGCATACCAACAGCTTCAGCAATATCGTGTAACACCAAGGGTTTCATTGCTTCGTCGCCGTACTCTAGGAAGCCGCGTTGGTATTCGACAATCTTAGTGGCGACTTTCATTAGAGTCTCATTGCGGCTAAGCAGACTTTTAATAAACCAGCGCGCTTCTTGCAAATTGTCGCGAATATAGTCGTTGTCACTGCTATTACTGCTCTTTCTGGCCAGCGCGGCGTAGTGCGCATTAATTTGAATTTTAGGTGCAATGTCGGGATTTAGCTCTACCAGCCAACGATCTTCTTTTTTGCTAACAAACACATCGGGAACAACATATTCGGTGTCGTCGGCACCAATGCTATCGCCGGGCGTTGGGTTGAGAGACTGAACCAGTTTTATAATGTCGCGGAGCTGTTCTTCCTTCAAACGGCAGCGGCGCATTATTTGGTTATAGTCGCGATTACCCAATTGCGCCATATATTGGCTAACAACAAGACGGGCTTCTTCAACTAGCGGTGTGTCTGGTGGTAGTTGCTTGAGTTGAATTAACAGGCATTCTTGCAAATCGCGCGCAGCTACGCCTGGCGGATCAAACTGCTGGATCAGATGTAAAATCGCATTAAATTCTTCGATTTCGATTTCGTCACTGGCAAAACCGTCTACGAGATCTTCGGCGCTTACCGTGAGTCGGCCGTTATCGTCAATGGCGTCGATGATGGCCTCGGCAATCAGTCGATCGATATCGGACAGGCGGCTAAGATTTAACTGCCAGCGCAAGTGGTCTTGTAGAGTATCTGCGCTGGAGTTGCGGTAATCGTTGCTGTAATCACTGTCCTCTGACGCCGAACCGCTGCCAGAACCACTGCTGGTGCCGCTGGACTGATAGACGTCGTCCCACTGGCTATCTACGGGTAAATCGTCGGGGATATCGCTGCGTTCGGCCCACTCAGTATCTGCCTCAGGCTGGGGGGCCTCGGTTTCTTGATCGCTACTTTTTTCGGCTTTCTTAGGTTCGGCAGAGGTGGGCTCGGTATTCACTTCAAAATCATCGCTGTCGTCGCTGATTTCGAGCAGGGGGTTAGAATCTAGTGCCGATTGAATTTCTTGCTGAAGATCGAGGGTGGAAAGTTGTAATAAGCGAATCGCCTGTTGCAGCTGGGGTGTCATTGTCAGGCTTTGACCGACTTTGAGCTGTAGCGATTGTTTCATAGGCAGTGTCTTCTACAACAAGAGAGTGGTAACACGAGCAAGCTGTTTTTGCCCTACCGGCAATAATTATGCCTCTCTCTCAGTGTAGTCGGGACAATCATTGCCTGCAATACCTGTGCCGATTCATTTGTTGGTTGTCGGCGTTATAAGGTGAATTTGTCACCGAGGTATATGTCTCGAACGATCTGATTATTTAGCACGGTATTGGCGTCGCCCTCGGCAACGATACGGCCTTCGCCGACGATATAAGCCTTATCGCATATATCGAGGGTTTCGCGAACATTGTGGTCAGTAATGAGTACGCCAATACCCCGAGCCTGCAAGTGTTTAACGATGTTTTGAATGTCATTTACAGAGATCGGGTCAACGCCGGCAAAGGGCTCATCCAATAGGATAAAACTGGGTTCTGTGGCCAGTGCTCTCGCTATTTCAACCCGGCGTCGTTCGCCGCCAGAAAGTGCCATTCCCATTGAGCTTCGAATATGTGTTATGTGGAATTCTTGCAGTAGCGACTCAAGTTTTTCTTTACGCTGCTTGCGATTGAGGTCGCTACGGGTCTCAAGAATCGCCATGATGTTATCGGCGACGGTTAATTTGCGAAATATTGAGGCCTCTTGTGGCAGATAGCCCACGCCATTTTTCGCGCGTCCGTTAATCGACAGTTTGGTAAGGTCGCGGTCGTCGAGACGTATGGTGCCGCGGTCGGCATTGACGATGCCCACAATCATGTAAAAACAGGTGGTTTTACCCGCGCCATTTGGACCTAGCAAGCCTACAATTTCGCCGCTGCTTATGGTGAGAGAGACATCTTTGATGATTTCGCGACCCTTATAGGCCTTGGCGAGATTACTTGCTTGCAAAACAGGCATGGTTAGCGCAATTCTCCGCTGAGGGCATTGTCTGGGGTCGGCTCACTAGCCTCATTCGCTTTGTTGCTTTCGGGCTGTTCGCTGTCGGGGATGGCTTGCGGTTGCAGCGTCATTTTTACGCGATTTTCTTTTTCGGTGGTGCCGCCGTCGGCGATCACCATTTGCTTGCGACCGCTATAAACCACGCGGTCACCAGAAATTTTGGAACCCTGGTGAGTAATTGACGCATTTTTTTCAAGAAGAATTTCTTCTTGCGCTAGGCTGTATTCAATCCGCTGGGCGCTGGCGATAACAACGCCTTCTTCGGCGCGAGGCTGCTGCTCGAAATAGGCGGGGCTGCCCTCCGCAACGACTTTTTCAACTTTACGATCCGATTCTATGATGGTCAGTTTGTCGGCGCGAATTTTCAGTGAACCTTGGCTCATGCTGACGTTGCCAACATAAACACCTTGGTTGTTCTCGTAAATAGCCCGGTCAGAGCTCAGGTTAATAGCCTGCTTACGATCGTCGGGTAAGCTTAGCGCTGAGCTGCTGATGGCGAACAGAAAGCTAGCTATTAGCGCGGCATTATATGGGGTCATAGTGGCCTTTTACCTGGTCGAGGAGTTCAACGCGTTCATTTTTCATACTGGCTTTAAGGCCAACGGAACGCGTTTTGCCATTGCGTAGCGATAGCGTTAATGGCTGGTCGGTAGTCACTTCGCTGCTATCCAAGTTTATTCTCAGTAATTCGGTACTGATTTGCGCTTGGCGAATTAAATCTTTGACAAGCACGGTGTCGAGTAAGGTCAGCTGTTCGCCGTCTTGAGAGAGCTTTCCTGCCTTGGCGCTGGCAGTCCACGGGCGCTGGTCAGCGATATTGCCGATATAAAATGGGTCTTGCAATGATATTGAGCCGTCGGAAATTAGTCGTTCAGCGCTGCTTGCGCGCCATTTGTAGGCAATTTCACCGTCCCGACTGTACTTAATGCCGTCGACTTGGCTTAAGTGGGAGTCGGCGTCGGGCATTGCCTCAAAGCGCTCGACAATGCTTAATTTGCCGCTTTCACTGTACTGGGTGAGGTAGACCACTGTGCCGGCCATTGCTGTAATGGCCGATAGCACAGAAAATACGGTGAATTTTATTTGTTTCATTTTAGAGGTATTGCTCCAAGGCATTATTGAGCTTGCCCTGCGCTTGCAGAATTAGCTCGCAAACCTCTCGAATAGCGCCACTGCCGCCGGCAGCGCGGGTTTGCCAGTCTGCGTGGCGGGCAACAAATTCATGACCGTTGGCAACGGTAATGCCAAGCCCAGCTTGGCGTATGGCCGATAAGTCCGGAAGGTCGTCGCCGACGTAGGCAATGTCTTTCATTTCGAGGCCGAGGTCGGCTCGCAATTCCTCAAGGGCAACCAGCTTGTCTTCGCGGCCCTGATAGATCAATTCAATTTTTAACTCACCGGCGCGGCGTTTTACCAATTCAGAGCAGCGGCCGGTGATAATAGCTGGCGTTATGCCGGCGTCACGCAATAGTTTGATGCCGAGCCCGTCAAGAATACTGAAGGCCTTCATTTCTTCGCCGCTATTGCCAAAGTACAGGCTGCCATTGGTCAACACGCCGTCGACATCCATCGCCAATAGTTTGATGGTTTTTGCTTTCTCAATCACGCTGTGCATATTTGTGGTGATTTCCCTAGGCAACGCCGGCTTTGAGCAGGTCGTGGGTGTGTATGACGCCAACAGGTTGGCCGCTGTCGTTTACGGCAACCAGTACCGTGATTTTATTGTCTTCCATAATACGCAGCGCTTCGGCAGCCATCATGCCGGGCTTAATGGTACGACAATTGCGGGTCATAATGTCATCGATAGGACATTGGTGTATATCGATACCGCGGTCTATGGCGCGGCGTAAGTCGCCATCGGTGAAAATGCCGGCTAGCACGCCATCTTGGTCAACGACGGTTGTCATCCCCAAGGTTTTACTGCTCATTTCCAGTAGGGCGCCGCTCAGCGCGCTGCCCAAAGTGATTTTGGGGATGCTGTCGCCTGTATGCATTATGCTGTCGATTTTTAATATGAGTCTCCGGCCCAATGCGCCTCCTGGATGCGATAGTGCGAAATCATTGGCGGTAAAGCCTCTCGCTTCGAGTAAGGCGATGGCCAGTGCGTCGCCCATTACCAAAGTAACGGTGGTGCTGGATGTTGGGGCGAGGTTAAGGGGGCATGCTTCCTCCGCCACGCCGACATTTAAGTGGACGTCTGCGGCGGTGGCGAGTTCGGAGTCGGGATTTCCTGTTAGCGCTATTACTGGCACTGCCAACAGTTTTAGTAGCGGCAAGATAGTAATTAGCTCACCAGTCGTGCCTGAGTTCGACAGTGCAATGACGACATCTCCCGCAGTGATCATTCCCAAGTCACCATGACTGGCTTCACCCGGGTGCACAAAAAAGGCCGGTGTGCCCGTGCTGGCAAGGGTGGCGGCAATTTTATTGCCGATATGGCCCGATTTCCCCATTCCGGTCACAACGACGCGGCCCTTGCATGCTAGTAAGATGTCGCAGGCTTTGCTAAAACTTTCGTCAATGCGGTCGGCGAGAACGGCTACGGCATCTCTTTCCATACCGATAACGCGCAGAGCAGAGCTAGTATATGATGTGCTATTGGTCACTCGGGATTACCTAGATTATTGAAATTGCCTGTTAAGCTTGGGCTAATGTTAGCTATGATAATTTCCAATGTGACAAAATAACAGGATTAGCTGTCCTTAGATGTGGGAGACATTCCCATAATTCGAGGTCGAAGCTTGCAGTTGGTAGTGATGTGCCGTGTTTAAACGGTTAAAAATTATTGAGGAAACGATATGTACAAGCGATTTTTTCTTGCCGCATTTATGGCGATTGGCATGCTGGCTCCGGCATATGCAGCAGAAAAGGGGCCTTATGAGGTTGTGGCCGACACGACACAAGAGCTGGTGAAGGTTATTGAAGAGGCGCGTAGTTATATCGATAAGGACCCTAAGCGCTTTACCTCTGAAGTACGCAGGATTATGGATGACGTGGTCGATTTCCAGAGCTTTGCTCGGGGCATAATGGGCAAGTATGGCAGTCGCCGCTATTACGAGAGTTTAAAAACCGATGCAGAGCGTGCTCAGTTTCGCGATCGGGTAATGCGCTTCACCAATAGCTTTAAAGATGGGCTGATCAATACCTATGCGCAGGGCTTGTTGGGATTTAATGGTAACCGCATCGAAGTTTCGCCGCTTGCAGACGATGTAGACCTGTCGGGCAGTGTGGGTGTACGCCAAGATATTTATGGTGAGCGCGCTAAGCCCTATCAAGTTATGTACACCGTTCGCCAGGGTTCAGATGGCAAATGGAAGCTGCGTAACGTGGTTATCGAAGGCTTAAATTTAGGGCGGATTTATCAAAATCAGTTTGATGCTGCGGTTAAGCAATACAATGGTGATATTGATAAAGTCATTGCCAACTGGACAGTTGCTCCCCAATCCGTGATGGAAGAACAGGCAGCAAAATAATTATTCTTTGCCTCGGTGGCAGGGTGAGTACGCTTTACCGGTATTCGCCTCGCCATGTGGACTGCAATTGCGTACAATTCCGCGCTTGATATCGCTAGTGATGAATACAGGCAGGATTGTCATGCAAACAGATCTTATTGAGCAACGCCTTTCCGAGCATTTTCCAGGGAGTGAGGTCGCGGTCAGTGGCGATGGCAGTCATTTTGACGTTCGCGTTGTGAGTGCTGCATTTTCCGGTTTACGCGCAGTTAAACGCCAGCAATTGGTCTATGCTGCGGTCAACGATTGGATACGCGACGGCTCGTTGCACGCTATTAATATTAAAGCTATTACCCCCGAGGAAGCTCAAGCCTGAGGCTGACGGGACTTTCCAGGAGATTGCATGGATAAGTTGCTTATACGCGGCTGCGGCCCTTTGGCCGGAGAGATTCGCGTGTCTGGTTCCAAAAATGCGGCATTGCCGATTCTTGCCGCTACCTTGTTGTCTAGCGAGCCGGTACTAATCCGCAATCTGCCACATTTGCACGATGTCACTACCATGATCGCGCTGTTGCGCAGTATGGGTACTGAGTTGATTGTCGATGAGCGACTCGGCGTTGAAATTAATGGTTCAACCACCACCGAAACAACGGCGCCCTATGAATTGGTGAAAACCATGCGTGCATCGATTTTGGTGTTGGGTCCCTTGTTAACGCATTTTGGGCACGCGAAAGTGTCTTTTCCTGGCGGCTGCGCCATCGGTAGTCGGCCAGTAGATCAACATCTGCGCGGCTTTGAGGCGATGGGTGCAATTATTGATATCGACGAAGGTTATATCACTGCGCGGGCACCGGAGGGTGGTTTAAAAGGCGCCCACGTCTTATTTGATATGGTTACCGTTGGCGGCACTGAGAACGTGATGATGGCGGCGGCGCTGGCCAAAGGTCGCACCGTACTAGAAAACGCCGCGCGCGAACCTGAAATTGTCGATTTGGCGAATTGCCTGATCGCTATGGGTGCCAAAATTACAGGTCATGGTACTGCGACAATTACCATCGACGGTGTTGAGCGCTTGCATGGCTGTACATACTCAGTTATGCCTGACCGCATTGAGGCGGGTACCTATTTAGTGGCGGCCGCGGCTAGTCGCGGTTCTATCCGCCTTCGGGATATTGGTCCTGAGACTTTAGAGGCCGTGCTGGTTAAATTGGAAGAGGCGGGCGCTAAGATCGAAAGTGGCGTTGACTGGATTACCCTCGACATGGAGGGGCGTCAGCCTAAAGCAGTTAATATTAAAACCATGCCCTATCCTGGCTTTCCAACTGATATGCAGGCCCAGTTTACGGCGATGAATACCGTGGCTGATGGCGTATCCCACGTCACAGAGACGATTTTTGAAAATCGTTTGATTCAAACCCATGAAATGAATCGCATGGGTGCCAAAATCACAATTGAAGGTAATACCGCTATGATTAAGGGTATTGATCGCCTTAAGGGTGCCCCGGTAATGGCCAGTGATTTACGTGCGTCAGCGAGCCTCGTTATTGCTGGTTTGGTTGCCGACGGTGAGACTTTGGTCGATAGAATTTATCACATCGATCGCGGTTATGAATGCATTGAGGAAAAGTTCCTCGCGCTTGGCGCCGATATTCGCCGAGTTGCTAACTAGAATTTATCCGTTCTTGGAGTTTACTTGTGGATCAGCCGGTTACGATCGCCCTCACCAAAGGGCGTATTCTTAAAGAAACCCTGCCCCTGCTAGCCGAAGCCGGTATTGTGCCGCTTGAGGATATAAGCAGTAGTCGCAAGCTGATTTTTGAAACCAATCACGCCCATATTCAACTAATTGTGATTCGGGGTACCGACGTGCCGACCTACGTTAAGTTGGGTTCGGCAGATATTGGGGTGGCGGGTAAAGATATGCTGCTGGAGTTGGGCGCGGCGGACATGTATGAGCCCCTCGACTTAAATATTGCTCGCTGCCGCTTAATGACGGCGGGTCGTGTTGGTGAGGCCTTGCCTCACGGCCGAGTTCGCGTTGCGACTAAATTCGTGAATGTTGCCCGCCGGCACTTTGCTGAGCGGGGTGTTCAGGTAGAGCTTATCAAGCTCTATGGTGCAATGGAGCTGGCGCCATTGATGAATTTGGCAGATTTGATTGTCGATATTGTCGATACCGGTAATACCCTGCGCGCCAATGGCATGGAGCCGCGAGATATGATCTCCGATGTTAGCTCGCGCCTGGTAGTTAACAAGGCTGCAATGAAGCGCAAGCACCAGAGTATTCAAGATATTATTGGCAAATTGACGGCCGCCGTGGAGGCTCGCCAAGCTGCATCGGAGACTGTGTGATGGCTGAAATCATTCGGCGCATGGATGCCGCAGAACCTGGTTTTGATGCGGCGTTGACGGCTTTACTCAACTGGGAGGCAACGACGAATCCGACTGTTTCCAACACGGTTGCAGAAGTCTTAGCGGCGATTCGCAATAACGGCGATACGGCGCTGCTTACCTATACCAAACAGTTTGATGGTGTGGACGCGGCAGCCGCCAGCGAGCTCGAAATTCCGCAAGCGCGTATGCAAGCCGCTTTGCAATCTATTCCAGCTGAAGTTCGCGATGCGCTTGAGAAAGCCGCCGATCGCATTCGCAGTTATCACCAGCATCAGCGCCAGGAGTCTTGGTCATATACTGAGGCGGATGGCACGGTGCTCGGTCAGCAAATTACGCCGCTCGAGCGGGTAGGATTATATGTGCCGGGCGGCAAGGCAACTTACCCTTCATCGGTATTAATGAATGCTATTCCTGCCAAGGTGGCGGGGGTGGATGAATTGATCATGGTGTCGCCAACTCCTAAGGGTTTTGTCAATGACATGGTGTTGGCTGCGGCAGCGATTGCTGGGGTTGACCGGGTATTCACTATCGGCGGCGCTCAAGCCGTTGGCGCCTTGGCCTACGGTACTGAGACAATTCCAAAAGTCGACAAGATTGTCGGCCCCGGAAATATCTATGTGGCTACTGCCAAGCGCCAAGTGTTCGGTAGTGTTGGGCTCGATATGATTGCTGGGCCCTCAGAAATTTTGGTGATCTGCGACGGCAAAACGGATGCCGATTGGATCGCGATGGATTTGTTCTCCCAGGCGGAGCACGACGAAGACGCTCAATCTATTTTATTAAGTCCTGATGCTGCGTTTTTGGACGCGGTCGCGACCAGTATTGCCAAACTATTGCCGGAGTCGGAGCGGGCTGAGATTATTCGCCAATCTCTATCGGCACGCGGCGCGCTGGTTTTAGTGAAAGATCTCGATGAAGCAATCACGCTAAGTAATCGTATTGCGCCGGAGCACTTGGAGTTGTCTTTCGATAATGCTCAAGATTATTTGCCGAAAATTCGTCACGCAGGTGCGATTTTTATGGGGCGCTATACGCCTGAAGCCTTGGGTGATTATTGCGCAGGGCCCAATCACGTACTGCCGACCTCCGGTACCGCGCGTTTCTCGTCGCCGTTGGGCGTTTATGACTTCCAAAAGCGGTCTTCCATAATTGGTTGCTCGGCGGCTGGCGCGTCAGAACTAGCCAAAGTGGCTTCAGTGCTGGCTAGAGGGGAGTCGTTAACTGCCCACGCGCGAAGCGCAGAGTACCGGTTTTTGTCGGAAGATCGCCCTGGTAAGGAGTCGGTATGAGTCGGTTTTGGAGCCCCTTTGTTAAGGATTTAGTGCCCTATGTGCCGGGTGAACAGCCCAAACTGCAAAAGCTGACCAAGCTCAATACCAATGAGAATCCCTATGGTCCTTCGTCAGCGGTTTTGGCGGCAATCCAAGATGGGCTTAATGATGATTTACGTCGTTATCCGGATCCTAATAGTGAGCAGTTAAAAACCGCAATTGCCGAGTATCATGGTGTTGATATTGCGCAGGTATTTGTTGGTAATGGCTCGGATGAAGTGTTGGCGCATATTTTTCACGGTCTATTTCAGCATGGCAAACCCTTGCTGTTCCCAGATATTACCTACAGCTTTTACCCAGTGTATTGCGGATTGTACGATATTCCCTACGAGGCAATTCCACTGGACGCGGCGTTTCAGATTAGGGTGAATGACTACACCGGTATGAAGGGCGGCATCATTTTTCCAAACCCGAATGCGCCCACGGGCTGTTTTCTGCCATTGGCGGAGATCGAGCGCCTATTGGCGGTGAACACCGAAACCGTGGTGGTCATTGACGAGGCTTATGTGGACTTTGGTGGTGAATCGGCCATTAGCTTGGTGAGTCGCTACCCCAATTTGTTGGTGACTCAAACGCTATCTAAATCGCGCTCGCTAGCGGGTTTGCGGGTTGGTTTTGCTGTTGGTCATCCAGATTTAATTGAAGCTTTAGAACGGATTAAGAATAGCTTTAATTCCTACCCTTTAGATCGTCTAGCGCAGCGCGGTGCGGTGGCATCTTTTGCCGACCAGCCCTATTTTGAGCAGTGTCAGGCTGCGGTGATTGCCGAACGCGAGGCGTTGGTGCGGGGCTTGGCCGAGTTGGACTTCGAAGTGTTGCCCTCGCTTGCTAATTTTGTGTTTTGTCGCCATCGCAGTCGGGATGCGGCTGAACTAGCTGCGGGGCTGCGTGAAGACGGGATTATAGTTCGGCATTTTAAGCAGGCGCGTATTGAGCAATATTTACGTATATCTATTGGTCGGCCAGCGGAAAGCGCGGTGTTATTTGAGTCGCTAAAACGCCTTCTTACTGCTTAGTATTTCTGGCTAGCTGTTGGGGCGCTCGGCAACTTGGGTTTCAATAGTGAACATTTCTTCTCCCCGTAAAAAGCCAATTCGTACTCGCTGCCCCGGCCGGGTATAGGTGATTAATTTCATGCCGGCGTGGCCATCACCCACTTGTTCGCCGTTGATTTCTGTAAGAATGTCGCCCACTTTTAAGCCCGCTTTTTCCGCTGGGCCGCTATTCGCGAGTGCGGTGATAATGACGCCATTGGTACCAACGCCCACGGGTTGCACTTCAATTCCAAGCCAGCCTCGCAGAGGGCGGCCGTAGCTTATTAGGTCGCTCATGGTGCGCAGGGCGAGATCGGTGGGGATGGCTAGACCAATTCCTGTGGAGCCGCCGCTTTGGGTGTAAATCGCGGTATTGATACCAAGTAGGCGGCCTTTGGTATCAATGAGGGCGCCGCCGGAGTTGCCGGGATTGATGGCCGCGTCAGTTTGAATGTAATTTTCAAATTGACTCAGGCCTAAGCCGTAGCGGCCGGTTGCACTGACGATGCCTTGGGTTACGGTCTGGCCAAAACCATAAGGATTGCCGATGGCAAGTACGATATTGCCGACTCGAATTTTGCTGGGATCGCCTATGGTTATGCTGGTCAGATTGTCTAGGTCGATTTTAAGCACGGCAAGGTCAGTGTCAGCGTCGCTGCCGATCACGCTGGCCAACGCTTGCCGGCCATCGTGGAGTAAGACTAATATTTCGTCGGCGCCATTAATGACATGGTAATTCGTTAGTAAATAACCAGCATCGCTGACAATAACGCCAGACCCTAAGCTGCGCTCAAGTTGCTGTTTGGCTTTGCCGTTGCGGCTGAAAAAATGTTTGAATAGCGGGTCATTTGCTAAGGGGTGGCGTTGCTGCACAACCTTGGTGGTGTAAATGTTAGCGACTGCGGGTGCCGCATTTTCTACCGCGTATACATAGTCGTGGTCCCGTTGCCCGGGTAGGTAGGCGAGTATGCAAAGCCCCAATAATACCCCGCAGAGCGTTGGCCAGATCAGGGTTTTGGGGTTGGGCATTTTCAAAAGCTGATCCTCGCAAATGCGCTAATTGGCCGTTTTTGGCGTGGCTGGTGTGCAGGCGTGCTAGCCTAGCACGATTTGCGCCGTTTTCGAATTTCTGGGAGCTAGTATGAGTGTTTCATTGTCCGCTTTGGTCACTGCGGCAGATAGCCTGTTGGAGCCGCACAATTTTAATGATTATTGCCCAAATGGTTTGCAGGTCGCGGGTCGTAGCGAGGTGCGTACGATTGTGTCCGGCGTGACAGCATCGCAGGCATTAATTGAGGCGGCTGTTGATGTTGGGGCCGATGCCATTGTTGTGCACCACGGTTATTTTTGGCGTGGTGAAGACCCTTGCGTGGTTGGAATGAAGCGTCAGCGCCTTGGGTTGTTGCTGAAGCATGATATTAGTTTAATTGCCTATCACCTGCCTTTAGACGCACATCCAGAGCTTGGGAATAATGTTCAGCTGGCTAAGCAGTTGGGTATAACGGTGCAAGGTGGCTTAGAGCCTAATAATCCTCGCTCGGTGGGTAATGTCGGCATCTTGGCGGCACCGCAGCCGGCACGGGTTTTTGCCGACCATATTGCCAAGGTATTAGGGCGCTGCCCTCTGTTGGAATTGGGGCATGACCGCCCAATTCAGCGAATTGCGTGGTGTACTGGCGCGGCGCAATCGTATATTGAAAAAGCGGCGGCGTTGGGAGTTGATGCGTTTTTGAGTGGCGAGGTGTCCGAGCCGACGATTTTGGCTGCGCGTGAACTTGGTCTTCATTATATTGCGGCTGGTCACCACGCAACCGAGCGCTACGGAGTGCAGGCATTGGCTGCTGCCCTCGCGACGCAATTCGATTTGAGTCACCAATTTATCGATATCGATAATCCGGCATAAGCGGTTTGTTGCAAGCCCCAGGCATAGCCTGAGCTTGCGCATGGGGCGTTGGCTGGTTTAGAGGTGTGGTGCTATCGGTGGATCAATTTGTTCTTTAGTTTTTTTCTCAGAATCCATTCCGAATTCTTCGTGTAGTGCGCCTTTTTTTCCAGGCTGGCGGGGAGCGTAATCTAGCGGTGGTGCTGATGGCACAACTTTGTTGGATTTGCTTTCGAGTACAGGGCGGCCTTCTGGAAGTGCTTGCAAGGGGCTGATGCCAGAGGCGTGCAAGTTTTGTGCGCCTTCCACAATATGGTTGTGAACGCTACGATAGCTTTCGGCAAGTTCATTTAGTAGCTCGCCAGTGCGGTCAAAGTGGGTGCTGACCTCCTGCTGGTACTCCTGCTGTTGTTGCTGCATTTCACTGAATTGTTTTTCTAATACGGCGCGATTCTGTTGTTCTGGCTTTAGCCGGCCAAGAATAAAGTAGCCGATGGCGGCGCCTATTAATAGGCTAATCATAGCAACGGCGAACAGGGTGCTTAGGTCTTCCACAGAAACTCCTCCGATGAGTCGACGTGTTTGTCACTCTAGAATGATGCAGTATAACTGCTCGCGCCTCGGGGTTCAGTACCCCCACGATAAAAAATTGCCTATTCGCGGTCAGGTGGGTAAAGTTGCGCCGTCTTGAACGAGGGCCTCATTATGGCTACCCCATTACAGCGATATCGCCGAGATCTTGAGCAAACTGATTTTTCCTACGATCCGGCTCAGGAACATGCCGTAACGTGCTTACAGCGTTTGTACGATGAACTGGTCGCGCAGCCGTCGCCGAGTGCGTTGGGCTTGTGGGCAGGGATTAGTGCAAAGTTGACGCGCCGGCCAGCACCGGTAAGTAACATAAAAGGTCTGTACTTCTGGGGTGGCGTCGGGCGCGGCAAAACCTATTTGATGGACACTTTCTACGACACGCTGCCTTTTGATAAAAAGCTGCGAGCGCATTTTCATCGCTTTATGCAGCGAGTTCACAAAGAATTGAAATCCCTTTCTGGTGAAAAAAACCCTCTTGTCATTGTTGCTGATCGTATTGCGGACGAGGCCAGGGTTATTTGTTTTGATGAGTTTTTTGTTACCGACATTACCGATGCGATGATTTTGGCTGGTTTGTTTGAGCGCTTGTTCGAGCGTGGCGTCGTGCTGGTGGCAACGTCGAATATTGTGCCGGATGGCTTGTATAAAGATGGATTGCAGCGCGCTCGCTTTTTGCCTGCTATTGCCCTAATTAACCAGCGCACAGAAATTGTGAATGTTGATGGTGGGGTCGATTATCGGTTGCGAGCCTTAGAACAGGCGGAATTGTATTATTATCCCCTTGGTGACGCTGCGGACCAAAGTTTGATGCGAAGCTTTCAGCGTTTGGCGCCGGAGGCCGCACTGGCCGATCAGGCTTTAGATGTTGAGGGGCGTCAGATAAATGCTCGCTATGTAGCTGATGATGTGGCCTGGTTTGATTTTGTTGAGTTATGCGATGGTCCCCGTAGTCAGTACGACTATATTGAATTGGCCAGGGTGTTTCATGCGGTGGTGATCAGTAATGTGCCGGAAATGGGCGTGGCACGTGATGACCAAACGCGCAGATTCATTAATCTAATTGATGAGTTTTACGATCGTAATGTTAAATTGGTAATCTCGGCTGCAGTATCGCTAGAGAATCTGTATACTGGCGGCCGGTTGGATTTTGAGTTTGAGCGGACTCAGAGTCGGCTTCTGGAAATGCAGTCTGAGGACTACCTCGGGCAAGAGCACCGTCCATAGCGGTGTTTGCCGCTATTGATCCAGAAAAGCAAACATTCCGCTTGAAAAACCTTTGGCGCTTATGTAGTATTCGCGCTCTTTGTTCGGTACGGGCCCTATAGGCGAGACACATGAAAACCTTAAGCGCAAAACCCAGTGACGTAATACATGACTGGTACGTAGTAGACGCCGCCGAAAAAACATTGGGTCGTTTGGCCAGTGAAATTGCGCATCGTTTGCGCGGTAAGCATAAGCCTGAATACACGCCTCATGTTGATACTGGCGATTATATCGTTGTTGTTAATGCGGAAAAAATCCGCGTTACCGGCAATAAAGCAAGTGGTAAGATCTATCACCACCACACTGGTTATCCAGGTGGCCTGAAGTCTATGAGCTTCGAGAAGTTGATTGATAAAGCCCCAGAGCGTGTGATCCAGGGAGCGGTAAAGGGTATGTTGCCCAAAAACCCGCTGGGTCGTGCTATGTTTAAAAAATTGAAAGTCTACGCTGGTACTGAGCATCCACATGCCGCTCAGCAGCCAGTTGAACTGAATATCTAACGGAAGCGTAATATGTCAGCCACCCAGTATTACGGTACAGGTCGCCGTAAAACCTCGTCAGCACGTGTATTCCTGAAAGCAGGAACTGGTGCTATTTCAGTTAACGATCGCACTCTTGACCAATATTTTGGTCGTGAAGTAGCACGCATGATCGTTCGTCAGCCTTTAGAGCTGGTCGAAATGTCTGAAAAGTTTGATATTTTGGTGACCGTTGCAGGTGGTGGCAGTTTCGGCCAAGCCGGTGCAATTCGCCACGGCATTACTCGTGCCCTAATGGAATATGACGAAGGCTTGCGCAGTAGTTTGCGTAAAGCTGGTTTCGTTACCCGAGATTCTCGCGAAGTTGAGCGTAAGAAAGTCGGTCTACGTAAAGCACGTAAGAAGCCACAATTCTCCAAGCGTTAACCGCGACGGCCTTTGGCCTGTGGAGACTGCCCATTGCGGCTTTCGGAAAACGCCCACGAGCTACAATGTGGGCGTTTTTTTTGCCTGAGCAAAGATACGATTACGCATCATTGCTGGGCATTGTTGTTGTCAGAGTGGGTCAAGTTCATTAGTATTTGGCCCATTTGGAATTTTGGAGTGGGCTCTGCCTTTGGGCGGGGTCAGCCTGACTTTTCGTATGTTATGGGGGAATCGTCATGAGTAATGACGGCGTAAATACAGGGCGTCGACGTTTCCTGACGGCCGCAACATCAGTTGTTGGTGCCGCCGGGGCCGTTGGTATAGCAACGCCATTTGTGGGTTCGTGGAATCCAAGTGCAAAAGCGAAAGCCGCTGGCGCGCCAGTAAAGGCTGATATCGGCAAGCTTGAGCCTGGTCAGATGGTTGTAGTTGAGTGGCGTGGTAAGCCTGTTTATGTGGTGCGTCGCACCGAAGAGCAGCTTGCTGGCCTCAAAGAGCTTGACCAATATCTAAAAGATCCAGAATCTACTAGTTCTGATCAGCCTGCCTACGTTGGAACCATTACTCGCTCGATTCGTCCGGAATTTTTGGTTTTGGTCGGCCTGTGTACGCATTTAGGTTGTGCGCCAAAGCATCATCCCGAAGTGGGTGTTCCGGATCTTGGCGGCGATGCTTGGTTGGGCGGCTTCTTTTGTCCATGTCATGGTTCGCGTTTCGACCTTGCGGGGCGCGTTTATCAGGGATCGCCTGCGTCTACAAACCTTATTGTTCCTCCGTATTCCTACGAGGGTGACAATGTGCTAGTTATCGGTATTGATCAGGGGGCTGCGTAATGGTCAAAATGTTAGTGGGTTTGCGCGACTGGGTTGATGCCCGCCTGCCAATCATGCGTGCATGGGATACCCATATGGGTAAATACTATGCACCGAAAAACTTTAACTTCTGGTATTTCTTCGGCGTACTATCGCTAGTCGTACTGGTTAATCAGCTGCTGACCGGTGTGTGGTTGACGATGAGCTTTACCCCAAGCTCAGAAGAAGCGTTTAACTCTGTTGAATACATCATGCGAGATGTCGACTTCGGTTGGATCATCCGCTATATGCACTCAACCGGTGCTTCCGCGTTCTTTGTTGTGGTTTATCTGCATATGTTCCGCGGCCTGTTATATGGCTCATACCAAAAACCCCGTGAACTGATCTGGGTTTTTGGTATGTTCATCTTCCTTGCACTTATGGCTGAAGCCTTTGTTGGCTATGTGTTGCCATGGGGGCAGATGTCTTACTGGGGCGCTCAGGTAATCATCTCACTGTTTGGTGCGATTCCTGTTGTAGGTGAAGACATTGTGCAGTGGGTGCGTGGCGACTTCCTGATTTCAGGTGTGACCTTGAACCGCTTTTTTGCGCTGCACGTGGTCGCTCTACCAATTATTTTAATTGCTTTGGTGGTATTGCACCTCCTGGCTTTGCACGAAGTTGGTTCAAACAATCCAGATGGCGTTGAAATCAAGAAAAATAAGGATGCCAACGGCATACCTTTAGACGGCGTGGCGTTCCACCCTTACTACACCGTTCATGATTTAACGGCGATAGCAGTCTTCCTGTTTGTATTCTGCGGCATTGTATTCTTTATGCCGGAGATGGGCGGCTACTTCCTTGAGCATGCTAACTTTGAAATTGCCAATGGCCTAAAAACCCCTGAGCACATCGCGCCTGTGTGGTATTTCACGCCGTTTTATTCAGTACTGCGTGCAGTGCCGGATAAACTGATGGGTTTCATGGCATTTGGTGCCTCCGTCGCGATCTTATTCCTCTTGCCGTGGTTGGACCGCAGCAAGGTGAAGTCGATTCGCTATAAAGGTAACTTCAGTAAAGCCGCTATTCTTATTTTTGTGGCCTCTTTCTTGATCCTTGGTGTGTTGGGCGTGAAAGCGCCTACTGAAGCCCGGACTTTGTTAGCTCGAATCTGTTCGGTGCTCTATTTTGCTTTCTTCCTACTGATGCCATTCTGGACTAAGTGGGAAGCGACCAAGCCGGAGCCGACACGTACCACAGATGGTGGTATGGGTTTCTGGAAAAGCATGTTGGTGCTCTTAGTTGTGATTCTGTTAACCGTGTTGCCGCTCAAGGCTGCTGGCTCGGAATCAGCTTTTGATTGCGGCACGATGGCCTGCGATGAAATAGAGACTGATGTTAGCGATCTCCCGTCGCTGCAGAGTGGCGCCGCTACTTATATGAACTACTGCATGGGCTGCCATTCGCTTAGCTATGCGCGTTACCAGCGTACCGCCGAAGACCTTGGTATTCCCCTTGAGTTGTTTGAAGAGAATTTGAAGTTTGATAGTGAGTCAAAAATTGGTTCGCTAATGCATAACTCGATGGCAGCTGATGATGCAAAAAAGTGGTTTGGCGCCGCGCCGCCTAATTTAACCCTGGTTGCGCGTGCGCGCAGCCCGGAGTGGTTATACACTTATTTGCGTACATTTTATGCGGATCCCTCGCGTCCGTATGGCGTGAACAATAAGGTCTTCAAAGACGTGGGTATGCCTCATGTCATGGCTGAGTTGCAGGGTATGCCTGAGTGCGCTCCCGGTCCAGTTCACGCTCACAATGGTGGCGTATTACGTGATCCGCTAACGGGCGAAAATATATTATTTGGTGATGATGGCAAGGCGTTGAATCCCTGTGGCTCATTCAGCTATGCCAGCAAGGGCGCACTAAGCCCTGCCGAGTATGATAAAGTCGTATATGACTTGGTTAACTTTTTGGAGTACGTTGGTGAGCCATCTGCTGAAAAAAGTAAGCGAATCGGCGTATATGTACTGCTATTCATTGCTGTGTTTTTTGTGTTCGCCTTCTTACTGAATCGTGAATATTGGAAAGACGTGCATTAAAACCCCTTTGGCTTGCGCGGGTATCCGGGTGAGCAGGAAAGAGTCAGCGGGCGGTTCTATTTAGAATTGCCCGTTTGTTGTTTTTAGTTTGATAATTTGAGGTGAGATCAATGGGCGTTGTTGCCAAGCGTTCTACCATGACATTCTTCTCCGACGCAGCAAGTCATTACTGCCATCGGGTGAGAATTGTATTGGCCGAAAAAGGCGTAACTGTTGATATCGTTGATGTGAAACCGGGCACTCTGCCGGAAGAGGTCGCAGAGCTGAACCCGTATAACTCGCTGCCTACTTTGGTTGATCGCGACTTAGCATTGTACGAATCGAAAGTGATGATGGAATACCTCGACGAGCGCTTCCCGCATCCGCCGCTATTGCCGGTATATCCAGTTGCTCGCGGTGAAAGCCGTCAGTATATATATCGTATCGAGCGCGATTGGTGTCGTTTGGTTGATGAGCTTCTTGTGGGTGGCAATCAAAAGAACGCAGAGAAAGCGCGTAAAGAATTGCGTGATAGCCTGCTAACTGTAGCGCCTATCTTTGCAGAAAAGCCGTTTTTCATGAGTGACGAATTCACATTGGTTGATTGCTGTCTTGCACCAATTCTGTGGCGCTTACCTCAGCTGGGTGTAGTTATTCCGCAAACACGTCAATCTAAGCCTTTGTTTGATTACATGACGCGTTTGTTTGAGAGACCTTCTTTCCAAGAAAGTTTGACTGAAAAAGAACGTGAAAACCGTAGCGAGGCGTCAGTAGCCTAAGCCGCTGGCTGGATATTATGGCAATGACATCGAGTCGGCCCTATATGATTAGGGCAATTTACGAATGGGTGGTCGACAATGGATGCACCCCTTATATCCTCGTGAATGCGATGCATGAGGGGGTGTTTGTGCCCCAGCAGTACGTGCAGGATGGTCAGATTGTACTTAATATTTCGCCATCAGCGGTGGTTGGTCTGCATGTTGGTAACGATTTTCTAACGTTTAGTGGGCGGTTTGGTGGTGTACCGCAAGAGGTAAGTGCCCCGGTATCCGCGGTACTTGGTGTGTACGCCAAAGAAAATGGTCAGGGAATGCTGTTCGACACTGAAGAGCCAGATGTGCCGCCAAAACCGCCGGGACCTAGACCGAGTGCAAGTCTCAGCAAGCTGCCATCAGGAAAGGGTAAACCTAGCTTGAAAGTAGTGAAATAAAAAAGGGGCGTGATGTAAATCACGCCCCTTTTTGTTTGCATTCAGCTTCAATAGTATTCAAATACTCGTACAACTTTTTGAACTCCGGTCGTCGTGCTAACGATATTAGTTGCGGTGTCAGATTCTGCTTTAGAAACCAGCCCCATTAAATAAACGATGCCGTTTTCAGTCACGACTTTGATTTTCGAAGCATCTAGTTTGTCATCTAGGGACAGTCGGCTTTTTACCTTTGTGCTTATCCATGCATCATTGCTGCGCGCTAGCATGCTAACGTCCTGCCCGATTGCCAGCTCATTGTGAACTTTGCGGACTTTCTTAACTTCATTTGCTACTTCAGCTGCCAGTTGGCTCAGGCCACTATTGGGAACATTGCCGGTCAATAAGACAATGCCGTTGTGGCTGGTGACCGACACTCGAGCACTCTGTAGTGCCGGGTCAGTTTTCCGAATATTGACGAGGGCTTTAGTCTCTATAATTTCATCGTCTAAATAACTTCCTAAGCTGCGGCTACCGGGATCTTCTTGAATGGGTTTGTCGGTGGTCGCGGTAAGAATTTGCGTACAGCCGCTGAGCAAGCCGACCATTATTAAGGGGAGGGCAAGGTGTTTAAGATTGGTCATGCGTGTGGATTTCCAAATAGTTGGCTGTCAATGAGTTCACAGATGCTGTGTACGGCGATTAATTGCATTTCGGTGACGCGTGCGCGATCTTCAACGGGAAACGCGAGTTCAACATCTTCAGGTGCGAGCAGGGAGCTGGCGTCGCCGCCGCTCAGGTTGCATAGCGAGATAACGCGCATATTGCGTTCATGTGCAGCCTGAATAGCACGCAAGGTCGCGGTTGAGCCGTTGCCGTGGTAACAGAGTACAAGGCAGTCACCGGCTTGGCCAAGTGCGCGGATTTGATTAGCGTAAATATCATTGTAGCTTGAGTCAGCGGCGATCGCTGTGGCGGCATCAGCGCTGAGTACCATGGCGGGGAGTGCCGGACGCTCATGCTGGAAGCTAGTAAGCAGGTTGGTCGCCAAATGATGGGCAATCAAGCCACTGGTGCCTTCGCCACAGCAAATAATTTTATGTTCATGAAGCATGCTTTCAACGATGCATTCACTTGCTTGGGCGATGAGCTCACTCACGGACTCCATTGTGTACATACAACTTTCGATGTGCCGGTGAAATAAGTCTAGTACTTGTTCGGTAGTATCCACGGTATTTTGATCTCTCACTCCTGGAATGCGTTCGGAAGCCAGTTTAAAAGTAGCTCCCCGTTGTCGGCAGGGCTTGCTTCAATGACATCAAATCGGCATGGAAGTTCAGCGCAATGATGGCTGCCTGCCTCATAGCTGAGGTAATGGCGGGCGGTGAGTATAATGCGTCGTTGCTTGGCGGTGGTCACTGTTTCTGCGCCACTGCCGTAGCGTTTGTTGTTACGGTAGCGAACTTCGACAAAAACCAAGTGATCGGCGCTGCGCGCGATAATGTCGATTTCTCCAAAGCGGCAGCGATAATTCCTTGTTATGATATTTAATCGCTGCTTCTGTAAATACCGGCACGCCGCCTGTTCTGCGTTATCGCCGATATCAGCTGGTCGACGCTTTGGCCACATTAGGGTTGTTCTATTTCCGATGGTGTTATCGGGTTAACCACAGCAATACCGTTTTGGATTTCCGCTAAGGAAAGCTCCCGTTCTATTTGCCCCAGCATATTTAAGCTGAGTGCCCCTGTTTCGCCAAATACTTGGTTGTTGTCGCCATTGCGCAACTGCTTTAAGCGCAAGTGTAGGCGAAAGCTGTCGACGCCGAGAGCGTACATGCGCTGGTAGCCGGGGCTAGAGGGAATGCCCTTGTTGATCGCTTGGCGAATTTCGAGGTCTTCATTAAAGATCCAGGGAATATCAATAAAGCGCACGCCGTTGATATCCTGGTCCTTGGTTGGTGCTTTTGAGCCTCGATAAATATGTGATGTGGCGTAGACCGGAATATCACCCGCGTAGTGATATGCGAGCAGGGGTTTGATAGCGCGTCCCTCGTTTGGTCTTGCTAGCAAAAATATAAAATCAAGGTCGGTGCGACGATAGGGTTCGTAATTTGGTCGAAAACCAATAATCTGCTGTAAGCGCTGAAGGCGCTGCTGGCTTTTATCGATGTTCAAAATATTTTTGATTTGTTTTGAATAATTGTTTTTGCTTGAATCGAAGGTTTGGCTTGCAACGATTTGGCCGTTCAATTGCTGCCACCGGTCGACGAAGGCCGATGCAACCTTTTGCCCCCAAGCACCTTCTGGGGTAATCACGAGCGCACGTTTATAGCCTTTGGCAAGGGCGATGTCAGCTATTTGCGCCGCTTCGTCTTCTGGGCTTAGGCCAAATTGATATAGGCCACTGGGAAATTGGCTCCCTTCAATACGGTTGAGTGCTAGCGTTGGCAGCGACATGGCTTGGGGGTGACTGGCACTAAGTGCGCTAACCTGTTCTTTTTCTAAGGGGCCAATAACCAGCTTGTTACCGTCGTTGATCGTTTGCTGGTAAAGGCTGTTGATGTCGCTGTTGTTGCTGTCGTACAGCTTTACTTTTGGAACCTGGCCCCCTTGATTTAAGGTCTCGTAGTAAGCTGCAAAAAAACCATCGCGAATGGCTTTGCCATAGCTGGCTAAGCGGCCAGTGACTGGCAGCAAGAGGGCAACTTGGTCTGGTCGCTCGATTATGAGATCGTCCAATTTATCGAGTCCGCCGGGGAGTGCGAAGCGTGCAGGGTGGTTTGGCCAGCGCCTTACCCAGCTATCACGTTGGCGAACTTGCGCTTCAATGTCACCCTGATTGTCTTTGGCGACAGAAGCAAGTTCTAGCCAGCCGAGGTAGTCACGATTTCCGGTACTACCAATGTGCTCAATTAGCGTGCTTGTTGGGATTTGCATTAGCGATTGCCAAATCGATTCCCGGTTTGCGCCTTGTTGGCTGGGGTTTAGAAGTGGGTCAATAAAAATCCATTCTCTTGCGGCGGCGAGGTGGTTGCCTTCAATTTGATACAGCGATGCGCGTAGTTGGCTGTATTGCAGTTGGTAGCGTATTGGCGCGTCAATAACTGCGGCCTCAATTAGCGGGTCAGACAGCTCTGTCAGCGCGCTACTGAACTCGGCGTGCCCTCGATGTACCCTAGCTCGTATGATGGCAAGGCGCAGGGCTTGCTCGGCAGTTAGTTCTGGGGCTATTAGCTCACCCACCACGTCGTCGGCTCGCGAGAGTTCGCCGTCGCGGAGTAGGACTTCAGCGGCTCGAAGTAATAGGTTGGCCGCGTCGTCGCTGTTGAGCCCTTCGGCATCTATTAGCCACTGGTCTATTTCGCCGGCATTTGCAGTTGCGGGGTTAAATGCGCCGCTTTGTTGGTAGCTTGGGATATTTTGCACCGGAGGCCGCTTCGCTGGAGGGCGATTGTAAGCGGATGTCGGTGGCGGCGCGGAAGCACAGCCAAGCAGTAAGCTGCAAGTAAGTGCAAAAGCAAAAGTTCTTGTCTTCATTGATCAGCCATTGTTAGTCTGCGCGGTCATACATTATGAACGAGGCAGCTGTTGTGGAAATTAGCCCCACCCTTTACGTTGTTGCGACGCCAATAGGGAATTTGGCAGATATGGTACCCCGAGCCATAGAGGTCCTACAAACAGTTGCGCTCATTGCGGCGGAAGATACCCGTCATAGCAGAACCTTATTAGGCCATTTTGACATTGATACCCCCGTGGTGGCGTATCATGATCACAGTAATAATGCCGCTTTGGAGCGTTTGCTGGCCCATTTGCGCGCAGGCAAAGATTTAGCGCTAATTTCCGACGCGGGCACACCGCTAGTGTCTGATCCCGGATACCGGCTAGTTGATCTTGCGTTGAAAGAGGGTTTTAAAGTTGTACCGATCCCCGGTGCTTGCGCGGTGATCGCGGCCTTGAGTGTCGCGGGCCTGCCCTCGGACCGCTTTATGTTTGAAGGTTTTTTGCCCGCCAAGCAGCACGCGAGGCAAGGGGTTTTTAAAGCTTTGCTCAGAGAGCGGCGCACGATGATCTTTTATGAGGCGCCACACCGTTTGAAAGACAGTGTGGCGGACGTGCTTGCGGTTATGGGGCCGGATCGCACGGTGGTTTTGGCGCGTGAAATCACCAAGTTATTTGAAACCGTTAAGCGCTTGCCAGCGGCTGAAATGCTGGATTTCATTAGTGCCGATAGCAATCAGCAGCGCGGTGAGTGCGTGCTGTTAATTGCCGGTTTCTCTGGTGACGAGGGAATGCCCGTTGAGGTCATTGAAATGTTAGATATATTGCGCGAAGAGCTACCCCTAAAGCAGGCTGCAGCCTTGTGCGCAAAAATCAGCGGCATTAAGAAAAATCAGTTATACCAGTATGGGATTGAGCACCCACTTTAAGCGCGCAGGTAAATAGCGCTTGCGTCGATCTCAACTACTGGTTATTCTTACAGTTGAGTCGGCCAGACGATCGCTCGGCAGTTCGCTGCAGGGAGGAAAGTCCGGGCTCCGCAGGGCAAGGCGCCAGGTAACTCCTGGGAGGTGCGAGCCTACGGAAAGTGCAACAGAAAATACACCGCCTACGTAGCGCAAGCTGCCGGTAAGGTTGAAATGGTGCGGTAAGAGCGCACCGCGCGACTGGCAACAGTTCGTGGCATGGTAAACCCCGCCTGGAGCAAGGCCAAATAGGAATCCAATGCTGTGGCCCACAGTGGATTCGGGTAGGCTGCTAGAGGTTTGCGGTGACGCAAATCCCAGATGAATGGTCGTCCAAGACAGAACCCGGCTTATCGGCCGACTCACTTTTATCCCCCTCGTTATGTAAAAAACCTTCCAACTTAATGTAGTACATTAAGTTCTTCGCTTATCGCGCTGATTCCCTTTGTGAAGCGAAATTTAACTCTAGTTTCTTCGCTTCACTTACCCGCAAGTTACTGACATTTTTAGGAAAAATCCCACCATTTAGCGCTTCGCCCAGCTTGACACTAGTGCTTGCAAGTTCCTATAGTGTCGCTTAGTGGGAGAAAGTGGTTTTTTGTGGTGTTTTGGGGTTTTTTGAGCCGAGAAGGTGGGGTTTGTGTTCTTAGGTAGTCACGCAATTACAATGGACAGCAAGGGGCGTTTGGCAATTCCAGCCAAGATACGCGATGCCCTTGTGTCTGCTTGCGACGGCCGCCTAGTGATAACCGCCCACACTGAAGAGCGCTGCTTGTTAGTGTACCCAGAACCTCAATGGTTAGATTTACTGCCCAAAATAGAAGCGCTGCCCAATATTCACCGCAAAGCGCGGCTCGCACAGCGCCTGTTACTGGGTTATGCCACCCCTCTTGAAATGGATGCCAATGGCCGGGTGCTGCTCCCGCCACCATTACGCGACTACGCTGATCTTGAGAAAAAATTGTTGCTTGTCGGTCAGGGTAAAAAATTAGAGCTGTGGAGTGAGTCGAGTTGGTTCGACTGGCTAGGTGCAGCCGGAGAGGGGGACGATATGCCGGACGAGATGTTGTCGCTGTCATTATAGAGAGTGAATCACTTGGAACAGCATTTAACTGTATTGCTAGATGAGGCCGTTGCCGCACTGCTAACTGACACGAGTGGGCGCTATATCGACGGTACGTTTGGTCGAGGCGGTCATAGTAGGCACATCCTTGCAGGCTTGAGCCCCGAGGGGCGTTTGTTGGGCATAGATAAAGATGCACAAGCCTTTGCTGAAGGGCTTGAGCTGGCGAAGGCTGATCAGCGTTTTCATATCGCGCGAGGCTCCTTTGCTGATTTTTCAACTCTGGCTGCGTCAGAAGGAATAGAAGCGCCGTTTACCGGCGTTTTGCTTGATTTAGGTGTTTCGTCTCCACAATTAGATCAGGCGGAGCGCGGTTTTAGTTTTATGCGCGACGGCGACCTCGATATGCGTATGGACGTCGATCGCGGTATGAGCGCTGCGCAGTGGATTGCTACTGCGGAAGAGGCTGAGATCACCAAGGTACTGCGGGATTACGGTGAAGAGCGATTTGCTAAACGTATCGCCAGAGCCATTATAGCCGCCCGCGAAGAGCAGCCGATTACCCGGACCTTGCAGCTGGCAAAAATAGTGACCGAAGCGAATCCTGCGTGGGAAAAGCACAAACATCCAGCAACACGCAGTTTTCAGGCAATTCGTATTTTTATTAATGATGAGCTGACTGATTTAGAAGTCCTCCTAAGCAAAGTGGTTGATAGTCTTGAAGTTGGTGGGCGCTTAGTGGTCATCAGTTTTCATTCTTTAGAAGACCGCATAGTGAAGCGTTTTATGCGTCGCCAAGCCGAAGGCGAGCAGGTGCCTGCGTATATTCCGGTGACGGAGAGCCAGCGCAATCGCAAATTAAAAATTATTGGTAAGGCAGTCAAGGCCACAGATCATGAAGTTGCCTTAAACCCCCGGTCCCGTAGCGCTGTAATGCGGGTCGCGGAAAAGCTTGCTTACGATGAGTGTGCTTAGGTCTAAAACATGTTGGAAGGAAAGCAGCGCAATAGTATGAGAAACGTCGCGTCGACGCCGGCCCCATTAGGTGGTGTGGTGCCGATAGTCGTTATTTTGGTGGTTCTGTCTTGTGTTGCTGTGATTCAGAGCTCCCATAAAAGCCGGAGGTTGTTCGGCGAGCTTCAGGATTTGCGTCGTGAATCGATGTCGTTAGAGGAGGAGTGGGGCCGCCTACTACTTGAACAGAGTACCTGGGCGTCGCCTGATCGCGTGCAAGACGTTGCGATACAAAAATTAAAAATGCAGGCACCTAAAATGCGGGAAGTAAAAATGGTTCGGGGTTATGGCAAAGCAGGCTAAAGTGCAAATTTCACCTTGGCGTTTCCGAATTGTAGTCGGCGGCCTGCTACTGCTTGCGTTTTTGTTGGCATGGCGTGCCCTAACCTTGCAAGTTCTCGATGTGGACCGTGGCTACCAGTTTTTGCAGGGACAGGGCAATGCCCGCACCAATCGCACCGAAGTGATCCCCGCTCACAGAGGTATTATTAGTGACCGCAACGGCGAGCCGTTGGCGGTTAGTACACCTGTTGCCAGTATTTGGGCGAATCCACAAGAGCTACAGTCAGCAAAGAGTGATTGGGCGCGTTTAGCGACGGCTCTCGATATGCCGGCGAGCGAGCTGTCGCGGCGAGTAGGTCGGTATAGCAACAGTCAGTTTATGTATTTGCGTCGTCATGTTGCCCCAGCCGCCGCGCAAGCTTTAATGCAAATGAAAATTCCCGGTGTGTATTTGCAGCGCGAGTACCGTCGTTTTTATCCTGCAGGCGAAGTTACCGCTCATTTGCTTGGGTTTACAGATGTCGATGATCGCGGTCAGGAAGGCTTGGAATTAACCTACGACGAATGGCTCAACGGAACCCCTGGCCGAAAACGGGTGTTGAAGGATTTATACGGCAATATTATTAGAGAGATCGACGCTGGTGAGGCGGCCAGCCCCGGCAAAGATGTCCAGCTCAGTATTGATTTGCGCTTGCAGTATCTCGCTTACCGAGAACTTAAAGCAGCAATAAATCGAACCGGCGCTAAAGCCGGTTCCGTCGTTATTATCGACAGTGAAACTGGCGAAGTGTTGGCGCTGGTTAACCAGCCTTCGTTTAATCCGAATAATCGTAATCAATTAAGCCTCGATGCATTGCGGAATCGCGCTGTAATCGACATGTTTGAGCCAGGATCGACCGTTAAACCGATGACAATGGTGGCGGCGCTAGAAAGCGGTAAATATCAGCCTGATACCACCATTAATACGCACCCGGGTTACATTAAAGTCGGCTCGAAAGTGCTGGAAGATCACCGCAACTACGGGGTATTAACGGTCGCCGAAGTGCTGAAAAAGTCCAGCCAAGTTGGTACCACAAAAATCGCCCTGTCGTTGGATGAGCATGATGTCTGGGGTGTGTTTGATCGTTTTGGTTTGGGTCATTCAACGAATTCAGGTTTTCCCGGTGAAAGCAGCGGTATGTTGCCAAATCGGCCTAATTGGCGCGCGATTGAACGGGCGACATTTGCATTTGGCTACGGTATTACCGTGACAAATTTACAGCTGGCGCAGGCCTATTCGGTGTTTGCGAATCGCGGCGTGTTTCAGCAGGTGTCCCTGCTCAAGCGCACTGAAAAGCCAGCTCAGCAGCAAGTGATTTCTGCAAAAATTGCGCGCCAAGTTGTCGACATGCTTGAGGACGTCACCGAGCTGGGTGGCACGGCAACTCGTGCCCAAGTTGATGCTTATCGGATTGCTGGTAAAACCGGAACGTCACACAAGGCAATTGCCGGAGGCTATGCCGAGGATCGCTATTTTGCGATTTTTGCTGGGGTTGCGCCGGCCAGTAATCCGCGAATTGTGGCAGTGGTAACGATCGACGAGCCAAAGGGTGATTATTTTGGCGGTTTAGTTGCAGCGCCAGTCTTCTCAAAAGTGGTATCTGATGCTTTGCGCTTATTGAATATTGCGCCGGATAACATCGAAGCGACCGAATCCAAGGCTAAACCGAAAGGAGATGCGGCGGCGTGATGGCGGATCAGCAGAACTACACATTACCGCGTTTACTGGGAGACCTCCTGCCCGGTTTGAGCCATGAGGTCGCCGCGGTGCCGGTAACGGGCTTGGCGATTGATAGTCGGAAAGTACAGGCTGGCGATGTGTTTTTGGCGATAAAGGGCCATGAAGCAGACGGCCGTGATTATATTCATGCGGCTATATCTGCGGGCGCTGTCGCGGTGATTGCTGATGCACCTTTCGATGCAGCGCAGTGGTCTTTGCCAGTAGTCGTAGTTGAACAGCTCGACGCACACATTAGCGAAATCGCTGGACGTTTTTACGGGCAGCCTTCGCGACAGCTTCAGCTTATTGGTATTACTGGGACTAATGGTAAAACCTCCTGTGCATGGATGGTGGCGCAATTATTAGAGGCGATTAATCAGCCCTGCGGATTGATTGGCACGCTTGGTAGCGGTCGCTTTGGTCGATTGAATAGTGGTAATAACACCACGCCAGACGCGGTGTCGGTGCAGGGGCTGTTGAGCGACTGGCGAGACGGTGGCGCAAACTGGGCGGCGATGGAAGTTTCGTCCCACGGTTTGGCGCAGCACCGGGTTGCCGCTTTAAATTTTGCCGCGGCGGTCTTTACCAACCTCAGCCAAGATCACTTGGATTACCACGGTTCAATGGCGGCCTATGGCGCGGAAAAAGCGCGCTTACTCAACTGGCCTGAGTTGCCGTTAGCGGTAATAAACCGTGACGATGAATTTGGTCGAAAACTGATGGCGGAATCGACCGCTAAGCAATTAATCGATTTTAGTATCGCTGATTCGCGTGCGAAAGTTTATGCGGAAAACGCAAGCTGTGATATGCACGGGGTTTCGGCGCAGCTCCATAGTCCTTGGGGCAACTTCCATTTACAGTCGCCGCTACTTGGTGAGTTTAATTTAGCAAACTTGGTCGCTGCAACTGCCGTTTTATTGGGGCTGGGTGTGGCGGTGGAGGCGATAGCCAATGCCATTCCTAAGCTCAAACCCGTTCCCGGTCGAATGGAGTGCTTACGCTCCAGCGACAATGTTCTAGCCGTTATTGATTACGCGCACACGCCTGACGCACTTGAGAAAGTGCTTAAAACCCTGCGGCCAATTACCGAAGGAAACCTATGGTGTGTGATGGGCTGCGGCGGCGATCGTGACCGCAGTAAGCGACCACTGATGGGCGCGATTACAGAAAAATTGGCCGATACCGCGGTGGTTACCAATGACAACCCTCGATCGGAATCGGCTGCCGCGATTATCGCCGAAATTTGCGCGGGCATGAGTACGTCGCCGCGGGTGATTGCTGAGCGTGATGAGGCTATTGCGACGGCGATTGCTGCCGCTAATCCCGGTGATGTGGTGCTAATTGCCGGCAAAGGGCATGAAGAATACCAAGAGGTTGCAGGGCGTCGCCTTCCGTTTAGTGATGTTCAGTGCGCGCGCTTGGCTTTGGCTGCGAGGGCGCCCTCATGATCAGCGCGTTGAATCTTAAAGCCCTTGCCGTCGCCACCTCAGGCGTTATAAGCGGCGGCGATGTGTTGGTCGAACGCATTTGCACTGATAGTCGAAAGGTCGCGCCCGGCGATTTGTTCGTCGCTTTAAGTGGCGATAATTTTGATGGCAATCAATTTGTTGGTGTCGCTCAGGCCGCTGGTGCCAGCGCTGCGGTAGTTAGTAATACAACGGATCTTCTGCCCAATATTCGGGTCACGGATACCCGTCGCGCCCTGGGCCTGATTGCTAGAGAGAATCGCCGTCGTTTCAATGGGCCGCTGGTCGCTATTACCGGTAGCAGCGGGAAAACCAGCACTAAAGAAATGTTGGCGGCTATTTTTGCCCAGTGTGGTGATGTTTACGCCACTGTTGGGAATTTGAATAACGAGATCGGTGTGCCGTTAAGTCTGCTCGCGATCTCTGCGCAACACCAGTTTGCGGTAATTGAAATGGGTGCCGCAAAGCAAGGTGATATCCACTACCTCTGTGAATTTGCCGAACCGACTATAGCGGTGCTGACCAATGCGCAGCCTGCACATATCGAAGGCTTTGGTTCACTTACTGGCGTGGCAGAAACCAAGGGCGAGATATTTCGTGGTTTAGCGAAAGGCGGGCTCGCCATTATCAACGCTGACGACGCTCACTGCACATTGTGGCAGCAGTATGCCGAGAATGTGCAGCAGCGTTTGTTCAGCCTGGTGCGGGAGGATGTCGATGTGTTTGCGCGTGATATTGATCTGAGTGAGCCGGGCAAGGTCCGGTTTGAATTGGTGAGTTTTGCGGGTAGCGCCAAGGTCTGTATGCCGCTGTCGGGGCGGCATATGGTTGCGAATGCCTTGGCGGCCGCTGCGGCAGCCTTGTCTGCTGGCGCGAGTCTCGGTGATGTTGTTAATGGCTTGGAGTCGGTGCGCGGCGTTAGCGGTCGACTATTGCGCCGTGACCTTGCCGGTGTGGCGCTGATCGATGACAGCTACAACGCGAATCCCGGTTCGGTGCGTGCCGCGATCGATGTGTTGGCGGCAAGCAAGGGCCGGAAAATACTTGCGCTAGGGCATATGGCAGAGCTGGGTGGCGAAGCGGCCCAGCAGCACCGCGAGATTGCTGCCTACGCTAGGGAAAACCGTTTGGACGCGGTATTCATTACTGGAGAATACGCGAACATGATGGCGATGGAATTTGGCCTGAATGGCTGGGCGTATAACGACAAGCCGAGTTTGATCTCGGCATTACAAGGCTATTTACAGGCAGGGGATACAGTTTTGGTTAAGGGTTCGCGCAGTGCCGAGATGGAGCTAGTTGTTGATGCCATAGTGGCAGATTTAGCGCGGAGGAATAACTGAGATGTTATTGCTTCTCGCTGAATATTTAAGCCAATACGTTAGTGGTTTTGCTGTTTTCCAGTATCTGAGTATTCGCGGCATACTTGGCGTGTTAACTGCGCTAGCGATTTCTTTGCTGATCGGCCCAGTGATGATTCGTAAGCTCAATTTTTACCAAATTGGGCAGTCGGTGCGTGACGATGGTCCGCAATCGCATCTGAGTAAGTCGGGCACGCCGACGATGGGCGGGGCCTTAATATTGGTCGCGATTTTTGTTAGCACTCTGCTTTGGTCCGACCTAACGAATCATTATGTGTGGACTGTTCTCATCGTAACGGCAATTTTTGGTGCGGTGGGTTGGGTTGATGATTATCGCAAAGTAATCGAGCGCAATCCGCGGGGCTTGCCAGCGCGTTGGAAATACCTATGGCAAAGCGTCGCCGGGCTTGGCGCGGCGATTTATTTATATATGGCTGCAGACAGTCCGGTGAATACCCAACTGTTTTTGCCGTTCTTAAAAAACATTAGTTGGCAAATGGGCCCACTGTTTATTCTGCTGACCTACTTCGTCATTGTTGGTGCCAGTAACGCGGTGAATTTAACCGATGGTTTAGACGGCTTGGCTATTCTGCCTACCGTTATGGTTGGCGCTGCACTAGGCCTCATTGCGTATTTAACGGGTAACGTTAAATTTGCTGAGTACCTGCATATTCCCTACGTGGCAGGGGCGGGTGAGCTGATTGTTATTTGTGGTGCGCTGGCCGGGGCGGGCCTCGGGTTTTTGTGGTTTAACACTTACCCCGCGCAAGTATTTATGGGAGACGTTGGCGCCTTGGCGCTGGGTGCAACCCTGGGCACGATTGCCGTCATTACTCGTCATGAAATTGTGTTTTTCATCATGGGTGGCATTTTTGTTTTGGAAACGGTGTCGGTAATTTTACAAGTTGCCTCTTTTAAATTAACTGGGCGGCGTATTTTCCGCATGGCGCCAATCCACCATCATTTTGAGCTGAAGGGCTGGCCAGAACCACGGGTCATTGTCCGGTTTTGGATTATTACAGTAATGCTAGTGCTGTTTGGTCTGGCAACACTAAAACTGCGTTAATGAAAAATAGGAGTTATTGCTAAGTGAGCTTGATCGCATCCGACAATAGGCGGGTAATTATCGGTGTAGGTAAAACCGGGCTTTCTATCGCTCGTTATTTTACCCACCGAGGCCTGTCATTTGCGATTGCAGACAGCCGCGATGCTCCGCCTGAGTTAGACCTTTTTGTTGCAGAGTTTCCAACGGTAACGCCAATTCTGGGCGCATTTACTGAAGATCAATTTCTGTCGGCAACGGAGTTAGTTATTAGCCCCGGAATCTCCTTGGCCGAGCCTGCAATTGCAGCGGCTAAGGCGGCCGGGGTTGCGATCAGTGGCGACATTGAGTGGTTCTGTCGTGAGGCGAAGGCGCCGATCGTTGCGATAACGGGGTCTAACGGTAAAAGCACAGTGACTACCCTTGTGGCAGAAATGGCAGTCAATGCAGGCTGGCGCTGCGCTGTGGGTGGAAACTTAGGCACGCCCGCGTTGGAGCTGCTAGACGACCGCGCTGAGCTTTATGTTATTGAATTGTCATCATTCCAGTTAGAGCGCTGTGCGTTTGTGGGCGCGGAAGTGGCGACTGTTCTAAATGTTAGCGAAGATCATTTAGACCATCACGGCAATATGATCGCCTACCACCAAGCAAAACATCGGATATTCCGTGATTGCAAAAAAGTCGTTGTTAATCGCGATGACGCATTAAGTACACCGCTGGTTCCGGATGCGGTTGAAAAGTGGAGTTTTGGTTTAGGTCGCTCAGATTTTCGTGCCTTTGGTTTGATCGAAGAAGATGGCGAACAATTTCTCGCGCTGGCCAGAGAAGCGCTGTTGCCTGTGTCCGCCTTGAAAATTGCCGGCTTGCACAATATTAGTAATGCTTTAGCGGCGCTGGCTTTGGGTGCGGCGGCGGGTCTGCCGATGAGCGCGATGCTTAGTACGCTAACTGAATTTAAAGGTTTGGCTCATCGCTGCCAATTCGTCGCTGAGTGGCAGGGCTTACGGTTTTACAACGATTCAAAAGGCACCAATGTTGGCGCGGCAGTCTCTGCCCTGCGGGGTCTGAGTGGCGCGAACAAAGTTGTGCTTATTGCCGGTGGCATTGGTAAGGGTGCCGGTTTTAAACCCTTGATCGATACCTTAATCGAAGTCGGTCGGGCGGTGGTACTCATTGGCGAGGCTGGCGCTGCGATATCGACATTATTAAATGAGCGCTTGCCGAGTGAATTTTGCACAGATATGCCATCGGCTGTGCGCGCTGCGGTGGCATTTGCGCAGGCTGGCGACGTGGTGTTGTTATCGCCCGCGTGTGCCAGTTTCGATATGTTTAACAATTATGAACATCGTGGCGACGTTTTTTCTGAGTCGGTATTAGCACTGACGGAGGAGCTGCGATGAGCACGTATTTGCAGCTGCGTTGGGCTGAGTTAGGCCGCTTTGACCGCCACTTACAGCTATTGACGCTGGCATTAATTGTTATCGGCTTTGTTGCAATGACTTCCGCATCGGTGGAGCACGCGGCGAGTCGTTATGACGATGCCTTCTTTTTTGCTAAGCGTTATTTCTTCCATTTTAGTTTGGCGTTTGGTTTGAGCGTGGTGATGTACCTCACCCCAGTAGATCTGTGGGAGCGCACGGGTTGGCTGTGGTTGTTGTTCGGTTTTCTTTTATTGGCCTTGGTATTGATTCCCGGTGTTGGTAAAGAAGTAAATGGGAGTCGACGTTGGCTGGGAGTTGGTCCACTGACTTTGCAGGCCTCAGAGTTTGTGAAACTGTGCGTTATTTTCTACCTGGCTGGCTATCTAGTGCGACGCCGCGACGAAGTACGGCAGAGTTGGTCCGGTTTTGTTAAACCGATGGCCCTGTTATTCGCTGTCACTTTATTGCTGATGCTTGAACCCGATTTTGGGGCAACGGTGGTCACCGCTGGCACGGCCTTTGTCATGATTTTTCTTGGTGGTGTGAAGCTAGGTCAGTTTTTGTTAGTGATTTTGAGCTGTGTTGCTGGCGGTGTAGCAATGGTGATCTTTGAACCCTACCGGATGAAGCGCTTAACCGCGTTTACCGATCCCTGGGCCGATCAGTTCAATACCGGTTATCAGCTTACGCAATCGCTTATTGCCTTTGGACGCGGGCAGACCAGTGGCGTGGGTCTTGGCAATAGCGTGCAGAAATTATTCTACTTGCCTGAGGCGCACACGGATTTTGTGTACGCAATATTTGCCGAAGAGTTTGGCTTCATTGGCAGCTTATTGGTGCTGGTTTTGTTCGTTGCGTTAATTGGTCGCATTTTGTTTATTGGTCGTTACGCCGAAATGATGGGCAAGCAGTTTCATGCCTTCGTTGCGTATGGCATTGCCGTCATGATCAGTGGTCAAGCCTTTATTAATATGGGTGTTAACACTGGCTTGCTGCCGACCAAAGGTCTAACTCTGCCGTTTTTCAGCTACGGCGGCAGCAGTTTAATTGTCTGTATGGCGATGGTGTCACTGGTGGCGCGCATCGAGCTGGAATGCCGGAGGCAAGATGGCCGCTGAGCAAACAGTATTGATGATGGCCGGTGGCACTGGCGGACACGTATTTCCTGCGCTGGCGGTGGCATCGGCCTTGGCCGAGCGGAATGTCAGCGTGCATTGGTTGGGCACAGCCGCCGGGATCGAGGCACGTTTAGTACCTGCGGCAGGTCTGCCCTTGCACTGCCTAAATATGGCAGGGGTCCGCGGCAAGAATCCGGTATTTCGACTGCTTGCCATCGGCAAAGCCATGTTGGCGGTATTACATAGCATGCGCTTGATTCTGAAGTTGAAACCTTTTTGTGTTGTCGGCATGGGCGGTTACGCCTCCGGCCCCGGCGGCTTGGCCGCGAAGCTATTGGGCGTGCCCGTGCTGATTCAAGAGCAAAATGCTGTTGCGGGCACAACCAATCGCTTGCTAGCGAAAATTGCCCGGCTTTGCTTAACAGGTTATCCCATCGCCTTAGGTGGCGAGCGCAACCGTTATATCGGCAATCCCGTGCGCAAAGAAATAGCAGATATCCCAGCGCCGGCAAGCCGTTGGGCAGAGCGCAGTGACGGCCTCCGGGTGCTGGTATTAGGCGGCAGCTTAGGTGCCAAACCGATTAATGACGTGGTTTTGGCTGCATGGCAGAACATTGTTGAAACGCAGCGGCCGAGCTTGTGGCATCAGACTGGCCGCGCCCACGAGGACATAGTGAAACAGGCATATAAGGCTGCGGGCCTTGACGTGCGGGCTGAAGCCTTTATTGACGATATGGCCGCGGCGTATAGCTGGGCTGATGTGGTTATTTGCCGCGCTGGCGCGCTCACCGTTGCTGAACTTGCTGCTGCGGGTGTACCCGCGTTGTTGATACCTCTGCCACACGCTATTGATGATCACCAGCGCGCCAATGCCCAGTGGTTTGTTGATGGCGGTGCTGGCGAAATAATTGATCAGTCTGTTTTTACTGCAGACGGTTTATGTGAATGGTTGAAAAGTGATCGTGCAAAAAGGGAGTCATTGTTGATCAGCGCCGAGGCAGCAAGAAAGCTCGCCAAAGTCGATGCCGCTGACGTTGCCGCAAATTATTGTATGGAGTTTGCCAATGAGTCCTAAGCATCCCTTTGTAGTCCCTGAAATGCGCCGTGTTAAGCGCATTCACTTTGTGGGTATCGGCGGCGCTGGCATGTGCGGTATTGCTGAGGTGTTACTTAATTTAGGTTATGTGATTTCCGGATCTGATCTTAAGGCGTCGCCCAGCACTGCGCGGCTGCAGCAGCTCGGCGCGCGAGTAGCGGTTGGCCATCGCGGTGAGAATATCGGCGACTCCGATGTGGTGGTGGTTTCTACTGCCGTAAATGAAAGTAATCCAGAAATTGCGGCTGCGCGTCAGCTGCGGGTGCCCATCGTGCGCCGCGCAGAAATGCTTGCGGAGTTGATGCGTTATCGCCACGGCATTGCGGTGGCCGGTACCCACGGTAAAACCACAACGACCAGTTTAATTACGGCCATTTTCGCCGAAGCGGGTTTAGATCCTACGTTCGTCATTGGTGGTCGAGTGAATAGCGCTGGCACCAATGCCGCTTTGGGTGAAAGTCGTTATTTGGTTGCAGAAGCTGACGAGAGTGATGCGTCGTTTCTACATTTGCAGCCAATGGTGTCGGTTATCACCAATATTGAAGCTGACCACATGGCAACCTATGACGGCGACTTCAATAAATTGAAGCGCACCTTCATTGAGTTCCTACATAACCTGCCATTTTACGGTATGGCGGTCGTCTGTATTGACGACCCAGTAGTGCGGGACATTATGCCGGATATCTCCCGCCCGACGCTGACGTATGGCTTTAGTGAAGACGCAGATTTCCGTATTCACAATTTACAAAAATTAGGCATGCAGAGTCGTTTTAATGTTGTTCGCCCCGACGGCAGCGATATTGAGCTAAGTATTCAGCAGCCCGGTGTTCACAATGTATTGAATGCCACCGCGGCAGTGGCAGTGGCGACGGACGAAGGATTAGCCGTTGAGTCAATATGCAGTGGTATCGCCAATTTCCAAGGTGTTGGCCGTCGCTTTCAGCGCTACGGCGAACTGCCATTGGCCGACGGCGAATTTATGTTGGTAGACGACTACGGTCATCACCCAACCGAAGTGGCGGCAACAATCTCGGCGGCGCGTCAGGCGTGGCCAGATCGCCGTTTGGTCATGCTGTATCAGCCCCACCGCTACAGTCGAACCAAGGACCTTTACGAAGATTTTGTACGAGTGCTCTCTACTGTAGACAGTCTTTTGCTGCTCGATGTGTATTCCGCTGGCGAAGATCCCGTGCCGGGGGCCGATAGCCGAAGCCTGTGTCGAAGTATTCGTTTGCAGGGCAATTTGGAACCGGTGTTTGTCGAAAGCGCCGAGGCCGCTTTTGACATATTAAAACCTCGTATTCGTGCTGGTGATGTTCTTCTCACCCAGGGAGCGGGCAATATCGGCGCGATGGCGCTGCAATTAGCGAATCAGGATTGGGTGTAGGTCACCGCAATGAGCGAATTAACGATAGCAAATATTAATCGAGCGATTGGCGGAAAGTTGGCCGTGTTGCTGGGCGGGCGCTCGGCTGAGCGTGAGATTTCCCTTAAAAGTGGTGCTGCGGTTGTTGGCGCATTCCAGCGCCTAGGTATTGCGGTCGAAGCGATTGATGTCGCAGAGCCGAATTGGATGCAGCGGCTCAGCGGCGAATTTCGGCAGGTATTTATTGCACTGCATGGCCCGGGCGGTGAAGACGGCACCGTGCAAGGCGCGCTGGAATGCCTTGATATTAAGTATACCGGCAGCGGTGTAATGGCCTCAGCGCTGGCTATGGATAAATTTCGCTGCAAGCTGCTGTGGCTGGGTTTGGGTTTGTCGACCCCGCGTTTTGTTGAGTTAACGGCGACGAGTGATTGGCACGGCATTATTGATGATTTGGGGCCGGTGATCGTGAAGCCCGCTTGCGAAGGTTCAAGTATAGGTATGGCTCGTGCTGCTAGCGCTGGCGAGCTCTCCGACGCCTGGCAAAACGCCCAAGCCTACGGCCGGGTATTTGCCGAACAGTGGATTAGTGGCAGTGAGTACACCGTCGCGATATTAAATGACAAGGCATTGCCGGCGATTAAGCTGGAAACCGACGCGGCGTTTTACGATTTTAATGCCAAGTATATTTCCGACGAAACGCGTTATTTATGTCCCTGTGGCTTGAGTACGGCGGAAGAACAGGAATTGAGTGATTTGGCATTGGCTGCGTTTACAAGCCTCGGCTGCGCTGGTTGGGGGCGAGTCGATGTAATGCGTGATGCGGCGGGCACATTTTATTTGCTAGAGGTGAATACGGTGCCGGGTATGACCGATCACAGCTTAGTGCCGATGGCGGCCAAACAGGCCGGATTGAATTTTGACGAATTGGTGTTTGCCATTTTGGCGGGCAGCGTACCGGTGGATTCAAACTGAGATGGCTGTGTCGAGCGGCAAGCAAAATCGCCTGAAATCGCGCAAATCTGTGAGTCCAAAGGGGCCTCAGGTACGGCGCGAATGGGGGCGTATTTTCAACCGCTTGGTGCTGATCGCTGTCGTTGTTGCTTTTGTGTATGGCGTAGAGCAGTTGGGTCGCCAATTGGATGCAATCCCAGTCGATCGGGTGGTGTTTGCTGGTGACTTACAGCATGTCAGCCGCGACGTTCTGGTCGACAGAGTAACTGGTCACTTGGCTGTGGGCTATGTGGGTTTGGATTTAGAAGATATCCAAAGCGAATTAGAGCAAGAACCGTGGGTGTATAGGGCGATTGTTGAGCGGGTTTGGCCTCGGGAATTGAAAATTACTATTGTCGAAGAAGCGCCGATCGCGGTTTGGGGCAATGGCGGATTACTAAACCACCGCGGCAAAATATTTTTACCCGCCAAAGGGATTGCAGACAAAAGCGGTTTGCCGCTATTAAGCGGCCCAGATGGCAGTGCGATTGAGATCATGCGCCAGTATCGTTTGATGAGTCAGTTACTTGGTGACGAGGAATTGATTTTACAGCGCCTGGAAATGAACGATCGCGGCGCGTGGACAGCAACGCTTGATGGTGGCGCAGTATTGATTTTAGGTCGCCATGAACCACTGGAAAAATTACGCCGGTTTATGTGGGTGTATCGCCACCAGTTGGCGGAAGATTTTGAACGAGTAAAACGCGTGGATACACGTTATATCAATGGCCTAGCGGTGGCGTGGGATGAGACAAAAGGTGCAACAGATAATGGTTAAGGAAATTGCCCTGGCAATGGATTTGCTGGTGCACAAAGGAACGCAAACTTGGGAGAAGCAAAGCAATGGCTAGTTCACACGCAAGCCGGATGATCGTCGGCCTTGATATTGGCACCTCTAAAGTGGTGGCTATCGTTGGCTCGAGCAACGAAGACGGCAAGCTGGAAATTATAGGCATTGGCTCGCACCCGTCGCGGGGCCTTAAAAAGGGCGTGGTGGTCAATATCGAATCGACTGTCCACTCCATTCAGCGTGCGATCGAAGAAGCCGAACTGATGGCTGGTTGCGAAATCCACAGCGTGTATGTGGGCATTGCGGGTAACCACATTCGCAGCCTCAACTCCCACGGTATTGTGGCGATTCGCGATCGCGAAGTGTTTCAGCTGGATTTGGATCGGGTTATTGACGCCGCCCAAGCAGTGGCAATACCCGCCGACCAAAAAGTGCTGCACATCTTGCCCCAAGAGTTTGTGATTGATGAGCAAGAGGGCATTAAAGAGCCGCTTGGTATGTCTGGTGTGCGTTTAGAGGCCAAGGTGCATTTAGTCACCTGCGCTGTAAATGCGGTACAGAACATCGAAAAATGTATCCGTCGCTGCGGCCTTGAAGTTGAAGACGTTATTTTGGAACAGCTCGCGTCTAGCTATGCGGTGTTGACCGACGACGAGAAAGAGCTCGGTGTGTGCATGGTGGATATCGGCGGCGGCACGACTGACATCGCAATATTTACCGACGGTGCAATTCGGCACACAGGGGTTATCCCCATTGCCGGTGATCAAGTTACCAATGACATCGCTATGGCGCTGCGCACCCCGACTCAGTACGCGGAAGAGATCAAAATTAAATACGCCTGCGCGCTGACTCAGCTAGCTGGCGAAGGCGAGATGATCAAGGTGCCGAGTGTTGGCGATCGGGCGCCACGAGAGCTATCGCGTCAGGCCCTAGCTGAAGTGGTTGAGCCGCGTTACGACGAGCTGTTCACCTTGATTCAGGCAGAGCTGCGCCGCAGCGGATACGAAGATCTTTGTGCAGCCGGCATTGTACTGACCGGCGGTACGTCAAAGATGGAAGGCGTTGTTGAGCTGGCGGAAGAAATCTTCCACATGCCAGTGCGCATCGGTGTGCCCCAGGATGCACGGGGATTAACCGATATTGTACGCAATCCAATTTATTCAACCGGCGTGGGTTTGTTGCATTACGGCATCAAACATCAGGCTGAGCACGGTGGTCGCGGGCGGGTCAAACGCAACGGCTTCTTAGCCAGCTTAAAACAATGGGTTCAAAATAATTTTTAAAAGTGTAAGGCGGCCGTACCGGCAGTACGGTCAAATATGCAAAAGGGAGAAAACCAATGTTCGAACTAGTAGATAACGTTCCTCAGAACGCAGTAATTAAAGTGGTGGGTGTCGGTGGTGGTGGCGGTAACGCCGTTAAGCACATGATCGCCTGTAATGTTGATGGTGTTGATTTTATCTGCGCCAATACTGACGCGCAGGCGCTGACAAATGTCGCCTCTAAGACGGTATTGCAGTTGGGTACGACTATCACCAAGGGGCTAGGTGCAGGTGCCAACCCTGAAATCGGTCGCCAGTCGGCGATGGAAGATCGTGACCGCATTGCCGAGGCTCTGCAAGGCGCGGATATGGTGTTTATTACTGCGGGTATGGGCGGTGGTACCGGTACTGGTGCAGCGCCGGTTGTCGCTCAAGTAGCGAAAGAACTGGGAATATTGACTGTAGCAGTAGTCACCAAGCCTTTCCCTTTTGAGGGCAAAAAGCGCATGGCAGTGGCCATTGAAGGGATGAAAGAGTTGCGCCAGCACGTCGACTCCTTGATCACCATTCCCAATGAAAAGTTGCTACCGGTCTTGGGTAAAAACACCAGTTTACTCGATGCCTTTAAAGCGGCTAACGATGTATTGTTGGGTGCAGTACAGGGCATTGCCGATCTTATTATTCGTCCGGGCATGATTAACGTCGATTTCGCCGACGTACGCACGGTGATGTCAGAGATGGGCATGGCGATGATGGGCAGTGGTGTGGCGACCGGTGAAAACCGCGCTCGCGAAGCCGCAGAGGCCGCCATTCGCAGTCCTCTCCTTGAAGATGTCAATTTGCAAGGGGCGCGCGGGATTTTGGTTAATATTACCGCAGGTCTAGATCTGTCCCTAGGCGAGTTTAACGATGTCGGGGATACTATCGAGGAATTCGCTTCTGAGAACGCGACAGTCGTTGTTGGAACGGTAATCGATCCTGATATGGTCGACGAATTGCGTGTCACAGTGGTTGCCACAGGCCTAGACGGCATTGGTGCAGATATACCGCTGAAAGTAGTTGAATCACGGCCAATAGAGCCGCGCTCCAACGATTATCGCAAGCTCGATCGACCAACAGTTATGCGCAACAGTGCTAGCCAAGCGGCAGTTGCGAGAGAAGTGGCTCCGGCGCCAATGGCAGACAAGGACATGGAATATTTGGATATTCCAGCGTTTCTAAGGCGTCAGGCTGATTAATTAGTAGTAGCCGGTACAGTACACGGACGGGGTGTCAGTCTTATTCTGGCATCAAGATAAGTACGTCCCTGTAAATGTAGTCGTCCGGTCCATAGAGTGAGTGTGAACATGATTAAGCAACGTACATTACGCAATACCATCCGTGCTACGGGCATTGGTTTGCATACGGGTGAAAAGGTCTACCTGACGCTGAAGCCAGCGCCGGCAGATACGGGTGTGATTTTCCGTCGCACCGATTTAAACCCGGTTGTTGAAATCCACGCTCGCGCGGAAAATGTGGGTGATACCACTTTGTCGACCACGCTCATGAATGGCGATGTAAGGGTGTCTACGGTTGAGCATTTGCTGTCGGCCATGGCGGGCTTGGGTATTGATAATGCCTATGTTGAAGTCAGCTCATCAGAAGTGCCGATTATGGATGGTAGTGCCGGTCCATTTGTATTTCTCATTCAGTCTGCCGGGATTGAGGAGCAAAATGCACCGAAAAAATTCATCCGTATTAAGCGTCCGGTGACGGTAAAAGATGGCGATAAAGTCGCGAGTTTCCTCCCTTTTGACGGCTTTAAAGTGTCTTTTACCATCGACTTTGACCACCCGGTTTTTAAAGACCGGGTTGGCCATGCCGAGTTAGATTTTTCCAGTACTTCGTTTGTAAAAGAGGTGAGCCGCGCGCGAACCTTTGGTTTTATGCATGAAATCGAATACCTGCGCTCAAAGGGTTTGGCGCAGGGCGGCAGTGTCGATAATGCAATTGTCGTAGACGAATACCGTATTCTTAACGAAGAAGGTTTGCGTTATGAAGACGAATTCGTAAAGCACAAGGTACTTGATGCCATTGGCGACTTGTATCTATTGGGCACCAGTTTGATCGGTGAATTCAAAGCCTTTAAGTCGGGTCACGGTTTGAACAACGCGTCATTGCGGACCCTAATTAAAGATACCGATGCGTGGGAATGGGTGACTTTTGATGACGCCGCCGATGCCCCTATTAATTACGCTGCTGCGGTAGCTGCAGTCTGATTGTCTCTTGTTGTCATGCTTGGTGGAGATTCCTCTAAGCATGGTAATATCCCCCTATCTATGCGATATTGCGCCTCGGTGTTACGGTATTGCACATGTCTTGCCCGTGGTTACAAGTACGGCATTTTCGGGGTCATTCTCAGCGGTGATCACCGCGCCGTCATCACAATTTCATTCGTACAATGTAGCTTAGTGTGGCTTTACAGCCTTCATTGATTAGGGACTTTTGCTCCCGGGAACAGTAACGAATTAATCATGATTAGAGCAGTAGTTAAAAAAGTCTTCGGCAGTAAAAACGATCGCGAACTAAAGCGTATGCGCAAAGTAGCGACTAAGATCAACGCCTTAGAAGAGGGCATGACCGCGCTGGACGATGTTGCCCTAAGCGCAAAAACCGAGGAGTTTCGTCAGCGTTTCGCCGCCGGTGAAACCCTTGATCAGCTACTCCCCGAAGCGTTTGCGGTGTGTCGTGAGGCGAGTCGTCGCGTAATGGGTATGCGTCACTTTGATGTGCAGCTCATTGGTGGTATCAGTCTGCATGAAGGCACAATTGCTGAAATGCGCACAGGTGAAGGTAAAACCCTCGTGGCGACCTTGGCTGTTTACCTGAATGCGCTCGCTGGCGAAGGTGTATTTGTTGTCACCGTGAACGACTATCTTGCTTCGCGCGATGCTAACTGGATGCGTCCGCTTTATGAGTTCCTTGGGCTTACTGTTGGCGTTATTCGCTCAGGCCAGGATTCCGAAGAAAAGCGAGCTGCTTACCAGTCTGATATTACCTACGGTACCAATAACGAATTCGGCTTTGATTACTTACGCGATAACATGGCGTTTGCCATTGAAGATCGCTACCAGCGCAGTCTGAATTTTGCCATTATCGATGAAGTGGATTCCATCCTCATTGATGAGGCGCGCACGCCACTGGTTATTTCTGGCCCAGCGGAAGACAGCTCAAAGCTGTACAAACAAATCAATCTGTTCATCCCCTCGCTCATAAAGGCTGAAGTTGATGAGGCGGGGCAGCCTGTCGAAGCTGACGACACTGAGCAACTGATTGCCGAGCAAGGTCACTACACTGTTGATGAAAAGATGCGTCAGGTTGAGCTGACGGAGCAAGGTCATCAGCAAGTAGAAGACATGTTGATTTCGGCGGGTCTTCTGACAGAAGGCGACAGCCTCTACTCGGCCGGTAATTTGAATTTGCTGCACCATGTAAATTCGGCGCTGCGTGCCCACGTTTTATTCCACAACAATGTTGAATACATTGTGCAGAATGACCAAGTGGTATTGATTGACGAGCATACTGGCCGGACTATGGCTGGTCGACGTCTGTCTGAAGGCTTACATCAGGCAATAGAAGCGAAAGAAGGCGTTACGGTACAGGCTGAAAGCCAAACCCTTGCGTCGACTACCTTCCAGAACTATTTCCGCCAGTTTAATAAGCTGGCAGGTATGACTGGTACAGCAGATACCGAGGCCTTCGAATTTCGGCAAATTTACGGCCTAGATGTGGTGGTTATCCCCACCAATAAGCCGCCTGCCCGCCGCGACGCAAATGACCTTGTCTATCTGACTAAGGAAGAGAAATACGACGCCATTGTTGAAGACGTACGAACTATTATGGAAACGGGTGCCCCGATTCTAGTGGGTACTGCCTCGATAGAAACCTCGGAAGAAATGTCTTCTCGCTTCAAGGCCGCGGGCATTCCGCATAAGGTCTTGAACGCCAAATACCATGAGCAAGAAGCGGAAATTATTGCTCAGGCTGGTAGCCCTGGCGTGGTGACCATCGCCACGAATATGGCAGGCCGCGGCACGGATATCGTGCTTGGTGGTAACGTTGACGTCGAAATAGCCAAACACGAGAATCCCTCCGAGGCGATGATTAATGAGTTGCGTGAGGCATGGAAACTACGTCACGAAACCGTAATGCAAGCCGGTGGCTTACATATCATTGGTACAGAGCGTCATGAATCACGCCGTATCGATAATCAGCTTCGCGGTCGTGCTGGCCGTCAGGGTGATCCAGGTGCATCGCGGTTCTATCTGTCATTAGAAGACAGCCTAATGCGCATTTTTGCCTCTGACCGTGTGCGCGGCATTATGCAGGCTTTGGGCCTTGAGAAAGGCGAAGCCATCGAACACCGTATGGTGTCGAACGCCATTGAAAAAGCACAACGTAAAGTAGAAGGCCGCAACTTCGACATGCGTAAGCAGTTGTTGGAATACGATGATGTCGCCAATGATCAGCGTCAAATCATCTACCAGCAACGCAATGAGTTGATGGAAGCGGATGATATAAGCGAGATGCTCACCGTGATTCGTCAAGATGTTGTTGGTGACGTCGTGCGGGAATATATTCCGCCTCAGAGTTTGGAAGAACAATGGGACGTGGCGGGTCTTGAACGCCGCCTGCACACCGACTTTGAAGTAGAGCTACCGCTGAAAACTTGGTTGGATGAAGATCGCTCAGTGAATGAAGAAGTACTCACTGAGAAAATAAACCAAGCAATTGCCGAAGCCTATGAGGCCAAGTGTGCGTTGGTAGGCTTCGATATGCGGAAAATCGAACGCCATATCATGCTACAAGTACTCGATACGCTTTGGAAAGAACACCTGGCGACGATGGATCATCTTCGCCATGGTATTCATCTGCGCGCCTTTGCGCAGAAAAATCCCAAACAAGAGTACAAGCGTGAGGCATTTGAGCTATTCCAGGAAATGCTCGATAGCCTAAAATTAGAGGTTATTCGTTTCTTGTCGCATTTGCGCCTCCAGCAAAATGAAAATGCAGAAGAGCTCGCTCGCCAGCGTCGTGAAGAATTGGCCAAGCGCGCAATGGAATTCCAGCATGCAGAATCCAGCGGCTTAGCGCTAGAAGAAGATGGTGACGAGCAAGCGGCGGCGCCCGCGCCAAGTGTTCCAGAAACCTTTGTACGCGACACCCGTAAAGTTGGCCGTAACGAGGTTTGCCCCTGCGGCTCAGGCAAAAAATACAAACAATGTCACGGCAAATTAGACTGAGGTAGGCAATAGCATGGCGGTAGGTTCTGGTGAGTTGCCAGTTCTTCACACGGTAGACGGTGTGCGAATTGGGGTGGCAAGTGCGGGAATTAAAAAAGTTGGCCGCATCGACACCGTGGTCTTTGAGTTATGCGAAGGTGCGTCGGTAGCGGGGGTATTTACCCTTAATGCGTTTTGCGCCGCGCCGGTTACCGTGGCCAAAGAACATTTAGCCGCCACTTCACCGCGCTATTTACTTATTAATACGGGTAATGCCAACGCCGGCACTGGCCAGGCCGGTATGCTCAACGCTCGCAACTCCTGTGCAGCTTTGGCGGAACTCGCCTGTGTAGCGCCCACTGCGGTGCTGCCTTTTTCAACCGGTGTTATCGGTGAAAAACTACCAGTCGACAAATTGATTGCAGCCATGCCTGCGGCCATCTCGGCACTTGCTAGCGATGCCTGGGAAAGTGCAGCTAACGGCATTATGACCACTGACACCCGTCCCAAGGCGACATCGCGGCAAATTGATATTGCTGGTCGGACGATTACCGTCACCGGTATTTCCAAAGGTGCGGGCATGATTAAGCCGAATATGGCGACCATGCTTGGCTATGTAGCCACCGATGCCAATATTGCGCCTGCAGTCTTGCAAGCGATGTTAGATCAGTCCGCCGACGCGTCGTTTAACCGTATTACTATCGACGGCGACACCTCGACCAATGATGCCTGTGTGCTCATTGCTACGGGTATGGCTGGTGGCGAGCAGCTTACTGAAACAAGCGGTCCGGTGTTTGATGAACTTCAGCGCGTATTCAATGAAGTGTTTTTGGAACTCGCTCACGCTATTGTTCGCGACGGCGAAGGCGCAACTAAATTTGTTGCCGTCGAGGTAAGTGGCGCCAATGATGTGAGCGAGGCCCTCAAAGTGGCTTATGCAGTCGCAGAGTCACCACTGGTGAAAACAGCACTGTTTGCCAGCGACCCAAACTGGGGGCGGATTCTTGCTGCCATAGGACGTGCTGGCGTGGATTCACTCGATGTTGCGGCACTGACAGTTCACCTCGACGACGTCTTGATTACCGAACACGGCGGGCGTGCAGAATCTTATACCGAGGCGGCGGGTGCGGCGATAATGAAGCAGGCTGAAATCCGTATTCGTATTAACCTGAATCGTGGCCAGGACGCTGAAACAGTGTGGACCACGGACTTCTCCTACGACTACGTCAAGATCAATGCCGAATACCGCAGCTAATAAGCGCGTTCATGTTGCCGTCGGGGTAATTGTTAATTCTCTGGGCGACATTCTTATAGCTCGCCGCGCGAGTGATGCTCACCAAGGCGGCTTATGGGAATTTCCTGGCGGTAAGGTAGAGGTTGGCGAAGGCGTGCGCGAGGCTTTGGCTCGTGAACTTAATGAAGAGTTGGGTATTCTTATTGAACTGGATAGCTGCCGTTCACTGATCGAAATTAGCCACGATTATTCCGATAAAGTCGTGCTGCTTGATGTGTGGCGAGTTACTCAATTTCGTGGCGAACCCGAGGGGCGTGAAGGTCAGCCCCTGCGCTGGGTGAGCCCGCAATCACTTTCTGACTACGCGTTCCCGGCTGCAAACACTGCGATTGTTGACGCAATTCAGAGTGCGGAAACGGTCTAAAGGCGCTTTGCATATTACGCCGTGGTTCTCCTAAAAATCCTGCTCTAAATCTCTGCTCAAAACGTCGTCGTGTAGTGAGTCTCCAGGGATGTTGTGCTCTTCATTTGCCCATGCGATTAAATCGTGATTTTTACACGAGTCCGAGCAAAATGGTCTAAAGGGGTTGTTTGCGTCCCAGACCAATTCTGTTTTGCATTTCGGGCAGGGCACGGTGAGAGCGGATGTTTTGTTCAGATCTTGGCTCATAAATATGAAATGTCCTAAAATTTGCTGTGCGTGCTAAGACGTTGATTTAGATTTCGCAGTGGCGAGTTGCAGAAACTGTTGATGTAATTCGCTCACCCGCAAATCAAGTAGTGATAAACCTTGGGTATTATCAATAACATCGCTGGCTGCCGCTAAGCGGGTTTCCCTATCTACTTGGCTGGCCATGATACGTTCTACCTGCGCTTGCTCGTTATTGTCTCTGGCCATAGTTCGGCTTAGTTGGAGAGAGCCCGGCACATCTACCACCACTAACCTGTCGCATATGCTTTTTTGCTGGCTCTCAATAAGCAAGGGTGAAACGAAAAGTGCATAGGCACTCTGTACGCTCTGGAGCTGACGCAGGGTTTCGCTGGCAATCAAGGGATGAAGTAATGCTTCAAGCCATTGCTTGGCGGCAGGGTCGGCAAAAATAGTCTGGCGCAGCGCCGGGCGATTGAGCTGTCCATCGGCAAGCAGCAGTGTATCGCCAAAGTACGCCGCTATATGTTGCAGCGCGGGGCTGTCAGGCTCAACCACTTCACGGGAAATAACATCGGCATCGACAATGCCGATACCGAGTTTTGCAAAGCGGTTAGACGCGGCCGTTTTGCCGCTGCCAATCCCGCCGGTAAGTCCTACAATAAATTGACTCATAATCGTTACAACATACGGTATTGCCGCTAGCGAATGCCAGCTAGCTGAAGATAGCCGTCGATTAGGGCTTCACCCCAGAACAGCGCGATCCAGCCAGCGCCGGCAAGGTAGGGACCAAAAGGCATTGGTGTTGAGCTGTCGCTGCGTTTCAGCATCAATACGGCGCCACCAAATACGGCGCCGACCACTGACGACAGTAAAATAATTAACGGTAAAAACTGCCAGCCGAGCCAGGCACCTAGCGCAGCGAGTAATTTAAAGTCGCCATAGCCCATACCCTCTTTGCCTGTGAGTAATTTAAATACCCAAAACACTGACCATAGTGACAAGTAGCCGGCCACTGCGCCCCACACAGCGTCCTGCAGCGGAATACTTCCCGTTATGCTGTTAAATAATAGCCCCAGCCAAATGAGTGGCAGCGTAAGCTGATCTGGCAATAGCTGGTGATCAATATCAATCACCGTCAGTATCAGCAAAATCCAACTGAATAAAATTGCAGCAAAGGCGTAGCCAGTAAAGCCAAACATGAGTAGAGGGAAAATAGTCAGCAGCGCGGTAATGAATTCAACCAGCGGGTAGCGAGCTCCAATTGGTGCTTTACACGACGCGCAACGACCGCGTAGCAAGACATAGCTCACCACGGGGATATTCTGCCACGCTTTAACTGGCGCATTACAGCTTGGGCAGTGTGAATTAGGGACGGCTAAATTAAACTGGGGCGGCGCTAGTTCTTCGGCATCGTTATCATCGCTTAGCAAAACTTCGCATTCGTATTTCCATGACGCTTCCATCATCTTGGGTAGACGATAGATGACTACATTGAAAAAACTGCCAAAGAGTAGGCCCAATAGACCTACAAAAGTGATGAGAAGCAGCGGGGAGTTCGCGGCGGCTTCGAAGAAACTCATATTACATACTCGTTATAGGGGCTTTGCTCATTCCCGCCGGGATTGGGCTTCGTTGTTGCCAGAATGCGGTATGCTACATTGCCGACCCAAGCATAAATATGGGTAGGTACATAGCAATCATTAGGCCGCCTACTAAAACGCCCAGTACCGACATGATCAATGGTTCGAGTAATGAGGTTAAAGTGTCGACGGCGTTATCAACAGCTTCTTCGTAATGTGTGGCAACTTTGTCTAGCATCTCATCGAGTGAGCCGGACTCCTCACCAATAGAAACCATCTGGAGAAGCATATTTGGAAATAAATTAGTGAACTTGATCGCGGAGTAGAGTGTTTGGCCGGTTGTAACATCATCGCGAATTTGAATGATTGCCTTTGCATAAACGGCATTACCGGCTGCGCCTGAGACGGAGTTGAGTGCGTCCACCAAGGGTACCCCTGCGCCAAATGTTGTTGCGAGAGTACGAGAGAATCGCGCTATCACTGAGTTAAAAACGATGTCGCCCACAATAGGGATCTTGAGCATTATTTTGTCAACCCAGTCTGAGAATGGCTTGGATTTCTCACGTGCTTTCCCGAAAGAAAAACCTCCAATGATCGCCAGTCCGGCAACTATATACCAGTTTGCTTGAGTCCACTCTGATATTGAGACTACAAACTTGGTGAATGCTGGGAGCTCTGAGCCAAAGCTCTCAAAAGTTGTGGCAAATTGCGGTACAACTTTAATGAGCAATATTCCCGTGACTACAATAGCCACGACAATAACTGCAATAGGGTAAGTCAGAGCTTTTTTAATTTTTGCTTTTAGGGCTTCGGTTTTTTCTTTGTAAGTGGCAACCCTATCTAGCATAACCTCTAATGTACCTGAGGCTTCACCAGACGCAATTAAGCTACAGAAGAGCTCATCAAAATATTTAGGGTGCTTCGCGCAGGCTGGGGCAAATCCGCCGCCAGAGGATACATCGTTCTTTATTTCAAGAACAAGGTCTTGCATTGTTGGATTTTCTACACCTTCAGCCACAATATCAAAGCTTTGTACAAGTGGTACGCCGGCTTTAAGCATGGTTGCCATTTGCCGAGTGAAAATGGCAACATCGGATGGTTTAATGGGTTTTTTACTACTAAACAGCGGTTTTGGTTTTTTCTTGACGTTTTTGGCAGCAATACCCTGTTTGCGTAAATGGGCTTTAACTATGGCTGAAGACGGCGCATTTAGTTCACCACGGGTTTTGCGACCCTGCTTGTCTACACCTTGCCAGACAAACGTCTCGTTTTTTGCTGCAGTTGCCATCGTTAATCCTTGGTAACTCGGTTGACTTCTTCTAGGCTAGTAACGCCCTGAGCGCATTTCATAAGTGCAGACTGGCGTAAGTTATTAAAGCCTTCTTTTTGAGCCTGAGCGGCTATGGCCAGGGAATTGCCATTTTCCATGATAATACGGGATATATCAGGAGTGATGCGAATTACTTCATAAATACCAACGCGGCCTTTGTAGCCATTATTACAATGATCGCAGCCTACCGGGTGCATGATTTTGGCGGTTGATAAAAGCTCTTCAGAAAAACCTTCATCTAGCAGGGTTTGTTTTGGTATGTCGTCTGCAGGAATCGCGCATTCCTTGCATAATCGCCGTGCTAAGCGCTGAGCGATAATTAAACTGACGGACGTAGCAACGTTAAATGCGGGCACGCCCATATTTAGGAGTCGAGTTAGTGTCTCGGGTGCGCTATTAGTGTGGAGTGTGGATAATACCAAATGACCTGTTTGCGCGGCTTTAATTGCGATTTCCGCGGTTTCTAAGTCTCGGATCTCACCAACCATGATTATGTCAGGGTCTTGGCGTAAAAAGGAGCGCAAGGCTTCTGGGAAGCCAAGGCCAACCTTGGCGTTAACGTGAACTTGGTTGATGCCTTCAAGGTTTATTTCAACAGGGTCTTCTGCGGTGGAAATGTTACGTTCAGGCGTGTTAAGAATATTAAGGCCGGTGTACAGCGAAACGGTTTTACCAGAGCCTGTTGGGCCTGTAACCAAAATCATGCCTTGGGGTTGATTTAAGGCCTTCATGTAAAGGTCTTTCTGTACCTGCTCGTAACCGAGGGCGTCTATGCCCATTTGGGCAGATGACGGGTCAAGAATACGCAGTACCACTTTCTCCCCCCAGAGGGTGGGGAGGGTGTTTACCCGAAAGTCGATAGCTCGTGTTTTGGACAGCTTCATCTTGATTCGGCCATCTTGCGGCACGCGCCGTTCGGATATATCCATTTGCGACATAACTTTTAAGCGAGCTGCCAGTCGGTAGCCGAGACTAGACGGTGGTCTGGCTACTTCCTGTAAGATACCGTCAGTACGAAAGCGAACTCGGTATATTTTCTCGTAGGGCTCAAAATGGATATCGGAAGCGCCTCCGCGTATAGCGTCTAGCAAGACTTTGTTAACAAATTTGACAACAGGAGCCTCGTCTACACCGCGAAGGTCAACTTCTGCGCCAGCGTCCTCGTCAACAGCCTCAATATCCAAGTTTTCAAGGCTGACGTCGTCCATGTCACCCAAGCTGTCGGCGAGCGACTCTTCTTGGGCGTTGAGGTATTTCTCGATCGCGGCGTTTAACGCTGACTCCTCAACAACGATCGGCTCGGTGGTCAGTCCAGTATGGAATTTGATTTGGTCTAGGGCATGTAAATTAGTGGGGTCTGACATGCCGATGAAAAGGCGCTTTCCCCGTTTCCACAGTGGGAGCGTGCGGTGGGCCTTAATTAACTTGTTGTCTATGATTTTTTGCGGTGAAAGCTCGGTGGTGTAAGAGCGTAAGTCAATAAAGGGGATGCCGAATTCGTCGGCAGCGACTTCAGCAATACGCACACCGTCGGCAAGGTTTTTACTCACCAAATGGGCAACGAGGCTCTTTTTATCCTTCTTTGCGGCTTCTTGTGCCTTGCGTACCGTCTCCTCGTCGAGTATCTCATCGTAAACGAGTCTTCTGGCTAATCCGTTAAGGGGGATAGTTGCGCTATTCATGCCGCCAATCACTTAGGAAATAGTATGTAAAACAGTATAGTACCTACTCAATAGTAAAGCATTACATTCAGCATGTACTTGGCCCATAAATCGTAATCCCTATTGCTGGGGGCGACAAAAAAGTCTTTGATGTGACAATAATTGTCATGCGAGTGTCCGGTCTCGTTGGTCGAGTGACATCGAAAATATTTCATGATCGATTGCGGTTACTACGTGTTGGTATATGCTCTATCGGTGGCATAATTTGTGCTTGGTTTTTGGGTAGTGATCTAAATATCACTCCAATGTTATTAGAATTGATCTTTCGGAGTAAAAATCTATGAAAACAACACAGCAAGGTTTTACCTTAATAGAATTGATGATCGTGGTTGCGATCATCGGTATTTTGGCTGCCGTGGCATTGCCTGCGTACCAAGATTACACCAACAAAGCGAAAGCTTCTGAAGTTGTGCTGGCTGCAAGTGGTATGCGCACTTGCGTAACTGAGCTAGTTCAGTCAAACGGTTTTGTGAACTTAGATTCATGTGCGGATAGTTTTAAACCGACTAAATATGCAACTGCATTATCAGTTGGTGCTACTACCGGTATTATTAGTGCGACGGGCAGTATCGTTGGTGCGAGCGATATTGTTGTTACTCTGAGCCCAAGCGGTGAATCTACAAATAATATTCCAGAGTGGGTTTGCTCTAGTGACAATGACAAGTGGATGCCTGGTTCTTGCCGCGGTTGATATTTGATTTTAGTTATATTAGTTAGATAAGCCCGGCGCCGCAAAAGCGCCGGGTTTTTTTATTCCACACATATTAGTCTTTTTATATGATCAAGTTTACCGCGATGCGGAGTATTGTTGTTTTATTGTTTGTTGTGGGCCTTGTTGCGATCTATCTTCCAGGGGCGAGCGGCGCGCTTTATTATGATGATTACTCGAACCTAGCATCACTTCCGCAGGCGGTAGGCAGCGGGGCGTTTGATTTTGTGTTTTCCGGCACCGCTGGCCCCACAGGGCGCCCTTTGGCGCTGCTGTCTTTCCTCCCGCATGCAAATGACTGGCCGTTAAATAGCGTAAGTGTATTAACTGTAAATATAGCAATTCATGCGATAAATTTCTTATTGTTGTTCGTCCTTGGTTGGCAGATTTTGCGCTTCCAGCGTGGTGTTGATCAAAATCATATTTTTGTGATTGCATTGGTGTCGGCAGGGCTGTGGGCAGTTTTACCTATTAATGTTTCGACTAGTTTAATTGCAATTCAACGCATGACGGGGCTTTCTGCTCTATTTGGATTGCTGGGTTTGAATTGTTTTGTGGCTGGATATGGTATTAGGCGCCCAGCTTTGGCAGCTATTTTTCAGCTGTTAACTTTGGGGGTATTTAGCCTTCTAGCAATTTATACCAAAGAAAATGGTGCTGTAATTCCTTTGTATGCACTTTTAATCGACCAATTCTTTTTTCGAAAGTATCGAGACGCCTCTATATATTCTCGAGTTCGAGCCTGGAGTCTGTATGCTCTACTTGGTTTGCTGTTAATTTATTTGTCGCCTTTAATGCGGGATTGGTTTGTATATATTGATTTTCGTGGGTTTAGTATTTGGTCGCGGGTACAAACAGAGTGGGCTATTCTGTGGATCTATCTTTCAAAGATTGTGTTGCCCCTGCCCTCGTCCTTTAGTCCATTTCACGACGACGTTGAGTTAATTGGTACTCGTTTCCAGATTGCCGTTGCTGGCTTGGCGTGGCTTTCAGTAATTGCGATATCCATATTGTTGCGTAAAAAAACCATATTGCCACTATTTGCGGTGCTTTGGTTTTTGATTGGTCACTTACTTGAGTCTTCAAGTATTACACTCGAGCTGTACTTTGAACATCGAAATTATTTGCCTGCGTATGGTTTGTGTTTCGCACTTACCTATGGGTTGTGGTCAGTATCGAATCGGTTTGTGGTCGGAGCTCGCGTGTTGCTTGTGCTATATCTTTTGGTTGTTTCGGTCATGTGTTACATGACTACATCGCTGTGGGGGCGGCAGCTTAATGTTGCTGTGATTTGGGCGAATGATAGCCCTGGATCATCGCGCGCCACTCAGCATTTGGCGGTTATGCTAAACAAGGAGGCTGAAGCTAGGGGAGCGCCCGAGGAAATTAGAATGCAGCGGCAATTGATGCTTTCGTATTTTGATCGTAATGCCGATGTCTGTGAAAAGTGTATTGCTGTTCGGACGCAATCATTGCTTTACGCGTGTACTATCCAGAGTGCTGACCAAATACGTCCTCGATATGAGGCTTTCCTAAATAACGCAGCAAATGGTCGTGCATCAATGTCCGTTATTGATGGTCTTTTTCCATTAATTGATCTTGTTAAGTCGGGGCAGTGCGGAGATATTGAATTAAATGAGGTTTTAGTATTAATTGACCGATTACTGGAGAACCCTGCCTTTAGCAGGAAAACGTTTAAAGTGCGTTTGCAGTTTTTAGCGGCAAATGCAGCTTTTGAGTCTCGGGATATTGAGTTGGCACGGAGTTACCTTGCCTTCGCAGAAAAGAGAGAGCCAGATGGGCTGCCAGTCTTGCAATTTCAGGTTTTCCTCGCTTTAGACGTTAATGACTACAAGGCTGCCGCTGCCGCGATTGAGCGGAGAAGAAAATATGTCGGTAGCAGTAAATTTATTACGGCGGAGAGGCTAGATTCAATGTTGTCAGAAGTACGTATGAAGCAAGGTCTTAATAATTAGGTAAGTCAGGTCTCGGCTTTTCGCAGATTTTTCCATGTCATTAAATTAGTTCTCTGAGAAGGGTGTCATTTTTGAGTTTATCAATTAAATTATCCGTTGTATTACCTGCAAAAAATGAAGCTGCCACCGTTGGTATTGTGGTTGCTGCGATTAAGGCTTTACATAGCACTGCTCAGATTATAGTCGTCAACGATGGTTCGAATGACAATACAGCGGATATAGCAACGCAGGCTGGGGCTGATGTGATTACTCACCCTTATTCAAAGGGCAATGGTGCAGCTATTAAATCAGGAGCGAGGGCTGCAACTGGGGATGTGATTGTATTTATGGACGCCGATGGTCAGCATAACCCTGAGGATATTGCGGATTTGCTGGCAGAATTAGAGCAGGGTTACGATTTGGTTGTTGGCGCACGGCAAGCCGGCTCTCAAGCAAATCTTGGTCGCGGTATGGCCAACGGCTTTTACAATAAGCTCGCGACTTATATGACTGGGCATCAGGTGGGTGATCTGACCTCGGGATTTCGAGCGGTACGCGCTGAAAAATTCAGAGAGTTCCTGTATTTGCTGCCGAATGGGTTTTCTTATCCGACTACAAGTACCATGGCATTTTTTCGCGCAGGCTATTCCGTAAAATATGTCCCGATTCATGCAGCTCCGCGAGAAGGAAAAAGCCATATTAAACCATTGAAAGATGGTATGCGCTTCCTGCTTATTATCTTCAAAATTGGCACATTGTATTCTCCACTTAAGCTATTTACGCCCGCAGCTGCTCTTTTCTTTTTGATGGGAATTGGTTGGTACGGTTATACATTCACGGTTATGAATCGTTTTACCAATATGAGCGCGCTAATGTTAACCAGCGGATTTATGTTGTTTATGATGGGGTTGATTTCAGAGCAGATAACAGCGTTGATGTATAAAAATGAAAAGTGATTTGGCGCCGAAGCTGATTGGTGTAAATCAGGTGGAAATTCACAGGTATTGACTGAGGTATTCGATGTTGGCGGAAATTAAATCAGCGTTTGCCTTGTTGTCGTCCAAGCAGCAGCGTGAATACTGGCAGGTTGCGATACTGCTAACGCTTACGTCTATAGCCGATATGGTCGGTATTGCGGCAATTATTCCGGCAATTACTGCGTTAATCGACTATGAGGGAGCTGTTAAAAAAGGCTACCTTAATACCTTGTTTAATTTTCTAGGGCAGCCCGAAAAAAGTTTATTCCTCATAATAGTGACGGGAGGAGCCATCGCTTTTATTTGGGGGGCGGCAATTTTTAGTACTTTGGGTATATTTGCAAGGCAGCGTTATATACGGCGTATAAGTGCAGATATGTCTACACGTGCTTTTGGCTTTTACATGAATCAGTCTATCGAAGCTTTTTATGACCGGCCGGCATCTGAGTTTATGCGGAACGTCAACGGGGTGAGTGAACGGATTGCGACGGGCATTATCGACGCTTCCTTTGTGATAATCTCACGTAGCATTCAGCTGATTGTTATTGCGGCCTTGTTGATGGCGTTTGATATCCGAATCACTATTTTCATCGTCCTAAGTATTGCTGTTGCTTACTTTCTAATTTATTCGTTGATAAAGAGGGCACTGCAGCGGATGAGTGGCGACAACTTCGAGTCGCAACGCCAACTTAATCAAATGATATCGGGTAGTTTTGCAGACTACCGAAATATCCATATTGACGGAAAGATAAAGAAATTTTCAGCGCATTTTCATGAGATAAAAAGTAAGGCGTCTAAAAAGACGGCAAATATTGAAATCCTTGGGACTGTACCCAGAAGCTTTATAGAAATTTTAGGTATGAGCCTATTGCTAATTGCGGCCTACCAGTTAGGCAATACTGCGAGTGATAGTCATCAGCTCATAACGACGATTTCTCTGTTTGCCGTTGCAGCCTACAAGATTTTGCCCTCTGCCCAGCAGATATACCACGCCGTCAGCAAAATTACCGGTGCATTGGTGGTCTTTCAGAAGGTTAAAGAAGAATGGCAGGGTTTAGATAAGCAAACGGTAAGGAATGCATTGGAGTTCAGCGACTTAACGCCCAACCGTATTGAGGTGCGAGATCTTTGCTATTCAAACAATAATAAAGATTGGGTAATTAATAGCTTGAATGCCGTGATTACATTAGAGGGCATAGTGCGTATATCAGGCCCGTCCGGTTCAGGTAAGACGACATTAGTTGAAATATTGGCTGGCTTGAGAGCGCCGCAGCGTGGGCTTGTTTTTGTTGACGGTGAAGATCTAGCAAATATATCGAAAGATAAATGGTGGAGCTCCATCGCTTATGTTAATCAGAGCGGTCACTTGATGGCGGGGAGCATCATAGAAAACGTGACGGCTTGGTCGAATAGCAAAGATAGTCAACGATATGAGCTTATATCGACTATTTGCGGATTAGATCAATTACCTAGTGACGTAATTACAGAAGGTGGCAGTAATCTTTCCGGCGGGCAAAAATGTAGAGTGCTATTGGCAAGGGCTTTATATAAGAGATCTAAAATTGTCTTTTTAGATGAAACACTTTCAGCCTTGGATGTACCCACTGCACAAGAAATTATTAGCAGTATTCAAGAACATTTCCCCGAGCGCTGCCTAATTATAGTTAGTCATAGAGATGCGGAGCTTCCCAGTGATTATCAAAGTATAGACATTAGCGTTAGGGATCGTGGTTTGGCTACTGCGAGTGGCGAAGCGTGAAGCTTGAAAAGCACAAGCCGTTGCACTGGTTATGGTTAGGCATATTCTCGCTAAATACTTTGCTTAGTTTGATTTTGCGTCTTTTTGTTAAGCCACCTAGTGACGTTGTTTTTTATGGTCATAAGCTGAATGGTAATTTAAAGGCAATTTATAAAGAAAGTGACTATCATGAAGAATTGAATCCCTACTATTTAAGTATGGATTATCATTACTGCAAAGATTTAAAAAGAGACGGCGTAAATGTTGTCTGGGGTGGAAGTTGGTATGCGATTCTACTTTTGGCGCGTACAAAGATAATTGTTAGTGATCACGGCTTACACTGCCTTATTTTATTGCTGAAATTTACTACTATTAAATTTATCGATGTTTGGCATGGCATTCCATTTAAGGGGTTTGATAAAAACGACTTTAAAGTACAGCGCCAATACGATGAAGTTTGGGTGACGTCGCCATATATCGCGGATTTATATCAGAATAAATTTGGGTTTCAGAGAGATAAAATAAAAATAGTTGGATACGCTAGAACGGATAGGCTAGTAAATAGTTGTGATGATGACATCATCGAACTTCGAGAACAATTATTGCTTCCGCGAGATAAAACTCCAGTTGTTCTTTTTGCGCCAACTTGGGCGCAGGATGTAAGCGGAAGAAGTATTTATCCATTTGGCTCTAATGAAGAGGAATTTTATAAGTTTTTAAATGTAATTGCTGAAGAGTACAAATGTATTTTTCTTATGCGGCGGCATATTAATTCAAAGTCAGGTGTGCGGAAAAAATATTCGTGTGTGAAAGAGGTGCCATTTGATCAATACACTGATACGGAGATGTTGTTATTAATTTCAGATGTATTGATATATGACTGGTCGTCTATTGCCTTCGACTTCCTATTGCTAAATCGGCCTGCCATATATTTAGATGTTCCGCCACCTTTTAAAAAAGGGTTTAGCCTCGATGAAAATTATAGATTTGGAACGGAAGCTGAAGATATGGTGCAATTAAAAGATTGCTTAAAACAGGCGATTTACGTTCCGCGCAGTTTAATAAAAGAAGAAATGGATAGCCGCTCGAAAATACTAAATGACGCTTATGCTGAATATGCAGATGGAAATTCAAGCAAACGTTGCTGCGAGTCGCTAGTTAAAGGGTTGGGAGTGTGAAAACGGTCATTACATTCGGAACCTTCGATGTTTTTCATGTGGGGCACCTTCGAATACTTCAGAGGGCTAGAGCGTTTGGGGATAGGTTGGTGGTGGGTGTGTCTACAGATCAGCTCAATTATGAGAAGAAGGGGCGATTTCCTGTGTACACGCAAAATGAAAGGTTGGAAATAGTATCTTCTATTAAATGGGTTGATGCGGTTTTTTTAGAGGACTCTTTGGAAAAAAAAAGGGAATATTTGGCTGCATATGGTGCAGATGTCTTGGTCATGGGTAGCGACTGGGCTGGTATTTTTGATATGTTTTCTGATTCTTGTAATATCGTTTATGTAGATCGAACTCCATCTATATCTACTACAGAGGTTATTGAAAAGATAAGAGGCTAATTTATATAGATGTTATGTGTATGCGGGTGCATTGATGAAGATTAATTATGACTTTAGCAATATGGGGCGGACGCTGATAACAGGTGGGGGGGTCAATGGTATCACGCGTGTAATTGACGAACTTTCATTGGCGATGTGGAGGGAGTCTCTTCAGGATAGTTGTATTGATTTAGTATTTTCCTCTGATTTTTACCCCCAAGCTAGAAGAACTATTGAAAAGTATTATTTATTTAAGGGGGGGGGGGTTGAGTTAAATAGGGATTCTGCATTAAATGAATTTATTTATTATTTGTTTGTTAACTTTAAAATGCCTTTTCACAAAGGAAAAAAGCTAGGTAGCATTCTGAGCTATAGTGATTCTGTTTCACCAGTTGATATTTCATTGTCTCCATTTTTACCTGTTAGCAAAAAGCGAAGGGATACAAGTAAGCTTGTTTTTAATGTGATTCATGACATCATTTCAGAGACGAGTCCTAAATATTTTACCGAAGATCATGTCTTATCAATGCGTGACGTCTATCGCGATATCATAAGAAATACAGATTATTTTTTTGCGGTGTCTAGTTATACCAAATTTCAGCTGTGTGAGTATTTTAATATTCATGAGTCTCGTGTGTTTGTTACTCCTTTAGCTATATCTAGCTCATTCTATGATGTGGGTGATTCTATGCATTATAATGATATTCGGCGCAAGTACGGCATAGGAATTGGACAGAAGTATATTTTATGCATCGCAACTATCGAGCCTCGGAAGAATATAGACACTTTGCTGAAATCTTATATAAGTCTCGAATCTGAGTTGGCTAGGAATGGTATAAAGCTTGTCGTATGTGGTTCCTATGGGTGGGAGTACAGTAGTACTTTGGAATTATTGAGAAGTTCTAAAATTTTACAAGAGAATGCTATTTTTACTGGGTATGTCTTAGATGAAGATATTGTGGCTATTTATAGTGGTGCTATGGTTTTTTGCTATGTTCCGTTTGAAGAAGGGTTTGGGTTGCCGCCTCTAGAGGCAATGGCTGCTGGTACTGCGGTTATTTGTTCGAAAACGTCTTCGCTGCCAGAAGTGGTTGGTGATGCTGCGGTATTAGTGGACCCTCTATCAGTGGATGATGTGTCTTCAGCAATTTTGTCTTTGGTGAATGATGATGATTATAGGTCGTCACTGGTTCTTAGAGGGCTTGTGCAATCTCGGAAGTTTAGTTGGCAGGCGACTGCTCGAGAGATGTTTGACGTATTCCGAAATAAGATCGAATAAAAATGCATAAGAAACTTCTAGATTTTACACCGCGAGCGATAATTTTTCGCCTGTGGTGTCATGTGCTTTTTTTTATAACACGTTTTGGGCGGTCTCGCGATGGTATATGGTTAATTGGGGAAAATAGAGGGGATCCTCTTGGTGACAACGGTGTGTGGTTTTATAGCTATTGTAGAAAAATAGTCGGTGCGGAAAACGTTTATTTTGTCATGAAGAAAGGTAGTGCGGGTGCCAATAAGCTGGAATTTGATGACAATGTAGTATTTTACGGTTCAATTGCGCATGCTAAGGCCTTTCATAGTTCCTCGGTTTTTTTTTATACACATACCTTTAGGGATTTGGCTCCGATTGAGTTATTTTCGTTTTATGGAGGTGGTCGTTATAAGGTTTTTCTCCATCACGGGGTTCTTGGATTTAAAAGGTTTAATGAAAAGTATATAAAAAATAGAAATGAGATGGACTTGTTTACTGTTGGGAGTGAGTTTGAGAGAAGGTTAGCCATTGAAGAGGTGGGTGTAGATTCCACAAGGGTTCGCGTTACTGGTTATGCTCGTTACGATAATTTATTTGACGGAGCGTCTTCGTATAATCCAAAGAAAATAATTTCCTATATGCCAACTCATAGAAATTACTTGGAATGGGGGGGGCGTAAGTCTGAATTTTTTATTTCAGTGGAGGAGTTTTTGGATTCTAAGGAATTGACGAGATTTTTGAAAAAATGGGATTGCGAGTTATATTTTATCCCTCATAAGGAAATGTCTCCATACTTTTCTCATTTTTCGGCTTCGTCAAAGAGGGTTGTGTGTTTTAGCTATGGAGATATTAGTGTTTCAGACGTACTTAAACATTCTGATGTTTTGATTACAGATTACTCTAGTGTTTCGTGGGATTTTAGGTATTTAAATAAACCTGTTCTATTTTATCAGTCTGATGCAGAGCTGTATGATGAAGATCGTGGCGCCTATATAGATTTTAGATGCAATGATTTAGGGGCCGTTTTCGATAATTACAAAGATCTTGTTCTCGAATTAGATCGGGTTGCATGTAATGATTTTTGTGCTTTTCAAGGGGCTGCTGCTGGACTTTCTTTTGGTTTTTCTGGGGGGGCGAGTGGTAGCTGTTGTGAGCGAATATACCAGATTGTATTGGCTGAAATTGAGCATTTTTGACAATGATTGAAAATTTAATAATACATATAGGCACGGAAAAGACTGGTTCAAGTACTCTCCAAAAATTTTTGGTTGAGAATAGGCTAGTTTTGATGAGTGCAGGGTATGGAGTTTTAGAGTCAACAGGTGCTGATAATGACCGATCGCTGGCCGCATATTGTTTGCCACTTGATTCTCGTGATGACTTTTTTAAAGATAAATTGATATTAAATGTCAGAGATAGGTTGAAGTTTAATGTTGACTTTGTAAGAAAGTTTGACTCTGAGTTGGCTGAGATTGGTGAAGCTGTTCATACGGTAATTATAACTAGTGAGCATTTCCATTCTAGACTGGTAAGCGAAGAGTCGATACGATTTTTGTCTGAATTTGTCGCTAGTAGATTTAATCGAGTAAAGGTGGTCTCATATTTTCGTGAGCAAAGTGCATTGCTGTTAAGTTATTATTCAACGGCAGTAAAAACATCCTCGGTCGAAGATTTTGAGGCCTTTTCTGAGCGCTGCCACACAGAATCGTTATATTTTAATTACTATAAGATGTTTTCATTATGGCGAGCAGTGTTTGGTGCGGAAAATATTGTTGCTCGAATTTATGACCGTAACAAGCTTGTTGGGGGTGATATACGTAAAGATTTCGTTGATGTTTTGTCCTTAGATGTCCAAAATTTAGGGTATTCCAGTAACGATATTAATACCAGTCTTGGTGGTGTAGGGATCAACTTGATTAGAATAATTAATCGTTCTTTCCCTCGGTACGATAAAAATTTTAAGCTGGATTTATATCGGTTGAGGCTGGTGCAAGCGATTTCTGAGTTGGCTATATCAAGGACTGGTGAAATTTCGTTCCTGGTGGCTGTAGATATTTATGAAAATTTCAGTTCCTCTAATATAAGATTTTCTGAAGAATTTCTTGGGTCATCTTTGAATCCATTTTCCGCTCCTAAAATTAATGATGATTCTAATCAAGTTGAGATTTCTGAGAGTGATTTATACGAGTTGATTGAAGTTGTGGTGAGAGTAACATCGCAAAAGCATGATTCTAAGAAGTCATATTATTTTTATTTAAAAGCGCTGATGAATAAATTATTTTTTAATCGATGAGCCAACCTTAAGTAAGTCATGCAAACTTTCTTTAGGATTTCATTTGGGGTCTTTCATTTTTTGAAATTGTGTTAATAGGCTGTGAAAATACCAATACAGAAGTGTTTTCTTTGTGCTCTAAATTTTTCCGGAAGAGAGTATTCAACGGTTCGTTATTGTATTCCTAGGGCCATTGTGTTGATTTGCATTTAAAACTGACCCACCCTGATGGCCAGATTATGGCCTAGATTTTACTTCTTTGCTGCCTTCAATTCCTCCTGTTGCGTTGTTGAGTGTTTTAATCTGAAGCTATCATTTCCAGTTTCGATAATGTGGCAATGATGAGTCAATCGATCCAATAAGGCGGTTGTCATCTTTTCATCGCCAAACACCGTTGACCATTCTGCGAAGCAGAGGTTTGTCTGTTGATTTGCATTTAAAACTGACCCACTAACCCCCTATATTTGCATTGAATTTTGACCCATGTGTAACACTTACCCGCAGGATGACTGCGGGGGATTTAGGAGTGATAGACGTGGCATTATTAAGT
>NZ_BAABDM010000010.1:0-123243 GCF_039539625.1 Zhongshania borealis | reverse complement strand
CGCCTGTGATGACGATATTGATAATGACGGCGTAAATAATAACGATGACGCCTTCCCAAACGATCCGAATGAAACCAAAGATAACGACCTCGACAACATCGGCGACAATGCTGACGACGACGATGATGACGACGGCGTTAAAGACGAAGACGATGCATTTCCGTTTGACCCCAGCGAGCACACCGACACCGACGGCGACGGCATTGGCAACAATGCGGACACCGATGATGATAACGATGGTGTGACCGACGAGAATGACGCCTTCCCTGAAGATAAAAATGAATCAAGCGATGCGGACGGCGATGGCACTGGCGATAACAGTGACCGATGCGCGAACACCCCCGCCAACGACGGTCAAATTATTCACGGCTGCTCGGAATCTCAGCGACCTACTTTGTCCGCCACCAATACCAACGTCAGCGAAAATGACGCCGCTGCTCAAGTTCAGGTATCAATTAGCGCAGCTCAAGATTTCGACATTTCATTCAGCTTTCATACCATTGACGGCAGCGCACAGGCCAGCATGGACTATAGCGCTAGTACTGGCAGCACTGTTATTGCAGCGGGAAATACCACTGCAAGTGTCACAATCAATGTGATTGACGACAACGAGCTTGAAGGCACCGAAGCCTTTCAGCTTCTCGTGGACTCCTCTGATTTTGCTGTCGTCGGGGAATCCGCAACGGCAACGATTACGCTTTATGACAACGACACCACCCAAAGCACGCTGCGCGTGGGCGCGAGTAAACAACGCGTCAATCCAAACGCTAGCCAGATTAGCGGCGAAACAGAGCAGCGCTTAGGCGATGCCCCGCGCATGCAGAAATTTAATCTTGGTGGATTTGGCCTGAATCCCCTGCAAAATTTCTCAGACCCTTTCAATATGGCTGGTGACCAACTAACGCAAGCCGCCGAGCAGCCCTGTTTATTACAAGACCAAAGCAGCTACGATCCAGCCAGTTTTACGGAAAGTCAGTGCCTAGAAAGCACGTGGATTCGCGCATTGGTAATCGAACAGCCCGACCCAGACAACATTGCCAACAATCAGGAAGTGGTGTTCTTGGTGCTAGACGCCATTGGCGCCGGTAATGTTATTCAAAATAATGTTCGCGCAGCGATTGTTGCTGCCACCGGCATTCCATCGTCAAATATTGTCTTCGGTCAAACCCATAGTCACGCCGGTGCCGACCTACAAGGTTTGTGGGGCGGCGTTCCCCAAAGCTGGCTTACCAACATTTTATACCCACAAGCAGTTGCCGCAGTGATCGAAGCGCGCTCGCGCAAACAAGACGTTGAACTCACTGTGCGCAGCGGCGCTCTGCCGGAATTTAATAACTACCGACGTCCTCGACAAACCGATTCCAATATTGACTCAGATGTCGTCGGCACTCTGATGCAAGCAATATCACTTAGCAGTGGCGAGCCGATTGCACATTTCATGCAATTTAATGGGCACCCTACCTCCATCAACGAGTCGCCACGAATTCCACATCCCGACTACCCGCTTGGCGTTACTGATTACTTAGAAGCCCTTGGCGGCGTTGCGCTTTACTTCAATGGCCCCATTGCCGACGCCTCATCATCAGGCCGCCGTGAAGGCTGCGTGAATGATCCAAAATACGATGATGTTTCTGCAGACTACGGTAACCAACACTGCAAAGGAGAGGGAATTGCAGACGGCGGACTTGGCTTCCCTATTGAACGCCGCATTAGCCACGGACTGAGCATTCGCAATCAAGAAGTGACATTGCCAGTAACAAATCCACTATTTGTTGGTGTGGGTCTGCTTGGTGCTTTTAATCAGTATTACGACTTCACCGGTGCGAATGGGCAGCTGCCTGAGGAAGCGCAAGCCCAGGCTCAGTACTTGCCTCAAGCCACACCATATACCACTACAAACGTTACGCGCATTACCTTAGGCGATGCTGAAACCGGACTGGAAATTGTCACTATTCCCGGAGAGGCGACCGGTACCTTTGGCAAATGGATTCGCTCTCTGGCGAACCCTAACGCCCACACCATGTTGCTAGGGCTAACCCAGAACAGCTTTGGCTATATTATTCCTGAAGAGGAATTTAGCGCACTTGATGCCTCTGGTGATGGCGGGCTCGCCGGCGTCCCATTTACGGGCTACGAAGAGTTTGTTTCTCTAGGACCGTTAACCGCGCCGCTACTCAGAACCCAAGGTTATATCCCGCTGTTTGAGCGGCAAGAAGACGCGCAAACTTATCTTCCAACTTACCTAGCGGCATGTCAGGCTGACCCCGCAAGCAACGAATGTTTGTTTAGTATGGCGGGATTCCGCGTTGATTATGTACAGCGCGAATACGCTGACCGCTGTCATGAGTTTGGCGGTGAAGAAGCCGCGATGTTCTGCGAGCTAGTAAACCCCAACACGCCGCTCGCCAGCCAGTGCCTTGCCGCCGGATTTCCCGACGGCATGTGCTCAGTATTTGGTGATATTGGTGAAGTCGCCACGCCGCAAGTTCAAAATGCATCTTGTGAGCAGCAGAGCAACCTCCAAGGCAATCGCAGCTACCAAGTTCAGCTGCCGCTGCTCGATCGCAACGGCATTAATCAAGTCATCAGCTTCCAAGTACTGGAACCAACAAGCTTCGACTGTGCCAACCGCGCTGTAGCAGCCCACCCGCTCATTCTGCAAGGTCACGGTTACGGTGGCGCGCGTAGCGAGTCAGGTTTTACTGACTATCGCGATGATGGGTACACAGTTATCAGTATTGATCAGCGTGGCTTCGGCGCTAGCTCCGGTACCATCAGGGTTATGGACCCAGAATTTGAGGGGCAATATCTACTCGCAATATTAGATTGGGCTGAACAAAATCTTGATTATCTCGCGTGGAAAAATGACGCGAGCGGTGCCTTTGTCGCGCGGCCACCGTCTGGCGAGAGTGTTGCCGGTGGCGACAATTTACTGGTCGGCGCCACGGGTAGTAGTTACGGCGGCGGATACCAGCTGCTATTGCTAACCGTCGATGAGAAAAAACGTCTCGATGCACTTCAACCAGATATTACCTGGCATGATTTGCGTAATTCATTAAATCCAGGCGATACCGTTAAGTCCATGTGGACAGTCGCACTGGTAGGACTTGGTGAAAGCGCCAGCTACGGCGTCGGTTTGAGCAATGGCCAAACACCGGATAATCGCGGGCAAGACCCCTTCATCAAAGAAACGCTCGCCCGAGGCGCCGCAAGTAATGAGTTCCCGCGCAGCGCCCTCGATTGGTTCCAGTTCCACGGTTTAGGCTACTGGTGCGAGGCTGCAGGCCTACCGAGCATGCCCTACAAACAGTACCCTGCCGACACTATTGCCATGCTGCAAGACAGCAGTTTTGACCCGAGCGCTTTGACCTTGCCGAACGGTTCGGCGTCAGACTATCTCAGCGGCGTTAGCGTTTTACTCACCCAGGGTATGCCCGACACCCTTTTCAATTTCAATGAAGCTTGGTGGAACCTACAGTGTCTTAATGCAGCAGGTGCAGATGTAAATCTTTACACCCATACCGGCGGTCACGCACTACCCTATGCCCAAGCCCCAGACGGCCCGGCAACACCCGTTGGCGGCACTGGCTGCAACGTTGACGAGCTTAAATGGTTCAACAGTAAATTACGTCCGGCACAAAGTCTCGTCGCGCTTGACGACGTCTGCATGGTGCTCGGCGACGGCGACACGGTTTACTTTGATGACACAGCATTGCTTGCGCCACAAGCAAATTTAAGTGCCCCGAGCAGCAACTTCAGCACCCGTGCAGTGAGCACCACCACGCCAGTGCCAAACGGCTATGCCGCTGCCACAAACGGTGTTGGCGCCGCACCAGTAGCCGTGGAGTTAGGCGAAATATTGAATGAAACTATTCTCGCCGGTATCGCGCGCTTGAATGTCACTATCGCTACGCCTGCAATCACCAATGAAACCGCATTCGGTTGCGATTCCCCCGATTTCGGAACCAATACCACTGGCTGCGACAGCATTATCTTTGCGGGCCTTGGTATAAAGTACTCCGGTACTCCTAACTGGGAGCTGATCGACGACCAACTCACGCCGCTACGTGGCTTAGGCGCACACAATGTCGATTTGGTCGGCGTTGCAGAGCGGCTAATGCCAGGCGATAGCATTGCGCTTTTACTCTTTGGTCAACATGTACAATTTGTAGCAACATTCTCTCGTGACCCCAGTATTATCGCGGTAAGTGTCGATGGTACGGTGGACTTGCCCTTGTACAGCGTTGACAGCAATGGCGATCCACAACCTCAGCAAGGCAAACCTAGCAATGTATTCTCGTCGGCGCCTAGCCCAACTGAATTTCAAGTCTGTGTACCGGACGGTGGCCCCTGCCTGAGTGAAATCCCCGGCGTCGGCGAGCAAATTCAGTCCGCAGTGAACCAGCTGTACAGCAGGGTAAGTAACACGGGTGCCTTTACAGCGGACGACGGCGCGCTGCTACTGGACGCGGCAAGAGCCAGTGTGCAGGGCTGTGACGTGCTCGACGCCGCACACTGTCTATTCCCCTTCCCTAGCGACCAATTCACGACACTTGCCGAAGCAGGAACACCGCAATCGACAGACAGCGGCGGCACCGGCCGACGCCTAAACTTCAATGCCTTAGCGATGCCGCGAAATGTCGCAGGAAAACCCATTGACCCCACTGAGTGGAACCGCAACGACGGCTTTTCTCCCGGCCAGATGATACTGACTTATGTACCCGATCTCGCGACAGTAAAAGACCAAAGTGGCAATGCCACCGGGCCCATTGAAGGGGCCGTGCCAATTACTCGTCTAGCCGATTACACCGCCAGCGATGCGCCAATTGTGGTTATTAATACTGTAACCGGTGAGCGCCATCCGGTTTGGGCGGAAATTGATTTAAACGCGGGCATTTTTATTCCGGCCGATCAGTCCATTCCCTCCCCGCCAAGCAAAGGTAAAACGCGCCCGGCACTGATCATTCGCCCCGCGCAAAACTTTGAAGAGAACACCCGCTACATCGTTGCCTTGCGCAAACTAAAAAATAATAGCGGCGAAACCATTGCGGCTAGCCCGGCGTTCCGCGTGTGTCGCGACGGAGACGCCACTCAACTTCCACAACTCAAGGACCGCTGCGAGCAATTAGAGCGCAATGTCTTTGACTCTTTACCCCAAGACATTAAGCGCGACGAGCTCTACCTAGCATGGGACTTCACCGTCGCCAGCGAACGCAGCCTGGCAGGACGCCTGCTGCATATTCGCGATGACGCCTTTGCGACATTGGGAGAAACCGTCAATATATTACCAGGGCAAGCCGGCTATAAAATTGGCGAGGCCCCAACCGTGAGCGTAGACAACCGCACAGACAACCCCAATGCACGGATTGCCCGGCGCATAGAAGGCACGATCACCGTGCCTAGCTATATAATGCCGAGTGATCCCTCGCCACTTGAAAGCGGGGAGTTCAACGAATTATTCAATCAACTTCGTGACAATTACCCGGAAGCACTTGCAGAAATTCGCAGTCAGTGTCGCTCCTTTGCACCACTGAGTGAGATGTGTCTGCCTTTTGATCCTGACGCACCAGAGTTCGGCCGCGCCGTCAGCGCGCCGCCGAATCGTTTTTTCTATAACCCCACCGATGCAGCGGATTCGCCTTCCGTGTTTGGCGATGGCTTGCCAGACAGGGCAAGTGATCAGGCCACCATGTCGCGCAAATATATTTGTAATATTCCGAACTCGGCCTTTACTACCCCGGCACGACCTTCACTCTACGGACACGGCTTGCTCGGCAGTCGTGGCGAGGTTAACTCAGGGCATGTTGCCGACATGGCTGACGCACATAATATGATGTTCTGCGCAGTCGATTGGTTTGGCTTTTCCGAGGGAGACATTGCAAGCATCCTCGCAATATTGCTGGATGTTTCTAACCTACCCTCACTTACCGATAGCTCCCAACAAGGCATGCTGAACATGATGTTCTTGGCTCGCGCAATGAAACATCCCGAGGGCTTTGCAGCGCTGCCAGACTTCCAAGACGACTCCGGCCGAGCACTGTTTAATACGCGTGAAGTATACTACGACGGCAATAGCCAGGGCGGTATTATGGGCGGCGCGGTTGTTGCGGTATCTCGCGACGTAAATCGCGGTGTGCTGGGCGTGCCCGGCATGAATTATTCGACCCTGCTGAGACGCAGCGTAGATTTTGATGTCTATTCCATTCCTCTAAACCTCGCCTACCACGACGACCTTGATCGCAGTTTGGTGTTCTCTTTAATGGAAATGCTTTGGGAGCGCGCTGAAAACAACGGCTACGCCCACCATATGGGGACCGCCAGTTCAGCGAACACGCCCTACCCCAATACACCCGACAACGAGCTTTTATTACAAGTCGGCTTCTCTGATCATCAGGTAACTATGTGGAGCGCCGATGTAATGGCACGTACTATTCATGCGGGTATTGACCGTCAAGATTTAGCGTTTCCCAATCGTCACCCCGACGAGCAGGAATACGCGCTACTTGAAGATCTGACCATTGCCAGCGGCGCTCAATACGCCAATGATCGTTATTTTGGCTCAGCTCTAGCGATTTTTGATGCGTCGTGGGATGCCGCCCCCGACGGCCGCTGCGCTGCGGACAGCACCTTGCCCGCGCCGATAGGGAATATTCCGCCGCGAGACCCAGTGCCTATGCCCGACGGGCAAAGAAACGATGATCCACATGAATGCCCCCGCCGTGAACCCTCGGCAAAGTGTCAGAAGTCGCACTTTTTATATCCGGCTAGCGTAGTACTGAATGTCAACGGCGTTACTCGTGACGATCTCTGTCCGCCGCTGCCAGTAATCCAATAGGCAATGCCAACCACAGATAAAACGAATAGGAGAGTACGACCACAATAATTAAAAAGCTTAAGCTCATAGGCCAATACCAGAACAGGTATTGGCCTTTTTCATTATCAGACTGGCCGCGTAGCACCAGGCCCAGCAATAGCCATAGCCTTAATATAGGCGGGGCGTTGGGAAACTCGATCCACATAGGCTTTAACGTGTTCAAGATCATCAATACTACGACCGCCAAACAGTGGCAACGCCGTTAGATTAAACATCACCATAATATCGGCGCAGCTGAACTCTGGCCCAGCCAAGTAGGCCGACTCCGCCAGCCTGTCATTTAAATAATGGTAGTAGGCATCTTCCCGGAGTTTGGTCATCGCCTTAATAATATCTACTGCGCCGCCTTCACCAGCGTCACTCATCCCCAATTTAGTGGAAAACAGCTGCTGTAAATTATTATTGAATTGCATCCAGTACAAATAATCGGGATAGCATTCGTGATCTGGGGCAATACTGAGCTTCGCCTGACCGTAGCGCTGGCTAACGGTCTGATTGCAGATCTACATGCTTTACAGACCTGCAATGAGTGCACACCTAGATCAACATAATATAGCTGCAAAAAAACCGCTGCAGCTTGCGCTACAGCGGTTCCCCTTTCCTGCCTTTAAGGCTTTTTATAATTTTTTACAGTACTTCAAATAAACCCGCCGCACCCATGCCGCCACCAATGCACATGGTGACGACCACGTATTTTACGCCGCGACGCTTGCCTTCAAGCAGTGCGTGACCAACCATGCGCGCACCACTCATACCAAAGGGGTGGCCAATAGCAATTGCCCCGCCGTTAACATTGAGTTTATCGTTATCGATACCCAGCTGATCACGACAGTATATTACCTGCGCCGCAAAGGCTTCGTTGAGTTCCCATAAACCAATATCACTGACTTTCAAACCAGCGCGTTTTAGGAGCTTAGGCACAGCGAATACCGGACCAATGCCCATCTCGTCCGCCTTGCAACCCGAAACGGCCAAACCGCGATATAAGCCTAAGGGCGCCAAACCTTGTTGTTCAGCTAATTTACGATCCATGACTACGCACGCGGAAGCGCCATCAGAGAGCTGAGAGGCATTGCCCGCAGTAACAAAGCGCCCCTGCTTTACCCACTGGCCGTCTTTCCAAACTGGCTCCAGTGCCGACAAACTTTCAAGCGTGGTCGTCGGACGATTACATTCGTCCGTCTCCAACAGCACATCTTTAAATGTGGTTTCTTTGGTCTCTTTATTAAACACCGACATACTGGTCTTAAAGGGCACAATTTCGTCGGCAAACAGGCCTGCTTGCTGCGCTGCCGCAACCCGCTGCTGGCTTTGCAGGGAATACAAATCCTGAGCTTCACGGCTGACGCCATAACGATCGGCAACGATCTCAGCAGTCTCAATCATTGGGATGTAAGCGGTGGGATCAATATCCAATACCGTCTGTGAGACATTGCGATGCGCATTCTTGTGCTTGGTCTGCACCAGAGAAATAGACTCTAAACCGCCGGCAACAGCGATATCCATTTCATTACACATAATCGATTTCGCTGCCCAGGCGATCGACATCAGCCCTGAAGAACACTGGCGCTCAATTGCCATTCCCGGCACTGTGTCGGGCAGGCCGCCAGCAACCGCGCACAAACGACCAAGATTATAAGCCTGCGTGCCCTGCTGGGCCGCTGCGCCAAAAATCACATCGTCGACCGACGCGGGGTCAATGCCCGCGCGCTCAACGGCAGCGCGAACCACATGACCACCCATTGCGGGCGCTTCGGTATTATTTAGTGCTCCGCGAAAAGATTTGCCCATACCAGTACGGGCAGTGGATACGATGACGGCTTCTCTCATAGTGTTTGTCCTTTTCTTTTTTGATTTCGCGTCTTAGCGCTCGATTTTTAATGCGATTCAAAGATGCTGGACGGGAGATGGGAGACGCTAAACTCGCTTTCGATCTGCGTCTTACGTCTCCCGTCTAGCATCTCCCGTTCGTTAGGCTCGCTGTGATGAGCAACTTACAATTTCACCGGTCATATAACTGGAATAATCGGAAGCGAGGAACATCATAATATTAGCGACTTCCCATACCTCAGCCCCGCGCCCATAAGCCTCACGTGCTTCCAACTCTGCTAGCAATTCCTCTGGAGCCGACTTTTTAAGCATGGCATGTACAGCCAACGACGGTGCTACCGCGTTGATACGCACACCAAAGTCAGCGGCTTCTAAGGCGGCGCAGCGAGTCAGTGCCATTACCCCAGCTTTCGCAGCGGCGTAATGCGCCTGCTCTTTCTGTGCACGCCACCCGAGTACCGAGGCGTTGTTGACGATAACGCCTTCGCCTCGTGCTTTCATGACCTTCATCATATAGCGCGTCATGCGCATGGTGCCGTTAAGTGTGACGTCGATGACCTTATTCCACTCGGGATCTTCCATTTCAATAAGCAGTTTGGTGGTACCCAAACCCGCGTTATTAATGAGAACATCAACCCCACCTAACAACTCTTCGGCGGTATTTATCAGCGCTTGCACATCGTCCTCTACCGCAACGTTACACACTTTTCCGTAGACTTCTTGGCAACCAGTTTCGGTTTTTAATTTTTCCACCGAGGCCGTTAAACGTCCCTCGTGAATATCCGAAATCACAATACCGCGACAGCCTTCTTCAATCGCGCGCTGCGCTGCAGAAAAACCTATACCCGCGCCAGCCGCCGCAGTAATAAGTACAGACTTGCCTTTTAATAAACCGTGGCCTTTTACGTATTCTGGTATTTTTATGTTCATTGATTGCTCCATTGCTCGTCGGAAGTCAGATGTCTGACATCAAACGCTAAAATAAAAATTCGCGGCCCTCACTTAACTTCAGACCTCCGACTTACGCAGGCCTCAACTCCTTCGGCATTCCCAAACCGCGTTCGGCAATAATATTGCGCTGGATCTGGTTGGTTCCGCCGTAGATCGTGTCAGACCGGGTAAAAAGGAAAAGCGACTGCAAACGATTTAATTCGTAGGGTGCACCGGCAAGAATGTCGGCCTCGGGGCCAAGTATATCCACAGCGAGTTCACCGAGATCACGGTGCCACGTGGCCCAATACAATTTATAGATCAAGGCTTCTTTTTGCAGGCTACCGTCGCTGCCACCAGACAGCATACGCAAGCTGTTATAGCGCATTATTTTTAAGCCGATATGAGCATCGGCAATGCGCTGACGAATAACCGGGTCAATTGCCGCGCCGTTGCTTTTGGCGAGTTTGATGACTTCGTTCAATTCATTCTGAAAAGCCATTTGCTGGCCCAAGGTAGACACACCGCGCTCAAAACCCAGCAGGCCCATCGCCACTTTCCAGCCTTCGCCGGGCAGCCCAACTATATCGTCGGCAGCGCACGCCGCATCATCAAAAAACACTTCGTTGAATTCTGATGTCCCGGTGATTTGTTCAATAGGCCGCACCGTCACACCGGGCTGGTCCATTTTTATCAGAAAAAAACCTAAGCCCTTGTGCGCCTTGGATTCAGGATCAGTGCGGGCAATCACAAAACAGTATTCCGATTCGTGTGCCAGTGATGTCCAGACCTTTTGACCATTGATCAGCCACTTACCACTGGCGTCGTCAAAGCGCGCTTTAGTTTTAACATTAGCTAAATCCGAACCGGCGCTTGGCTCAGAGTAGCCCTGACACCAAAATTCAGTTCCCGACAAAATTCCCGGCAAATACTTTTGTTTTTGCTCTTCGCTACCAAACGCAATTAGCGTAGGCCCCGCTAATCCCTCGCCAATATGACCCATTCTGCCCGGCGCTCCAGCGCGGGCATACTCTTCAAAAAAGATCACTTGCTGTTCGATGGACAAGCCTCGACCGCCACATTCCTTTGGCCAGCCCACACACGTCCAACCGCCTTCAGCCAGTTTGCGTTCCCAGGCTTTTCGCTCCTCAGGAAACATATGCTCGTCGCCGGGGCCGCCACGAAATTTAAGCTGAGCAAATTCGCCCACTAAATTATCGGCTAACCAAGCTGCGATCTCAGCGCGGAATTGTTCATCTTCGGGGCTGAATTGTAGTTTCATAATGTCATGCTCGGTCTCAATTTATTAATCTGCGACGCGCTTGATGCTGGACGGGAGACGGATGACGCTAAACACAGGCAAGCCCCTGCGTCTCCCGTCTCCCATCATGCGTCTAGCGTATCGAGTAGTAGCTTCGCCACGCGTTCCCGGTGATAGCCACTATCACCTAGGAAATGTTCACTCGCTTTGGCACGCTTGAAATACAGATGCACGTCGTATTCCCAAGTAAAGCCAACGCCGCCGTGAATCTGCAGGGCTTCACCGGCATTTTTAAAATAGGCTTCGGAGCAGTGGGATTTGGCGATACTCGCCGCTTCGCTCAATTCTTCAGCGAGGAGGCCATCGCTCAGCGCTTCGTCGGCAACACAGGCGGCGTAGTAAACTGCTGAGCGAGCCACTTCACTGCGTAGCATCATGTCAGCTGCCTTGTGCTTTATGGCCTGAAATCCGGCGATCGGCCGCCCAAATTGACTGCGTGTTTTACTGTATTCCACACTAACGTCTAGCACTTCCTGCATTCCACCCGCCTGTTCTGCGGCCAATGCAATGGAGGCTAAATTGAGGATTTTATTGAGTTGCGGTCCAGCTTGTCCGGCAGCGCCCATCACCGCGCTGTCGTCCAGGCGCAAACTATCTAGGCTCACTGAAGCCTGACGACGGGTTTGATCCATTGTGGGCAGAGTAACGCAGTGAATGCCGTTTAAACTTGCAGGACACACAAAGAGACTAATGCCTTGCTCGGCAGTACTTCCCTCTTCGCGCGCGGCTAGTACGAGGAAATCCGCGTTTTGACCATCGAGTACATAGCGGTAATTACCGCTGAGAATATACTCACTACCCTCGCGGCGATACGTCGCGGTCACGGCAGTAGCATCCCAATCACGACTTCCCGAATTGAAGGCGAGACTGGCAATTTTGCCTTCAACAACTTGGCTTAAGTAATGTGATTTTTGGGCTTCGGTTCCCGCCACCAACAGGGCGTTAGTCGCCATCGCAACCGTTGACATATAGGGGGCACAAAGCAGATAGCGTCCCATTTGCTCAAGCACTGCGACCAGTTCAACGTAGCCAAGGCCCATACCACCGTAGTTTTCCGGTATGTGTAGCGCCTGCCAGTACATATCAGTGCAAATAGTTTGCCAGAGTTCTGGCGCAAAGCCCTGCTCACTGGCCATAGCACTGCGCACAGCCGGACTGGTAGAGGATGCTTTTAAAAAAGCCTCCGCCGTGTCGCGTATCATTTGCTGTTCTTCAGTAAATGCGAAATCCATACTGTCTCCGAAACACGACGGCGGCTCTCGCAGCAGCGCTGTAAGTCGCGCTTATTGCTTAAGCAATAAGCGCGAAGACATTACAAGCGCAGCTGCAAACGCACAAAGGCGCCGTCTTCAAATTCAATTTTTTTGCCGTTATCGGCATCAAAATCCATACTGCCGTAGCCGACCTGAATAGCCGAGTTTTGGAATAAGCTGAACTCGGCACTCAACGACCACTCGTCGTAGCCGTCTACGTCACCAAAGCCTGTTGCGCTCGGCGCGTAATACAAGCCCGCGCGGAGACGCACAATTTCATTTAATGGCAGGCTCAAATCACCACCAAAAGCGACCGCGCCACCATCTAAGTCGAAATCATCACCTTCCAAACCAATTGCTTTAGCACCGACGCGACCACTCAGTGCGCCCCGCTGGCCGTTGGCATACAAGCCCAAAGCGACCATGTCGGCGTCGTCTTCATGGTGTAGCCAATCAAATTGCGCACTGCTTTCTGGACTCATATCGCCCGCGAGCGACACACCAAAAGTGTCGGTACCAAAGCGAAAGGCAACGCCGCCGGCAAACACGGAACTACTCGCAGTAGCCAAAACTAAAGCTGCAATATAAGGGGCTTTCATGGTGCTGATTCTCCAGTTAGAAATGATCTAAGAATAAATCAGCTACCATACACTTTCTGAGCCGGAACTGCCTGTTCAATCAAGGTTTTTACTGCAGCGCCGACTTCATTTGGTGCCCAACGCGCGCCCTTATCAACTTCAGGTCCTTTGCGCCATCCGTCAGCAAGTGAGATCTTGCCGCCCTCGGCCTCAAAAACACAACCAGTGACGTGTGCTGACTCACTGCTGCCCAACCAAACCAATAGCGACGACACATTTTCTGGGGCAAAGAAATCAAAACTGCCGTCTTCAGGCTTAGCCATGCGCGTGGCCATCGCCTCTACCGCTGTGGTCATATTTGTTCTCGCCGCCGGCGCAACCGCATTCGCCGTGATACCGTAGCGCGCAAGCTCAACGCCCTGATTCAAGGTTAAAGCAGCAATACCGGCCTTAGCTGCCGCATAATTAGACTGACCAACTGAACCCTGCAAACCGGCACCGGAGGTGGTATTAATTATGCGCGCATCAACCGCCACACCTTCTTTGGACTTGCCACGCCAGTAATGCACTGCATGTGAACTTATACAGAAATGACCCTTTAAGTGAACCGCCATAATGGTGTCCCATTCGGCTTCCGTCATCGACGCGAACATCCGGTCACGATTCACACCGGCGTTATTCAAGACAATGTGTAAATCACCAAAGGTATCTATCGCCTGCTTAACCGCGTTGAGGCTGTCATCGTAATTAGTGATATCAGAGGTATTTACCGCCGCTTTGCCGCCCGCCGCCGTAATATCGTCGACCACTTTTTGTGCGGCTTCTTTATTAATATCGTTAACAATAACCGAGGCGCCCTCGGCGGCAAAAACTTTGGCATGTGCCGCACCAAGGCCGCCACCAGCACCGGTGATAATCACCACTCTGTTGTCACAAATTCCCATTATATTTATTCCTCTATATTATTTTGGGATCAGGTGTCGGACGCCTAACGTCTGACTAAAGTCTTTCAATAATCGTTACATTCGCCTGACCGCCACCTTCGCACATGGTTTGCAAACCATAGCGGCCGCCGCTGCGCTCAAGCTCATGCAATAGCGTTGTCATAAGCTTGGTGCCAGTGGCGCCAAGTGGGTGACCAAGCGCGATAGCACCACCGTTAACATTGGTTTTAGCGTGGTCGTAGCCGGTTTCTTTTAACCAAGCCATGGAGACCGATGCGAAGGCTTCATTGATTTCTACGCGATCAATATCTTGCATCGACATACCCGCTTTCTTCAGCGCGTAAGCAGTCGCGGCAATAGGCGCGGTTAACATCCAAATAGGGTCGTCGGCACGCACACTCATGTGATGAATACGAGCGCGAGGTTTGAGGTTATAGCGTTTTAAGGCGTCTTCGCTAACCAGCAACATGGCACTGGAGGCGTCACAAGTCTGGCTTGAAACTGCCGCGGTTACTCTGTCGCAGCCAAACAAGAAGTCCAGCTCTGCCATTTTTTCTATACTGGAATTGCGCGGCGTCTCATCCATTTTGACGTCGCCAAAGGGAATGATCTCGCGATCAAAACGTCCGTCCGCTATCGCCCGTAAAGCGCGCTGGTGAGATTCAAAGGAATACTCTTCAAGATCCCGACGTGAGAAGCCCCATTTTTCAGCAATCATCTGCGCCGACTTAAACTGCGTTGGCGGCTCAGCACCATAACGCGCGACCCAACCCGTTGACCCCGAGAACGGGTCGCTGAACCCCATTGGAATTGCCGCGGTCATCGCCGACGAGATTGGAATCTGGGTCATGGTCTGCACGCCACCCGCCACGACCACATCCATGGTGCCAGACATAATCGCCTGCGCGGCAAAATGTACTGACTGCTGCGACGAACCACACTGACGATCAATCGTCGTGCCTGGCACTTCATCGGACAAACCTGCCGCCAACCAAGCACTGCGCGCTATATCACCGGCCAATGGACCGATGGCATCCACACAACCAAAAATCACATCGTCGTATTCATTGTCGGGAATGCCGTTACGCTCAACAATGGCTTTTAAAACATGAGCACCCAAATCTGCACCGTGGACATGGGCGAGACCGCCCTTGCGACGTCCAGTGGGACTGCGTACTGCATCAACGATATAGGCTTCGGCCATGATTATTCCTCTTTGTTAGTCTGACGTCGGAGATCTGATGTCTGACGTGTAATTACCAGTTTATATAGGGCTCGACGCGCGTCCGACGCCCGACATTCGCCCAAGCAACTCACGCTGCAAATGTATTTCCCGCCCCCAATAGCGCCTCATCACCAAATACATAAGCAGCTAAACGTTGTTTATGAAATCCAGCGGTGCCGTAGCTGCTATTCAATGCCCAGGCGCGTTTCATAAAAATATGCAAGTCCACTTCCCAGGTGTAACCCATGGCGCCGTGAACTTGAATACTGTTTTTAGACGCTAAATCCGCAACCTCACAGGCAACAATTTTGGCGTGACTGACGTTGCGCTCGGCACTCGCCAAGCCATTGGCTAGGGCATAAGCCGCGCGGTAAACCGGGGTTTTGGCGTATTCGAGTTTGTAGGCGATATTGGCCATATGATGTTTTACGGCTTGGAAGGTACCGATGGCCACACCAAACTGCTTGCGCTCTGAGGTGTACTGCACCGAGATATCAATCATACGTTGGGTCGCGCCGAGCGCTTGGGCAGCCGCCGCGAGCGCGCCGCGATTCAGCGCGCTATTAATTATCCCCTGTGCCACTTCACCGTCGGCAAGTTTGGTGGCAGCGGCCGCATCAAATTCCACCGCAAATAATTTGCGACCGAGGTCAATCGATTCGTTATAGCGCAAGCTCGCCTGTGTGGGCGTCACTGCGTATAAGGCGTCGTCTTTTTCCAGGATCATAAGGTCTGCTATATGCGCGTCTTCAACAAGGCCATTGACCGCCAAACCCACCACCACTTTCGCTTCACCGGCGGCAATTTTAGGTAGCCACTGCGCAGAAAATTCGCTGCTGTTTAATTGTAAGATCGTGGGCACCGCGACCAGTGCGCTGTGTACTAAGGGTTCAGACAAGGCGACATAACCCGCCTCCTGTGCTAGTAGCACAAAATCCAACTCGTTCATGCCCAAGCCGCCAAACTCTTCAGGCACGGTCATCCCGGTTAAACCAAGCTCAACAAACTGCTGCCACAGACCGTAGCTGCGACCAGTTTCCGTCTGCCAAGCGGTGCGAATAGTTTCTGGCGTCACTTCATTAATCAGAAAATCTTTCACCGATTCCTGAAATAACAACTGATCTTCGCTAAATGTAAAATCCATTCTGTCACCTTTTGGGCCCGTGTTTATTGGCCATTAAATTCTTACTACCTACCGATCGCACGCAAATATCGAAATCCAAAAGCAGCGAAGATTTTTGTGCACTGACAAGGCAAAAATGCGCGCAGAGCGGGAGCGTATATTCAATACGTGAGCAATCGAGCACATTTTTAACGCAGCCAGGGAGCAACAAGATCGCTGCGTTATTTCCTCGGCATGCCTAGTAAGCGCTCTGCGATTATATTGCGCTGTATCTCATTGGTTCCCGCATAGATCGGCCCCGATTGGGCAAACAACCAACCGTCTAACCAACTACCAACGTCGCCAGCATCTGGCGCATGTGGCAGCAGCTCTGCCCGCGCCCCCAAAATTTTCAAACCTAAGCCGTGCATCTGCTGATCTAACTCAGACCAAAATATTTTATTGGTAGACGCCTCAGCACCAATTTTTCCGCCTTGCATTAATCGGCAGGCCGTTTGATACGTTGTTAGGGCGTAGGCTTCAGCGTCCATATAGGCGCGTAGCACTGCATCGCGAACAGCAGGATCTTGATCAGCCGATTCCTGATTGGCTTTGTACAAATTAACAAGACGCTTGGCTGTTTCTTGAAAGCGCGCGGGCGAACGCAGCATTAAGCCTCGCTCGAAACCGGCTGTGGCCATCGCCACACTCCAGCCTTCACCCTCGCCGCCCAGGCGGCAATCGACAGGTACTTTCACATTATCAAAAAAGATTTCAGCAAAGCCGGGCAAACCATCTAGCTGCGGTATGGGTCGCACGGTGATGCCTTCGGTTTCCAGTGGCACCAGAATAAACGTCAGGCCCTTATGCCGTGCCGACTCGGGATCGGTGCGAAACATACCAAAGCACCAATCCGCCCACACTGCACGGGTAGACCACGTCTTTTGGCCATTAATAATGTAATGGCTACCGTCTTCGCTCAATGTTGCCGTGGAGCGAATTGCTGCCATATCAGAACCGGCATTGGGCTCAGACCAACCTTGGCACCAAATATCTTTACCGGTTGCCATGCCATTCAAAAAGCGTTTTTTCTGATCGTCGGTGCCGTATTCCATCAAAGTGGGACCGAGTAAAAAAATACCGTTTTGGTTAACCCTAAGCGGTGCCCGCGCCGCATAATATTCTTCTTCGAAAATCAACCACTGCAACAAATCAGCGCCGCGGCCACCCATCTCTTCGGGCCACGTAATCATGCCCCAACGGCCTTCGTAGAGCTTTGCTTCCCACTCGCGGTGTTGCTGAAACCCTAATTCAGTATCGAAGCTCTGCAGCGGTTCTGCAGGTACATTGGCAGCAAGCCAAGCGCGGACCTCTTGGCGGAAGGCGTTCTGTTGTTCGGTGTATTCAAGTTGCATGTTGATTTCCAAAATTTCTGAGTATCTCGCGGTTTAGTCAGACGCCTGACGTCTGACTCGCCCGTCAAAACTTCGCGTCGCGCTTCTCTACAAACGCGTCTTTGGCTTCCTGGGAATCTGGATCCGCATAGGCTTCTTGAGTAAAGCCCTGCTCCCAGCGGTATTTATCTTCTAGGTTGCCATCTTCAATACCGTTCAATGCTTCTTTAGCCAACTGCACCATACGCGGTGATTTAGCCGCTATCTTGCGAGCGATATCTCTGGCGGTATCGAGGAGTTGATCCCGTGGCACAACTTTTTCTACGGCCCCTAGGCGGTATGCTTCCTGAGCATCAATCGGCTCACCAGTAAAATACATATAACGAACTTTTTGTACTGGGAACATGCGCTGCAAATGCGCACCGCCGCCCATAGCACCGCGATCAACTTCTGGCACGGCAAAGGTCGCGCACTCGGAAGCAACTAACACATCTGCTGCGCCGCTAATGCCGATTCCGCCGCCCAACACAAAACCGTGCACAGCAACTACAACAGGCTTAGGATTACGATGTATTGCTTTAAAGGTATCGTAATTACCTTTATTCACTTTGGTGATCATCGCGCTATTAGCAGCCAGTTCTTTGATATCAACACCGGCGCAAAAACCACGGCCTTCCGCGGCAATAATGATGGCGCGAACCTCAGGGTTTTCGCCCAAGGCATTTAGCTCAGCGGCAATCGCCAACCAGCCAGTACTGTTAAACGCATTAACGGGCGGGTGATTAAAAATCATTTCGGCAATACCGCTTTCAATGCGGGTAGAAAATGGCAGACTCATTATTTTGTCCCCTGCGCACATAGACGCTGTAGTTGGGCCTCGGCTTCTGCCACTAGACCACTAATTAATTCTTCGCAACTCAGAAGCTGATCAATGACGCCGGCAACTTGCCCAGAGGGCAGCACGCCGTCGTCGGGCCGGCCATCGACCATGGCTTTTTGAATAATCATTGGCGCATTGGCTGACATAATCGCCTGCGCTGGCGTTAGCTCGCCGTCTTTACTCATTGCTAGCGCCGACTTGAGTAAACCAAAAACACTCGCACCGGTGAATTTGCGAAACGCCAAACCATTGCGCAGCGCAATCAACAATTTTTTAAGTGCACTTGCGCGCTCTAACTCACTTAAAAAGCGGTTGAGAATCATGCGCTGCTGAATACCGTCGAGCGCTTGCGAAACAATGATATCTGCAGGATTTTTGCACTCTAAATATCGCTGCTTGGTGGCGTCAGGAACCGGGCTTTCCTTGGTCAGTAAGAACCGGGTGCCCATGGCAATACCGTCGGCGCCAAAGGCCATAGCCGCAACCAAGCCCCTTCCGTCTTTAAAACCACCCGCGCCAAGCACCGGCACTTGCGCACCGACGGCGTCGACCACCTGCGGCAATAACAAGGTTGTTGGCACCGAGCCAGTGTGACCGCCGCCCTCGCCGCCCTGCACCGTGACCGCATCTGCGCCCATCTCAACGGCTTTTATAGCGTGCTTCGGCAAACCGATAGTAGGCATACACACCACACCGGCACCTTTTAGTTTGGCAACCATGTCTTTGCCCGGCGAACGGGAATAACTCACGGCTTTAATCTTGTGTTTAATGACCAGATCGATAATCTCAGCCGCATTGGGCTGATACATATGAAAATTTACCCCAAAGTTAGCATCGGTGAGCGACTTAACCTTGAGAATATCTGCTTCCATCTGCGCGGGTGGAATCGTCGCGCCTGCCAGAAAACCAAAGCCACCAGCATTGCCGGTAGCTGCGACTAAATTGGGGTCTGCCACCCAGCCCATCGCCGTTTGAATAACCGGATAACGGCAGCCGAGGAGCTCGGTGATGCGGGTGTTTAGTTGGTTTGACATGGTGTATTCAGCCTAGGGTGATAAGGTCTAACGACTGAGGTCGGATGTCGGACGTAAAACCATCGTTAGACTTCTGACGTCCGACGCCCGACTCACAAGCGCACTCCCGGTGGATTATCCTTCAGCTGCTTACTGCGCAGATTGTGAGGATCCATTTGCCGAATAATGGCCAGCTGATCTTCGGTCGGGGCCGCGGTAACGGCGACGGTTTCCGGTATATGCACGTCAAAGCCGGTGTTTTCGATCACTTCTTCTACGCTAACCCCAGGGTGCAAGCTCACTATCTGCATTTGGCGATTTGGCCCGTTAAAATCAAACACACCCAGATTGGTGTAGACGCAGCGCAAATCGATCTCATCGAAGCTATAGCCTTTAGGCAGACGCTCAGGGTTATAACCAATAGTGCAAACCACATCGCACTCACCCTCGATAAATACGCGCTTACCGTGGGCCGGCACCATATAGCTATTAGCGTGACAAATTGAATTACCGGGGAAACCCCGTACACCCAACATTTGTACTTTAGGTTTCTGGTAATCGCCGCCCATGGCAGAAATATTAGACTGACCAAAACGGTCTATTTGCGTCGGCCCACCGGTAAGGTGACGACGGCCGCTCCAAACGTTGTCAAAAATGCGGCTGAAGCCCATCCAGTTTTCATTTTTTTGCACAAAGTCAGCGGGCCGCTTACCCACTGGATTCGGCTCAGACAAAATCCACGCCTCTGAGTCAGTCATCATAATGCCGGGGTTAGTGGTTAGCATGGCCAGACTGGCGGCAATGCGCTGTAAAACACCAATGCCGGTAACCAATACCTCACCGTCGTTTGCATAAGCCGAGGCGTTTGCACAAATCATCAACTCCGCCAAACTGTAATCGCTTGCAGGTGTGCTCATTTCATTTATCTCCTGATAACCGATTAATAGACGGGCTGGGGTAGCGCGAGAATGGCATCTAAGCCGCCAACTTTGGCCTGATATTCTGCTTCGCTACTGCCTTTAATATATTTATCAAAGTAGGCGGCAAAGCCCCCTTCTTTGGCGGTGGCGTTGTACTCTTGGAAATGCGGGATATCAAAACCGTAGTTAGGGCTGCACGACGAGGGATGCGCACCGCCGGGAACCAGCGCCACACCCGTGGTGAAATTACGTTCCCAAAACACTGAACGCGCCTCAAGCGGATCAGCAAAGGCCTCGGCCTCAACAATTTCTTCGCAGGTCACATAGGTTTTATCCGCAGCGCGAACAAACCAATCGTCCATGTGATGATCTGGCGCTTTAATTTGGCATACACCGCGCACATCAGCGCGGTCGACATGCACGAGCGCAACATCGAGTTTGAGCGCAGGCATCGCAACCCACTCTTTCTCGTCATACGGGCTGTCGATGACTTTAATGTCGGGGTTAAACTTAATGACATCGGTACCCAAACCCACTTTAGTCGGAATAAATGGGCAACCCCAAGCAGCAGCACGCAGCCCCAAGAGCATCATTCCCTCATCGATCTCCATCACTTCCAAGCCGCCAGCCTGCCGCGCGGCACGAAAATAAGGCTCCAGGGGAATAAAGTCCAAAGAGACAAAGGCGAACACCAGTTTGCGAACCTTGCCTGCTGCGCACAGCATGCCGACATCGGCACCACCGTAGGCCACTATCGTTAGATCTTTTAGATCAGATTTAAGAATCTCGCGAATCAGCGCCATTGGCTTACGGCGCGGCCCCCAGCCACCAATACCGATGGTCATGCCGTCACACAACTGACCAACCATCTCTTGCAGACTCATTTGCTTATTCACGAGTACTCCTTTTGCTCACCTAAACGGAAAAGACCTGTAACAGTGTCGGGCCACCCCAAAACCTCAATACGCAGCCCAATAGAACTACGATATACGTAAATATAACACCAATTAATTCCGCAAAACATTAATTATTCTTATTGTTGATTTCGAATGAATGCATACACTGGTCATATTTGCTGCTTTTTCGAACAAACAAACAGAACGGAGCCAAGGAGTAGAGCTGTGCCAGAAGAAAGGAAATTTCAAAGAGTCCGGAGCAAAACCACATATGGCAGTGCCTAGGGCTTAGCAGACTTAACTAGAGCGAAAACCCCGTCTAATCAAAGTGTAGAAATCACCTGAATTAGACGGGTCGTTTTTAGAAATATTCAAGAAGCTAATCGCGTCTAGCGAACTGAAAACGCATCGCCGTCCTGTTCGCGAACCCAAAAGCTATAGACAGGCTCAGTGCCAGCCTCGTACTGCCAGCGCACGGCCACAAGAGCCTCAACCGCATTCGGCACCTGCAAGGTATAGCTAGCAGGGCCATCTACTGCGGTGCGGATAAGGCAACTGTCGTAATTAATAGCGTATTCAGGCTGATCAAGATCAAATTCGCTACAGATTGAGAGATAACTTACAGCTTGATCTATCGGTGTCACGTCGATCGCCAAAGGGAACTCCTGTTTGAGCGTATAGGCCCGATCAACAAGTAATTCTGCGGTAGTGACGTCACCCTGCTGTATTACTGGCTCAGCGACTACTGGCGTTTCGGTAACTGTTTGCTGCGCCGAATTCCCCCCCGCAGCATTTGCAGTGTCGGCTGATTCACTACCTCCGCCGCCCCCGCCACCACAGGCCACAAGAACGCTAGTAGTCATTAAAATCGATGTAATATGCACTAATTTCATTTTAAGATTCCCTTTCACGTGTTTTATAACGCGGTGTCTATTTAGTTTAGTTAGAAAAAATATTGCGAGCCAGACCTTCAGTCTCTAAATACCAGTCCAGATTAGTGGTGCCTTTCGAACGAACGTGCTCGTGAAATTTGGGATAGGCATAGGTGATGTCCATATATTCGAGCGGGTGCTGCCACTCGTAGGGAATGTTTAGAGCCCAAGGCATCCCGTTAGTATTGGCAAAGTACTCACCATTGGCCGGCACGGAGCTGTCTTCACCACGTCCGAAGAAGCTCATCTGAAACGCCTCTGTCGGCGCTTGGTTTTTTAGGTGTATTTCAAAGCGACGACCTGGAGCCTCACCAAAGATATAGCTGCGCTCAAAACCAGGCGTTGCAAAAATAAAGGGATCGAGAGGAAACTCGCCCAGCTCTGTGGCGCTCACCCCGGCAACGACAGGAACGGTAATGGAAAAAGTCATTTGTATTGACGAACCGCAGCCGGCCTCGGTGCGGTAATACTTGCACTCTTCACCAGGAGTTACGTAGTCGTACAAGTCTTCAGCAACAATGATAATCGCTTCCTGACGGTCCGCCTCAAGCGGTGAAAAGCCGGGATCAGCGCCATTAATCGTGTAGGCGATATTCGCTTCGTCAATCATATTGCGATCAAGCCCCGACAGCCGCAAAGCAAAGCCATTATGGTAGCTGCCACCCATCGCAACGACTTCACCCTCTAGTTTTATCGCGTTCAACTGATCATCAGTGGTGGTTTGGCTTAACCTATAGCGAATAACAACATCATTCATATCGTAGTCGCCGGTTAGCGGCCAGTTGTCTTCAAAGGCGATGGTCGCGTAGGTGTCTTTGCGGGGATAGTACAGCTCAGTCGTGCCGCCCACCGCGATAGTTACTGGGTAGTCTTCGACTTCGCCATCGGCTGCACCACCGGTGGGGGCCAGACTTTCGCCTGAGCTGAAGCGCACGCGCATCCATGTTTCACCCGCTACCGCACTATTAGGGATTGCGATGGCGGTACGATTAACCCCCGAAGCCACCGCCAAATCACTGATGAGTACTTCATCGGTGTCAAATTCGCCATTACCGTCCAAATCGATCCAGGCAGACACAAATCCAGTATTACTCGCGGTAAGTTGCAACAGTGCTTTCTGACCCAGCTGGAGGTCGGTTAGCAGCTGCACACCATCATTATCATTAGACGAATCGACTACCACTAAATGCGCATCGGCTTCATAACTAACGATGTCACCCAAATACAATTCAGGATTTGCCGCACCGTGACGCGCACCATTTTCAGCTAGGGTAGTGCCATAGCTGTCAGGTGCGCGACCGAAGTCAGTCGCCGCCGTTTCCGTAGAACTTAATGGTGCAAAGGCACAACGCGCGCCGTCATTATTGCTGCTAGCAGGCCCTTTAAAGAAAAGCGTTGCCGTTGGCACTGAAGCCGCAACATCGATCTGATAGACATAGCCATCACTGTTACTTGAAATATAGAGGTAGCCCGATGCGTCAAAATAGGCAGCACCAAAAGTACCAGACTGCCCTACGTTGCCCAGTTCAATACTATTTTCAGGCGTTTCAACATCGATCTGCAGCAGTACACCATTGCGATCAACAGCGTAGGCTTTGCCATCGTAGGGGTGAAATGCCATGTCGAAAATGGCAGGAGCGAAACTTTGTGAGTTTTCAACTAACTCTGCTTTAGCAAAGTCCGGGTCAGAGTCATCAAGAGAAACACGGTAAATACCGCTGCCCTTGCGATAGAGATACATAAGGTTTTGGTCAGTCGAAATATCACCGACATAAAACGACATACCGCCAAGTTCTGCACCAATACCTTGAACATTGAAGTCTTCACCGATTTTGACAATGTCGCCAAGGGCATAGTCATAGGCGTAAAGGTAATTATCAAAAGTATTAAATGCGAGGGCATTCAGCTTTGCCGAGGTCCATCCACTCGGCGCAATCTCGCGCTGAAAACTACCTGCAAGGTTTACAGAATAGAGGCGAGCTACTTTATCTTGGACCAAAAATCCTTCGCTTGGGCATTGAGTAAATGGCGCAGAGAATACTTGAGTGCTGGCGAGGCTAAGAGCGGCTAGAGCAGTGAGTTTAAATTTCATGTTATGTGCCTGTACGGGTGGAATTAAATAATTACCACCAACATTGCAGACACCATGCCAAAAATAATATCCTTTATAATCAATTAGATATGCAATTCAATCGCGGCTTATTCGCATTTTGAAAATCGAATTGCCTCGCGTCACACCCTATATTGCAAATTGCGAAATCGCTTCACTGTGCGAGCAGTTAAAATGGGTAACACTGAAGACACTTGGGGCGCAGGCGAGGCAAGACGATGAATCGCCCGAAGCAGGCGAGCAGGCCAGCTCAAACCAATAAAGGCCACCCGGTCTTGCCAAGCAGGAGAATAATATTCACGAAGTGGACCTGCACTATAGTGACGAATATAGTCGTTTAAATCTGGTGAGTGGTTATTGTTCCAGCTCGCCGGCAACTCACAAAACGCGGCTTCATTGCGGAGAAAATGAATAATATGGCCGTTTTCTCCCCAACCAACGTCATCTTCAAGCGGTAGCGGGGTATCGATATTGTCGATTACTTTGTCAAGAAAAGCGCGTGAAGCCGGCGTATTAACAAACAACAACACCCCGGAATTGATACGATCACTGTAACCCCGCGCAGCATAGATGCTTTTATCTGCTTCAACAATTGCTTCTAGCGCCGGCGTTGTTTCCCGGACCTCAGCATCTGCATCGATATAAAATACACGCTGGTATCCGGACTCCAGCGCCCGCAGCGCAACAGACAGTTTAAGCCATGCGGTTTCATTGCCGAGCATACTGAACAAGGGGCGATCAATAACAACATGGGTATAACCATGACGGTCAGCATACTGCTTTTGCGTACGGAGCAGGCGGCGATAGCGCCAATGATAGCCATTCACCGCAACACTAAAAACCAGTGTATCGCCTGGCTTACAACTGGTTGCTTGAGGTAATTTCATCAATCTTGAAACTGAACAGGCTCTTTGGCCTTATTGCTAATGACAACGGTACTAGCGAGCTTGTCGTGCCAACCCTGCTTGCGCCGATCTAGGCCAACCCAAATAAAGCCCAACATAAAGACGAAGGCAGAAATATAATAGCTGAGATACCGGATCAACCACTGTGCAGTTGAAGGTTTACCACCGGTTTTAGCATCGACGATACTAATTTTAAGGAGCAATTTACCCGGCGTTGCCGATTTGTAGACCCAAAAAATAACAACAACTACCGCAGGCAAAATATAGTTGAGCAGCATACTTAAGCCACCGCTCATGCCCATGCCTTGAAAGCTCATCGTCGAGGCATGCATGCCGTCGCGTTCAATACTCGACCATTGAGCGTCGCCCATTGTCAGCGCGAAAATGGGAACAAGCAGTAAACCAAAAAGTACGGTATCAATAATAGACGCCCAGACGCGCACCCAAAACCCGGCATACTCAAGTGATTGTCCGCTGTTCTGTTGGGGACTTTCCATAACAACTCCATAGACGGTGACGTTCTCTGCCGGAAAACTTAAGTAGATGGCGAGAAGGTTTTCAAGGTAAAGACAACACGATACAGTGCAATGAATCTAAGAACACACAAGCCGGTGTATTGTTCCGCCAGCAAACCAACAGTGTACACGTTGAATCCCTACAAAAACTGCAGGATTTAGCCTAGTGACGCGCGCCATGTGCGGTGACATTTGAATACAGTGCTACGGAGATAATAGCCAAATGCCATTAACTGCCCTGCAATCCTACAATATTGAAAAAGCCCTTATTCGCGGAAAAACCATTGAAGCGATAAAACTATACCGGGAAGCGACAAATTGCAGCCTCGTCGACGCAAAAACAGCAATCGACCGGAACTTAGCGCAACTAAAGTTAGACAAACCCTGGTATTTTAAAGAATCACATCAGGAAGCCGGTCTCAAAAAACCTAGAAAAATCAGCATTAAAAAATCTCACATAGTTCTATTTTTTCTGGTCGACACGCTTATTTTTGGCGCGCTAGCTTACTATTTTCTGCTTCGAGACAGCCCCGCCACTCCGCTTTTCAATAGCCACCCAGCGCAAGCGAAGGCCACAGAGTCGCCTATTATAGGGCGCTCCAAAGCAGCCTCCCTACCCCGCTCAGTAGAGGCGAAGGATTACAGCACGCAGATCGGCGCAAGGGATACCTTTGATTCTTTGTACCACGACAAGTTAGACAGCGGTGCGTATATCGCCAGAAAAAATTCAGCCAAAAGCAGCAGCTATGACGACAGCCAAATAGAGAAACAAATTAAAACAGCCCGCAGCTTGCTCGCCCAGCAGCGCATAGCCCCGGCGAATACACCGGTATTGCGCATCGCCAGCAGTGTGCAGCACGCAACACTCGACGGCATCATTGACGATCGCGAGTGGGGCGATGCCACCCCAATTGTTGTCGATGAAGAATTCAACACCACCCTCTATCTAAAAACGGATGGCCAGTGGCTTTTTATTGCCTGCGATACCCCAAGGGAAACAAGCCAAGGCGGCTACGACCAACTACGAATTTATTTGCACGCCGGGCTTAACGACAACCTTGTGAATGAGCGCATACATATCGGCAGGCGCGCAGGCATCACCAGCATTCGGCAAACCCACTTTCGCTGGCAGGGAAAACCGCCAAACAATGACAATGAGCGCTGGAAAAAATACGCTATTAGCGACTGGGGAATTTATCGCCATGCCCAGGGCACCTCATCAATGTCGAGTGGCCACCGCCAATATGAAGCCGCTATTCATCTTGGCGAAGCTGGCCTACATCGCGGTGTGCCCTTCACGCTCTATTTAGAGGTCGAGACTGACCCTCTGAAAAACGAGCAGGGAAAATTCCTAGAACGCCAATATTTGGGTGAACTAGGCAATGAGAACAATCCGCAATGGATGGTATTTTAAGCCGCTATTTACTAGCTCAGAATACGGAATAACTACAAACGCGTGGCGGTGACGGGTTGCGCCAAAATCCACAAGCCAAAGCAAGTAAAGAGGATCATCAAAACCAGCATCGGCAATTGACTCAGGGTTGCCTGACGACGCAGTGGAAAGACCGACTGCGCTTCTTGATGCGCAAGATAGACACTCAGCACATGACCAAACAGGATTAACCCCACTTGGGTATGCCAGACCCAATCCATATTGGGCGCCACAGAGCTCGGGCGCCAATGCGCAGTATTAAACAGATTCCAAGCCCTACCAAAGGGGTCCGAAACAAGCCGTACGACCATCACTCCCTGGCTACCAATCAAGGTGTAGTAATGCGTAATGTGGTAAACCAAAGCAATCGGCAGCAACGAGTAGGTGAATTGCAAAGCCAGTGTTTGCAAAGGCACCCGAAATTTAGTCAGACGACGCACAATCGCCAGGAAAAAATAAAACACCGCCAGATAGAACAAGGGTGACAAAAACAAAACGCCAGACTCAAACACCCCGTGCATTGTCTTTAGTACGGGATAGGCCTGCACAATATTTTGGCCACGCCAGTCGCGATAGATACCCGCGAAATCCTGCCAGTAAACACTCGCCCAAATATTGGTCTGATGCAAACCGTCAAATGCCGTTGAAGACAATAAAAACAGCACAAACAACAGCTCGCTCATGGACGCCGCATTGCCACCTTGAAGACCCGAAAACGGTCGCCTGAATAGCACCGCGCCGCGCGGCAGCCGCGCCTCGCCAGAGCAAATGGTAATCGGCGCCATTTTCGACACGAGGAAAAATAGCACGCCAAAAAACTCACCGCGCTTGAACCATGCCTCACGGCCAAATAACCACGCAGCGATGACATTCAACAGACCGTAGCCGATCAAGCAGTAAGCCAAACCTCGTGGCCCGGTTTCACCAAATAGCTCAAGCCAGATAAACCCGATATACAGCAGTAATGCCGGCCAATATGCTAGGCGTTGCGGCCAGGAAACTCGACCCGAAAAATCAATCCTCAAACACCGAGCCAAGCCCCCAACCAGTGTTTGCCATGGGTTTAGCAGCGGATATACATCGCCAACCAAGGCGCTAAAATACGTAAAACCTAAAACAAATATGATCCAAAAAAAGGTCATATTAAAATTCAAATAGGCATTGCTCGTGCCCCACAATCCGCTGGCGACACACAGTAATAAGGCACCGACGCTAAGCACCCGCAGAATAAAAATTACGCTACCAGGGAGTACAAAGTGATTTTTGTCTTGTTCGCTTGGAATGAGCGTAGGCGGTGGCGGCGCAGGGCTTGGTTGCCGAGCAAAATACGCAACAAGAAAAAATGAAAGCAATAGTGCGGCAGAACAACCCCAAGCGTATAACCAGAACGGCACCGGCAAGGTGTAGAGCGTTCCGAAGGAATGCCCCCAGCCCGGCAGCGTATAAGCTGCCAAACCCAGCCCGAGCCCCCAGGCCTGCCATGTTTTGTTTTCAGCCCTACTTATACCGCGCTTAAACAGCATGGTTATTACCGTCCCGGCACTTAAGGCCCGGTAGGTTTAGGTGCAGTTGGCCCGGCACTGGCAGTGAACTCCAGAATCTGAAAGCCCGCGCTATAGGCGGCCAGCCAAATATGACCGGTTTCAGGCCGATAGCGAATATAGGTCGCAACGGAATCCCAGCGATCACCAGAACTACCAAACCCCTCTGACAGAAAAACCGCCGGCGTATTGGGATTAGGTGCGGGATGCCAATAGGCGATTTCGAATGGATTCGCTGGGTCGCGAATATCCCAAACACGCAAACCACCGGTGTAATAGCTCATAAACAACGTGGTCGCATTATTGACATCATCAAAGCCCACGTAATGCGCGGAGTAGTTTGCGATATCGATTTCAGTCTGGGCGCAGTTTTCCAATTTATTGACGTCGAGAATGATGTCCGACACTTTTACGGGATTCGCCTCATCAGTAACATCAATTATCCGACTGTGCGACCAAGGACAGACACCCGCCGTCGGCCACTCATCACTGGAATAAACATAGGTGCGACCGCCATTTTTAAACCAGCGCGCGGTATGGGAGCCGGCGCTTGGCGCCTCGCCGTCCAATAAATTACTCCACCCCAAAAAGCCAACCAGCGGCGGTTGCGTGCCAAACATGAAGGGTGACGGCGGCGTGCTGCGATCTTGGAATCCGCTGACGTCTAAAATCATCATGCCATTTTGCCCCACTGCCGGGCCATTGGGCAGCCCCAGCCCCAGCGACACAAAACCAAAATTCGCTTGGTATAGCCGGGTGCCTTCGGGGTTTAAGCCACAATCATGGGAGGCCGGTGAGTACAACTGAATCAAGCTTGGGTTTTCTATGTCGGTCAAGTCAATCACTGCATTGCTCTGCGCAGAGCTAGTGGCGTAAGCAGTCAAACCGTCGTCAGTTATACACATCGCGTGGCCCATGAAGGGCAAACCCTGATCAATGGTCCCAATGCCACCAGGTAAATCAGGAAGCGCTGGCAAGGTGATGCCCACACCAATATTGATCGACGCCGTTAGCACGGGTTTACGGCAATCCGTCGCATCATAAACATCAAATGCCGTGCCGCCGCCCCGCGTCGCGACAATAATATGCCGCGCCTGATTCGCCTGAATGGATTCATGCGGCGCGATCATGGCTGGGCTTTGCAGTATATCGATTAACTCAGGATTCTCAGGATCAGAAGCGTCAATAACCGCCATGCCGTTGAGTGCGCTGTATTGAGGGTCGATATAGGGCGAGGATGTCGGCCCAAATATTTGCCCCGGCGAGGTCGTGGTTACATAGGCACAATCGTCCAGCCACGCCATCGAGAAGTTTGCACCACGATCTAAGATGGTGTTTTGACCCACCAAACGCAGACCTTTGTGGTAACCCTGCGCCGCGCGGCCACTTAGCTGATCCGCCATTGGCACTTGGCCCTGTAAGCCTGTCTCTAGCAGGTCTTCGCTTCCTAGCTCAACACCCGTATTCGTCGCAGGTCGCGAACTACTGCTGCCACCACAACTGGATACACACAGAACACTGACCGCTAAAACAATAAGCTTAGCGGTATTACGCAGTTTTCTCGGGTTCATGGTTAGCCTCAATTAACGCTCATTATTATGTTTTTGAAACGGTAACAGCTAAACATCAACAATACGACTCATGCGGTAGTCATGCTTCACAAAATTCACACCCAGCGAGCATTCAGTACGACGGACACCGGGCAAACCAGTAATTCTACTGTGTAAAAAATGTGCCAGCTCAGCATTGTCGCGCACCAAGGTAATTGCCAAAATATCAGAACGACCTAGCATTTTTCCTACAAAGCCGATCTCCGGCACTGCAGCGAGTTGTTCAGCCACATCATCACACTGGGCACTGCGTTCGACCTCAACCCAAATATAGGCCAGCGTAGGATTGCGCAGGCGAGCAATATTCGTCATCGCCGTAATACGCACCTGGCCTTCGGTTTCCATGCGTTTAATACGGCTGCGTACGGTGCCTTCGGTGATACCCAAATCAGCAGCAATTTTGCGATTGCTGATTCGCGCGTCCTGGGCCAAACCGTCAAGGATTTTCCGATCGAGATCGTCTAACTGTTTTTTAGCCACGGTCACTGCCCTATACACCGTGCCCGAAAGGCACCCAGTTTGATTGATTTTTTAACACATCCAACGCGATCGAAGGCTGCAATTTACGCACACCGGGAACCGCCCCTAGGCGCAATAGTAATTCAGTGAGGCTCTCTTGATCTTTGGCAACCGCGAGGGTTTCGATGTCCAGAGTGCCAACCACCTGACACACGGAGAACACTTCTGGGAACGCGGCCAGATCTTCAGCCACGGCATCGGCCGGGCGACCCTCAACTTGAATCCCCACCGCCAACATCATGGAGTAACCCACGGCTTCGTAGTCGGTTACCGCCACCACCCGTAGACTATCGCCCTCTTCTAAGCGGCGCACCCGCGCCCGAACCGTCGCCTCAGTCAGACTCAATTCTGCGGCGAGCGCCTTGAACGCCATGCGGCCATCGCGGCGTAAATGGGCAACAATACGATGATCGACTTCGTCCATATGTTGCGATGGCGCGGGCCGCAAATGATCATCGCCTTCGAGTTCGGTCATGGCTGTTCCTCTTACTTTTTACTGCTTAGCAGCGTCGCTGCCAAAATTTTTAATTCAGTTTTTAAGACTTTGCCTGAGGCATTCATCGGCAAGATATCAACAAACTCGACATAAAATGGGCACTTATAGCGCGCCAGATGTTGACTGCAATGCTCGCTTACCGCTTGCGCACTTATGTCGCTACCGGCTTTTTTGACCACAAAGGCCATACCGACTTCACCCTGTGGGGCCTTGGGTACACCAATAACCGCCACCTGCGCGATTCCGGCCACGCCGTAGAGAACTTTTTCGACTTCGGCTGGATAAACATTCTCGCCATTCATAATGTACATGTCTTTTAAGCGATCAGTGATACGCAGATAACCGCGCTCATCCATTACGCCAATATCGCCGGTCTTTAACCAACCCTCGGCAGTGATCGCATCAGCCGTGGCTTCGGGCATATCAAAATAGCCTTGCATCACATTGTAACCGCGCAACCAAACCTCGCCTTCACAGCCCCGCGGCACTTCTTCGCCGGTATTGGGGGCGGCACAGATTAACTCGACGCCTTCAATTGCTCGCCCCGAGGTGGTCGCGATAGTTTCAGGCTCATCTTCTGGCCGGCAGATACTGACCACCCCCGTCGACTCAGTCAAACCATAGGCGGTGACGACAGTTTCAAAACCGAGAATATCGCGCATATCCCGCACCAGCTGCACCGGCACAGAGGCCGCCCCGGTAACGCCAAGCCGCAAACTCGACAAGTCGTAATCGCTACGCTCGGGGGCATTTAATAGCATTTCATAGAGCGACGGCGCGCCCGGCAACATAGTGACTTTGTCGCGCTGAATCGTTTCCAACACGCTGCGCTTATCAAATTTCGCCATAGGCAGAATAGTTGCGCCGCTAATGATCGCCGCCAACCAACCCGCTTTATAACCAAATGAGTGAAAGAAGGGATTTACGATGAGGTAATTGTCATCGCTGCGCAGGCCAACCGTGGCGCTCCAACTTTGGAATACGCGAATATTCTGCTCATGACTGCACAGTACGCCCTTGGCCTTGCCTGTGGTGCCAGAGGTAAACAACATATCAGCACTGTCAAAAGGGTTTACCGCCCGCTCGGCAGCAATAAATTTTGCGTCATCAGCCTGCGCAGCGCTCGCTAAAAAAGCGTCCCAACTCATGGCCTCAACACTGCCAGTTACAGCTGAGGGCAATAAAATTTGGTGCTGCAAATCCGGCAAGGCATGTTCGGCCAACATCGCAAGTGGCTCGCCTTTTTCCAGTTCAGTCACCGTAAGCAGTAGCTTTACCCCCGCACGGCGCAGAATATCTGCCGCCTCACTGCCCTGCAAACGCGTATTCAAGGGGACTAAAATTGCGCCTACCGATTGAGCCCCCGCCGCGGCCACTATCCACTGCGCGCTGTTCAGCGCCCAAATTGCCACGCGATCACCACGACCAACGCCCATCGCAAGAAACGCCCGCCCCGCTCGACAGCGCAAGTCGTTTAATTCCCGATAAGAGATGTCGCTGCCCGCCTCGCGAATCGCAGCCTTGGTATCGAATTGTTGCGCAGCCCAGCCAAAGAGGCGCGGCAGGGTCAGCGGCATATTGATGTTTTGCGGTGAGCTTTCCAGCAACATGAGGTGAGCAGTCCTGTTTATTATCGTAACTGGGCCAAGTCTAGGGACATGCGTGGCACACGACAAGAGAAATGCGTAATTTATGACAATATAAATTACGCATTATAAAAGACAACCAAGAAACCCTGCTTATACAAGGAGTAAAGCCTTACCCATACTACTTCGTTGCTTTAACAACAACCTGACCGTTAGAAAGGGCTATGCAGGTATAGAAATCCAGATAATCATCCTTACTAAGCTGCCCCTCAGACAAATCGATAGGGACTGACAGACCTTGACTGGTTAAATGACGCCGCTCAATAGCTTGCAAGCGGCCATTGGCATAGCCGCGAAAGTCATCATCCAATGATTCATTAGCGGCTAGCTCGCTGTAATAACTGCGCAGCGCCTTAGCTGCCGCCTCGCCCCATAATACAAAGTACTTACCAACGGCGACGGCTTTATCGGGATACTCCTCTTGCAAACGTTGCCGATTTTGGTTGATCGCATTGTCTTGATCCGGGCTGCAGTTATACAAGGCATAAAAATAACGATGAAAACCCTCGTCGCTGCCATCCAATTCCCGCTCGAGGGCCACTGTTGACGAAAAAACAAATTCAGACATAGAAATCCTTAGTAAATTAAGCAGAATGGCGCAGCGGTTCACTGCGCATGCACGAATAACAAAGCTGTCCTATTCAGCCAAGCATACCAATGCGCGTCGTTCTAACCCTGCACTCTGACTCTTTATAGTATTGTCTTTACCTATTGTCACGAATGCTGACAGGCCTATTTCGCATATTCACGTGCTCATCCACTTTGCAATTGCCGCCCAAAATAGGCCAGCACGGCGTCTAGCGCCTGCCGAGTTGGATGACCCGTTTCATCCACAAAATCCAGAGTAAGTACCGAATGCCCTTTGCCCGGCAGCGTTCTCAGATCAATACGCTGCTGCCCATCATTAAACTGCCTGTCGATGCTGTTAAATTTCTTCGCTGTACACAGCGGATCGCCCGCAAATCGAAAAGCCAACATTGCCGACGTTGTATCAATTCTTTGCCGTGTAGAGGCAATTTCATCGGCGCTCATATGCAGTGCTTCCTGACTATGAAACGGCATGGAAGGTTGCGAGGCGACAGCCGCCAACACGCTTTCGTCACCCATTAATGAAATAGCGAAATTGCCAGTCAAACACATACCAATAACGCCAACGCCAGCGGCCTGGGTATCGTCGCGAACTTTTCGGCACAAAGCGCGCAGCCAGTCGACAATAGGACTACTTTTGCCCGAACTGAATACACTAAACTCCCGGCGCAGACACAAAACCCGCGTCATGTTTCCAACCATGGACGTCTTGCCAATTGGGCCGAACAAATGAGGCATGTATACGGAAAAGCCGGCAGCAAGAAACTTGTCTGCCAGCCTGAGAGTCTCCTGCCCGATGCCGGGCAGTTCCTGTATCAAGACGATCGGCGCGCCTTTTCCACGATGGTAGACGTCGTGCCGGATAGGATGACCGCCCGCAATAGCGCTAAAGCTGTACTGTTGATATGCATCGATCTGTGTCGCTGTCATGCCTGCTATGTCCTGTGCGAGCCAAGAAAATCATAAATCCTTCTTCAACAGCTTATACTGCTTCGAAAAATTTTTCTTAACTGTAGCATGCAACAAAGTAAGTCGAGCGGCTTTGGTGGTATTAGCCCCGTAATCACGAATAGCAAAACACTGGCGCCAAAAATTACTCGCCAATGACCTTAGCTGCAACACGCGCTGTTTCATGCAGCAATATCGCCTGTTTACGCTCTGTCCCCCAGCGGTACTGGCTGAATTCGCCGGTACTGCGTATTACCCTATGACAGGGTATTAGATAGGCAATATGATTACGCGCAATGGCGCTCGCCACTGAGCGAACGGATGAGGCAATTCCCATCGCCCCAGCCAGTTGTTGATAGGAACAAACCTCACCGTCGGGTATCGCCAGTAGCGCTTCCCAGACTTTTAGTTGAAATTCACTGCCTTTTAATAAAACGCGCAGCGGCGCCGTTCCAGCCTTAATTCCGGAAAAAATTTGCGCAAAGACCGGATCAACAGCCCCTTGATCGCAACGCAAGGTAGCGGCAGGCCACTCATTTTGTAGTTCAGCTACGACTGCAGCCTCGTCGTCGGGCGAATCAAAAAAAGCAATTTTGCAAACCCCACGCTGAGTCTGCGCAATGAGGCAATAACCAAACGGCGAAGCTTGTACGCCGTAGCAAACGTCCATGCCAGCGCCCAGCTTGCGATACTCCCCCGGTGTCATGCACTCAGTTTTAATCATTAAATCATGCAAACGACTGCTGCCGCTTAGGCCGCAATCTAATGCCGCGTGTAGCACACTGCTACTGCGCAACTGCTGCTTGGCACGCTCTTTAGTCAAAAACTGCAGAAACTGCTTTGGGGATATGCCGGCCCACTCAGCAAACACCCGCTGCAGGTGAAACTCACTCAAACCCACATGATCAGCGAGATCACGCAAACTTGGCTGCTCTAATTGGCGTTCGGCAATAAAGTGGATTGCCTTGGCAACCCGTTGATAATTACTATGTGGTTCACTCATCGCCGCCAGCACCTTGCCTTTTAATGCCCCTCAGTTTGCCTATTGCAGTGCCATCCTGCCACCCGATTCTTGCTCAACACCGATACCACCCCACTCCACGAGAATGAATGGCACAGGGCTTGCTCTACTTTAGCTATACTGACAGAACTATTCACTGCTGACCTGTCCAATACTCTTGTGCAGCTCAACACCCTTACTCGCACGTTGATCTATACGACACGGAGATATGTATGCCCAGCGCATTAAAATACGCCCTTATCGGATTGCTTAGCGTGGCGGTGTTGGCGGGCAGCACCCTCGCAGCGCTGGTATTTTGGATAGACCCGAATATGTTCAAAGGCGAAATCGAGAAATTAGCCGCTGATCAGGGGCTTATCCTGAAATTAGAAGGCGATCTGTCTTGGCAAATTTTCCCAGACATTCAGATCGCCGTCGGCAAGGCCAGTCTAGCGACAGCCGATACCACTCCAACAACAGACATCAAGGCTGGCAGCACCGAAATCGTCCGCTTTGAACAGGCCCAGCTCGCCGTTGCACTAAAACCCCTATTGCAAAAAGAGCTTGTTATTAAGGGCGTGGCACTCACCGGTTTACATGCGAACTTAGTCGTCGACAAAAATGGTGTGGGCAATTGGAGCAAAATAGGTAATCAGACGGCGCCTAGCGAAAAACCGGTGAGCACCGATAGCAACGCCACACAAGAACTGGGCATTCAGAAACTTCGCTTAGAAAATAGCACCCTACACTATTCAAACGCCCAAACGGGACAGAACATTAGCCTTGAAAACCTCAACGTAAGCGGCGACAGCATTCAGTTGAATAACACTGAGTTCCCCTTGCAACTCAGCACGAGCATCACCTTCAAGGATGCCAAGCAAGACCTTGCCGCCGACATCGAACTCAGCGCCAAATTACAAATTAATAACACCCTCGATAATTTTATTGTGAGTGATGGCGACATTCACTTAAGCGCAGACCATCGTAATGAACAAGCCAAGGTCTCGGCCAAAACTCGAGTAAAGCTCAGCGCGACCGCTAACCTAAAAGACGCGCTGATTTGGTCCCTAAGCAACGTAGATGTGCAAGATACCAGCCTGCAATTCAATGCCACAGACGGCACTGAACTAAAACTAAATGCCTTCTCTTTGAACGGTTCAGTGCAGCCGGGTGGCGCACCAAACAAGCTCAGAGTAAAAACCGATCTCAGCTATAGCCCGCCAAACCAAGCCACTATCAGCACCCAAATTACACTTGAGTCTTTGGTGAGCGTCGATGCCGAGCTGAATAGCTTCAGCAGCGAAAACACCCTAATGACGACAACTATCGGCGATGAGACAATTAGTGTAAAAACCAGTGCCAAAGCCACTATTTCGCCACTGACTTATCAAGCCAACATGCAAGCTAGCCCAGCCAACCTGCGTAAAATTGCAAAAACCCTGGCAATTTCCCTACCTGAAATGGCTAACGCCAATAGCCTAAGCAGCGTTGGTGTAAGCGCCGCATTAAAAGGGGATGACAAACAGCTGTCTATTGCAGACCTCAATATTACTCTGGACGCCAGCACTATCACCGGTGAGCTAAGCCTGCCCCTCGTTGAGCCAAAAAACAAACTCACAAAAGTAAGTCTGAACATCGACAAAGTTAATATTGATCACTACCTGCCACCACCAAGCCCTAAAGAAGCAACACAGGCCAAGAGCACACCCGCGCCAAGTAGCGACAATTTAGCCCTGCCCAGCGAAATGCTGAATGCCTTAAATATCGACGCCAGCATAAAGGCCGGCGAACTCACTGTTAGCCAACTGCCCTTCAAAAACCTAAACTTAAAACTAGCGGCCAAGCATGGTATTAGTCAGATCAGCCCAGCCAGCGGCTTACTCTACGACAGCCCGTTTAAAATCACTGCGGAGATGGATAGCCGCGCCACCGCCGCCAAATTCCAATTCAAAGCCGACAGCAAACAATTACCGATAGGCAAAGTACTCACCGCGCTAGATATTAGCCAAGAGCTTTCTGGCCTAAGTGATGTTGATATTGCGTTAAGCACCAGTGGTGCCACTGTCAGCGGCCTCAAAAAGAACTTGGACGGCACGATCGCGTTAAGCGCCCAACAGCTTCGTTTAGTGAATATGAATATTGAGCGGGCGTTCTGCCAATTGGTAACCCGCCTACAGCAGGAAACCTTCGACCCTAATAATTGGGCGCAATACACAGATTTGCAGGACACGACGACAAAAATCGTCATCACCAAGGGGGTTGCCAGAATCGAACAACTCAATGCCGGCGTTACCAAGCTTGCATTGAGCGGCAGCGGTAAAGTCGATTTGACCAGCGACAGTTTTGACGTGGTCTTAAACAGCCGCCTTGCTCAAGTAGACCAAGACACCATGGCCTGTAAAATTAACAATGAAAAACTGTTAAATCGCGACATTCCCATTCGCTGCAAAGCGAGCTTTGACAGTGTTGGCGCCACCAGCTGTCTCCCCGACTTCCGTGTTATCGAAGACATTGCGAAAGAAAAGGCCAAAAACAAAGTGGAAGAAAAAGCACAGGAGTTGATTGATCGTAAAATGGGTGGTGAGAACGGCGAGGCCGCCAAACAATTGTTTAATCAATTTTTCAAGAAATAGACTAAACAAGGGCTTTATAAAATTAAGTCCCAGCGGCGGAAATCGCGCTGCTGGGCGCCAGCCACCGCGGCACATATTAACTGCCCACGCGCAATGCTGAGCCCCGCAGCCAAGTTCGGCTGTGCGCGTAGCGCCTGATTTAATGGCTGATCGGCCAGCGCTGCGACAAAAGGTGCGCTTGCTAAACTCAATGCCTGCGTTGCCGTACGTGCCACCGCGCTGGGTATATTTGCGACACAGTAATGCACAACTCCCGTTTGGACATAGGTCGGCGTTAAATGGGTAGTAGGATGAGTACTTGCAAAGCAACCGCCCTGATCGACGGCCACATCAACTAGCACTGATCCCGGCGCCAAATAGTGAAGATCCTCAAGGCTTAATAATTTGGGCGCGGCGCCGCCGGGTATGAGCGCGGCGCCAATGACCATATCGACCTCAGCCAATAGCACCTGTAAATCGAGGTCTTCATTACTTAGGGCAGTAAATCGATCGCTGTTATATTGGCGGCGCAAACTCTGCCTGCGCGCCTCGAAGGGTTCAATTAAAGTGACGTTAGCGCCCATACCCAAGGCGACATCGGCAGCATTGCTGCCCACCACTCCGCCGCCAAAAATCAATACATGACCGGGCTCTAGTCCCGCCACTGAACCCAGCAACACGCCAGAACCACCCTGCGCTTTTTCCAAACAGTGCGCACCCGCCTGCGTAGCCAGACGGCCAGCAATTTCGCTCATTGGCTTGAGCAAAGGCAAGCGGCCCTGATCATCAGTGATAGTTTCGTAGGCAATACAGCTAGCGCCACTGGCAATAAGCGCATCTGTCAGCGCGCGATTTGGCGCGAGGTGTAAATAGCAGAACACGATGTGCCCCGCGTTAAGCCGTGCTACTTCTTCTGGCTGAGGCTCTTTTACTTTTACGATCAACTCAGCTTGCTGATACAAGTCAGCAAGCGAGGTGATGATTTGCGCACCGCGCTGTTGGTATTCGGCGTTGCTATAGCCAGAGCCTAAACCGGCATCCGCCTCCAGTAAAACCTGATGACCGGCTTGAATAAGCTGAGCGACCACAGCTGGCGTTAAGCCAACGCGGTATTCCTGAGCTTTGATTTCCTTGGGTACAGCGATACGCATACAACCCCCGTTCCAATCAATTCAATGTATTTACATCGAGCCCTAAATTAACTCCCACCGGCCTTCATTCTGCACGGCTCGCGACTCTTTCTCTAATTTAAGCAGATGCGCCCACAAAGACAATTTTGCAATGGGGTGAATGCTGGGATCCACGTCCCGATACGCAACCAGCACCAAGTCGTCTAAATCGCCGCTAGCGACTTCGTTAAACGCGGCAAGCACCTTGGCCTCACGGCCTAGGCGATGTGCGACCAGCCCTTCAATCTCAGCATGAGGTGTAGTAATTAAGCTGCCATGCCCCGGCGCGAGGTAGCGCATAGGGTAATCGAGCAGTAGCTTCAGTGAGGCAACGTAGTCGGCCATATCACCAGCAGGGGGAATGATAACGACGGTAGAACCCTGCATGATGTGATCACCGGTGAAAACTGCGCCACTGGCTTCGTGGATAAAGCAATAATGATTGCCCACGTGGCCAGGGGTATAAATTGCGCGAAGCACACTGCCATCGACATCAAAGCAATCATCATGGTCAAGCCCAGCGGTCGGCGCAAATCGCGGATCTTGATAGCCGTCATTTGCAATACTTGCGCCGATCACCGGCACCCCCGAAAAGCGCAATTGCAGCTCCGCCGCGCCGGGCGAATGATCAGGATGAGTGTGCGTAGTCACTACACGCTCAAGCTCAGCACCCAAGCGCTGAATTGCCGCCACAATCGCGTCGATGTGCTCAGGAATATCGGGACCAGGATCTAAGACCGTAATCGACTTATTACCCAGCAAATAGGTGTTCGTGCCCGGTCCAGTCATAACACTGGGATTGGGCGCCACCAAGCGGTGAACACCGGGAAGAATCGTTTCCAATACGCCTGCTTGCATCATATCGCCCAACTCAAATCCATAATTAAACCCTCATTTTGACAGCGAACTCAGAGTAAGAGGGGCAAAGGGGGATAGCAAGCCCGAAGCCAAAAACCGAACGGAAAGCCCGCCGATTGAGCAAAAACAATACAGCTATTACTCATTTATGGTATATTGTGCAAAACCGCTTTAACCATGAGCAACATCGCTAAGCTTTGCCACTAACTCGCAAAGCGTCAAAAGCAACAGCAGGTGAACAAGTGAAACGGCTATTCGCTACTTTATTTAACAGCGAAGTCCCTACAATCAGCGAACGCTACCGCCGCGCCGCCAATGCCCTTGTCGTTGTCTTTGCGCTTGCCTATAGCATTGGCTTTTTACAGCTCTTACATCTCGGCGCCTATCTCGGTCCCGGTTTGGGCGACACGGTCAGTTTTCAGCCATTAATAGACAGCTTGAATCATTTACACCGCGAACAGCCCTCCCTCTGGTATGCGGTCATCGGTCTATTGGTATTCACGACGCTTTTCCGTCTCTTCGCGATGCTCGCAGGTTATTTCCTCTACGAGCGCGATCAGGGGCAACACTACCCAATTCAATGGTTAGTCGTATTCCTGCTGTGTAATATTCTTTCAACCATCGCGATTCCTGTGATGCTGTTCGCGCTCGCAATACTCGGCAGCCTAGCTGGACTGGATTTTAGTGTGGGCTGGCATTGGGTAGAGCTCAATGTCGGCCTGGCCCAGCAACTGGTCACAAACCACATACCAACATTGATTAACGCCCCCGCGCCGGTGGCGGTATTTGCCATTATGGTATTCGCGGGCTTCTTCCACTACTGGTTCCATCGCTTAGGTCATAGCAGTCGTCTACTGTGGCTACTTTTCCACCGCCCCCATCACATGACACCGGGGCTGGTACAATCAACCATCCTCGCGGTATTTACTGCCCTGCCATTATTTGTATTTTTAGTACTGCCCTATAATTTAGTGCTTGGCGCATGTACCAAGCTATTCAGTAATGAACCGCTGTACACCGAAATTATTATTTACAATTGCTTTATATTGATTCCAGAAATTTTTGGCCACCAAACAGCACTGTACCGCTGGGCGTCACGCAACCGCCTGATTCGTTTCGCTAGTTTTATGTCGGGCGGTGGTGTTTATCACTATATGCACCACTCGTCTGAGCCCGAGCATTGCGGGCGTAGCGGCGTGGTCAACTTGGTTAATCTCGGCGGTGGACCAATGTTTCTTTGGGACATTATTTTTGGCACTTATTGCCGGCTAAGTGCAACTACGCCGCGCGCCGGGCTCAGCGGCCAACCCACATTGCACATGAATCCGCTACGCCTAAGCCTCGCTGGCGTCATACAGATAGTGCAGGAGCTAACACTTAACCCAAATTGGAAAGACAAATGGCGGGCAATCACCGCGAGCTCCGCCTACCAGCCACCAGTAAGCCGAGACTACGCAATTCGCGACAGCAAGATTTTACCAGAGCCAAACACACCTAGCCCACTATTCGCTGGCAGGGGCTTTTATAAGATTTCTAATACAAGGGCTGACTTAAACGCCAACGCAGGCGCAAACCAAGTAATAGCGCAGCAGAACTAAGCCCCGCAAACAAGCCCAACCAAAAGCCGCTCGGCCCCATTGCCGGTACCAATGCGTCGGTCATTGCCAACGCATAGCCTAGCGGCAAACCCACGCCCCAGTATGCCAATAGCGTTAAAAACATCGGGATAGAGGTGTCTTCGAAGCCCCGTAGACAGCCATTCGCGGTGACCTGTATCGCATCCGATATTTGATACAAGGCGGCAAACAGCAGTAGATAGCTGGCCAGCGCAATAACACCGGTATTGTCAGTGTAAATTAAGGGTATCCAATTTCTGGCCAATACCAACATTAGTGCCGCGGTGCAGCCAATACACAGGGTGATTTTGAAGGAAACTTGCACTGCACGACGCAAGGCTTCTGCGTCATGAGCCCCCCTCGCCAAGCCAACTCGCGTGGTCGCAGCCAGCGCAAAGCTCAGAGGCAACATAAACAGTAGTGACGTAAAATTGAGGGTCAGCTGATGGCCGGCCACAATTTCGGCACCCGCTTGACTGATGAACAAGGCGATGATGCAAAATACGCTTACCTCAAAAAAGATCGTCATACCAACGGGTAAACCGAGCTTAAGTAGGTAGCCAATGGTTTTTGGTTCCCAGTGCCAGGGACTAATTGATAAGCGAACCGCTTTATAGGCCCGATGGCGATGCACATAGGCCAGCATCAGCCCGGCCATTAACCACATCACAATCGCGGTAGCCCAGCCACAGCCGACGCCACCCATCGCTGGAATACCTAATTTGCCGTAGATCAGCACGTAATTAATGGGGATATTGGCCAATAGACCGACAACACTAATGATCAATACCGGCCGAGTATGGCTCAGCGCCTCGGTGTAACTGCGCAGTGCTAGCACCAGCGCCACCGCTGGCATACCCCAGCTCAAGCCAATAAGATATTCCAATACGAGCGGCTGCATGGCCTGATCAACATCCATGAACGCCAATAGCGGCCCTGTATTACACAGTATTAGCATCGCCAAGACACCAGCAACCACAGCGATAGTGACCACCTGATGCATCAGAGGATTAATGCGCTGCAATTGCTTGGCACCAACGTGCCGCGCCAAGACGGAGGTAGCGCTCATCAACATACCCGTCATGAACAAATAGACCGGCACCCAGATACTTGCACCAACCGCAACCGCGGCCAAATCCAGCGCGGAAACACGACCTGCCATCACTGTATCAACAAAGCCGTTAGCCGACTGCGCGAGCTGGCCACCAAAGATTGGCAATGCCAGAGTTAACTGCGCGCGCAACTCTTGACGGGATAATTGACGAGACACTAAAGACATTGAAATTCCGGGGCAAAAAACCGCCACACTCTAGCTCAGCGCGACAGCTTCCGCAAATGTATACAGCGTAAAAAAAGGAAGCCGAGGCTTCCCTTTTGTTATGCTAACGCGGCTATCAGGCCATATTTTTAATAACGACTACGGGATCGACATCAGCTTCGTAATCTACACCATCGATTTCAAAACCAAATAAACGCAGAAACTCACGTTTGTATCCGGCAAAATCGGTGACATCATGTAGATTTTCGGTACTCACGACATCCCACATTTTTCCCACGGCCTCTTGAACCTCTGGGCGCATTTCCAATCCGTCGGCACGCAGGCGCCCTTCGTCATCACAAGTCGGCGCCGAACCATATAAGCTGTTTTTAAACAGGCCGTAAACCTGCTCAATGCAACCTTCATGACTGCCATCGGCCTTCATCACTTTAAACAGCAGTGCCAAGTACAAGGGCATTACCGGAATCGCTGAGCTAGCCTGAGTAACCACAGCCTTCAATACCGAAACTCGTGCATCACCGCCTTTAGCAGCAAGACGCTCACGAATATTGATAACGCGCTTATCGAGGTCTTTTTTGGCGGCGCCAATAGTGCCGTGCCAATAGATATCCCAGGTTAGACGATCGCCTAAATAGGTATACGCTGTGGTTTTAGCGCCGTCAGCCAATACACCAGCATCATCAAGGGCATCGATCCACATTTGCCAATCTTCGCCCCCCATAACCGCAACAGTATTACTAATATCTTCGTCGCTGGCCGCAGTCAGGGTGAAGTTATCAATAATCTCTTTATCAGTATTCACACCACGCTGCGTGACATCCTTACCAATGGGCTTAAGTGTGGAGTTGTACACCACACCAGTTTTAGGATGCTGTCGACGTGGTGACGCCAGACTGTAAACCACAAGATCAATCTGACCGAGATCAGCTTTAATCTCGGCAATCGTTTTTTCCTTAATTTCGTCAGAAAAGGCGTCGCCATTAATGCTTTTGGCGTACAAGCCGTCTACCTCGGCAAATTTATGGAAGGCAGCCGAGTTATACCAACCTGCTGTGCCGGGCTTTTTCTCAACACCCTCTTTTTCAAAGAAAATCCCGAGAGTAGCGGCACCAGCACCAAACGCGGCAGTAATGCGCGACGCCAGGCCATAGCCTGTCGATGCACCAATAACCAAAACGCGCTTAGGGCCATCACTAATAGGCCCCTGTGCCTTAACATAGTCAATTTGCTGACTAACATTGGCCTCACATCCCTTAGGGTGAGTGGTTACACACATAAAACCGCGCACACGAGGCTTAATGATCATAGAAGGTCCCTGCTCCAAATTAATGAAAAAATACTTCAGCGAACGGCATTATAACCAGCCTTGTCGGCCCGCACTAATACTCACCGTCAACTTCAAAAAGCGGCTACACTCGACAAATAAGGCAATTCGACATTGCAGCCGCAAGCCATGCACATAGAATCTTCAAAAAATCTTGCGTTTTTCACACTCAGCGTCGAATAGCTATGCTAAGATCGCAAAGTAACAATACTGTAACCAAATTCACTAATAATAATTTATGCGTAGTAATGCGAATAGATTATTACGAAATAATAAATATAAGTGTCACTATATAACTATAACGCGTGCATATACCAAGAGGCAGTCATGAATAAAAATCGGCTAAAATCCTTAGCAGCAATCAGCGGCATCAGTTTGTCAGCCATCGGCTCACCTGCTCTAGCCCAAGAGAAATTCGCCCTAGAGGAAGTGATTGTTACGGCACAGAAAAAAGCCGAATCGCTACAGGACACGCCAATTTCACTGACCGCATTCGGCAGTGAACGCCTTGAAATTGAAGGCATTAGTAATTTGGGCGACATTGGCTCCAAAGTGCCCAGCCTAACTATTGAGCCCTTTCCAATTAACAATGCCACATTACGGATCTTTATTCGCGGTATTGGTATTTCTGACGCACAGATTACTCAAGACCCACCGGTTGGCATTTATGTAGACGGTGTTTACATCGCTCGTTCTACGGGCACCGCATTAGACGTCGCCGATTTGGAGCGTATCGAAATCTTGCGCGGCCCCCAAGGTACTCTCTATGGTCGCAACACCACCGGCGGCGCGATCAACCTGATCACCAAAAAGCCAACAACAGATACATTTGAATTTAAACAAAAGTTGACGCTAGGCAACCGCGACCTCTTCACCTCTAAAACAATGGTCAATTTACCATTAACCGATACACTGGCCGTTAAAATTGCCGCACTGCAAACCATGCAAGATGGCCACGTTGAAAACGACGGCCCCGGCGGTGATTTTGGTGACCGCGACGTCAGTGGTTTTCGCTTTGATTTACGCTGGGACATAAGCGACACCCTCGCACTTGATTACGCCTACGATAAATCCGATTTCGACTATTACAACACCCAATACCAGCATGTACGGGAGCGCACACCCATAGCCGGAAGCCAAGCCGATTTGGTCGACGGTAGCAATTACACCAGCTACTCTTCAACACGGCAAAAAAGCGTTTCTACAATCGCCGACTTCGAGCAATCATCGACGGATATCGAAGGCCATGCTTTTACTCTGACCAAAGAGTTCGATAATTTCCAATTGAAATACATTGGCGCTTTCCGCGAACTTTACGACCAGTCCTATGCAGACCTCGGCGGCGGTAAAGGTTTAGAGCCTGGCCAAGACACGCATGGCATCAGCGGCGACAGCAAAAAAGTCTTTCGCTTAGATTCAAATGAGTACTGCGGGCAAGCGGCGGAGTTTGTCTTAGGCGCCGGCGAATGCACGCCACTGGTTTACCCTAAGGTTTCCCAAGAGCAGTTCTCCCATGAACTGCAATTAAGCGGTGATGCCTTTGACGGCAGTGTTAACTATATTTTTGGCGCTTATTATTTTGAAGAAACCGCGCAAGAAGACAATACACCACTGCATCATCAGTTGAGCGGCCCAGTCAACCTTGGATTGCCATCACTATCTGCAATTCCAGGCCTAGGCCCACTGCTCGGCGGTATTACCGACCCGCTAACCACTTTCCGCGCGGTAAACCTGCTCAGCCAAAAATACGATATCGACAACAGTGCGGCGGCAATCTTCGGCCAATTCACATGGACACCCAAAATACTGGATGAGCGTCTTCACCTCACCTTTGGTGCACGCCACTCTGAAGACGAGCGGAAGACTGTCAAATTCCAGCAAGACATGACAATCGCCGAAACTGCCTTAACTGCAATTGACGTGTCCTTCGTCCAGTGTGGCGGCAACCCACTCAATTCCGACTGTCGCAATTTTGACAGTATCCCGGCCTCACAAGACTTCAGCAATGACTCTTTCAGCATTGTTGCGGAATACGATATCACCGACGACATCAATATCTACGCTAAGCGCGTTGAAGCCTATAAATCAGGCGGTTTTAACACCCGAGACCCTCAGAAAGACGGCAATCAAGGCCCCGCGACCGACGGCAATGATTACGGCTTTGGCTACGCTGATGGCTTTGATGCTGAGTACGTCACCTCTTATGAACTAGGCCTGAAAAGCGAACTTATGGATCGCCGCCTGCGCGTCAACGCCGATGTATTCTACAGCCAGTACGAAGACATGCAGTTGAACTTCATCCTGACCGGGACCGTCGCAGACACAAAAGTGACCAACGCTGGTGAAGCCGAAATGTACGGTTTTGAAACCGACATTACGTTTATGGCCACCCGCGAATTACTTTTGATGGCGAACTATGCCTACCTTCACACCGAAGTAACCAAGGCTACCGACATCACTGGCGCAGACGTAGCGGATAAGTTTGTGTTTTTCTCCGCACCGGAGAACTCCTTCACTCTGTCTGCTGACTACACTTTGTTCCAAGCCGACTGGGGCACCGGTAGCGCAAATATCAGTGTGAACTATATGGACGACCGCAACGGTGGCTCCCGCGCCGAAAATGTGAAAAACACTCACCTGCGCCAATACGAACTCGTTAATGCACGCTTCAGCCTAACTGACATCGCCTTTGCGGACGGTAGATTGGGCGCGGGGGTGTGGGCTAAAAACCTACTGGATACCGAGTACGAGTTAACGGCAGTCGACAATCTCCCACAAGCTGATCGCTCAGTAATTTGGGGTGATCCGCGCACCTTTGGCATTGATGTCTTCTATGAATATTAATTGCTGAGAAATAAACAGAGGCTGCTTCGGCAGCCTTTTTTATGTACTGCAAACAGATCATTTACCCTTCAAGTCCGGCGAATCACAATTACGCTTATCACCGCCAAATTCGCCACTATCTGCACCGCTCCCACAGACAATAAAATGAATAGGTAGCCCATGACCACAGTGACAAAAACCACAGCCACCAAGCCTCGAAATAGCCGCGACATTCAGCACTGGGATATTGACACCGACGTTGCCATTATTGGCTTTGGCGGCGCTGGGGCAAGCGCCGCCATCGAAGCCGCCGACGCCGGTGCAAAGGTCACTATCTTTGAACTAGCCAGCGCCAGCGGCGGCTCGACCGCACTTTCTAGCGCCGAGATTTATATGGGCGGCAATGGCGGCACCCCAGTCCAGCAAGCCTGCGGGTATCACGACGACACCGAAAACATGGTGAACTACCTGAAGGCCTGCTTTGGTAATCAAGCCGACGACACTAAAATTCGCGACTATTGCGAAAATAGCCTTATGCACTATGAATGGCTCACCGGCCTTGGCGTACCGTTTAAATTAAGCGAATTAAAAGAGCGGGCCATAATGGCTTTAACTGACGACTGCTTGCTGTTCACCGGCAATGAAAAAGCCTACCCGTTTACCGAGCACGCCACCCCCGTTCCCCGCGGCCACAACCTGGAAATTGAGGGTGACAACGGTGGCCCTTTGCTGATGAAAATTCTCACCGAAGCCGTTCAGGAGCGAAATATTGAAGTGCACTACGATAGCCGCGCATTGACGTTAATCTGCAACGACGCCGGCGAAGTCGAGGGCGTAGTAGTGCGTATCGACCAGCAAGAGAAGACTGTTCGCGCCCGCAAAGGCGTTATTCTTTGCGCAGGTGGCTTCTGTATGAATGAAGAGATGGTGCGTAAATACGCGCCCTCCTTCGACTGCGGCTTAGTTCCCATCGGCAATCCCGGCGACACGGGCAGCGGTATACTAATGGGCCTAGGCGTTGGCGCCGGCACCACCAATATGCACGAATGCTTTGTTAGCCTGCCCTATTATCCACCGGCCTCGCTTACCTACGGCATATTAGTCAACGACAAAGCCCAGCGTTTTATCAACGAAGATTGCTACCATGGTCGCGTCGGTTATAACGCTTTAATGGCTCAGCGCAACGCCAAGCGCATTTACTTTATTACCGACGTAGAGGGCTATGGCGAATACGAGAAAATGAGCTATCTTGGCGCGCAAGTCGCAGGGACCGGCGACAGCGTGGCCGAGCTGGAGCTGGAGTTAGAGCTGCCCGCTGGCAGCCTGCAACACACCGTCGATCAATATAATAGCGGCGCGAGCGAAGGCAAGGATCCACTATTCCACAAAGCAGCCGCGTGGCTACGGCCTCTAACGCCACCCTACGTAGCGCTGGATTGCACCTTAGGCCGCGGTCCCTTCTACCCGTTTTTCACTCTAGGCGGCCTAGACACACTGCCTAGCGGCGAAGTCCTTAATCCTGACGGTGAGGTAATTAGCGGCCTCTACGCCGCAGGCCGAACCACTGCGGGCATACCGCGAACAGCGGCCGGCTACGCTAGTGGGATGTCCGTGGGTGACGTCACTTATTTCGGGCGGCGCGCGGGCGCTTGTGCAGCACAAAATTAACAATCCCGCCCTAAATTGCGGCGGCAGCCATATGTGCCGCCGCAAAACCTTCCCACTCCGTTACCACAAACTAAGTAGCAGCCTCCCGACAAGCTCCCTATACTGTGTACAGTCCACGCTAAGCATCACTGCCGCTTATAGACCAAACACTTGCCGTACCTAGACCGTCTGCTACGGTGTGTTCAGCGAATTGTATACCTCATAGCGCAAGTGATAGTGTTAGCCTCTTTATCTAACAATACCAATTAGCTGATTTTATGAGCAACGATCAAGCAACTGACCAAGTCGCCATTCTGACCGAGCAGCACGCCCTCAAAAAGGCGGGTGGATTGCATTGGTTCCACTGGCTCGTCGTTAGCTTATCACTAGTGCTAACCTTAGGTGTTTGGCAGTACTCTCGCTTACAAGTACAAGAGAAAATTGAAAATCGCTTTGACCGCGAAGCAGAACAAGTCATAACCCTCCTATCAGAACGCCTGCAAAAATACGAGGATGCACTCTGGTCTGGGGTCGCGACAATTAATTCCCACAATGGTGATATGAATAGCAAACAGTGGGAGGCGTTTGCAACGACGCTACATTTGCCCGCTAAATACAAAGGCATTAACGGCATTGGCGTTATACACAATGTCGAAGCTGATAATCTGGACACCTACCTCCTACAGCAAAGGCAAATACGTCCCAACTACGGTTTGCATCCCCAGCACAACAACGGCTACTTAATGCCCATAAGCTATATTGAACCCGCAAGAGACAATTTAGCCGCGGTAGGACTCGATGTTGCCCACGAGACAAATCGCTTAACGGCCGCCTTGAAAGCAAGAGATACCGGCCAGGCGCAAATTACCGGCCCCATTGTATTAGTCCAGGATGCCGAACAAACCCCAGGATTTTTATTTTATGCGCCGTTTTATCGAACGCTCCAAAGCGACAGCTTAGAAGACCGACGCAGTAATTTTGCCGGTATGGTCTACGCACCGTTTGTTGTTCACAAGCTAATGCGCGGGACTTTAGAGAAAAGCCGCCGGCATGTTGGTATAAGTATTAGCGACGGTGGCGGCTATCTCTACAACGAAGACGATTCTGATACAGCAAGCACCGCAACCAGCCCTCTCTTCGCCACTAACCACAATATGCAAGTTTACGGTCGGCAATGGCAAATTAAGATCTGGTCGACAGCCGCATTTCACAAAGTAGCTCAAAATTCGCAGCCAATGCTCATCCTCATTGGAGGCATAATCATAGACACCTTGCTGCTCAGCCTGTTCATCTTCCTTTCAAGAGCGAACCGACGAGCCCTGTCCTTTGCCGAGCGCATGTCGGAAAGTTGTCAGCAAAAAGCTCACGAGCTACAAAAGTCCGTAGTTCGGCTCGAAGCCTCTAACGAAGAACTCGCTCAGTTCGCGTTTGCTGCGTCCCACGATCTGCAGGAGCCACTGCGCAGCTTAAGCAATTTCAGCGAGCTCCTAAGCGAGGAATTAGCCGGAAGTGAACAAAATGAGCGCGTTTCATTGTCTGTGAAATTTATTAGTGAGGCAGCCGAACGTATGCGCGACTTAGTTTTTGGACTAATGTCTTACAGCAGCATAGGCCGTGCGCCGACTCTCTCGCAAATCGATTGCGGCAAGCTACTTGCCGACGTGATTGCCGACTTAGATGCTGCCATCAATAATGCCAACGCCACGGTTAGCATAGGCACCCTGCCAACTATCAACGGTTTTGAAACAGAGCTCCGAATGCTCTTTCAGAACTTAGTCAGCAATGCTATTAAATTCAGGAAAGCTGATGGCGAGCTGCAAATTGATATCGCCTGCATTGATAAGGGCGAGGACTGGTGCTTTACCGTTAGCGATAACGGGATTGGGATCGAAGCAGAATATCTTGATCAAATCTTTATGATTTTTAAACGTCTGCACAGTCAAGACGTGTATCCCGGCAGCGGAATCGGGCTTGCTAATTGTAAAAAGGTGATCAATTTACATGGCGGAAAAATTTGGGTAGATTCACGTTTAAACAAAGGCAGTACCTTCTGCTTTACTATTCCCAAGGTAATAGCACTATGAGCACTAAGCTTGAGAATATCGTATTGATCGACGACAGTGGCGCAGACAATTATTACCACCAAATGATCATAGAGAAAGCCAACACCTGTAGAACAGTAACCGCCTACAACCTTGCTAGCAAAGCATTAAACAACATTGAAGACACAATCAAAAAAAAGCAAAAACTCCCTGAGCTAATATTTTTAGATATCAATATGCCGATTATCGATGGCTGGGATTTTCTCAAGCGCTATGAAGAAATCGTCCCCCAAGATCTGCGCCAAACCGTTATTATTATTTTGTCTACGTCGGTAAATCCAAGCGATCATGATCGCGCAGCGGCTCATCCCTCGGTCGCGGCGTATTGCAGCAAACCGCTATCCGCGACCAAACTACAGGATATTGTGGCGAAGCATTTTTCTTAGCAATCGCGAATATTTGGCTAAACCGATCGCGTTTACCATTGCCACAATGGCTAACACCACAATCACTAGCAAATTTTGAACACAAAAAAGCCCGCACTGAGGCGGGCTTTAAGCACTATAATTTTACTCGAGCTTAGAATAGTTTACCTAGGTTCAACAACTGAGTTTCACCATTGCTGTCGTCAACACCGTCGTTGTCATTCACCATAAGCACATCACCGTTTTTCATGATGGCGATGCCTTCTATTTTCTCGGTAATCAAACCACCTGTTGCCAACATATCAGGCATTACATCACGCACCAGTTTTTTGCTGACCAAGGCGCCGTCGGCCAAACCAATGGCATCAAATTTATACAAACGTTTGATGACTGCGTCTGGGCCACCTTGATTATCACGCTCAATCACCAGGAATTCGCCATCGCCGATAGAGCTAATTTCAGACAAACCAACCCAGCCACCATTTTGTGACTCCGGCGCATCAAGCGGGTAGAACAAGAAACTCCAGGTTTCAGCAGCCAAATCGTAGATACCAATACGGACATTAGCTTCACCCTGCCAAGCACGCTGGAAAGCAACATACAGTTTCCCGTCGTACTCAGTAACACCCTCAAAGCCGTTATTGCGTTGTAAATCATTCACGGCTGCAGGCAAGGTCACCGCGTCTTCAATGACACCGTTGCTAGCGGCTTTGATCAGCAGGTTCATACTGGCGACCGGACCGTCAACTGCGTTTCCGGAGCCTTCAGAGGCGACCCAAAAGCTGCCATCGGCCAATTTAACAACACCTTCAGGATCAATATTTACAGTTTTATCCGCGTTTATCGCCGTTGCAGGCAATGCGCCAGCTGGTAGTGCGGCGAGCACGTCATTGCTGTCGGTGATACGAGTTTCCTTGGTGATAACAGCGGGGTGCTGGGTCACGTCCATAGTGAAAATACGGTTTTGCGTGTAGTAACTATCATCAACCGCGTAGATCAACTTACTGTCAGACGGATCTGCCGACAGGCCAGACAATGCGCTCCATGAAATCGGCGAGCCGTCGAGACGATCGTTTGAAACAATAGTTGGATAATTTGCCGAAGCATAACCGTACTGGTAGATATTTAATGCTGAGCGCATTACGTCGTCGCGAGCATCTTCTTCGCTCGCCACTATAAGTAAATTACGCGATGGTATCGCCAGTGCGCCTTCAGGGCCAACCGCCGCTGGCAGCAATTGCTTAAATACCGGTTTGGTGAAATCAGCTACATCGTAAACAAATACCACACTGGAGCGCTCAGAGTTCACAAACAGGTAACGTTCGCTGCCAAACACACCAAACTCAGCATTCTCAGGCTCATTGCCTTTATTCTCTGAGCGAGATTCTGGGTAGTGGCCATAGCGCGCAGTGAGCTGGTCTAAGCTACTACCGGCTTCATAAACAACGTCGCCAGCCGTATTAAATACACTGAAACCGCGGCTACCGCCGTCGAGATCACCTTCGTTAGCCGTAACGAAATACTCAGTAGATAACCAACTCACGCCGTCTGGTTCACGAAGTACACCGGCCAGTGATTCATCCTGAGTTATCCCATCATCTTCAGTGGCATCCACACCGACCAAGTCGACACTGCCAGCGCTGAAGTGATTCACGATGCTGCCATCAGTAAGATTAACGAGCACAATGTGATTATTTTCTTGTAACGACACCACCGCAATATTGTCAGTATTGATATCAACAAACTCGGGTTCTGGGTCATTGCTGTATAAATCGGCCAAGCCCGTCATGGTAACGGTACTGGTTGTCCAAGTACTGTGGTCACCCGTCAAATTAACGATGACCAATGAACCCGCAGGCAATTGTGGCGGCACACCTTCGCCAAGGTCTTCATCACGTTCATTTTCAATAACCACAGCGGCATAGGCACCGTCAGGGCTAACCGCAACTGAATCAGGCTGGCCGCCGACATCGATAGTGCGGAGGATTGAACGGCTCGCGATATCAACAACGACCAATGAACCAGCCACATTGATATAGTCTGCACTGCTGTTAACACCCACCAGCGCATAATCGCCTTTTATCGACACCGAGGTCGGCTCGCCATTGAGGGCTAGCAGACCCAAAGCAGTTGGTTTTGAGGGATCGGTAATGTCGACAAAGCCGAGCTGATTTTGCGGGCTGTCGGTATAAATTAATGTCATGCCGTCCTGACTGGCGGCAACGATTTCGGCTGCGGTGGCTTCATCGGGATCGTCGTCACAGCTAGGATCTGCCTGCAAGCAGACAGGAAATGCCGCAATGCGGTTAAAGTTTTTGGCTTCATTAACAATCGTGGGAGTACAAATAGCAGAGCTGTCGACAACCTCGTTGTCATTGAGAATGTCATCGCCATTGGTATCACGACCTGACTCTACTTTAACGCCGCCGTTAAAACACTGTGCATCTCCAACCGATAAATTACTTTGGCGAATCAGGCTATTCAAACCATCGCTGCCATTACTTCCGGCCTGGCCAGCTTCGCCATTCAGTCCGTCGCTGCCGTTGCGGCCATCATCACCGCCACAGGCTACTAAAAATAATGGCGTTGCAAGGGCAATCCCTAGCGCAAGTTTACTCTTATAAAATTGCATATCTGCTCCGTTAGTCCGCGAAAATAATAATCGCTAAAGATTACGGAGGAATTGCGACAAAACACTGACAGTTTTATGTCAGTAATATGAGGATTATGTGACACCACATTGTATTACAGGGCCGGCACCGAGGATAAAAATCAGTGTCGGCCCTGCGATCAGGTATTAGTCTTGGAAGCCGCTAATGTGTTTGGCGGCTTGATACGCAAATGTCATTGCCGGCCCCAAAGTAGACCCAGGGCCCGGATAGGTTGGCAGTACCGCGGCGCTGCAATTTCCCACCGCATACAGACCGTCAATTGCACTGCCATCGCTCTTAAGCACTTGCGCATCGGGATTGGTTGCCAATCCACCCTGCGTACCGAAATCACCAGCCTCTAGACGCATAGCGTAAAACGGTGCTTCATCGATTACGCCTAAGCAGGGGTTAGGTTCAAAGCGCGGATCGCCATAGTAACGATCATACGCCGAATCACCGCGTTGAAAATCGAGGTCTTTACCTGTTTTCGCGTAGGCGTTCATCTTGCCGACGGTTTTCTCCAAGTTCTCTGCATCAATGCCCAACTGCTCGGCTAGCTCACGAACAGTATTGGCCTTACCCACCAATTTTGTCTCAAACCATTCTTTGGGTATGGTCCAATCGGGTTTCAAAGAGGCTGTCATCAAAGGACCGACAATATAGTCCCGGCGAAAACGGGCGTCGAATATCTGATACATTGGCGAACAAGGCGCAGCCTCACTGTGTTGCTTGTAAAGGTCTTTCTGAAACGCCATGTAGTTCTGCGACTCGTTGGCAAAACGTTCACCACGCAGATTGACGATACAGGAGCCAGGGTAGGATTTTTCCATAACACTTAAGCGCGGAGCTGGCTCGCCAGGTACAGATACCGTTGTACACCACCATGCCCCGTCCATTAGTCGTGTCGCCGCACCGAGTTTTAAACCTGCTTGAATGGCATCGCCGGTATTACCTTCTACGCCGCCGCTCCAGTCACTACTCGTTGGGGCAGGCAAATACTCTTCGCGCATCTGCTGATTGCGCTCAAAACCACCCGCAGCCAGAATCACGCCTTTACGAGCCTGCACCCTCAGCTTTTTGCCATCGCGCTGAATAATAGCGCCAACCACTCGCCCATCTTCTTCGATCAGCTCCTCCATTGGCGAGCTGGCCCACAAGGGAATATTGCGCTTTTTAACTGAATACCACAGCCGCGCAACACCGGCCGCCCCCGTGCACACATCGCGACCCAAGCCGTTGCCCTTGATCAGCCACGCAAAATCAAAGGCCCAGCTAGCAATTAGTTTCAGGGTTAGTTTGATCCAGCCCGGCCCCTGCAAGGTCAGTAGGGCTGCTTCAACTTGGGTGAAATAAATTCGATTAAAGAGTCGCATCATATGATGCGAGGGCCGCAGCCGTTTGACGTCGTCGCCAAGCAGTGAGGAGTCAAACCGCGCCGGCTCCATTGACCGGTGCCCAGTACGCGAGCCAGCAACATTGGTATAGTAATCTGGGTAATGCTCTAAGGTTTCATAGCGAACATCGCTGCACTCATGCAAAAAATCGATCATTTTTGGGCCGTTGCGCAGATAGCTGTCGACCATTTCTTCGGGAACCGCACCTTCGGGTGTGGTATTTAAGAGATAAGCCTTTGCGTCCTCAAAGCTATCCTGCGCGCCCGCCGCTTTTGCGTAGCGATTACCAGGAATCCAGACCCCACCACCCGAGGTTGCACTGGTGCCACCGATCTCGGCCGATTTTTCAACAATCAGCAGGTCTTTGACACCCATCTCGTAGCTACTCAAGGCCGCTGCTAGCGCACCATTGCCGCTGCCTACAATTAACACGTCAACGCTGTGATCCCAGCTTTTCTCTGTCATTATTTTTGTCCTAAGTCGCTTTTAATCAAAATGGCAACAATAATCGATTGAACGCCTGTCATCTTGATTGAGGTATTCCATTGCCGCTAAGTCGATACAATGCCCATCATTACGCTATCATAAACGGCTATGCGCAGTGATCTCTATCATCCGTCTGCAGTACGCTCATTCATCATAACTCTGCACCCATAGGCTAGCTAAATGAAGTGCACACTAGGCATCCATTGACTGCGAATTAGGGAATTCAAACAATGACCACGTTGTATACCACATACCTGGAGCGCGCGATTGCACAGCACGGCTCGCTTGCCGCTGTCGAAGATCGGCTTCCCAGCAGCCTCGCCGCAGAAGAATTAGCCACCATCCCAGATCGTCAGTATTTGGCAGAAATGGCGGCCTGCGTGTTTCGAGCCGGTTTTGTCTGGCGAGTTATCAGTTTGAAATGGCCGGGCTTCGAAGCGGTATTCAATGGTTTCTTACCGATTTGGGTCGCATCGCGGTCGCCCGAAGAAATCGAAGCCATGGCCAGCGACAAACGAATTGTTCGCAATTTAACCAAGGTGAAATCAGTTCAAGACAATGCCCTATTTGTACTCGATATCCAGCGCGAGCACGGAAGCTTTGGCAATTTTTTGGCCAGCTGGCCAAGTGACGACATTACCGGCTTATGGGCGTATTTAAAGAAGCACGGTAGCCGTCTTGGTGGTAATTCCGGTCAGTATTTTCTGCGGTTTAGTGGTAAAGACACCTTTATTTTAAGCAGAGATGTATGCACCGCCCTGCTCAGCACGGGCATAATCGACAAAGCGCAAGTTACCGCTCAGCGTGATTTAAAGAAAGTTCAGTCGGCTTTTAATGAAATGCAGCAGGAGAGTGGTCGCTCTATGGCCGAATTGAGCATGATTTTAGCCCTCTCCATTGGGCCTCGCTAACACACCCTATAACTAGCAGAAGGTAGCGAAGCACTGCTTCGCTACCTCGTACGTTTTAGTGCGCGTGTGCAACTACCCCAACTTGCGGCATATTGGCTAAACCGATATCCCGGGCATGCTCCTCAAAATCCTTATTCTTCCAGAAGAAAGCGCCAGGCATGGTAGTGGGTATAACCAAAACGTAAAACAGGCAGCGGCCGATAATTGCTGTTGCCAATATCGAGCCACACAATACTACGCCACCCAGTAACGTCAGAGCGCCGAGATTAGCACTACTCAAAAGCGCAGACGCCAGAATTAAATTCGCCAATAACAGTACATTCCGTAAGGCATAGCTCTTGCCAAATAAAGTGCTTTGAATGTAATGCGATACACTACCTTCGTTATTGCCCTTATTCATAGCCGCGGCATGCCACCACAAACCAACCGCTTCTAAAGCGCTACCAAAGATAATGCCGCACATGCTTAGCTTCAGTAGCGCAAGGCCGCCCGCGTCAATTAGCATCAACGTTGGCACGCCAATAAGTGCTAATACCACGCTGCCCATGCTCAGTGCGGTACCTAAAAATGCGCTTCCCGTCTGCCAGTGATTCCAAAATGGCCGCGCCGGAATACGGTAGCAGCGATACATATAATAAAGCCCAACTGCACCAGCAATTAGCGCCAAATAGCCAGTTACGCTGGCTACTGTCCTAAAGCTACCCCACTCGCCAAGCATTGAAATAAACACGGCATTTTCAGGTAACATCGCTAACAGGTGCACGCCCGCAAAAACCATATACAAAAGCATGCCCAAACCTTCGCGACACACTGGCGAATGGCGCAAATTATTAAAGCCCCGGTAAAAGCGCCACGGCTTACCAAGATGCGTCGCCGACATCAGCATACCGAGCCCCGCCAACGCGACGGTGACGGCCATCAAGGGGACGTACATCACCGATTCCCGCAGAGCGACAACACTCTCAATACCAAATTGGGCGCCGAGGAAACTCAATAGAAATGCACCCAGCGACGTCTGACTGACAAGGGTAAAGATAACCAAAGGATTCTCACGCGAACTGAGTTTGCCGAGGCTCCATTTTTTATCCACGCCTTTCTTCTGGTCAACAACGGGACGATATTGACCGTCATCCCCCTTATGGTATTTAACCTCCATGCCATCAGGGCGGGTAACCTCGTCAGGCATATTTTTAATCTGTTGAAAACGAATATTAGGGTGAGTTATTTCAGGATCAGGGAACCCTGGAATACTCAGCTTACCCTGTTCGCGATTATCGGGTAGATCATCCACTACGCCAAAATTGAGCGCGTTACCCAAACAAGCAGAAACGCAAGCTGGCTTTAAATTCACTTCCAAGCGGTCAACACACATATTGCACTTGGATACTTGTCCTTTAATCGGGTCGAGCTGAGGTGCATTGTAGGGACAAACCCAGGTGCAATAACCGCAACCAAAACAGGTTTCAGGGTCCTGCAGTACCGCTCCGTATTCCACATGTTTGGTGTAAGCACGGGTCGGGCAGCCTTTCAAACACACCGGGTCGTCACAGTGATTACAGGCCATGGAGATGTTCATGCGCTTAAAGTCAGGATAGGTGCCACCCTCAACATAGCCAACTGAACGAAAGCTAATATGTGCAGGGTTGTCGTTTTTCTCACTGCACGCGGCTTCACAAGCATGACAGCCGATACAATTGTCTGCAGTAAAATGAAAAGCGTGTTGCTTATTTCGGTTGGGGTTATTCCCCACCCCCGGCTCTTCGTTAATAAACATTTCCCGGCCCGCGGGCAACGCACCGCCAGTGCGCGCAATAAGATCGATGGGCGCCTCGTAGTAATTTACCTCTGGCGCTGTCGGCTCCTTAAGAAAAGCATAACTGGGTTCATCGTCTCTAACTTTCCACATATATAAGACCCTTTGGAGAACGCCCTACAACTGCATTGCTAGGCCGCTCTGAAAACTCATCAACTAAACTTCAAGGTGTTCTGCGCGAATCGATTTCGCGCCAATTAATACGCTCGGCGCTCAACGTTAAGTCGCCCAGCTTCTTTCTGATCGATTTGCTCAATTCGCACCGCGCACTGTTTAAACGCTGGCTGACGCGAATAAGGATCGAGGAGACCAAGCGACAGGCGATTCACGCAGTCGTGGTAGTGCATCGGGATAAAAACCATATTGTGAGGTACACGCTGAGTGAGCTGCACCATCACCACCGCGTCGCCACGCTTAGACACCAAACGCACGTAGCTCTGATGTTTAACGCCCTGCTCCCGCGCTGAGTCGGGGTTCATTTCCATATATGGCGTAGGACTAAATTTATTCAAATTGCCGATTTTTCCGGTCTTGGTGCGAGTGTGAAAATGCTCAATAACGCGCCCACTGTTCAGCCAGAATGGATAGCTGTCATCGGGCACTTCATTGTCTTCGATATAATCCATGGCTAACAAATTCGCCTTGCCATTTGGCGACGGGAATACGCCGTCGCTATACAAGCGTGCATTACCCGTGTCGTCGCCTTCACGCATCGGCCACTGTATACCGCGCTGCGCCTCTATCAGGTCGTGACTCATGCCGGAAATATCAAGATTGCGCGTCGCCCCCTTAGACAGCTGCTTCATTTCGTCAAAGATATCAGAACTACTTTCCGGAAATGTCATTGCCCGACCACGCTCAAAGCGCTTTGCCAGCTCATTAAATATCCAGTAGTCCGCCTTGGCATTACCCGGTGGCTCAACGAATTTGCGCACTAGATTAACTCTACGCTCAGTATTGGTAAGCACACCCTCTTTCTCGCCCCAAACTGCCGCAGGTAAATACACATGCGCAAAATTAACGGTTTCGCAATCTTTGTAGCCGTCTTGCACCACCATAAATTCAAGTTTTTCCAAGGCTTTCTTAATACGCGGCTGGTTGGGCATTGATGTTAGTGGATTGGTCGCGACGATCCACAAGGCTTTGATCTCGCCAGACTCAATCGCGGGAAAGATGTCCGTTTGCTGAAGTCCGCGCTTGGCGGGAAAAAAGCTCTCATCCACGCCCCAGAACTTAGCGACTTCATCTCGATGTTCCTGTTTTTCCAATGCCCGATAGCCCGGCAAACCAGAACATGATGACCACTCCCGGGTACCCATGGCATTACACTGGCCAGTAATCGACAAACTTGTGCCACCGGGAATACCAATATTGCCGGTAATTAAATTCAGATTATTGATGCCACAGACACCGTCAGTACCATGGGTGCTTTGATTGATCCCCATGGTCCAGATACTCATCGCTGACGGCGCCTTCGCGTAAATTCTGGCCACGTTCTTAATCATGTCGGCATCAATGCCACAAATCCGCGAGGCGGTAACGGGATCGTATTTAGCAACGGTTGCTTTCAGCTCCTCAAAACCATTGCAGTGCGCCTCAATATAAGCCTGATCTTGCAGCCCTTCCGCCAAAATCACGTGGGCAAAGGCATTCAATAAGACTAAATCGGTTCCCGGCGTAATGGGTAAGTGGATATCTGCAAATTGTGCAAACATCGTGACGCGAGGATCAATCACGATTAGCGGAAATTTACGCTTTTCTAGCGCTTCTTTCAGACGCCAATAAATAATAGGGTGCTGTTCAGGCAAATTTGAGCCAAAGGCCATTAAACAGTGGGTATCTTCAAAATCGTCATAGCAGCCTGGCGGGCCGTCGGCACCAAATGATCGCTTGTAACCAGAAACGGCTGAGGCCATACACAGTGTCGTATTGCCGTCGTAGTTATTCGTACCAATTACACCCCGCACCAATTTGCCTAGGGTATAGAACTCCTCGGTCAATAATTGGCCAGTAGATACAACCGCGACACTATCGCGACCATATTTTTCCTGAATTCGTACGAACTCGGCGGCAGTTTTGTCCAGCGCAGCATCCCAGCTAGTGGGCTGAAACGTGTCATATATCTTATTGCGAATGAGTGGCTCCACACCGCGTCCGGCGCTATCGCTCAACTCATGTTCAAAAATCCCTTTTATACATAATTTTCCCTGGTTTACGGGTGCATTGCCCTTACCGCGACTAGTTACAGGTTTACCTTGGGCATTTAAACCGACTTCAATTGAGCACCCTGTAGAGCAATAACCACATACCGCGTACTTCCAATCGACAACTTTCTTGTCAACAATTGTAATTGGTTTCCGGTTTTTACGGCCAAAGATCATTTACACCTCCCTCTCACCGCAGCACCAAAGTGGAGCGCACGGTCAATTACAAGCCGCCGCCATGTGCACCATTATGGTGATTTATAAGCTGTTTTCGGCCTTATCTAACTAGGTTCTACAAGAACCATGCCAGTTAAATTCAGACTTACCAAGGAAGGGGATTTGCGGCAGATTCAACCACTAACGCCGCCAGAGGTACAGCAGCTATAGCACTGAAAAATGCTAACTAAAGTATACAAAATTAACCAAAAATAGGGATTTACGATCTAGCCCAGGCGCGAAAAATATTGCCTATAAGGAGGGGTAGTGAAGGGAGGCAACGAGCTACTGATTCACCCAGATAAGTGATACACCAATTATTCCTCACAAAAAAAGGGGCCCGAAGGCCCCTTTTCACAGTGAACTTACCGAAGATTATTCAGTAACTTCAGCCTGGATTACCGCTACAACACGACGGTTAGCACGACGGCCTTCTGACGTTTTGTTATCGGCAATCGGACGCTCTTCACCGTAACCAACTGCACTCAAGCGATTCTCTGCGATGTTGTAATCGCGAATCAGCGCTTTGCGAACAGAGTCTGCACGACGCTGTGACAACTGCTTGTTATAAGCGGCGGCACCATTGCTATCGGCGTGACCTTCAACAACTGCTTTAACACCACTAAACTTAGTCATAAACGCAGCAACCTTTTTCAGCTCTGCCGCATAGGCAACAGGAATCGCGTCTGAGTTGTTCGGGAAGTTAATTTCCAGTTTAATGCTTTCGGAGTGTTTAATAACAAACTTACAACCGAATTTATCAACCTGACGACCTGCAGGTGTGTTTGGACACTTGTCACGGTAATTTGGTACACCGTCACCGTCTTTATCCAATGCACAACCTTTTGCATCTACGGCAACTCCAGCAGGTGTGCCAGAGCACTGATCAACGCCATCTACTACGCCATCTGCATCAGAGTCGTTAGATACTGGCATGGGTGCTGGGGCAGGAGCAGGTGAACCGCCAAAGGCATAGCTCAAACCAATTGACGCATTGCCGTCCTGAGTTTCGTGGTCAGTACCGTACACTAAGCGCGTATCAGCACGAACAGACCATTTTTCGTCAATGGTATAACGTACACCACCACCAGCATTCAACTGAGTCTGGCTGTCGTAGCGGCCGCTTTCATAATCAGCTTCGATCACGCCCATACCTGCTGCGAGGTAAGGAGTGAATTTTGCATTCTGACCACCAAGGCTAAAGTAGCGAAGCATATCAATGCTGCTACCAAGAATTTTTTGATCTTGAGCGCGAATATTACGGTCACTTGCCGCAACACTGTACAAGCCGCGCAATTCAACACCCCAGTCTTTACTTAGCACGTATTCTGCGCCAAATAATGCGACTTCGGTGCTAGTCAAGTCACGCGAGCCGTCAAATACCTGATAACCAATAGCAGGGTTTAAATACCAAGTACCTTCTTCAGCCGCAGACGCCATTGATGGCACCATGCAACTTGCAATGGCTGCACCCAATAGAAATTTACGCATAACACTCCCCTTCATTTTTTTAGAAAATTCCTTTGCTATGCCGTGAAAGCACGCCATTTGCTCAGAATAACACGAGCATTGCCCGGTGCACGTGTGATTTTGTGTAATTTTACCACGTAGCACGACGAGCAATGCACTTTGAAAATCAGCACTCCGAACGCTTACGCGCGAGCAAGTTCCCATGCACACGGTAAAAATAGTCTCATTTGGCGCTAATACCAAATGTTTTAAAAAAAAAGATCTACCATCCCATCACTTTCTTTACAAACGGGATAGTCAACCTCCTCTGCTCGACTAAGCTAACCTGATCCAGAGTATTCAATATACCGAACAAACTCGCAAGGTCTCGCTGACAGCGCATATAAATATATTCAACAACCGCATCCGGTATTGTCATACCTCGCAGCCTAGCGCGCAGCTGAAATGCCGCAAGTCTGGCAGTTTCATCCGAATCTCGAAGCAGATACACACTGAAGCTTTGCAAGCGTGAATGCAAGTCGGCAAGCACAATACCCTGCTGAGTTAGCGGTTTAGCCGATGCCACAAGCATTCTGGCGCCGGTTGCGAGCATTTGATTGTAGCAATTGAACAGCGCGCGCTCCCAGCTTGCCTGTCCAGCCACGGCATCAAGATCATCTAAACACAGCAAATCCAAAAATTCAGACCCTTCAAGCAATGCCTCTGGCTCGTAATCCACCACATCGGCCAGCGGAATATAACGAGCATACAAGCCGCTCGCGCTAGCCAAATGACAGCATGCTTGCAGAAGATGACTGCGACCGACGCCGCCGCTAAGGTAAATCCATTGTTCACCCTGCGCCATTGCCTGCTCGCGCAATTGATTAACCAACAGCTGGTGGTCGCCAGTGATGTAAAAATTATCGAAGGTCGCGTCGCTGTCCAGCTTCAGCGCTAGCGGCAATTGCGGGCTAGCCATCAATCATCGCTCTCCGACACTTCCGGCGCGGCGGGCACTGCACCATAAAAACCACTTAATTTATACTCGTCGTGCAAGTGATTAATCATCACTTTAATTACCGCAGCAAACGGCAGTGCCAGCAATATGCCGACAAAACCAAACAATTGACCACCCGCCAAGATGGCGAAAATAACCACCACCGGATGCAAGCCTATCTTTTCACCAACCAACATCGGCGTTAATAGCATTGACTCTAATAATTGTCCTACGCCAAATACCGCCGCCACGCCCGCAAGTGGCCACAAGCCATCAAACTGAAAAAACGCAGCCGTACCCGCCGCAGCAATACCGACAATAACACCGAGGTACGGCACAATACTCGCTAAACCCGCCGCTATACCCAGCACCAACGCCAGATCTAAACCCACGACCCAAAGCCCCACGGTATACACGGCGGCCAACGCTAACATGACCAATAGTTGCCCCCGCGCAAAGGCACCGAGAATTTCATCACACTGCTGAGCAATAAGTACCGTGCGCGCCTCTATTGAACGCGGCAACAAATTACGGATAGCTGCCATCAAAACATCCCAATCGCGCAGCAAATAAAACGTCACGACCGGCACCAAGGTAATATTGGCCAGCCACGCGACGAGGACGAGACTAGAGCCACTGACTTTATCCCAAAGGTAGAAAAGGATACCCCCCGCACTCTGCCAGTGCTGACTTATCGCGCTCCGAGCAGCATCCATAGGCTCCGTTTGTTCCGGCAAATCCAAATAACCCCGCAGTTTCGGCAAAGCTGTGGATTGCAGCCAGCGCAGACCGTCGTATAAACGCTCCATCAACAGCTGCAACTGCTCAATCAACAACGGCAAAGTAATAACAAGTAAAAGGAAGCCGCAGAGACTTAGGCATGCGAATACCGTTACCACAGCCCAAGTTCGCGCCATACCCCGCGCTTCTAGCCGATCAGCAAGGGGATCGCCCATATAAGCAAGTACTGCAGCAAGTAGAAATGGCATTAGTATGGGCGCCAGCATGTGGATCACCAGCACAATTAGCGCAAGTGATATCATCACCCACACAGGCTTAGGCAGGGTATTCACAAAGCTCTACCTGACCAGCGATAGTAACCGCGTACAGACTGCGTTGCAGCGCTAGCCGACATTCCGGCATACGCCTCCTCTAATAGACGACCATCAAGACTAAGGAAACGCTTAACTTTTTCCATGTCGTCATTTAAAACCAACTCCAAAATCAACTCATTATCTGACAGCCAAATGGTATTGGCGTGCTGCACCACCGCCAAGCCCTCTAAATAAGTAACCATATCCGCGTAGGCAGCAAAGTTAGCAATCCCGCTAACGTGGATTAAACTATTCGCACTACTACTTGCTCCACTCGCAACCACTGAATATTTTGCTGCTTGAAGGTCTGCGAGCGCATTAATCGGGGCCGCCAGCAACTCTTTACCATCCAAACCATCACTTTCTAACGCTACCCTGTCTTCGCCTTGCAACACCTGCCAGCTCGCCACCCACTGCCCAGTCGAAAACTGCGAAGCCCGGCCCATCAATACAAATGGCGCCGAATAACGCTGCGATGCTAGGCGCACATCCGCCACCGACATCGTCCAAAGCTGATCCACCGTCAAATTCGTTGAATCCGCTAAATCAAATAGCGGCATCTGCAATGCCAAGCCACGGCGTTGAGCCGCCGCTTTTAAATCACGATACAGCTCAGCCTGGCTATCCGTACCAACAAATTGGCGCCCATCGGTGGTATCTGCCACCAACCACACCAATACCGTTGGCCGGTTAGCTGACCAGACTGGCAAACCTGCAGACTGCAGTTCGGAGTTCACCTGCATAGGAGAGAAACTAAGATTTAGCTGCAGTATATCTTCGCCGTTCTCATCCTTACTGCGCTGGTAGCGATACTGCGTAATTAGGGGTTCAGGCCGAGTCAGAACCTCATTCAATGAAGGGTTACCCGTAATATCACCGCGGCCTGAGACCCTCACGAACACGCGGGCGAGCGCTTCAGCTGCGGCTTTTTTGAGGGTTTGCGGCGATTGAGACTCTACCACCAGCTGTTCATCATATAAATTTGCCACTGTATCAGCCACCGCCACACTGGCCCCAGCTGTCGCCAATAGCAAAAATACGACCGACACCCTGATTATTTGCTTCACTTGTTTCATGCCCTTTTCCCTGTCTCGAGCTGCTATTGTAGCAAGCCGCCGCGAGATCGTCGTGAGTAGTGGCAAAAAGTCGCGTTTTTGCTACTGAATTAATGTCCTAATCAAGCTAGAATGGCGCCCTCTTAGAGGACAGCCAACGACTATGACTGACACCAGTAAGCCCAGCTTAAGCTATAAAGATGCCGGCGTTGATATCGATGCCGGTGATGCGCTCGTAGAACGCATTAAAGATGTTGCCAAACGCACCCGCCGCCCCGAGGTCATGAGCGGCCTAGGTGGCTTCGGCGCCCTGTGCCAAATTCCGACCGGCTATAAAGAGCCCGTACTGGTCTCAGGCACGGACGGTGTAGGCACCAAACTCAGACTTGCCATGGAAGTGGGAATTCACGACACCATCGGTATCGATTTGGTCGCCATGTGCGTCAATGACTTGCTGGTGACTGGCGCCGAGCCTTTATTCTTTCTCGACTACTACGCCACTGGCGCGCTGAATGTCGATATTGCTGCCAGCGTTGTCAGCGGAATTGGTATCGGCTGCGAGCAAGCAGGCTGCGCACTAGTCGGCGGCGAAACAGCTGAAATGCCTGGCATGTATGAGGGCGACGACTACGATTTAGCAGGCTTCTGTGTTGGCATCGTCGAAAAAGCCAATATTATTGACGGTAGCTCTGTCAAAATCGGCGACAAACTGATCGGCATTAACTCATCAGGTCCTCACTCGAACGGTTACTCGCTGGTGCGCAAAATTATTGAGCACAGCGGCGCCAAACTAGACCAAGCATTTGGCGATAGCACCCTGGGCGAAACACTGCTCGCACCAACTCGGATTTACATCAAACCAGTACTGCGGGTTATCAAACAATATCGAATCAACGCCCTTGCCCACATCACTGGCGGCGGCCTACTCGACAATATTCCTCGGGTTCTACCGCGCAACACCAAAGCGGTTATCGATAGCACAACGTGGCAGCGCCCGCCGATATTTGACTGGCTCCAAGAGCAGGGTAATGTTGAAGCGCGGGAAATGTACCGCACCTTCAACTGCGGTATCGGTATGGTCATGGCGGTTGCCGCCGATGACGTTGAGGCCGTTCTTGACATGCTCGGCCAACAAGGTGAAGTGGCGCAAGTGATCGGCAGCATAGATGCAGCAGGGGAAGACGAGCCGCAAGTCACCATTCAAGGCATGTAAATCATGCCTTGTAAACTTGTCATACTGCTGTCTGGCAGCGGCTCAAACCTGCAGGCATTTATTGATGCCAGCAGAGACGGCCTGCTGCCAGACGTTGAAATCTGCGCGGTAATCAGCAATAAGGCGCAAGCCTTTGGTCTTGATCGCGCCAAGCAGGCGGGCATTGCTACCGCCTGTATTGATCACACCCTGTTCGCCAGCCGAGAAGCCTTCGACGCTGAACTACAAGCTTGCATTGACAGCTATCATGCCAACCTAGTTGTGCTTGCTGGCTTTATGCGAATACTCACACCAGGGTTTGTCCGTCACTATTTAGGGCGACTGATTAACATCCACCCCTCACTGCTGCCTAAATATCCAGGATTGCACACTCACCAGCGTGCCCTAGACGCAGGCGACAGCGAGGCCGGCGCCACAGTTCACTTTGTTACCGAAGAGCTCGACGGCGGCCCCGCTATTATTCAGGCAAAAATACCGATATTTCCCGGCGACGATGCTGCAGCACTTGCTGATCGTGTACTGTCCAAAGAGCATACTATCTACCCAATGGCGGCGCGCTGGTTTGCCGAGGGACGTTTGGTTTTGCAGAATTCAAAGGCGGTATTCGATGCGCAAGTCTTACCCGAAAATGGCATTCTTTTTCAGCAAGATTAGCCTGTCCGTATTGCTATTTTGCACCCTAGCAAGCCATGCACTTGCTAGCGGCGGCGGCATTAGCGCGACGCCAGATGCCGGCCCCACAATGCTGGTTCCCGTTCAGACCATTAAAACCAAGCCAATAGCGAGCGAACCCACGAACACTAAACCGCTTAGTGCCCCAACCTCTCAACAAAGCGAAATCCTGCCTTACCAAGCTGAATACAAAATCAGCAGCAATAGCCTGACCACGACGGCTACTCGCAGCCTGAGTAAGCAAGGAAATAACTGGCAGCTATCCCAGCACGCTAAACTCATGTTTATTAAAGTGAGCGAAGAAAGCGTGATTGAAGACGGCGCCAAGGGCCTGCGCCCGTTAAGCTATGAATACAGCAATAATTTCAGCAGCAGACAAGATCAGAAAATTAACTTCGATTGGCAAAAAGGCTTGGCTAGCGATAAAAAATACCGCAAACCGTGGACCGCAGCTTTAACCGCAGGCACCTTTGACCAGCTCAGCGCGCAACTGCAAATGCGTCAAGCACTTATCCACGGCCGCTTCGATACCGCCATGGCCCAGACCGTGGTCAACCGAGGCAAACATAAAACCTACCAAGTAGAAAAAATTGGCGAAGAAGTAATCGACAGTCCAGTCGGCAAATTAAACACCGTTAAACTGAGCCGCAGCCGGGAAGGTAGTGATAGCGAAACCATCGTATGGCTGGCAAAAGATTGGAATTATTTAATTGTTCGTTTAGAGCAAATTGACGAGGACGACACCTATTCACTTGAGCTGCTCAGCGCCACCCTTAACGGCAAGAAAGTTAAGGGCTAGCGGCTTGCCCGCATTGCCCTTACGCACCAAGGGCGCGCACACCGTCAAGCGCTTAGCGCTTTTCTCAAGTTTTCGGCAGAGTAACGCCGGTCTGGCCCTGATACTTGCCGCCACGATCTTTGTAACTCACTTCACAAATTTCATCTGATTCAAAAAACAGCATCTGCGCCACGCCTTCGTTCGCGTAAATTTTAGCAGGTAGCGTTGTGGTATTAGAAAATTCTAACGTCACATGACCTTCCCACTCAGGCTCCAGCGGTGTGACGTTTACAATAATACCGCAGCGCGCATAGGTTGATTTACCCAGGCACATGGTCAGTACGCTGCGAGGAATCCGAAAATATTCCACGGTGCGTGCCAGAGCAAAAGAGTTGGGTGGGATAATGCAATAATCGCCGGTGATATCCACAAAGCTCTTGTCATCAAAGGCTTTGGGATCAACCGTTGCCGAGTGAATATTCGTAAATACCTTAAACTCATTGGCGCAGCGCACGTCATAGCCATAGCTTGAAGTACCATAAGAAATAATCTTGGCACCACCCTGCGCCCGCACTTGGCCCGGTTCAAAGGGCTCAATCATGCCCTCATTTTCAGCCATGCGGCGAATCCACTTATCCGACTTAATACTCATTGCATCCCCTTAGCTTCTAAGCCGCGGCTTAATAAAAATAATTTAATCGTCACTGATGGAAATATTGGGAAAGGCGTTGCTCTGCAATCGCTGGCGCTTGGCCAATTCTGCCGTCATGCCAATTGCAACAGCGCGATATAATGCCGCCGCATCACCTTCTGGGTCCGCGACCATCACCGGCTTACCACAATCTGCCTGACTGCGAATCTGCATAGACAAAGGCAGCGAACCCAACATTGGCACCTGGTAATTACTGGCCATCCGCGCACCGCCACCCTCGCCAAACACATGTTCATGATGCCCGCACTCACTGCAGATATGCACTGCCATATTCTCGACAATACCTAACACCGGCACCGAGACCTTACGGAACATTTCAATTCCTTTTTTGGCATCGAGCAATGCAATATCCTGCGGCGTGGTAACGACAACAGCACCCGATACCGGTACTTTTTGCGACAAGGTTAACTGAATATCGCCGGTACCCGGCGGCATATCAATTATTAGGTAATCTAGATCCTGCCAATACGTTTGATTCAATAGCTGCTGAAGCGCACCGGTTGCCATTGGTCCGCGCCACACCATAGGCGTATCTTCGGTAACCAAGTAGCCCATCGACATCGACTGCACACCGTGCGCCTCAATCGGCAATAAATAATGGGTGCCGTATTGCTTGGGTCGCACGCCATCGGCAACGCCCAGCATCATCTGCACGCTAGGGCCGTAAATATCGGCGTCTAACAAGCCAACTCGTGCACCTTCCGCCACCAGCGCCAGCGCCAAATTAACTGCGGTGGTCGATTTACCGACCCCACCCTTACCCGAGGCCACTGCAATAATATTGCGAACATTCTCCATGCTCTTAATATTTTGCTGAGCAGCATACGGCGCTACTTTCCACGTTACCCGCACAGCGGCATCGGCAACGCCGTCTAAAGATTTCAACGCGGCCGACAACGCTTGCTCATAAGACTGTTGCGCGCTGCGTGCCGGAAATCCGAGTTCAACCACCGCGTCAACGCTGGCGCCCTTCACAGCAAGAGAATGAATATCGGCAAACTGTGCGAGCGGCGATGACATGCCCGGTAAAACCACCGCCAATAACGCTTCGCGAACTCGAGATTCCAATTCTGTCGCCATTTCCCGCCCCTACTCAGATAAACCTTTTAATCAGCCGGCGAGTATACGCGGCAGACAAGCATCGAACAACGCCATAGCAGATGCACGAGAGAGTCAAAAACGCTATAGTATGGCGCCTCTGAATCCACCCGCGTCGCCAGCCAATTCAGCTGTCGCCGCCATGTTCACAACAAGGACACTCATGTCGCGCCAGATCCTCGTTACCAGCGCCCTACCCTACGCCAATGGCCCGCTCCACCTAGGCCATTTACTGGAATCTATCCAGACCGATATATGGGTGCGCTTTCAAAAACAGCGCGGCAATGACTGCATCTATTTATGTGCCGACGATGCCCACGGCACGGCGATTATGCTTACTGCCGAAAAACTCGGCATTAGCCCAGAGGAGCAAATAGCTCGGGTAAAAGCTGAGCACGAGCGGGATTTAGCGGGATTTCTCATCCGTTTCGACAATTACTATTCCACTCATTCCCCAGAGTGCAAACATTACTCTGAAGAAATTTATCGCCGACTCGACGCCAACGGCCACATTGAGCGCAAAGAGGTTACCCAGTTATTTGATCCTGAAAAGCAGCTTTTTCTTGCTGATCGCTATATCAAAGGCAGCTGCCCGAAGTGCAAAACCGAAGATCAATACGGCGACAACTGCGAAGCCTGTGGCGCCACCTACACCCCAGCGGACCTCATCAATCCCCGCTCGGCAATCTCTGGCGCCACGCCAATTGAAAAAAGCTCCACGCATTTTTTCTTCAAACTCGGCGACTTTGAAAATTTATTACGCGACTGGACCAGCAGTAATGCACTGCAACCGCAAATTGCCAACAAACTACGCGAGTGGTTAGACGCTGGTCTTCATAGCTGGGACATTTCCAGAGACGCACCCTATTTTGGTTTTGAAATTCCTGGCGCCCCAGGTAAATTTTTCTACGTTTGGCTCGACGCCCCCATCGGCTATATGGCCAGCTGCGCCAACTGGTGCGCAACCAACGGTCGCGATTTTAATGAATTTTGGGGTACCGACTCTAAAGCCGAGCTCTATCACTTTATCGGCAAAGACATTATCAATTTCCATGGCCTGTTCTGGCCCGCAATGCTCGACTCAGCCGGTTTCCGTCAGCCAACGGCGATCTATGCCCACGGATTTTTAACCGTCAACGGCAAAAAAATGTCGAAGTCGCGCGGCACCTTCATCAAGGCCGAAACCTATCTCAAGCACTTGCCCGCGGAGTATCTGCGCTACTATTTTGCGGCCAAATTATCCGGTGCGGTCGACGATATCGATTTAAACCTTGAAGATTTCATCAACCGAGTGAACTCAGACCTCGTCGGCAAGCTGGTCAATATCGCCAGCCGCAGCGCCAAGTTCGTCCACAAGGGCAATGCCGGCAAGCTGTCTAGCCGGCAGCACAACCCAGAGCTATGGAAACGCGTTGCCGGCGCCAGCGAGGCGATTGCCGAGCTTTATGAGCAACGCGAATACAGCAAAGCAGTACGGGAAATTATGGCCCTAGCCGATTCCACCAATGAATATTTTGATTCCTGCGAACCGTGGAAACTCGCCAAAAGCAAAGACACCCTAGGCCAAGCCGCCGATGTCGCCTCCCAGTGCATCGACATTTTCCGGGTGCTAATGACCTATCTGGCACCAGTACTGCCCGAACTTGCAGCGCAAGCTGAAGGCTTCTTAAATTGCGACCTTAGCTGGCAGGGTGAATTCAGCCCACTGCAAGACCACGCAATTGCGCCCTTCAAAGCCATGATGAGCCGTGTTGACGCCGACAAAGTCGCCGCAATGGTTGACGATAGCAGCGATAATTCGCCCGCTCCCGCAGCAAAAACAAAAGCTAAAAAGGCGGCCAAAGACAACAACACGGGTATAGCCGACACAATTGCCTACCCAGATTTTGCTAAAATCGATTTGCGAGTGGCCGAGATTGTCGCTGCCGAAGCCGTTGACGGTGCTGACAAATTACTTCGCCTGACCCTGAGTCTTGGCGAACACGGCCAACGCCAAGTGTTTGCTGGCATTAAAACCGCTTATACGGCAGAGCAATTAGTTGGCAAGCTCACGGTAATGGTTGCCAACCTCGAGGCGCGTAAAATGCGCTTTGGCCTTTCTGAAGGCATGGTGCTCGCCGCAGGCCCCGGCGATCAGGAAATTTGGTTGCTCAGCCCGGACAGTGGTGCCAAAGCTGGAATGAAAATCCAATAAATTCAATCCGCTGCGCGCCATCACTGGCGCGCGAGGGTTACAGGATTTTAAATTGAACGCTTGATCGAAATAAACTAAGATCCGAGCTGTGAGTGTCTAGCCAGCATATTTATGCTGGTCGCTGCACCAATACTGCACGCGAGTATACACAGAACTAAACGAGGCTAAATTTGTGCTAGCAGACTATTCAATACTGTTAATCGGCGCCATTCTGGTTAACAACTTTGTACTGGTACAGTTTCTGGGCCTTTGCCCCTTTATGGGTGTTTCCAATAAATTGGAAACCGCCATTGGCATGTCCAGCGCAACGACTTTTGTACTGACACTCGCCTCTATTTGCAGCTGGCTAACCTATGAATGGCTGCTGATCCCTCTCGGCCTAGAATACCTGCGCACCATAACCTTTATTCTCGTCATCGCGGTGGTTGTGCAATTCACCGAAATGGTCGTGCGAAAATCCAGCCCCATGCTATACAAAGTGCTCGGCGTATTTTTGCCTCTAATCACAACCAACTGCGCAGTGCTCGGTGTGGCACTACTCAACATCAACAAAGATCACAGCTTTGTTGAATCTGCGCTCTACGGCTTTGGCGCAGCAGCCGGATTTTCTATGGTCTTGGTCTTATTTGCTGCCATGCGCGAACGCATTACCGCCGCCGATGTTCCCCAGCCATTTAAAGGCCCAGCCGTCGGCATGATCACCGCCGGGCTTATGTCTCTGGCCTTTATGGGCTTTGCTGGGTTGGTATAAAGAATGATTGAATTGATTGCCCAAAACCCCTTTATCGCCTCGCTGCTGGCACTGGTCAGCCTAGGCGTGGTGTTCGGTGCCCTGCTAGGTTTTGCTGCGGTAAAATTTAAAACCGAGGGCGACCCCATCGCCGATCAAGTTGAAGCGCTGCTGCCCCAGACCCAGTGCGGGCAATGCGGTTACCCAGGCTGCCGACCCTACGCGCAAGCGATTGCCGACGGCGACGACATCAATAAATGCCCGCCAGGCGGCGAAGCCACTATTGCCGCTCTTGCAGACTTACTTGGCGTAGAGGCCAAACCCCTAGACGCTACCGAAGAAGCGGTGCCCTCGGTTGCCTTTATTCGCGAAGACGAGTGCATTGGCTGCACCAAGTGTATCCAAGCCTGCCCTGTCGACGCCATATTAGGCTCGGCCAAACATATGCACACCGTTATCGCCAGCGAATGCACCGGCTGTGACCTCTGTGTTGAACCCTGCCCTGTTGACTGTATAGATATGCGCCCGATCGAAACCAGCCTGCAAACCTGGCACTGGGACAAGCCCAAGCCAGCAGAAGACCTAATTGCCACTGACCGCAATGGGGCTGCCGCATGAGAAAGGTGTGGGACATTCACGGCGGCATTCACCCCGCAGAAAACAAGCAGCAATCACTGCAGGAACCGATTCACGCTGCGGGTATACCCCAGCAATTGATACTGCCCCTTGCCCAGCATATTGGCGCGCCAGCTAGCCCAATTGTGAATATCGGCGACCGCGTACTTAAAGGCCAGATGATTGCCGAGGCCAAAGGCTTTGTCAGCGCCCCCGTGCACGCGCCCAGCTCCGGCACAGTAATGGCGATTGAATCGCGTTTAATTCCTCACCCTTCAGGCATGAGCGCGCCCTGTATCGTCATCGACACCGACGGCCAGGACGAATGGATTGATCATGCCGGCGTCGAAGATTTCCGCAGCCTCAGTAAACTCGATTTAATTGACCGTGTTCGCCAAGCGGGCATCGCTGGCATGGGCGGCGCGGGTTTTCCTTCCGCAGTAAAACTTAGTACCCGCGACGACAAACCCATTGAGACCCTCATTCTCAACGGCACCGAGTGTGAACCCTATATCACCGCCGATGACATATTGATGCGCGAGCGCGCTGCCGAGATCATTGCGGGCGCCGAAATCCTTCGCCACCTCATAAAGCCCAGCAAAGAAACATTGATCGGCGTCGAAGACAATAAGCCCGAGGGCATCGCAGCGCTACGAAAAGCCGCTGAAGGCACGGGCATTGAAATAGTCCCCTTTCCCACTAAATATCCCTCCGGTGGTGAAAAACAACTCATTCAAATACTAACGGGCAAAGAAGTCCCTGCGGGCGGATTACCCGCTGACATTGGCATCGTCTGTCAGAATATCGGCACTGCAACCGCAATCTACCGGGCAATATGCTTTGGCGAACCACTGATTTCCCGAATTACCACGGTGACCGGCGAAGCCTGCAGCCAAGCCCGCAACTACGAAGTACTACTCGGTACGCCAGTGCAGTTCCTGCTCGACCAAAGTGGCTTTAGAAAAGATGACTGCATTCGCTTGGTGATGGGCGGCCCGATGATGGGCTACACCCTCCAAGATACCGCGGTGCCCATCGTCAAAACTAGCAACTGCGTGCTCGCTCCCAGCGTTGCCGAATTGCCACCACCGCCGCCAGCGCAAGCCTGTATTCGCTGCGGCATGTGTGCCGAGGCCTGCCCGGTATCGCTGCTACCGCAGCAAATGTACTGGTTTGCTAGGGCCCAGGAGCACGAAAAACTCGAGGACCACAAACTCTTCGATTGTATAGAGTGCGGCGCTTGCTCCTACGTATGCCCAAGCAATATTCCGCTTGTGCAGTATTACCGCGCGTCAAAGGCCGAGATTCGCCAAGCTCAGCAAGACAAAATTAAATCTGAGCGCTCAAAGGAGCGCTTTGAAGCCCGTACCGCCAGACTCGAGCGAGAAGAAGCAGAAAAAGAAGCCAAGCGCGCCGCCCGTTTGCAGGCGGCTAAAGACAAAGCCGCCGCGGCCGCCAACAACCCCGATTCAGGTAAGGCCGATCTTATTCAAGCGGCCATCGACCGCAGCAAGGCAAAAAAAGCGGACGCCGATCCAGCGCACGATGCGATCGCCCGCGCGCAAGCCAAACGTGAAGGTACTGCCGAAGAAGAAAGTCCTACAGCCAAATCAGAGCGCCTACAATTGCTGCTTGCCAGTGCTGAGCGACGGCTCACCAGCGCGCGCGAAAAATTAGCGCTCGCCAAGGAACAAGCTAGCGAAAACGTTGAAGCCTTCGCCACCGCCGTGATCAAAACCGAGGATAAGCTTGCTGCACTGCAAAAAGAAATTGCTGAACATGAAGCCAGTTTAGCGAACACAGCAGCGCCAAACTCCAGCGACCCAGCCCAGGCTGCAATCGCCCGCGCCATGGCCAAGCGCGCTGGCAGCGGCACCGACGAAAGCGACGCAGACAAAACCCTGCGCCTGCAAAATCTCGTCGCCACAACTGAAAAACGCCTTGCCGCGGCGCAGCAAAAGCTAAGCATGGCCGAAGAGCAAAACGACGCCAATGTCGCCGCCTTCGCAACCGGCCGTGATAAAACGCAAAGCAAGCTAGACACTGCCAAACAAGAGTTAGCCGAACATCTTGCGACTATCAAGGAATCTGCGCCAAGCACAGCAGCAAGTAGCGACGATCCCGTACAGGCGGCTATTGAACGCGCGAAAGCCGCGCGCGCCTCCCAGGCAGAGATGAGCGATGAAGACAAACTTAAGCAGACCATTGAGTCACTAGAAAATCGTATCGCCCGCACGCAAGAAAAATTGAGTGCCGCTCAAGAAAATGGCGACGACAAAGCAGAGATACTGGCCGACTCCATCGCGAAGTTACAAGACAAACTGGCCAGCGCCAAACAGCAGCTGGGCTAACACCCTTTTATAGAGCACAAAACAGACTATGGGATTTTTAAAAGTCAGTTCACCACACGCCCACGGACCGATGAGCACCGCGAATGTTATGCGCCTCGTGCTACTGGCGACCCTGCCCGGTATGCTGGCACTGACCTGGTTCTTTGGTTTTGGCACCATTATTAACGTACTTTGGGCCAGCATTACCGCACTGGCTTTTGAGGCCTTAGCCCTGCGCTGGCGCAAGCGCCCCATCGGTTTTTACCTCAATGATTGCAGCGCGCTGGTTACCGCCTTTCTGCTCGGCATTGCCCTACCACCCGCCGCGCCATTTTGGCTAATTATGATCGGCACTGGTTTTGCTATTTTAATTTGCAAACAACTCTATGGCGGTATGGGCTACAACCCCTTTAACCCCGCCATGGCCGCCTACGTTATGCTGCTGATTTCCTTTCCAGTACAAATGACCCAGTGGCTCGCGCCCAAAGGCAGCTTTAATGGTGATTTGCTCGGGCCCATCGAGGCCTTACGCTACTGCTTTGGATTTGGTCGCGAAGCCATTGACGCCATCACCATGGCCACGCCATTAGATGTACTGAAGCAAAATAACGCACTGCTCATCGACGACCTCTGGTCGCAGTCACCCCAATTCGGTCAAGTAGCCGGTATCGGCTGGGAGTGGGCTAACGCGGGTTTTTTACTCGGTGGCGCCTACCTAATTTACCGCCGCATTTTTACCTGGCACGCACCAGTTAGCATGCTCGCCGTACTCACTCTAATGTCGCTATTCTTCTACGACGGCGGCAGCTCTGCCTCCGGCGGCTCGCCGTTCTTCCATTTATTCAGTGGCGCCACTATGCTCGGCGCTTTCTTTATTGTGACCGACCCGGTCACCTCGGCAGTGTCTAATCGCGGTCGCCTTATTTACGGTGCCTTGATTGGCCTGTTAATTTATATCATTCGGGTATGGGGAAATTATCCTGATGCCGTGGCATTCTCGGTGCTGCTAATGAACTTCGCTGCGCCCTTTATTGACCACTTTACTCAGCCACGCACTTACGGGCATAAGTCTGGAGCCGAAAAATGAACATCCTCGGCCAATCAATTAGTAAAAATAGCGTATTGCTGGGCTTATTTGCGGTAGTTACCACCGGTGTGATCGCCGGCACGTATCTCTCGACCCGAGGCTTGATTCAGGAAAATATACGTCATGCAGAAGAACGCGCGCTGCTAGAGATTATTCCTAAATCCCGGCACGACAACTCCATGCTCGACGACATCGACAGCGTCGCCGACAGCGAGTTACTGGGCCTGCGCGAAACCAAGAAATTTTATCGCGCAACCCAAAACGGCAAGTTTGTCGGCGCGATCCTGCCCGCTACCGCTCGCGATGGTTATACTGGGGATGTCGACATGATCGTCGGCATTAATTTGGACGGCAGCATTGCCGGTGTGCGGGTTTTATCTCATCGCGAAACACCCGGCCTTGGCGATCAGGTAGACTACAAAAAGAGCCATTGGGTCGACGGGTTTATCGGTAAAAGCCTAAGTAATCCAGAAACGAGCAAATGGGCCGTAAAAAAGGACAAAGGCGTGTTTGACCAATTTACCGGCGCGACGATTACGCCCCGCGCAGTGACCGGCGCCGTACACCGCGCCTTACTGTATTTCGATGCCAATCGCGCGACGATTACCGGCATTGCCCCAAAACAGGAGCACAGCCATGAGTGATATCAGTTACCGCGAAATTTCCTTAAACGGCCTCTGGAAGAATAACCCCGCTATTGTTCAGCTCCTCGGCTTATGCCCCTTGCTCGCCGTGACCGGCTCGGTTATTAACGCCTTAGGCATGGGTCTAGCCACGATGCTAGTACTCACCATTTCCAATACCTGTGTCTCGATGATTCGTAGCTTCGCCTCTGACGCCATTCGCCTGCCAGCGTTTGTCATGATTATTGCCGCGGCCGTCACCTGTATTGAATTATTGATGCAAGCTTTTGCCTATGAGCTGTTTCAAATCTTAGGGATATTTCTACCGCTGATTACCACCAACTGCGTGATACTCGGCCGCGCTGACGCCTTCGCCTGTAAAAACAAAGTACTACCGGCCATGTACGACGGCTTTATTATGGGCGTAGGCTTTGCCGTCATTTTGATGCTACTGGGTGCAGTACGAGAAGTGATTGGCACAGGCGCCATATTCGCGAATATGGATTTACTCTTTGGCGAAGGTGCCAAAGCGTGGAAGATCGTATTAGTCGATGATTACACCGCGGTGCTCGTGGCGATATTGCCACCCGGCGCATTTATCTTTACCGGTATGATCATCGCGCTGAAAAACATCATCGATGACGGCATTAAAAAGCGTGAAGCGGCCAAGTCTGAGGGTACTACTCGGACCAGCCGCCGGGTTCGAGTGACCGGCAATATTAGCTAATTACCTGTGAACACTGGGGTGGCAGCGTGAGCATGCCACCCCACGTTTAAGCAACTCGCTACTCTTCTTCTGCCTCAGCTTCCGCATCACTGCGATATTTAAGCTGTAAGCCTTTTAAGAAATTACGCAAGATTTGATCTTTGCAATCACGGTAATGCTTATGATCGGTTTTGCGGAAAAAAGCACTCAGTTCATGCTTACTGATAATGACATCCGCCAACGCCAAGATCGCCATAACATCCTCGGCCTTGAGGTTAAGGGCAATTTTCAGCTTCATAAAAATCATATTATTGCTTAAGCGTTTTTCGTTCTCAGGCTTAGGGCCTTCACGCTTACCGCGCTTATCGCTGATTAAACCGTTGAGAAAAGCCGCAAGATGAAGATCACCGAGGGGCTGATAGGTCGGGTCGCCTTCGCGTTTCAACCAATCACTCACTTCTTCTCGACTCACTAAATGATCCGCCAAACCAAAAACCGAAATCATCTTTGCGTCATTAAAATCGAAGATGTAGCGCACCCGGCGCAGAACATCATTATTTTCCATGCTTACTTCCCAATTAATTAAACGCTAAGGCATATCGCCTTATTTACTCACAAAGCCTTTTTTACAAAAACCAAGCCCGATATTTTTAATCTGCGGCGCGAGCCCATATACCGATTGCTCACCAACCATTATGCCATACTTGCCGCGCCAGAAGGCTGTGCAGTAAACAAAGCTGGACAACGCACCTTAAATCTTAGAGCACACTCGCCCGAATCATGTCGAAACCATCCAAAATTCTCGCCACAAAATGGTCTTTGGGACGGAAACTGCCGCGAGTACTCAGCGTAAAATCTTGTTGTAAGTGATTTAACATTTTAAGCAAACGGCGGCGATGTAGCCCAGTCAGCGCTTGCACTGGGTCGGTAATGACACCAGACAAGGCCGCAAATGACGCCAGTGCCGCCAGCACCCCAGCGAATACGCCCAAGCTTAAGGCCATACTGGGTTCCGGTGGAAACACGCTGTAATACCAACGACCAATTGTCTCACCAAACCAAAACTGCTGACTGGCCAATTCAGTAGAGACCACCGAAGCCAGCAACGCCGCAATCCCAATACCACCCGGGGTAAACTTCTGAAATGCAAACGCACCCAGTATCGTGCACGATAAACTATTCGTGATGTCTGCCGAAGCAGTACGTGTGTATTGGTACTGCTGCAGCGCATCGGTCACTAAAGGCTCGATATGTTGGGCAAATTGCTGTTCAGGAAATATTGCCTGACTGTGCCGCTGATAGACATCCTGCAATGCCGCCAGCATATAAGACTCAAGTAAATTATCTTGCTGATGCTTATTTAAAAGCTCGCGCTGGATAAGCTCACTGATATGTGTCTGCACCGCGGTGCTAAAACCAGCGGGAACCCGATCCAATAGACGGCACAAACCCGCTAAGTGCCTCAACTTTGCTAAACCGTATCGTAGGATGGCAATCAGGCTATAGATCGGTGCCCAAAACAAATTAATCGGTGCCCGCAACATATCCCAGCCCAAGGCGACGCGATTCAGTGCGATGGCACCCGGGTAGTTAAAATGGCGATCAATAAAACCAGGAATGGCATCGCGACAATCATCAAAATAGCGCGCCGCGGCACAACTGATCGCCTGCTCTACATCAGCGTGTAAACGCGTCACATCTACACCGTTTAACGATACAATCGGCCAAGATTCAGGAAGATCTTTCACGCCGTCATACCAAGTGTAATCGCTCGGCGAAGTACCGAGCCCACCACGCCCACCGGCGGCAGGAATTTCAGATAAGTATTCAGCATATGCCCGCCCCAATACAAGCTGCTATTTTGACTTGCGCGGTTTCGTCGCCTTAGGCGGGCGAGATCCACGCGGTGCGCGTTTGGCATTGTTCGCTTCCTGGGCTGCCAATTCACTCTCACTAGGATTGCGCGACCCAGCTTTAAACCGTCGCTTACGCTCGGCCGCATCCGCATCTTTCTTAGCCTGGGCTTCGGCGATCTCAATTTTTTCCTGCACCACCATTTCAGGCGTTTCTAAGGTAATCCGCCCCACTGTGCCGGCGCGCAGTTCGTTAATTAGTAATTCACAAATCTTGTGTAAATTAATACGCCCGCCGGCACTTAAGGCGCCCCGCCGCAAAGCGGCGACTTCCAAAAAAGCTAATTCAGTATTGGGGATACTTTCAAGCTGAAAACGTTCTTTAAGTAATTCTGGGTAGGCCTTTATCAAGTAGTCTGCAGCATAAAAGCCCACATCATCGTATTCCATCGCCGTACTTTTAATGGCCCCGGTCACCGCCAGCCGGTAGCTGCTATTTGGGTTTTCGATTTTTGGCCACAGAATGCCGGGCGTATCGAATAACACAATGCCGCTACCTAAATTAATTCGCTGCTGACTTTTGGTCACTGCCGGCTCATTACCGGTTTTGGCAATAATACGATCCGCCAAGGTATTAATAATCGTCGACTTTCCGACATTGGGAATACCAACAATCATGGCGTTAATGGTTTTTACACCGGCATCTTTAGCCGGAAACATACGGCGACAAAGCTCCAACAACTGCTTTATCTTCTGCGGCTCATCCGTCGTAGTCGCAAAGGTTTTAACCCCGCGCTGTTGCTCCAAATGCACCTGCCACGCCGCTGTCACCGCAGGGTCGGCAAGATCCGACTTGCTCAGAATCTTAATACAGGGTTTGTCGCCGCGAATCTTTTCAATAGCAGGGTTTTCACTGGAATATGGAATACGGGCGTCCAGCACCTCTATCAATAAATCGACCTGCGGTAACAGCTCGCGGATGTCCTTCTGGGCCTTGTGCATATGCCCCGGATACCACTGAATCGCCATGTATTACGCCCTGCTCTGAGATAAAGGGCGTATTGTACGTTATGGCAAGGCAATTTAGCTAAAATGGCCTATGTAGCAAGGGTGTATACGCGCCAAACCACGCTCCGCGTTAAGCCCCCGCGATTGGGGAGCCCAAGGTCATTCACGCGCTTAGCACTCGACCCAGCAGATTACATCGGCGGGGTGTTCTCAGCGCCCTGCTCCACCCAGATCACCGCAGTGGTGTCAAAGCCCCGTTCTTTGGCCATATTTAAAAACTGGTCCCGCAGTGCAGGACTAATTTCAGGTGTTCGCGAGAGTAGCCATAGGTAGTTAGTATTGGCCCCCGACACAAACGCGTGCTGATAATTCTCACCCAAATCAAAGACAACATAGGAGCTGTAAAACGGACCAAAAAAGGAGACTTTCAAATAGCCCTGATCTGCGCCCTCAGCGAAACCGGCCTTACCAATAGCCGACTTCCATTTATTGTCTTCGCGCTTATAGCCACGGTTAAGCACTTTAACACTGCCATCTTTTTTCAGGGAATATTCGGCGCTTACTTCAGACAGTCCTCGCTCAAAGGAATGGTCGAGCCGGGCCACCTCATACCATTTACCCAAAAACTGATCGAGTTCGAAGTTTTGAACCGGTGCGACCGTCTCAGGCATCCCCATGCAGCCAACCAGCAACAAGCTAAAACTGCTCAGTAATTTTTTCATCTTCACTCCGCTTTATTTAAGGGGCATACCGCCCGAATAATTATTATAGACCACCAGTTTACTCTACTAACGCGGCAAGCGCGGCTGCCGATGTTGCTCCCAGTATGCCAAGCCCTCGCTCAGCATTTGCCCGCCTTCGTCCAGCAAAAAATCACGAAAGGCTTGTGCGAGCACCGAAAATTTTTTATCACGATGGCTGAGTAAATACCACTGACTATCGATAGGAAAGCCCTCAACATTGAGCTGCACTAAATCGTCGCTAGCGCCATGGTCAAGGGTGTGCGCCGATACTACTGCAATACCTAATTGAGCGAGCACCGCATGTTTAATCCCTTCATTGCTGGCAATTACACGGTGTTTAGGGATTACATAGTCCTGCGCCGCAAGGTGCTGTTCTAGCATGCGCCGCGACCCCGAACCGTCTTCCCGCAGCAGCAATGTTTCATTTTCCAGATCAGACAATTTCAGCGCTTTACGCCCGGCAAGAGGGTGCTTGGCAGAGGCAATCAGCAAGAGTTTGTTCGCGCCAACGCTAAGTGCTTCATATTGTTCAGACGCCGGTGGGTCAGCAAAAAAGTAAAGATCGTCAAGATTTTCATCGAGGCGTTTCATCATTTCACGGTGATTACCGACTGCAAGATGAACATCAATATTGGGGTAGGTTTTACAGAACGGGCCAAGAATATGCGGCACAAAGTATTCTGCCGAGGTGACGATACCAATGCGAAGGGTTCCGGCGTGCAGCCCCGCCAGCGCATTCAAATCAAGCTCCAACTGTTCCAAACGGGCGAAGATGTCTCGCGTAGCGGCAACTGCAAGCGCCCCTGAATCAGTGAGTTTTAATTTGCGGCCTAGCACTTCATACAGCGGAGAACCCAAATGATCACTGAGCTTTCTTAGCTGCATCGAGGCACTGGGTTGAGTGAGGCTTAACTTTTCGGCTGCGCTGCCTACGCCGTGCGTTTCCGCCACAGCATGAAGGACCTCCATCTGCCGAAAGGTGATGACACGGTGCAGTTTACGATTGATCTGTGTAGATTGCTTCGCCATCTCACCACCTGATACCTATAGCGTAGATTTTGCCTAGCGCACGACTCCCGCGCTACGCAGCGCTTGAATCTGCTCTTCACTATAACCGATGCTGAGCAAGGCGGCATGACTGTGTTCGCCTTCTGTCGGCAAGTCTTGGCGCAGACCTAAGCGACGCCCGGCTAGGTCTATTGGCAAACCCGGCAAGCGCGCTTTACCGCCATTGTCTGGCAAACTAATTTCCACCAAGCCGCCACCAGCATTAAGGTGCGGGTCATCAAATAAATCGCTTGGCGAGGCAATCGGCGCAAACGGCAGACCCGTCTGATCTAGTTTGCTCATTAGCTGTTGCTTGGTCATTGCACCAAGGCATTGCCTAATAACCGGCATAATGCGATCGCGCTGCGTAACCCGCTCGTTATTGAGTGCCAAACTAGCATCCTCGGCAAACTCCGCCAGTGCAAAGGCCTGACAGAAAATCGCCCACTGGGTGTCACTGACCACGCCAACAAATACCTGTTCGTCGTCGCAGGTATCGAATATGTCATAAACTGCCCAAGCCGAGGTGCGTACCGACATCGGTTGCAAGGGCAAACCGCTTACCGCTTGTTGCGCCATGTGCTGGCCAACCATAAAAGCGGTGCTTTCAAATAAGCTACTTTTCACTAACTGACCAGTGCCCGTGCGGTGGCGTTCTTCCAGTGCGGCCAAAATAGCGATAGCGCCAAACATGCCACCGGCAATATCAATCACGCTAGAACCCGCGCGCATTGGTTTACCCGGCAAGCCGGTCATATAGGCGAGACCACCCATCATTTGCGTCACCTCGTCCAGCGCCGTGCGATGCTGGTAAGGGCCGTCAAGGAACCCCTTTAAAGAGCAGTAAATCAGCCGTGAATTTCGCAGGCGTAGTTGCTCGTAGGCAAAACCCAGTTTATCCATCGCTCCGGGCCGGAAGTTCTCGATAAGCACGTCGGCTTTATCAATCAGTTTCAGTGCGATCTCCTGCCCTGCTTTATCTTTTAAATCCAAGCACAGACTCTGCTTATTGCGGTTGTACATGGGAAAATAACCGGCGCCGGAACCCTTGAGGCGACGAGTGTTATCGCCCTTAATTGGTTCTATTTTTATGACCTCGGCGCCGAGATCGGCAAGCACAAGACCCGCGCTCGGCCCCATCACCATATGGGTAAACTCCACCACACGGATGCCACTCAGCGGTAAGTTCTTGTTTGAGTCCTGCTCGGACATAACACATCTCCAATCGAATCATATTCCCGCTCAGCCACGGAGAAGTGGACATTAAGCGGCTCTACATCTACAATTTGTCCTTATGTTATATCAATATATCTTTTGTTGCTACCACAAGTACCGGACAGACTATGCAAAATGCCAAAATAGACATTGAAATCAGCGAAGTAGGTCCGCGCGACGGACTGCAAAGCATTGCTGCAATTATGCCCACCGAGGCGAAAAAAGCCTGGATTCGCGCTGAGGCTGCCGCCGGCGTGCGCGAAATAGAGGTCGGTTCATTTGTACCTGCCAAGATACTTCCGCAACTCGCAGACACCGCTGAACTCGTGCGTTACGCTCGCAACATTGAAGGATTAGTCGTTGCCGTTCTGGTGCCGAACCTGCGCGGAGCACAAGCCGCTCTAGAGGCTGGTGCCCACAAAATATCAATTCCCTTCTCGGTGAGCGAAACCCACTGCCAACGCAATGTGAATCGCAGCCACCAGCAAATGTTTGAAGAAATTGAACGCATCATTACCCTAATGAATTCCGTAGCAGGTAAACGGCCCCACTTTGAAGTTGGCTTGTCGACCGCCTTTGGCTGCTCTATTGAAGGCCCCATAGCCGAGAGCAAAGTTGTGGCAATTGCAGAAAAGCTCGTCGCCCTCGGCGTAGATGAAGTCGGCCTATCCGACACCACGGGCAGCGGCAATCCGGCACAGCTTCGCCGCTTAGTGACGCAAATTTGGGAACATTGTGGTCGCGAAAAACTCAATGGCGTACATTTACACAATACTCGCGGCCAAGGCTTAGCCAACGCCTTAGCTGCCGTCGACTTAGGTTTAACCACCATCGACAGTTCGCTGGGCGGTATCGGCGGTTGCCCAGCGGCACCGGGCGCAAGCGGCAATATCGTAACCGAGGATTTGGTCTTTATGCTTGAGGCAATGGGATTGCGAACCGGCATTGATATTGAACAATTGATCACCGTCCGCGAGCTAGTTCAAGCCGCATTACCCAATACAGAGCTGTATGGCTTTACCGCAAATGCAGGCCTACCCAAAGGGTATACATCACATAGCTAATACCTTACGTGACTCCACTAATAAGGTGGCGACGCCCGCCACCTATTGGGATTGGCAAGTGAAGGTGACCACATTTTCTGAGGCCGACCTGCACTACGCGGCATTAATTCCTTGGTCACGCGCATCAGTAATAGACGACGCCCAAGTCAGTATCCAGTCGGCGACAGCCTCCCAATTGTCTTCCGCCATCATATTGTGCGCCATGTTCGGGAAGATCTTCGCTTTAACACCGTAAGCACTGGCTGTCGCCAGAACCTCAGCAACAGTAAAAATTTGATCCATTTCTCCACCTAGAACCGCTATGGGTGACCTCACTTTACTTGGCGCTGGCAAGTTAAGCCCGAGCATGTCCAAGGCCGCACGAAAGGATTCGTTTTGAAGTTTAGAAAAGTGCGCAGATAAAGCATCACTAGAAATGGTCGGCGAAAAGAACCATTCTCTGGCAAACTCAGGCTTCCCAATTATTAAGTACGGACGCAATAGCAAATTCGCCGTCAACCACGTCAGCGGATGCCGAAGAAGTAGCCGCAAATTAAACTTGAGCGTCCCTGAAACCGGAACCGACGCCAACAAAATGCCTCCGACAGCAGTATTACTCTCCAGATATTTTTGCACGACCAAGCCACCCATGGAGTGCCCAACAAGAATTGGCGGACGATCAAGAGTCGCAATGAACTGCTTCAGATCAACCACGTAATCAGAAATCGCCGCCCAGCGGAGTGCCGAGCGCCCCTCGCTTTGACCGTGACCCCGAAGGCTGATCGCAAAGGTATCCCAACCCCTATCACTAAAATACGCCAGAAAGTTTTTCTCCCAGCACCAAGCGCCATGCCACGCTCCGTGTACGAGGACAATTGGCGGCCTTGCGGAATTTAACTCATCGCATTTTGAAAGGACCTCAAGATTCACCCGTATTCTCCTTAATTATTATTTAAACCTGCGGCTGCCCTGCGTACTGACGGACCTAGCCTGCCAAACAGCACACGTTATATAAACGAGCGCGCTGAATGTAATGGCCAAGCTTAAATCTTGACGCTCAAAAGATATACAGTGTATTCAGATGGCGAAAAATGCACTTGGACTGCAGATTATTCGGGATTTCTCATGATTGCTATCCACCCAACTAAACGACTTGTGCACCTAATAATTTATTCAAATTTTACTGCTGCCCCGCCCGCCCACACCCGATAATAAATCCTTGGAACATACACAACAGGATGGGCCACATCGGACAACACAAGCTGAGCGCAGATTATGACAGACATAAAAAAAGCCGGGAGATCCCGGCTTTTTCAAAATCGCTTAACTTAAAGCTTGGCACGCAAGCCCAGAGTGAAGCGCCTATCGTTCTCTTGTACTTGCCAAACCGTGCCAGTAACACTGCGGTTAACGGTTGGCTCAGCGGTAAGGTTCGTCACATTAAAGACCAAGCCAATATTGTCGTTAACATCCCAGTTCGCAGAGAAGTCTAACTGTGATAATTCATCACGGTAAGAATTACCCGCCGTTGGATCAGATACGCCGTCGTTATAGCCTACTTGGGTACCCACACGCTCGGTACGCTTTTGATAGATATCATCTAAGAACTCATCACGGTAGGTGTAAGCCAAGCGCATACCAAATCCAGAATGCTCCCAATACAACTGGGCGTTGTATGTGTTTTTAGAAATATCTTCCAAAGCCACACCGTCTGGATCCTCACTGTCTGCATAGGTGTAGTTTGCGTTCACACCGAAACCTGACCAAAGACCGGGAAGGAAATCAAAGGCTTGTTGGTAACCCAACTCGAGACCTTGAACCTTACCACTTTCACCATTACTTGGCAGTGTGGTAAGGATACCGTTGCGACTTTCAGCGACGGCGGTGTCAAACTCCGCTTGCGATGAAGCAAAGGTGTAGTCACTTGTATTAGCAAAACGATTATCGAAATCTTTAATACAAATGTTTTCATAAATCGACTGGTTCTGCGTTGCCATTGCATCTGGAACATAATCACAGCGGCTTGTTTCTTTCAGGAAGGAAGCAATATCTTTGTAGAATAGTGCCGCCGAGACCATATTACCGGTGCCAAAATAATGCTCTATCGCGATATCGTATTGGGTAGCACGGTAGGGCTCTAGAGCCGGATTACCCTTTGTTGCGGTAATACGGTCAGAGTTGAAAATATACGTTGGGCTTAATTCATTGTAGTCGGCGCGGCGCATAACCTTTGCTGCAGCAAAGCGCACAATCGTATCGTCCATCAAATCGTAGGCAACGTTCACACTTGGCAGAAGGTCATCGTAACTTTGCTTTTCCACTACCAGCGACGTACCGTCTTGATTATAGGCAGTAGACGTAATATCTGTTTCAACATAGCGACCACCAACAATGACGTGCCAACGCTCAAAGTCTAAGTTCGCCTGTAAGTAAAACGCAGAGGTTTCCTCACCGATCAACGCATAAGACCCTTTTGATTCAACCAAATCATCCGCTACCGAACCATTCGTGCTGATATAACCATCGCTGTTACCTGGCGTATTGTAATTACTGCCAGCCAGCAACTGCTGAACCATGCGGAAGGTTTCGTTAACGTTTTTCAGACGCCCGGCATCGTACACGGTAAAATTCGTCAGCGCGTTCGAACCGGCAATACCAGTGTGGTCAAACGCGTCGCTGCCGACCCCAGGAGTGATGATTGAGCCGGGGAAAGCCGCAGCAATTTCATCCATCCATATAATGGCTGGATCGCCATTAGCATCTTTGAGGTTTTTATAAATATCCTTTAAACGTAATTCAGATTGCGTGCGTTCATAATCATTTTCGGTATGTCGAATCCCCGTCTTAACCGCCGTAACCCACTCCAAATCAAAGGGCTCCGCATATTCAACATCAAACTTAAATGCAGTCTCTTCATTGTTAACGCGCTCATCGATATAACGGTACTCACGAAACGCAAAATTCTCAGTTTGCGCGAAAATATCGCCATCGTCGAACACAACACTACCGGGCTTGCTGTTACTGTTCACAATGGTTAAATCTGATTTTAATTCATTAGCTGCAGAGGGGTTTAAGGCTTCTGCTGCCGCGTCAACTGACCGCCAATTAAACTCCGAGGCAGGTTCAAAGGTTTTAGATTCCGCTCGCGAGAACTCACCAGATACTTTTAGCTTATCGGTGAAATTCCACTCACCACCAAAGGCATTCGTAAAGGCCTCAGTGCTACGAAACGAACTCCAGGTTTTAGGAATAGCAACCACACCTTCCATGCGGTAATTATTGAGCGCGCCATTCGCGTCCTCATAAGTATCAGCAGTTGCTACCGGTGTACCTGAGGCATAAAGAATAGAGTAGGCCTCCTGGTTACCATCACGCTCAGTCGCATTCACATCTAAATAAAAGTTTCCTTTCTCAGAGGCTGGCGCCCACTGCAAAGTGACGTTATAAGCGGTGCGTTCACGCTCTTCAGTATAGGGTTCAAACTTATGCTCAGCAGCAACCACATAATCGCCGCTTGGCGTATTCTGCGCAGGCTGGTCTAAATTGGCAATTTGTGTATGATCGTATACAAATAGGCTCGTTTCATACGAATCCTGACGTAGAGTGCGATCCTGATACGAGAACATAGCCATCGCGCCAAAAACACCGGCATCGCCGAAATCCCAGGAGTCGCCTGCAGCGATATTAATTTTCGGAGCCCAATTATCGGCCTTATCTGCGTATTCCATGTCATAAGTAGCCGCCATTACGGTGTCTTTGAGATCCAATGGCCGCGCTGTTTTCAAACTGATTGTGCCGCCCAATGCTCCCTCTACCATCTCCGGCGTTGGTGATTTAACAACCTCTACTGCTGACAGAAAGCCAGCCGGAAAATCTTCAAAGTTAATACCATTACGACCGTCGCCCATGGTGGAACGACCGTTTACCTCTACGCGGTTCTCTTTAAGCCCGCGGATCGAAACCTCTGAACCAACACCAAAGTCTCGGTTTATGGTGACGCCCGTAATGCGCTGCAATGCTTCAGCAATATTGTTGTCTGGTAGTTTACCAATGTCTTCCGCGACGATAACGTCTACCACGCGGCCGTCGGCACGCTTGCGGTCAGCCGCTTCTTCTAGGCTATAGCGAATACCTTGAACGACAACCTCTTCTAATACCTTTTGTTCTTGGGCCAGTGCGCTTGGCGCCAATGCAAGCGTGGCGGCTGAAACTGCGAGGGTATTGATAGCCCTTATAGCCATCGCCAAGTGATGTTTATTTTTATCTGCCATTCCTGTATTCCTCTATTTTTATGTTTGCTCAAGCGCTACATTCCAACTTGATTGCGGCGAGATTAAACCCATTCCAAACGATAGCGCAACCAAAATTACTGACCAAATTACGTAAATTGATCAGATCAATTTAACTTTCCATTGAAGTTACAAGGCCTTAGCTCCGGTAAATTTCTGAAAAAAATTTCTCCTTTTTAACTCCAAACACAAAAAACACCGGCAACCCAGGCAATGAACAGTAGAACCCTAAATTTTGGTCGATAACATTTACCAAAGAGCAAGCGCGCTATCGCCCTGAGAAACGCGCGCCACCCACGCCAATACGCAACAAGAGAAATTGAACAACCGACCCGAACCCCGAGATGCAATTTGCACAGTGTTGGTGCTTATGGCTGAAAGATAACCACACCTCGCCTAGCCCGCCCGCCTATGCTTCTTTGATTTATTGGTCGCCTGCCAACAAAAAGCGAGACAAGGATTAGTCAACTCATCGCAAGCAGCTGTATTCATTAGTTTTATTTGAACCGCCAATAACGAGCCTACAAAGATTAAAAAACACTACCTCAAAATGTCAGATTGATTGGTTGACCTTAAAATCTGACTTTAGTATAGTTTTTTGACTTAAAAATAAGCACAAGATAAGAAAGCGCTTAGACTTAGCGGAGCATAAGACCGCTATATTTAACTGCACCGAGCCAACATTATGAAACCAGACCCCAAAGCATTAAGCCGGACTACCGCTTAAAGCAGCGCAAGGGATACGTCTTAAAAATTATTGGTTGCGGCAATACAAAGGTGCATTTTCCAACGGCACTCAATACGGCCGATGCTTATAAAAATTCTATTTTTTTGCTAATAAAGACGTTAATCGAGTCAAATATGGACAAGACATATTTACAGTTTTCGTGCTGTTTCCTCTACATGGCTTTAGCCAGCTGCGACGACTCTAGGCAGGCAACGGTAGACGGGCACCAGGACTATTCGGCCGCGATACAACAAGTACCGGCGAGTAAATTTGATTTGAGTCATTGGTCGCTCACCGTTCCGCTAGATATAAATAACGACGGCGTGTCCGATATTTTCGATGCGCCTAGCATTCAAACTTACTCGCACCCTGATTTTTTCTATTTAGACAATGCCGGCAATCTGGTTTTTGCCACCCCAAATCGCGCGGCAACGGAACGGACATCGACCAACACTCGCAGCGAGCTGCGCTATATGAGCCGCGGCAATGACACTTCCATTGCAGAATCGTCCCCTCTTAATAATTTCTCTTTGGCCGCACATCCGCAAGCTGAAAAATTTTCGGCAGTCGGCGGAAAACTTGAAGCGACGCTTCACATAGACCACGTCGCCCAGAACGCCAAACACCCAAAGAAGCCGCCCGCCTACTCTGTTGTAGTAGGTCAGGTGCATGCATACCAACTTGATGATACCGAACAAAAGCCCGGCTTAGGCTGGGGAAATGAACCGCTGAAAATTTCCTATAAAAAGTGGCCAAATCATAAGACGGGTTCCGTATTTTGGGCCTACGAACGAAACCTTGCGACGGACGACCCCAATAGAATCGACATAGCGTATCCGGTTTGGGGTAGTAATTGGGACAATTCTTCAGACCCCGGTGAGGACGGCATTGCACTGGGCGATGCGTTTAGCTACACCGTAAATATATACAAAAACACTATGTACCTGACATTTAGCAGCGCAAAACACCCCACCGTCAATTACCAGATCAATCTAGCAAACAACATCGACGCCAACGGCATTATAGACAGCGCGGACCATTCATCAGGATACAAGGATGAGACATTGTATTTTAAGGCCGGCGCCTACAACCAATGCAGCACCAAGGCTGATGACCCGAGCTTTCGCTACCCGGCCTGTGCGGGTACCGGCAACTGGAAAACCGATGTACTCAACGGCGACTACGCCAAAGTCACTTTCTCCAAACTGATAGTCGGACCCGCAACACCTTTAAAGTAAATCAATAACTAAAGTGTACCTACTCGCTAAGCGTCAAAATTTTCGCGTAGCAGCCAAATTTCAGGAGTATCGAACATGTCAGAAATAGGGAAATCACGTTTCTATCCATTAGCACTGCTACTGGTATTTTTATCCTTTTCACCTATGAGTAGTGCAAAGCTAGTAAAGACCATGGCGCAATTCGATAAGGCTGTGGAAACGGTAAAGCCCGGCGATGAAATCGTTCTAGCCAATGGCGTATGGCGAGACGTCGAGTTAGTTTTTAAAGCGAAAGGGCTACCAGAAAAACGTATAGAATTAAAAGCCCAAACACCGGGCAAGGTAATAATTACTGGCCAATCGAACCTCAGCTTATCGGGTGAATACTTTGTGGTTTCAGGCTTGGTATTCAAAGACGGCTATACGCCAACTGGCGAGGTCATTTCTTTTCGCACATCGAATAATGACTTAGCAAACAACGCTCGGGTCACCAATACGGTGATCGACAACTTTAGCCATCCGGAACGACATCTAGCAGATCTATGGGTCGCTATTTATGGCAAAAATAATCGATTCGACCACAATTCTTTGGTTAACAAACGTAATCGTGGCGTTACCCTTGCTGTGAGACTCAATTCAGAGGGCAGCGAAGAGAACAATCACCTTATTGAATACAACTATTTTGGACCAAGACAGATTCTCGGCGCCAATGGCGGTGAAACATTACGCGTGGGCACCAGCCACTTTTCCACCAAATACTCCAACACCCTTATTCAATACAACTTTTTCGACCGCGTGAATGGCGAGCATGAAATTATCTCGAACAAATCCAGTGGCAACGTGTATCGAGGCAATGTGATCTTCGAAAGCCAAGGCACCTTAACAATGCGTCATGGCCACCACACCACCGTTGAAGGCAATTACATTATAGGCAACCGCAAACCCAACACCGGCGGTATTCGCATCATCAATGAATACCAAACAGTTAAAAACAACTATCTTTCAGGCCTAACAGGCCATCGTTTTCGCGGCGCACTGGTCATTATGAACGGCGTTCCGAACTCCTCACCGAATCGCTACAACCAAGCAATTGAAGCCATCATGGAAAACAATATTGTTGTAGATAGCGATTACATAAACTTCGGTGCGGGCAGCGACGAAGAGCGCACCGCAACACCTATAGACTCCTCGTTCCGAAACAACCTCATAATGGGGAAGGGTAATCTTGACCCCATTACATTGTACGACGATGTTTCTGGCATTGCCTTTGAAGGAAACATTATCAACAGTGAAGTGAACATACCGGCAACAATCAAAGACGGATTCATAAATTCAGAGTACAAAGTCAGCGAAAACAAGCAAAGTCTGCGCGTTCCAGAGCAATCACTCGTCGATAAAATCGCCTTTGGCGAAATCAAACTACCCATATCCAAAGCACAAACCGGCGCTAACTATTACAAAAAAGACGAATCCAATATTGCATTCCATAGTGGCAAGACGATCGCAGTTGACGCAGGAACAGACACCATACTTGCGGCACTCGATAAAAGTGAACCTGGCGATACCCTAATCCTTGAAAATGGCGGAGAGTACTTACTGACTAAGCTCGCATCCATCAAACACCCCATTACTATAATCGCAAAAAGCGGGAAAAAGCCCATTATTCGCTCGCAAAAGCCCAGCTTTTTAGTCATCGAAAATGGTGGCGCCTTGGAGATAGAAAACCTGTGGTTCGACGGTGCTGAATCACCTGATTACAAAGGTAATAATATTATTCGAACCAGTGGCTACGCTATGAACATCAACTACTCGCTTTCGGTACGAAATATCAAAGTCACCGACCTCGATATCAACGGCTATTTCGATTTCTTCAAAGCGACACCAGGTACCTTCGCTGACTCCATCGAGATCATTGACTCCGAGATAACGAACATCACTGGCGCGGTCCTCGTTTTAGACAAAGAAACTGACGACATTGGCGTATACAGCGTCGAGAATCTAACCATCGCTGGCAACACTTTTACCGACATTAAAGCGGAGATAGCCAACGTGTATCGCGGTGGCTTCGACGAGAGCACCTTTGGCCCCATGGTAACGGTGACAAACAATATATTCACCAACACTGGGAAGGGCTCTACCCATAAATCAGCATCGTCGATGTATTTTCACGGCGTCCAACACCTCCATATTTCCGATTCAAAATGGATTGATAGCGCACCACTTAAACTGCACCTATCCAACGGCGAACCCATTACCGTGATTGAAGATGTGCTCATGAAAAATACCGCCAAAATCAGTGCAAACAACAACGACTATGAAACCCGGAATATTAAGTACCAGTAGTCAATATTCGGCAATACCGTAGCGTTATCCCTACCGGACGCGCTCCACCAAGGCGACTGGTAGGGATACTTCTATGAACCACCGATTTGTACGGCAAAATTCAAATACCCAACACAAAGCTCCATTACGATCATTTACATTAGGTAACGACATGAACAGCAAATTGGCAGGCAAGAATATTCTGGTAACCGCTGGCGCACAAGGAATTGGCGAAGCGATCACCCGTCACTTAATAGACAGTGGCGCCAATGTTGCTATCCACTATTTTTCTAGCGCGGATACAGCAAACCGACTAATCGACTATGCCACCGAAAAAGGTCTAAAAGCGGTGGCCATAAAAGGCGACTTAACCGACGAAGCAGACGCGAATGCCGTGGTCGAACAGGCTGCAACTGCACTGGGAGGGCTCAATATACTGATAAACAATGCGGGTTCCTTAGTGGCGCGGAGATCCCTAAACGATATGGATTCAGCATTCTGGCACAAGGTAATGGACATCAACCTGACTTCCATGATGTTTGTAACACAGGCCGCAGCGCCCTATCTCGCAAAGCATGCAAACAGCAGCATTGTGAACCTGGCATCCCTCGCTGGTCGCAAAGGCGGTCACGCGGGCTCGCTTGCCTACTCCGTGAGCAAAGGCGCGATTTTGACCTTAACACGTGCACTCTCAGCGGAGCTGGGGCCTCAGGGTACACGTGTTAATGCTGTTGCACCGGGCCTTATCTTAGGCACCTCGTTTCACAATACGCACACAACAAAAGAATCAGCGGATCAGACAATTGCCGGCATTCCCATCCAACGCCCTGGCAATGCCAACGATGTGGCGCGGGCCGTGACGTATTTAGCCTCCGAGTACGATGGCTTTATCACCGGCGCGACGCTCGATATCAACGGCGGTGTTTACAATATGTAACGGCTTGCCTGGCCAAGCATAAGCTGGCGCTATCGTTAGTGGCGCTGAGCATTCCTTTCGCGACGGTAATAAAGACAACAAATGCTTAAAACAGCGGTAATACACCCTACTATTTTAGAAGTCCTTGGTCGCTCCGGCCATTTCGCACAAGTTGTGATCGCCGACGGCAATTTAGCGGTCGGCGCAATGGCCGGCCCTAATTCCACAACGGTGCATCTTAATTTTCGCCCCGGGCTATTGGATGCCCTAACAGTGCTCGAAGGTATAGTGGCGGTATGCCCAATTCAGGGCGCCACTGTCATGGAAAAACCAGCGGAGGCCTGCGCCGAGATTCACGACGCCTATCAATTACTGCTTGGCGATGTTACGTGGGAGACGATGGAGCGCTGGGCGTTCTACGACAAGATTCGAGATCCAGCGACGACATTAATTATTCAGACCGGTGAACAACGTCGTTTTGCCAATCTTATCCTCACGGTTGGCGTAGTCAAAATGGCAGAAGAATCGCGCTTTTAGCATTAGCCATCGATTCATCTCGGTGTTAACAGAACAAGGTATCTGCAACCACTTGCAACTAATAATGATTATATATTGAGGATTCATTGTGTCAGCACTCATTAGACTATTCTTAAGTTTTGGCCCGGCATTTTTAGCAATCGGCTATACCATCGGCACCGGTAGCGTGACATCAATGATCGTCGCGGGCAGCACCTTTGGTATGCAGTTACTGTGGGTGCTCTTACTCAGCTGCATATTTTCTGGCGTATTAATTTATGCCTACGGTAACTTTGCGCTGGTGACCGGAGAAACCGCACTCTACAGTTTTAAGAAACACCTAAGGTTTGGCAAGCCGATGGCCATTCTAATCATTATTGGTGTGACCTTCGGCCAATGGAATTCACTAATAGGAATTCTCGGTATTTCGGCCAATATTCTGTTTGAAATGATTGCCATGTATTTCCCCTCGGTGGTGCCTCATAAATACGGAGCTGTAATCGCTATTGCGGTTGTGGTGATCAGCATCATGTACGCGATATTACTGATTGGTAAGTACTCTCTGTTTGAAAAAATTCTTACCATCTTTGTGTCTTGTATGGGCCTGTCTTTTATTCTGTCATTGTTTGTTGTGCATCCCTTACCTGTTGAGGTAGTGAGAGGCTTGATACCGGTGATACCAGACGTAGAAGGCGGAAAAATGATGGTCGCTGCCTTTGTTGGAACAACCATGGCTGCCGCCACGTTTCTTTCTCGCCCGCTGTTCATTCAAGGTAAGGGCTGGACGATCAAAGACAGTGCTCAGCAAAAGAAAGATGCCATTGTCGCCGCAGTGCTTGTGTTTATTATTAGCGGAGCAGTTATGGCTGTTGCGGCAGGCGCGCTATATCACGACGGCAAAAAAGTAACCGCCGTTCTCGACATGGTCAATGCCTTAGAGCCCGTTGCCGGCAAGGGCGCACTGACGGTTTTCTTTTTTGGCACACTTGCCGCAGGCTTATCATCAGTATTCCCATGCATGTTAATCGCACCACTATTAATTGAAGACTACCGCTCGGGCAAACTAGACACCCAATCCAAACAGTTCCGTATAATCACCGGTATCGCCGCTATTTTTGCACTTACCATTCCGGTACTCGGCTTCAATCCTGTTAAGGGGCAATTACTTACACAGGTCTTTAATGTATTTGTACTGCCCTTGGTTATCCTCGGAATTATTTTGATGATCAACAACAAAAAATTAATGGGCGTACATGCCGCAGGACATCTCCTCAACTTCGTATTAGGCTTAGCCTTTTTATTCTCGATTTTGATTTCGTTTAACGGTGTACTTGCACTTACCGGCCACTGATGGAGTAAGCATATGATTGCAATTGTTTGCGGTGTATCCGGAACAGGAAAATCAACAATAGGTAAGCTATTAGCTGACGCCTTAGCGCTGCCCTTTTACGACGGCGATGACTTTCATCCCGACGCCAATGTAGAAAAAATGAAGAGTGGCGTTCCGCTAAATGACGATGATCGCCAGCCCTGGCTTGAATTGCTAGCCAATGAAATCGCAAGCTGGGAAAGCAGGGGCGGCGCTGTTCTCGCCTGCTCGGCATTAAAGGAAAGCTACCGACAGGTTTTGGCCGCCAAATGCCACGGCCGCATAGAGTGGATTATGCTGCACGGTACTGCGGAGTTGCTGAATGAGCGACTCACTTCACGAAAGGGGCATTTCTTCGACCTTCGCTTATTGGCATCCCAATTGAGCGCACTTGAATTGCCTGACTACGGCTGGACTATTGATATAGCGCCACCGCCAAGCCAAATTATTGATAACATTCTAATGCGGCTGAATAAAGAATAGCCACGCTGGCAACCGCGTAGCTGGCCTACTTAGCCTGCGCCCGCAGTTCCACAATCGGCGCCGCCGAGCGCGACAAATACAGCAGCACCAAACTCAAACATGCTCCTAGTAAATAAGAGGAGTGCAGATAAACATGTGCGAATAAGCTGCCAGTGACCACTGTGCCCAAGGTGCGGCCCAAGGTACCTGCGGAAGAAAATATTCCCATCACCATACCGCGATCAGTGTGCACCGCCGCCATAGAGGCTAAACTTTGAGCACTGGTTAATACACACGCCGCCCCCGCCGACTGCACCATCATGGCAATGGTAACCAACAGCAAACTACCTTGCTCGCCAGCCCATGCCATAAACACAAGGCCTCCGGCATAAATACAGGCGCCACTGCGCAATAGCGTCAATTCCCCAAAGCGCCGGGTTAATGGACCAATCAAACCACCTTGGATAGCCACTAGCACAATACCACTCGCCAGCAGTATCGGCATTAGGCCGCGAGGACCGTCAATTACGCCCAACTCAGCAGTCCATATAGGGAACAGCGACTCCACCAATCCTGCGCCAATGTTGTAGACCAGCGCACAGGAAATTATCGCCATTAATGCGGGCTTAGACGCCAGGGTCCGCAAACTTTGTAAACGGCTCTGTCGCGCTTGCCGACGCAGCGCCTGACGGCTTTCCAACGGCAGGCTTTCTGGTAGAAAAAACAAAATAGTAAAGAACGCCAACGCCGACATAACCGCAGAAAACAGCGCCGGCAATACAAAGTTGGCAGATTCAAAATCCTCACCGGCAAGCGCACTACCTAAAGCAGGCCCAACGATAAACCCTATACCAAACGCCGCGCCGACCATACCCATACCCTTGGCGCGATTCTCTGCAGTGGTGATGTCGGTAACATAGGCCTGCGCGGCGGCTAGATTACCGGCCATCGCGCCGCCCAAAATTCGGGCCAAGGCGATCATCCACAGCGTCGTTGATGAGGCGAGTAATAGGTAGGCAGCAACCGCCCCCGCCATGCTTAATAGCAGTACAGGTTTGCGGCCATAGTAATCACTTAGCCTGCCCAGCAAGGGCGTGCTAATAAATAATGCCGCTGAGTAAGTCGCCATTAGCGCGGTCGCGAGGCCAGCACCGGCGCCGAGGTTTTGTGCAAAGTAGGGAAATATCGGAATCATAATGCCGAAGCCGATAAGATCTAAGACGATAACCAGAAAGATAATAAACACAGCGGGTAATTCCCTTGGTATGTCTGCGCCGTACAAAGACGGCAATCCGCAGTCGACGTTTTATCGCCAGCTGCGGATTTGGTTTTCAATAATGAATTTTGTAAAACTAGGCTACAGCGAGACTGTCACGCACGCAGTTGATCATAGCGCGCTCCATGAGAAACGCTTTGGCTTTGGCCGGATCATTCGCAGATTCCATCAGCATAGCCTGACGTTTTTTCTGCATATCTGGATCAGTGGACTCCATCAGTTTTTTATTTTCGATGGTGTGCTTTTGCACAAAGTCTACCGCCAATTGGCGACGCTGACGGTCGTACTGAGCAAACTCGCTTTCGATATCAGCATCATCGCGAAAAATTCGCACCAGACGCTCGGCCAAATTGAAGGCGTCGTGCAGACCGCCATTCATACCCATGCCCCCGAGAGGATTATTGATATGACAGGCGTCGCCGGCCAAGGCAATACGTCCGGTGTAATAGGTCTCTGATACACGCTGGTGTACATTGTAAAGGGTACGATGATGAATATCGTAATCGCTACCTTTATCGTGCAAGTGGCGTAGCCGAGATTGAATAAACTCATCCGACAATAGCAGCGAGTCAGCGTCTCCCGGTACAGTGGGAATCAACACCCGCCAGAGCTTCTCAGTGCGCAATATCACGCACCATTCGTCGGGATCGGATACGTAATTTACCCAAGCCAGATTATCGAAGACATTTTCAAACTGGAAGCTGGTGCTGACGACCAGAAATTTTTCGTCGTAAGTAAAGCCGCCAAAACCAATGCCCGCGCCTTTACGCACATTGCTTGAGGCGCCGTCGGTTCCAATGAGAATGGGAGTTTGCAGCTCTACAGTTCCCGTCGCGGTTTCGACTGTTACTGTTACGCCCTCGTCGTTTTGCTGACAGCCCATCACTTTATGACCAAAGCGCACATCGGCACAGGGGTAGTCTTTGAGCATGTCACCGACAATACGTGTCATCTCATATTGTTCAAGCTGCAGGCGAAATGGAAATTTGGTTTCGTCGGCAATTAGCTGCATATTGAATTCAGCAATATCGTTGCTCTGCCGATCTCGGTATTGATATTTGTCTGCGATCAGCCCTTTTGCCACCATCTTCTCAGTGACGCCAATGCTGTCGAGCATTTCCAGTGACGGTGGATGAAAAGTAGACGCGCGTAAATCAACCGGGAGTTGCTCTGCCTGCTCAAGCAGAATAACGGGGATATTGTGCTGTGCTAAATAAAGCGTCAGGGCTGATCCAGCCGGACCTGCGCCAACGACAACAATGGGTTGATTCATAACTACTTCCGTAAATATCAGACATCATTAAATTTTACGTCTGCTCACCTATGTACTCATCTATACCCAGACTCATACGATAGATAAACCGCCGCGGGTTATATTGGCAGCTGAGAATATCGACCAAGCGACCATCTTCGCTGTAGGACTGGCGCAACAACGTTAGCGCCGGTTCACCGGGCTCCATTTGCAGTTCACGGGCCACATCCGCACTCACCGCAATGGCACTGAGATCCTGCTCGACCTTGGTCAGCTGCAGACCATTTTCCTTAATCACTTCTAAGCGCACCGCCGATTCCAGATTCTCGCGGGTGAAGCCGTGGGTAATTCCAGCAGTCCAACTCTCGTAGTAGGCAAATGGTTTGCCCTCCTCGCTGCTGCGCACACGCAGTAAGCGAAAGGCCTTCTCGCCAGATTTCAGCCCCAATTGGCTGGCAATCATCGGCGGTGGTGTCACCTCAGACAAATCCAGTACCCGAACCTTGGTACGACGACCAAGATTGGCCAGTTTCTCTAACATTCCCATCAGTGGTGCGTTTACCGCCTCGGCGGTGTACTGATAAGTAACGTGGGTACCCTTTCCGCGACGGCGCTCTACCAAGCCTTCGGCAGCAAGTTCATCCATCGCGCGTTTCGCGGTAATTCTGGAGATCCCAAAAACTTCGGCCAAATGCTGCTCGGTCGGCATTTGCGCGCCAAACGCAATTGAACCGTCGAGTATTCGACCCTTGAGCAATAAATAGGTCTGGTGATAAAGCGGGGTTGGCGTATCTCCGCGCAAAGACTTCAGATCGTGATCGCTAAATAGCTTTTCGATTACAGCGTCCATAACTCCTCCTTATAATGGCTGGGTGCCATTCTACGGCAGTTGATGTAGCACATCATCGACTTTCACCACGTCGGCGTATTTAGCGTGCATATCGAATAGATTAGCGGCGTGCGCCTCTGCATTGCGATCGCCAACCGCTTCTTCGGCCACAATAACTACATAATCATGCTGGAGGCCGTCGACTACGGTCGCGCGTACACACCCGCTGGTTGTTAGCCCTGTCACGATAAGGGTGTCGACATTCATCGCCTTTAGTTCCGCATCGAGTTCGGTGCCATAAAAAGAACTCGCCCACTGCTTTTCTACGAGCAATTCACCCGCTATCGGCTGCAGCGCAGGGTCGACCTGAACCCATTCGGAATCCGGGGTAAGGCAATTAAGCGCCGGAATCCGGGCGCGAAATACCTTGGCCTGATCGTCGCGGTGGTAGACCACCGTTGTAAACACCACGGGCAATCCACGCGCCCGGAACGCCGCAAGCAAGCGTGCATTGGCAGCCACTACCTCAGGACAATCTGTGCCCAGCGGACAGCGCGAGCTGGTAAAACCATTAATCATGTCGACCAACAACAGAGCTGGGCGACCAACAATGCCGAGGCTATTGCGTTCGAGATTATGACTCACAGGACCACTCCTCTTTACCACCAGCGCTATCTGCTGGCCTTGAGCGGCTCAAAAACCGCCGAATCAGCCCGCAGACAACATCCGGCTGTCGGTCACATACCCAACTCGTGGTATTGGGAATACGTGTTACAACGCCTTGCTGCACACAGGAAAACGCGTCATCTAAAACGGAATACAATGGGTCTGCACTACCCGCAAACATCAACACAGGCTGTGTTATCGCACTAATTGCACGCTGAAAATCGTGGTCAATCACCGCCGCATAAGCATCGGGGTAACGCTCCCCCATTCCTAAGCCCAGCAAGGTTTCACGGAGTATCAGACTTAACTCGGCCTGGGTATCTTTACCTTGCATACGCTGCCACATACCAAGCAAATGCAAGCCATCCGCTGACGCGGGAAAAGCCCTCGCTTTTTCTGGCAGGATATTTTTCAAAATTTGATTCAGCAGCGTCGGGCCAGACAACATTAGGCTGTCTGCAATTTGCGGGTGGCGATAAAGCATTTCAGTCGCAACTGCAGCCCCAGTGTGATGACCAAATACCCCAGCTAAGGTCTGAGCACCAGTAATTTCCTGGCAAAAACCCTTTAGCGCGTCAGCCCAATCAGCAATGGTATTGCTGATTGTTAGCGAGTCACTTTGGCCAAATCCGGGCAGGTCTGGCGCAAGTACATAGTAGTCCTCAGCGAGTGAAGCCATCATGGCCTCAAACATAACCGAGCTACTTGGCGCCTGATGAATAAGCAGTAAAACCGGCGCGCCAGATTGACCCGCAAAGCGATAATGCATTTGCCCTGTGCCGGCAGGCACATAGCCGCGCTGCACGAGCACCTCGCTCACAGTGCAGCTCCAAGCTCGACACTAATCCATTTTAATTCGGTGAATTCTTTGGTACTAAATTTACCGCCGCTGCGGCCTACGCCTGAGTAACCGCTGCCGCCAACCGGTGCTAGGGCATTACTCTGGAATGAGTGCATGCCAATATGCACGGCGCCGGCTTTTATACGCCGCGCAGCAGTGAAACCCCATTGCATATTTAAGGTCAGTACGCCAGCCGACAGGCCGTAGTCGCTGTCATTAGCAAGCTCAATGGCTTCGTCCAAGTCTGCCGCCGAGACAATACTGGCCAAAGGGCCGAAGCTCTCCTCCCGCCAGATACTGGCATCCAATGGTGGACTAAGCAGCAATGTTGGCTCGTAAACCAAGCCTTCACGAATCTTGCCACCACAAAGAAGCGTGGCGCCGCGTGCTAAGGCATCGGTTTGATGTGCTTGAATTTTCTCAACTGCGCGACGATTAATCAGCGGACCGTAAGCACACTGATTATCGAAAACATTGCCAATTTCCAAAGCCTCAGCTTCACGCTTTATTGCAGCGCAAAAGGCATCGTAAATCGGCGCCTCGACAATGATCCGCGAGTTGGCCATACAGATCTGGCCACCGTGGTTAAACATGCCAGCCACCGCAATGGCCGCCGCCCGCTCAGGGTCAACATCGCGCAGTACTAACAGTGCGCTCTTTCCGCCAAGTTCTAGTTGCGCCGGCACCATGCGTTGCATGGCCGCCGCACCAATCATTTTCCCGGTTTGAGTCGAACCAGTAAGTGCAATGCCGTCAATACCGGGGTGATTGACCAGTGGCGCACCGCATTGCAAACCAAAGCCCGGCAGCACGCTAACCGCCTCCGCGGGCAGCCCCGCTTCAACGAGTAATTTCGCGAAGGCTAGGGCGATTATCGGCGTTTCTTCCGATGGTTTAATAACCACGCTATTGCCTGCAGCAAGCGGAAATGCCGCCATTTTGCAAAGTAGGGCAAGCGGCGCATTATACGGAGACACCACCGCCACCACACCGAGCGGTTCACGAAAAACCATAGACATGCGATCGGGGCGATCATTCGGGAAAGTATCGCCATAAAGTCGGCGCACTTCGCCCGCCGCAGTGCGCAGTAAATCTACGGTGTACGAAATTTCAAAGCGCGCCTTTGTAATACTTGAGCCGCTTTCACGAATAAGTAGCTCAAGGTAGCGGGCTTCGCCTTCGGCCTCCATGATCTGCGCCGCTTTAAGTAACACCGCTTCGCGATCTTTAGGGGGCAGTGCTGACCACAAGACCAAACCCTTAGCGGCCACCGCAACTGCCTCAGCGACATCTTTCTCACTGGCGCTGGCCACACGTGCTAGCGGCTGTTCGTCGAGGGGCGACAAAACGTCGAACCAGTCGCCATTGATGGCTGGTCGCTGCAGACCATTGATATAGAGGCCATGATCACAATTAAAATATTCGCTCACGGTCTCGCCCCTACACCAATAACGCGGCTGCCACGGAAAAACTCAAAACTCTCACGTACGCCCTCATCGCCCTGCCCGCTCAAACCCCAGGCAGGTCGGGGTGCGAGTGGGTGCAAATTCATCATGGTTACGGCATTTATTTTTACAATTCCGGTGCGCATTTGCTTGGCCACAGCCCAGCAGCGCTGCTCTTCACCAAACACATAACCGGCTAAACCAAAGGGTGTGCCGTTGGCTAGTGCAACTGCCTCATCGTCACTGTTAAAACTGTGTACAGTTGCCACTGGTCCAAAGGTTTCATTGCGGGTTTGCTCTGGCGTCAAACCTGTAATAAGTGCCGGAGCAAAATAATAACCGGGTGTTGTTGGTATTGAACTGCTCTGCATTACCTTGCCACCAAGTGCCCGATACGCTTCTAGTGTTTGTTTAATATGAGCGAGGTGTGCGGCATGAACCAGTGGCCCCATATCACTTTCTGGTGATAATGCGCTGCCAATATGCAATTTCTCAAGTCGCGCCATAACACCCTTTAGCACAGGCGAGACCAGTGACTCATGAATCAGCAAACGGCCCAGTGCTCGGCACCACTGACCATTCAAAGTCACCAAGCCCTGCACGATTGCATCGCAGCTCGCCTCAATATTGGCATCTTCCAATACCACCAACGCATTATTACCGCCCAATTCCAACTGCGCGGGTTTAATATCTTGTGCACACGCGGTTGCCACCGCGCGACCACCTGCCAAACCACCAGTAAAAGACACCGCTGCAATCCGTGAATCTGCCACGAGTGCAGCGCCGACTTTGGCATCGCCATGAAGCAACTGAATTAGACCAGTAGGAAAACCCACCTCTTGCAGCGCTTCAACAATATACTGCGCAGACAGGGGCGCCCACTCAGAGGGTTTAACAATAACCGGACAACCCGCCGCCAGCGCCGAGGCAATTTTATGACAGGCGATTCCTGAGGGCGCATTCCATGGTGCAATAATTGCCGCAGGACCCAGTGCCAAACGTTCATTTAACAACGCACCATGGGGGCCTTGCAGTGGCTCATGCCCAGCAGTTTCGGCTTCCAAGCCACGCAGCAAATTTGCCGCAGACCGAAATGCCATTGGGCAAATGCTGGCTACAACGCGGGTAAATTTTAAGATCGCACCTGTACAACGCGCGTCGGCCTCCGCGATCCTTTCTGCCTGCTCGGCGAGTGCGTCAGCCGCAGCGTCAAGTAGATCCGCCCGCGACGAATTGCTCAGTCCCGACCATTCACCACCTGCATGAACCGCCGATGCGGTTACGATTGCCTCTTCGACCTGCTCGGCGTCCGCCGCTAATTGTGGAAATAACTGCGCCGCAGTACTGGCGTTACACACCCAGCTATCTAGCGCGACACGTGGTGCCGCATGCTCACCATTGATTAAATTCAGCAGCATGATTTAGCCTTTACCAAAGGAGTTTTGTTCACGACCTTCAATAATTAACTTAGCCGCCTCAAGCCTACCGCGCTCGGCGGGGAAGGCTTGCACCAAACCCATCGCAAGATCACGTAAGGCACGCGAATACGGGGTACTAAACATGGTCCCGGATGTACCAGCAGCTTTCAGCGCAGTCACGCCTACGTTAAAACTGTATTCCGCAATCTGACCTTTACAGGTTCGCCAAAAAGTCACCACCTCGTCTTTAGAAACCATTGGCGGATTGCAGCTTTCAATCTGAATCTGACGCCGCGCCCACAGCAATGCGGTTTGTAAATCGGCGTACATATCGCCCACAAACTGCGATTGGAATGGACCGGTCCCAATAGGTTTTCCGGTGTCGACAAAGGTTTTTTCCTTGAGCATTTTAATCGCAGTTTGGTATACCGCTACCGCTGCGCCCAGGTAGATAACCGACGCAGCAACTTGGTTGCCAACAAAACTTGAGCGGCTCATTTGGCAGCTACGAGCAAAGGCGCCCGGAATTGCGAGCGCGGCATCATCGGGCACAAATACTTTTTCTAACACCAAGCCTTCAGTCGCCGTACCGCGCATGCCCATTGCATCCCATTCAATGCGACCACGTGTACCCGGCGCATCACGATCAACAAAGAACGTGCACAAGGCGCTAGCGTCATTAATACCCTGCAGACCGGCGGTAACTAGATACTGATCGGCAATACCCGTGGCGCAACCAAATGATTTTTCGCCATTCAGTTCCCAACCGCCCTCAACCTTGTGTGCCTCAGTGGTGATGGTAATGGCCGAGTGCTCCGACTTAACAGATTCACTGGCGTAATTTGCAAGCCACTTGCGATCGCGCCCCATGGTGTAGAGTACTTTCTCAGCAAAGGCCCGCACACCTGGCGCTTCTTCGGCAGAGAACAAACCTTCATCCAAAGCAGCCAGCGCCAAGGTGCCACGTGAGGCAGAGGTGTTGTGAAAGAAATAGGCCAAGCCGGTGGAGGGGCACACGCTACCAATCGCAAAACACGCTGCCGCCCAATCGCGCAAGCCGCCGCCAAGGCCGCCGTATTCTCGGGGCACCATCAGCCCAAGCAATCCGGCCTCGCCAAGCAGACGGACATTATCCGGATCGAATTTTCCTTCACGGTCAGTTTTCACTGCGCGCTCAGCGAGCGTAGGCAGTATTGATTCGACCCGTTCAGCGCGCTCGCGCTCTTCGGGGGTCATGTCTTCAATTAATAATTCACTTATCATTTTGGCCATTATTTATCTCCTAGCGTCACGTCGTGAGGTCTTAAGCGCTCACGGCGCGCAAGGTTTCAATTTGTTTTTCTGCCGCTTCATTGCCAACTAGTGGTGCAATGCGCTGCCATACGGGGTCGACATCAGCATTGAAAATGGCAAATTTATTGCGGCGATCGCGCTCAATCAATTCACTCGCGCTAAGCCCATTGAGGGCTTCAGTCGAAATGCCATTTTCAACCAATCCAAACCAGTGATTAAGGTAGTCATCAACCACACTGCCAATTTCAACGAACGCAGATTCTGTGGCGCGATTGGCTAGCATCCATGGCGACATAATTCCTAGCTGACGCGGCGACAAATGCGCGCGACTCAAGCCTTCAATTGCACTGCCACGCTCCCAGCTTTCGGTCAACGGCAAAAACACTTCATTCATATAAGTGAGCTGTGAACCGAGATCCATACGTGGGATAAGGTCTAGATGAAAGGCGTGATGTTCACCTGCACAAACAGAGTCAACCGTAAAATGGGGAACTGCACTGTCTGAGGGTGTGAATGCAAATACCATATGGGAATCGAGTTGAAGAGCCGGCACCACAATACTCGAGGTCACCACTTGGAACATGGGGCTACCAGTGAAGCGGCGCATATAGCCAACCGAACCTTCATGCATAGGAATATGACTATTCAACGGCAGAAAGGGACCGCCGTCTTCCGCAAGGTCTTCGACCAAATCAAAGCGCTCAACAATGGCCTTAAGTACTTTTTCGTGGAGGGCTTTGGGTAATGACATACTCATGGTGTTGTCCTTAATTTGCGGTAGTCATCGGCTGCAGCAAATACCACGGCCGATTTTCAATCAGGTGAGTGTTGCGCGACACAACTTTATTCTCTGCATAGCGAGGGTGAAGCATCGCCAGGGTTATGGCACTGTCGTCACGCATGTCTGTTAGCGGCGGACGAGTCAGTACGCCGTCAAAGATGCGCGTTTTCCACTCGCCAAAAACGGTAAAATCCTCAAGTAGCCCGGCAGCAAAACCGCGACCAAACTCAAAATTAGCAGTCGGCGCCAAGAGGTTGAGTCTATTCTCTGCTGCGCGCTCTACAAGGCCAGTCTGCAGCTCCCAATGCTCCAAAGGCATCATCGGCACTACTGCAATTTCTGCCGCTGCCATAGCACAAAGGCGGAAACTTTCGGGGTATATACTGTCGTCACTCGTCAGCATACATACACGAGCAAAAGGCAGGTCGACGCTCGTAAAATCATCCGCCAATGTCGACCAAGCAAAGCGTTGACTGAAGTGCACTTGCCCCTGCTCTGCAACAACGCCGTGGCTAGCAATTGCGACAACTTGATGTTGATATGCGGCGCCCTGCGCAGCAACCTGCGCGCTAAGCACGTAAACATCATCATTAAGAATTTCGCCCAGCGCGCTAACGAGCTCAGCACCACGCAACTGCCAATGGCCTAGTTCATTTTCTTGAATATGGGCAAACGCCGCCGGCGGCGATAGCGCAATGAGCTGAGCACCGGCACGTTGAGCTTCAGCAACCAGCACACACATTTCTGCAATCGTTTCGTCTTGCCAACGGATCATTGCCGCTTGCAGATCCGGTTTACCGCCAAACACAGCTAAGCTTTGTGACGCAGGATTTTCACCGAGGCTGCTATAGAGCTCAGGTCGACGCGATGCGATGATATCAGTACCGTCAGGGCGGACTTTACTGTCGGCCGCTACCACTGTGATCAGTGCAGAAATCACTTCCTCGTCCTGGGTTTGCGCCATGGCTAACACTGTGCCATCTGGCGCGACAATTTGACTTTCTCCTGCGCCGCACAAAAAGACTTCGGGGATATTTGTCGCCGCGCTGATGTCGGCCATCATGGCTTCTGGCACTAACGGGCCAACCTTGTTGGCCGCAACAACAAAGACTTTGTTCTCGGCTGCGCGCACAGGAATATGTAAATTCCCTTCGTCTGGTGCAAATGAGTTGAGGCTGTTACACAAGACCTGCGCGCCACGCAAAGCGAGACAGTGTGGTGTTTCGTTTATGACGCCATCCATGCACATATACATGGCGAGGCGGCCAATGTCGGTGTCGATAATCGGCGCGGCGTTTTGCGCGGGTTCTAGAAAGTCATTCTCATGCCCAATCAATACCTGCTTGTCAGCAATACCCAGCAGTTCGCCTTGCGGAGAATAGAGAAGTGCAGAACCACTAACCTTGCCGCCCTCTCTCCGCAGGGTTGCGCCAATACTGACATAGGCGCCAATAGCCTTAGCTTTAGCGGAGATTGCCGTAAGAAAAGCTGAATCGAGTGTTAGTGAAACTTCATAACAATGTTCGGCGTTGTCATACCATGACAAGTGATTGCAAAACTCCGGCAGCACCACCAGTACGGGCTTATGTTCGGCGGCCTTGTCGAGTACCCGCAAGCAGGTACTCAGGTTTTCGTCCATATTACTGCCTATGGCGCACTGCGCAGCGGCAACCCGAATTGGCGTAGATGTTTCACTTGTCACTGTACAGCTCCATTCCTATTGTTATCAGTATCACGCAGCTTACAAGTTGTATTTCACTTGTAGGCCATACGAAGGACCCGTTACCTTGGAAACCAGGTACTGGTTAAAAACACCTAGGTAGAATGCATTTGCCGCTTTGTCTTCATCAAATATATTCTTGCCCCAGAGATTGAATTCCCATACATCATTTGGATCGAGAAGATTAATAGAGGCGTTAGAAATAAAGCGCTCAGGTACCCAGGCAAGATTTAGCGGCGTAACATACTGTTTGCTTTGGTAGGTAAAATCATAGCGAGTGCTTAGCATCCAACCGCTGTTAAACATTAAGTTATACGTAAAACCACTGTTGACCTGAACTTTAGATGTACGCGCCAACTGATTGCCGCCCACTTCGCCATCGTCAGCACAGAGATCAGTTTTATCACACTGGAATCGTGTTACTGCCGGTGAGTATTTTACGCCGTCTTCATATTTTGGATCGTTAAACGACAAGCCTAAATCAACAATCAAACTTTCAGTCAAGCGAACAACAATTTCTGACTCGAGACCGACGCTGGTCGCTTCACCGAGGTTTTCGATAACATCGGACGTTGACAAGCCAACCACCGCGGGTGAAACACCACCTTGCATTCCAGTCCAATTCACTTGGTACAGTGCTAAATTGAGCGTTAGACGATCGTCAAAAAACTGATTTTTAGTGCCTATTTCATAGGTCCAGTTTTCTTCGATATCGTAAACTTTTTGACTTGGGTCAACCGCATTATTAAAACCACCTGCCTTAACACCATTGGCCGCAGAAATGTAGAACATATGCTCATCTGTCGGCTTCCACTCAAGGATGGCGCGCGGCGAGAAGGAATAGAAATCTTCAGCGTCAGATGGATCAACAATGGCGCTGCACAAGGTAGTGCCGTCGTTAATGCCTGTCACCGGATCAGTACAATCTCCTGAAGGAATACCAAACACGCGACCTGGAATTAAAGAGTAATCAACCTTCTCACCGTAGGCGATACCAAAGGAGTCGGTATGATAGTACACCTCAGTTTTCTCGTGAGTATAACGACCCTCGGCAGACAAGCTGATGCTATCGGTAATATCCACATCAAATGCAATAAACGCCGCCTCAACCATATCGTTGTAGGCGGTATCTTCAGCGCGATTAGTGGCATGCTGACGGAAACCCATATCGTAAGCTTGGATAAAAGTAATATCGGTAGCACGGCGATCCGTTACGATTGGCGACAGAGCATTTCCGAGGGCCACATCACAGTTGTCAGAGTTACCAATCACATCACCTTGGGCGTCAGTGAACTGACCTGATGAACAAACAGGGCTCAGGAAAAGCAAAGTCCACTGACGATCTTCAACCTCTGAGAAGTACCCACCCACGCGCACACCAATGCGATCAGTAATCTGCCAGTCGAGACGTAATTCATGAGAAAAGGACTCAATCTCGGAATTCGGCCGGCTACTGAAAGCATTTACCTGAACGATATTAGAAATACCTGTACCCACTTCAACACTAGAACCCAGTTCAGGATCTTCGCCGCCAGGCCCACCAGTGGAGTTAGAGTCATGCCCAGTCCAACCGAATAAGTAACTCAAGGTCATATCTTCGGTAATAGACCAATCAAAAGCCAAAGTCACTAGATCGGTACTTGCGACAGCCCCCCAGCTACGCGGGTCCATAACCAAGGCAGTTGGGCCATAACTACGCGGCGCAATCTCAGCTGCGTAGGGTTTTAATTCACCGCAATAAGCAGCATTCGCTGTAAAGCTACGCGGACCCAATGCCGTTTGCTGAGAGCCTTCGCCCTCAATACAGTTCAGATCATCTTGTTCCCATAACCCAAATGCCCGAGCGCCAATACCACTAATCTGATAAGCAGGCTGAGTTTCTCGTTCGATTTCAACATGATACAAGCCAAGGTGAGCTGCAATATTTGGTGTTACGTCATAAGTAAATGCCGCCGCCCAAGACTGGTCATCCCAGCCGCCAACACGGCCCTTGCTATTGACGCCACTAGGATCTGCATCCGCTTGGCTGTGATCATTGCGGTGATGGCCATCGTACGTGGTGTATCCATAAGAGAACTTACCGAGCAGACGCTCACTAAAAATGGGGCCGGTATAACTTGCCCGAAGATCATAGCGATCATGGCTACCCACGGTCTGGCTTATATAGCCACCCGGCTCAACCGTGGGACGGCTCGTAACATAGTTGAGCGCGCCCGCGAATGCGTTGCGACCATAGAGCGCATTCTGCGGGCCTTTTACGACCTCAACACGCTGCATGTCGATTAAGCCCATATTTAGCATGGACTGACGCTGCATATATATGCCATCGATAAAAAACGCGACGTTCTGAATACGCGCGGTGGTGAACTGCTGCGCTAGCCCCCGGATTACCGCGTTACCGTTCGTGCCGGAGGTACTGAATCCTTCATACGAAAACCCTGGTGTGCTCGCAGCAATATCTTCGACGCCAGTAAAGGCCCGGCGCTCCATCTGCTCCATAGTAAACGGCGTAACTGAGAGCGGAATTTCCTGAAGGCTCTCATCACGCTTACGAGCCGAAACGATCACCTCTTCCATTTGCAGCGAGGCTCTTTTAGGGCTGACCTTTTCCTGCGCTAGCGAAGGAGACATCACTAACGCTGTCCCCATCAGTAAAGCTAAATTCTGGCTAATTCTGTGCGACTGCATCCTGACTACCTCTTTCTATATCTGTAAATTCTAAGATTTAGGCCTAAGGCCACGCTGTACTGCTTTACCCAGCGCTAAACCACGAACGCCGTCACTGCTACTGACATCTATAATTCTTGTTGGTATGCCCTATTGATATAATGTAATATCTTTAAGCGTTTTAAGTCAAGCTATCAAATATCGAAAAGGAGATTTTATGTACCAGTACAGTATTGGCCTCGCTGTTTTCGATTTTGTGCCAATCGTTTTATCCGGCATTGGCCTGTATTTTGTATCCATAACCGCCACATTATGGGGCGCACGCTGGCAGCAACTCGCGCGCCTCGGTGCGATACTCATTCTCTGCGGCGGCATTTCAAAAGCAAGCTGGAAGCTCATAGTTGCCACGTTTCAAATAGATATTAGCTGGATGAACAGCGCCCTGTTTTTCTGTCTCGCCCCAGGCATGCTAATTCTTGCCGCAACGATTTGGGGCGCGAGTAACAACAAAGGTCAAACGGCAAGGCATATAACATTGATAGTGCCCGGCCTCCTTGTTATCGCTGCACTCGCCATTACCGTCTCATGGCCCGAAAAGCGCTACGGAACCTTCTATTTACTAGCGCTTACCACCTTAGGCAACGTCGCTCTAGCCCTCCAACTTATAATCAAGTCTTGGAACGCAAAGCGGCTTAGTGCAAGTGTTATGTTTTTTTGCAATATTCTTGCCGTATTTACCATGGCCGGTTTAGCCAGACTGCCAGACCAGTCAGAAGCTCTGCAATGGATAGAAGAACTGATCAATACTGCTAGCCAAGGCGCTTTTGCTTATGCGGCATACACCCTTTACTCAGCAATCAAAGCAAGTTCACCGGAGACAGCTGACCATGACATCGCCACAAAATAGCGCATCGAGATCATTTCTGGGCGTGCAACTCACCAATTCGGTGCTGCCGTCAAACCTCATTGGATTTTATGGCGCCTGCTTTGCCGGCATCTTGCTTTCCACCTTTATGCCGCAGATGCAACCCTATCTTTTAAGTGAGTTCTTGCACATACCTGAAAACGAACAGGGGGTCATGAGCGGCAATATCGCCTTCTGGGGGGAGATAGCCATTATTATTGCGGCAGGATTCTGGGGCACAATGTCAGACAAAATAGGGCGGCGCCATGTCATGGCTGTGAGCTTTGTCATCATGGCTATTGGCGTTGCAGGGTTTCCGTTTGCACAAAGCTATCCGCAGCTGATCTTCTTTCGTATTATTTTTGGTATTGGTGTCGCTGCATTCAGCTGCATGACAATTACAATTATGGCCGACTACGTCAATGATCGCAGTCGCGGCAAGGCCACCGGATTTCTCGGCCTAGCCAATGGATTGGGCGCCATGACCACAGTGTTTTTAATCTTACGACTCCCCGCTATTTTTCAAGCACGGGGTATGGATCCGCACGCAGCAGGGATGGTCACCTACTTTATTATTGCCGGCGTCAGCCTACTGTTTGCAGCGTGGATGTGGCTCAGTTTAAAAAAGCACGATCCCTCTACCCAGCAAAGCAGCAGCGATTCATTTTTGGAGATTACCAAAAAAGGCTTCCGCGCCGCGCGTGACCACGGCGTTGCCCTCTCATATGCCGCCGCGTTTGTGTCGCGGGGCAATCTTGCCATCGTAGGGACTTTTTTTACTTTATGGCTAGCGAATTACGGAACATCTGAGCTTGGGCTTAGCCGCGCCGATGCGCTCGCACGTGGCGGTATGATTGTCGGGATCGCCCAGGGTGTCACCTTAATTGGCGCGCCACTATTTGGTATTCTCTCTGATCGTCTGGCCCGCGTCGACGCCTTGATTATTAGCTTACTCGTGTCGTTTATCGGCTATGGCGGCACCTTTTTCATAGACGATCCTTTCAGCACTAAAATGATTATCTGCGCCATTTTTATCGGCCTAGGTGAAGTCGGCGTTATTATTACGAGCGCCGTATTAATAGCCCAACAAACACCTGCCGAAATTCGCGGCGCAGTTATCGGCTTTTTCAACCTATCTGGCGCAGTCGGGATTTTGGTCGCAGCTAAATTTGGCGGTTACTTATTCGACCACTGGCGTGAGTCGGGGCCTTTTGTACTGTTTGGCCTACTCGCCTTAGTGGTGACGATCTGGGCAATAATAGTTCGCAAAAAGGTTGTGCCTGTCGCTTAACAAGGCGGTAAAACTAAGCGTACTCGCGTCGCCCCACAACGCTCGCATTGTGGAGTGACGCCTCACCTTCTCAACTTAACGTCAGCCCTATTGGGCTAGCAGATTCAACTCGGGATCATTTCACCTCTAGCTGAAAAGTTAGCCCGGCATTACTTTGCAATCGCTCAATGAGGTGATTACCCAAAGCCGATGCGGGTGTCATCACACCACCCGCATCAGGTGCTGGATTCATAACGAGGCATACTGCGGCTTCCGCTATCATTTTAGAGGTTGAGCCATATCCAGGATCCATGTCGCCTTTTACGGCTGCACGCAATGTTTCTCCATCCTTAGTCTCGCCATCAAATAATATGTCGTAATAGCCTGTTTCTCGCTGCTCTTTTGTCGGCCCCTCGCCTGGCTGGGTTTGGTCCGTGGCCATCGATGTATCTGCGGCCACCGCTTTAGCAATTGCTTCACCAGCTTCACCAGGACCTGTTAGCAACATTTCATCGTAGACGAAATCTTCGCCGTAACTATGATTTTGCAGATAATTAGAGCGGTGAATATTTTTGGTATTGATAGTCGCCATCACGAAGGGTGCGACCCAGCTCTCTAGGACCTCGTCATACATAGGCTTCATTCCGCTTGGCTGCTCTGCGCCGGTAAAACCAGGTGTTAGCGCAAACGGATTTGTGAGAACGGCTACCAGCTCTGGGTTTGCTGCAGCTGCCGCCATCGTTGCTTTGAAGCTGGCTAAAGTACCGCCTGACCACACACCTTTCATGCCACGGACTCTGCCTCTGATTCGGGGAAGTGCCTCACCGAACTGCGCTCGTGCCTTTTCTTGTAAAAAGAACACGCCTAGATCAAATGGAATTGAGTCGAAGCCGCAGGAAAAAACAATTCTCGCACCGCTCTTCTTTGCAGCGTCGTTGTGTGCCTCAATCATTTCGTTCATCCAGTTAGGCTCGCCGCATAAATCGACGTAGTCCGTGCCAGCTTTAACACAGGCGGCAACCAGATCAGAACCGTAAAGCTGATAGGGCCCTACCGTGGTGAGTACAACTGAAGTGCGCTCTACCATAGCCACAACTGACATCGAGTCACTCGCATCAGCTACGAGCAAAGGTAAACCAGTAGATATGCCCAAGTCGTTGCGCACAGCTTCTAGTTTTTCTAGGCTGCGACCGGCCATTGCCCATGACACCTCCCCCCCAACGCCATATTGAGCGTAAAGATATGCAGCGACCAGCTTTCCTGTGTATCCGGTTGCGCCGTATACAACGATGTCCAATTCACGATTTTTTTTCATAGTTCTAAAGGCCCTTAATGATGAATGCCCTTTTAGGCAGTGGTCGATTGCTTGCGCTTTTTAAGTAAGGAGAACTGACATATGTAGCCCACCAGAAAAAACACAACAAATTCATAAAAAATTGTTCCAGTTATCGGTCTTCAGGGTTCGTCCGTATCGGATCTGATATCGGAAGACGTGCGGCCCACCCGTGATTGCCGGAATCGTATAAACAGTATAGCCCCCGAGAGACAGAAAGCCTGAAAGTGACCCGCTACCGCGGGGAGCCCCGCCATTTGTGTATTTCATCAGCGCAGTGACCCACCGCGATTAAAGTACAGCTCCGATACGCTCGGCCTTTTTATTCAGCCGTTACAACTCTGGCAGCTATTATTGTATGTATTCAAGCAACGCAACCTCAGGTATTAGACTCCCCTTTTTCGGTCACAGTTAGCCTGTCATAACATGTCTATTTTTTGGTTGACGATGTGTTGCAACAACGGACTTTGCGCTGCTCTTTCGAATGCTTCATCGATTTTTTTTGCTCGATATTGAAGCATGGGGCGATAATTAGGATGAGTGAAAATGTATAACTCACCAGCATTGAGGGCCTCTACCACTCGCTTCCCCACAATGGCAGGGTCGATGCCATTTTCCACGGCCTTGCTCATATTGTTTACGGCTCGACTTGCTTCGCCATGGCGCGTGCTTTTCGAGCGATAGATGTCCTGACGGTTTCGATGTGACTCGTGTATTCGAGTTTGAACAAAGGCGGGGCATAGTACTGATACGGCTATACCTTCCTTTTCAAGTTCGCCAGCCCAACTTTCTGATAACGCGACTACCGCCATTTTTGTTGCGCTATAAGCGCCACTGTAAGGTACACCACCCATACCAGCCATGGAGGAGACGTTTACAATCCAACCACCCTCCCCATGCTCTTTAATTAGCGGCACCATCGTTTTGGCGCCGTAAACGACCCCCATAAGGTTTACATCAAGGGCCCATTGCCACACTTTCGCGTCTTGCTGCTCAATGCTCCCAGTCTCGCCGCCTATACCTGCATTGTTAACGACCATATGAACTTTCCCGAATCGAGCGAGCGCATGTTCAGCCACCACCTGCCATTGGGCCTCAGAGACTACATCTAGCGCGACGGCTAATACCGCAACACCTGAGCGTTCCAACGCTTCACTCGCTTGCGCAAGACTGTTGGGGTCAATGTCGGCCAATACGATGTTCATCCCTTCTTCGCCTAGGGCTGTCGCAATGGCAAAGCCAATCCCTTCCGCTCCACCGCTGATAACGGCGGTCTTTCCTGCAAATCGATTCATATTAAATTTCTCGGATTGTGTATTTTCAAAATATTCTCCAGCATCACTGGAAATAACTCATCGAATCCAGCGCCCTGAGTAAGCTGATTCGCCAGCTCGAGAGACACCAGGCCATGTACCCAAGCCCAAATGGAATGGGCTATCAACGTCGGGTCGCCCTCAATATCGCCGGAGTCGATGGCCCTGCGCGTTGCATCGAATAAAATTTTGCGGGTGCGTTTCTGCGCAAGTGCTGTCTCAGGGAAGTCCTGCGCCTGATGAACGTGAATCACATAGAGTAGCCGGTAGGCATGGGGCTCATCGTGCGCAAATCTGGCGTAGGCCACGCCCAATGCCGTAAGGTGCGCAAGAGGCGGCAAAGTGGACGGAACAGCTTCCAGTGCATCGGCCAGACGGTGGAACAGGGTTGCGCGCAGCAGGGCAAATACAGCTTCTTTGTTGTCAAAGTAACGGTAAGCCATCATCGGGCTACAGCCCATTGCTTTAGCTATTCCGCGCATCGTTACCGCACCGTAGTCCTCTTGCTGATAGAGCGCATATGCTTGCTGGCAATAGGACGTGCGGAAATTTTCGATATCAATTTCTGTAAGTGGTTTTCTTGGCATCAATAAATATTACATCGTATATTATACGTTGTAAATTTTAATTGATGTCGGGGTTGAGCACATAAGCTATAGATTGGGTTTATTTGAGCAAACGGTTCGTGGCGCGAGATATTGGCGGCCTTATATTTAAGCCAGCTCTGGCCAAGCACCTAGCTCAACTGCCAAGTATAAAAAAGCCGAATACAGAGACTGTATTCGGCGTAAGCCGCACTGACAGGGCAAACTTTAAAAAGAGGTTTTAAAACTCTTCGAGCAGACGACCTTTTCCGGTGATCTTATCGTGAATACCACTGGCGCGCAGCGCATGCCAAATAGTGGCCACATTTATCGGAATCATTGGTTTTTCCAACCAGTGCTCGAGAGTTGGGAACAAGTCCAAGGTCGACAGATTGGTACCGCACTGAATAATCGCGTCGACATCGTCGCCATCAGCCTTTTTAACAGCAGCAATCACTTCCGGAATAGTCACCTCGGCAATCGCCGTAGCGGAAGTACAGTTCAAGCCCACCACATGCTTAACTTCAAAGCCGATTTCATCAAAATATTGGCGTACATTGTCATCACCTATTGGCGGGTAAGGCGTGATCACTGAAATTTTCTTGGCGCCAAAACCTTCTAGCGCCATACGTGTTGCCGCCGCACCGGTGGTCATACCTAAATCGCCAATCTGAGATTGAATGGCATTTTCAAATTCGATGTTGCCCTCAATGCCGCCCCAGAACGTTTCAGCTGACATACCGAGCATCAAATGAGTGATTTGCGCGGTCATAATATTATCAATGGCTGGGCCCATGTCTTCGCGCATTAATTCCAAGAAACGCTCAAATACGGTATTCGCGTCGTCACCACTACGCTCGCCTTCTGCAGCCCAGTCTTTGAGACGAATCAAAAATCGCGAAGGATGCCATGTAATCCCATCGAGACCGAATTTTTGAAGATCGTATTCAACGCCGGTATTCGTTGAGGGTATTAACACCCCAATACGCGCTCGCGAGGCAAGCTGGTAATTATTCATGTCACACTCCGTGATCAGTAAACAAGTCGCGCTTGTTAAAGCCCGCTGTTAAAAAACGATAAAACGCTTTGCCATTGGTCAGCCACGCAACGGTGCTGCCATCCTTCTCGCTGGCCAACACATTTTTTGCCAACCAAGGTGTAACGGTGTCAACGGTGTCGCCGAGAATATTGAATATGCGCTTGGATTTTTGCCATTCAGGCGTGGTGGTGTCGTAATCACCGACGAGCAAGTCGGTTACAACAATTCCAGGGCTAAGCGTGCAGATCTGCACGCCGCTGCCAGCCACATCTTTCCGTAGGGCTTTGTTCAAGTAATTAACCGCACGTTTGGTCGCGCCATAACTGGCCATACCCGGCTGCACCGCGCCATTACTACCAAAACCTTCCATATTCCAGATTTGGCCGTGACCCTGTTTTTTCATGCCGATCATCGCCACGCGGCACGCCAGAAGCACACCAGTGAGATTGGTGGCGACGATATTCTGAATATCTTCCACCGATTGCAGTTCGAGACTTTGTTTCTTAATGCTCATGCCTGCATTATTTATCCAAATATCGACGCTACCGTGGTTCTCCTCGGCGTGATTCCACAAAGCCTGCAGCGCGTCGCTACTTGTAATATCGCAGGCCAAGCCACTAACAGAGCCTAGGGCGCTAAGTTCCCCAACGGTCTGATCGACCGCCGATTGCTGGCGCCCACTAATGACTACCTGGCAACCGAGCTTCAAAAAATTCTCGGCTAGGCCACGACCAATGCCCCGGGTACTTCCGGTAATTACCAGGGTTTTCATTGCTAGCTAAGCTCCGCTTGATCGACAATTTTAACTGCTGACGTTAGCGGCGGCACAAGAGGAACAGGATCCATTACCCAGCGTAAATCCGCACGCTCACGACGGAAGGGACTTGGTATTGCAAACGACTTGCGTCCGTCATGGGCCTTGACTACAGCACTGTCTATTAGCCAACCATTCTCTTCAATTAAAGATCGGCGAGCACGCCGGAAGGAACTCATAAAACGGTCATCTTTAACCGACAGCTCATTTGCCAAGGTTTCTGGCAAATAATTCGGCGAAGACTGCTCAAGAATAACTTGGTCTTCGCTGAAGATTTTGTGCAGACGCTTACGTGAACCTGCATCAAACAATGGATGTTTAACGAAGCTACGCAGCTGTACCGCAAAGGTGCGGGTATTGTGTTCGTCGATGGGGGTATTAGCGTCGAACATAATTAGCGACATCCGTGGATTCAAATTAATCTGAATACGCACCACCATGCCCGCCATATACCAAGTAGGAATAGTCTCTGTGGGTTGGCGGTCGCGGCGAATCAGTTTACGCCAGTTTAAAAATCCACCGGTTAGCTCAGGTGGGTATTGCTCATTCCAAGAGCGCCCCCAAAAATCGTGAAGCTCGACATTTTTGATATGGTTCTCTTGCGCGGTTTCCGCTTCACCAAACATGGGATGCACAAAAGAAGCGTGAGCGATATCAATGCCATTTTCGACAACCCGCGCCGCTTCAGCTTTCCAGTCCCACTTATCGTGCAGGGCTCGCCAATTGGCAGTATCACTATATTCTGGGAATTCTGGAATCGGTATCCGCTCGTCCTCCGGCGCGTCCCCCAAAAAGACCCAAATCATGCCGTAGCGCTCTTCAGTTGGGTAGGCGTCTACGCGGGCGCGGTCGGGTATTTTAAAGTCACGACCTTCAGACGGAATAAACTCTACCTTGCCGTCGCCATTAAATTGCCAGCCGTGATAGGGACAAGCAACGCAATCGCGAATTGTGCGACCACTGGACAAAGACCCACCGCGATGCAGACAAACGTCGCTGAGGCAGCTCACCTTGCCTTGCTGGTCTCTAAACAGAACAAAGTTCTGACCCAGCAATTTCACCTTTACCGGCTTGTCTTTAACCGTGTCTGACCACTCAGCTACATACCAAAGATTTATCAGCACCGAACGTCCTCCCATTGGAGCGTAAGTAAATATTGCTACCCTATAATAGCCTGACAAGCTAAATGGCTTGAAAGGAGAGAATAACCATAAATTTGACCTAATGGTATAACATTATAATTAATATGCCAAGATGCTATTTACAGGCGCTTTTAAATAGTACTTTTAAAGCCAGCATAGCCCAGCTAAACACAGATATGATCGGTACGCGATTCACTAAAACACGCTGCGTTCGGACAATATCCCCCTCCTCAGCGAAAGCTACTTGCCACTGGCGATAACATTTTGTAAACTCATTTGAACTAAACGCATATCTTTATATCATTTGATTAAAGTAAGCACGCAAGCTACAGCAAAATAGATACGGTGTTGAGGAACAAAAAGATGGCGCATGTTACAAAATCGATCGACGAGTTGGTTGCCGAAAACGCTGGCATTGACCGTCAGGAGACCTTCGACAAACTATGGGCACTTAATACTGAGCTTTTTGAAAAGGTTCGTGATCGCCTTGAACTTACCCTAGACCCGTCTTGCGAAGGCCTCATGCCTTATTCCGGCAAAGATGGCGCAGCCGGTTACCTCAGCGCTTGGGTTGGCCCCAAGGTCGATTGGCTAATTTTTTCTTGGACCGGCAACCCTAAAGCCAGCTTTACCAATATGCACCTGACGATCAATTTGGCTGGCAATATCGATGTGCCCCACTTTGGCTACGCGCTAGGTACCACACCAGACTTATTTTTTTACCAAGACTACATGCCTCGCAAAGACCTGTGGACAAACCCGGAATACGCTGAAAAGTATTTAGGGGGAGATAGCAATGACGCCTATGTTGCCATGGAACGCAATGAGAATTTCCACCACTTCATTAGCCGTCACATGTATACCCGAGTAGCGCAGTCTCCCTGCAGCCTAGTTTATAGCGCCGACGTCACCGACGAGAATATCGAGGACCTGCGTAAAGTCTCCCATGAGCAGCTCGACCGTTGGTTAGACTGGGTAGACCAAGCAAAGCCCATTCCACCGTCAGAAGCCAAACTATTGGCCGCCCGTGACCTGCAAATTCGCAAAACCATTACCCAAGGCGACCCAGCCAATATCGTGGTAGAAAATTTGTTCGGTAAAGAATTAGCAGACAGACTGGTCTCCAGTCTTTGGGGTGAAAACCGCCAACTGCCAAGGCCGGTATAACCATGACTGTACGCGCCTTTTACGACGCCGCTAAGGTCGGAGAGGCCCTGGCACCCTACGACACCATTCACCTAAAGATCTACTACCCAGCCAGTCTTGATGACTCAATGGAACAGATCAATATGGGTGTAGTGCCCGCCCGTGCAGATTCGGCGCCGTGGCCAGTTGCGATTTTTATGCCCGGCACCAATGTGCCGGTAGAAAGCTACGCATGGCTGGCCAAAGAACTCGCCGGAAGCGGCATTGTGACGGTGTTATATAGTTGGATAAAAGAAGATATGCCCGGCTTTATCTGCCTCAGCCCCGGCATTGAACTTAAAAATCTCACACCAAGCACTTTTGGCAGCGCGCCGACCGCCAGCGCATTACCCGCGCTTTATTCTGCACTTGAAAGAATCAATAGTGGCGGCGTACTGCAAAACCGCTTGGATTTAAGCGCTATTATCATTGGTGGCCACTCCGCAGGCGGCAGTGCCGCACTATTAAATAATAACCCAGCCTGGTTCCCGTGGTTAAAAGGCTGCTTCACGTATGCCGCCCACGCTGCCGCATCGACCCAGCTTGGTTTTGCCAACGACAGTATGCTGAATATCTGCCCAGACCTACCCTATTTACTCATGGCAGGCAGCCGCGACGGCGTTATAGCCGCCAGCAGTTTTCGCTATGGCGACGATAAAGCCAGTGTCAGTACCGACCGTATAGAGCGTACCTTTAGCGAATCAATTGACCGGGAACAGGGTGATACCCACTTTGTGAAAATTCGTGGCGCCAATCACTTTTCCTTTACCCACCCGACAGACAGCACTACTGGACGGCAATTTCTCGACTGGGAGCATGAAGGCTCAGATGACGATATTCGCTCCTGCATGGCAACACTGATCATCAGCTTTATTAAAGGTCAGCTGCTTGGCGACAGCGCAGAGATGAACACTTTTTCTAAGACAATCGATAACAATCAACTTATTGCAGAACATCACTGCAAATAATTACTTTGAGGACGAGACATGAGCGACAAGCAACCCAGTGAATGGCAGAAAAGTATTACCGGTGATTGGCACGGCTTCCCAGCGGTCTATGCGCCCGATGGCACCCACGTTGGCGTCAACAAAGTCACTCGTTCCAGCGTTTTTGAAGACGGCAAGACCACGTACTGGATGAAAACCGACTTTGATGCGGTCGGCCAGTTAGCCAACCGTTTCGAATGCGGCGAATTTGGTTTTGGTGTACTCGACTCCGACCAAAACCGTATTTATACCGGCCCAGACTTAATCGGCTCTGGTCGCCCTTTTGGCCCACTAGTCGATTCAAAATATTTCTCACCCGGCTGGAACACTGACCTGCGCACCATTAACCATGTAATAGAAGAACGTGGTGTACAGGTTTACTCATCACAGCTATTCGAGGCCGACACCTTAGTTGCCGTCTTTAACGGCCTATACGTGCGCACTCACGACCACGACACCAACCCTGAAACGCAAAGAACGGTTGCTGAATTTCTCGAGAACGAGAAAAAAATCGGCAAAAAGCCATTCCTGCTCCCACAGAAGCAGTCTGGCACCTGGACCGGCAACATGGACGTATACAATGTCCAGCAGGAAAAAGTCGGCGTAAACCAGGTAACTATTAAATACACTCCCATTACGCTGCTACGTGCGCGTATGGACGTCACCATTGAAGGCGTTATTAACCGTCAGTTTTCCTACGAGCGTAGCCGTTACGAAAACCACCACCAGTACCACGGCCCGGACGTTTTTGGTAACGCTATTGCCTACGGTCGCTACCTCTTCGGTATCCAACACTTTTATGGCGAAGCCATGAAGTTCTGGAGCCGCGACGTAATGCTCGACGCGAACAACACCCTTTGCTCAATGTGGCAGTTCTATAACTCTCAGCAAGAAGAGTTCACCACTTTTGGTGTATTGGACTGGACGCCAGGGGATTTTGTTTTGAAAGCGCAGTATTTGTAGAGCGAATACGAGCTTACCGAGAGTAGGAAAACGCTAAAACTAAAAAGCCCCAGCAGGTCTTCCTGCTGGGGCTTTTTTGTCGATATTGCGTGAGGCTAGGAACCGGAGACTTGGTGTCGATCCTATCTCTTCCATCTCCCGTCTAGCGTAGGGCTGTTGGGGGTACTGCGGCCTTTAAAAAGCTTAGCGCGGCCTGCGATTCTTGATTGAGTGCGGTGTGTGCTGATGACCTACTTTGTGTTGCGAGCAGTGCTGAGCCTGCCCCATGAGCGAAGCGAGTGCTTTGGGTACGTAATCCCTTCGGGATGCCTCCGCTGCGCTGCGTCACACCAAACTCGTTCTTTCAGAACAGAGTTTGTCGCATGGGCCCGGTATTTAGTGAGAGACGCTAACCGCTTCCTAAATAAAACAAAACCCCAGTAGATTTCTCTACTGGGGTTTTATTTTATTTAGAAGCCTGGCGATGACCTACTCTCGCATGGGGAAACCCCAAACTACCATCGGCGATGACACGTTTCACTTCTGAGTTCGGGATGGGATCAGGTGGTACCATGTCTCTATGGTCGCCAG
>NZ_BAABDM010000009.1:0-125536 GCF_039539625.1 Zhongshania borealis | reverse complement strand
CTGTCATAGTCGTACTGGCCGTCGGCGATATCAGTTTCGCTGGCGTCAAGGTGTGCTATTGCGGCTTCGTTACTAATGATGTCGCGCTCGCCATCATTGTTTGCGTTGCGCGCAAAGGTGGCTAAAGTACTGCCGTCAAAGTTATTGAAATCGACGGTGCCGCTAAAGTTACTTGCAGCCTGCTGAACAGCGCTTGTTATGTCGATGCCGTTATTTGGATTCTTGTCCGAATCCAGAGTAATGAGGAAACGTCCGATGTTGGTACGCATGGCGTCGTCGCCATTGGCGAGCTGGCGGGGTGTAACAAACACGGTGTTTACCGTGGTGACTACCGTGCCAAGCGGAATACTGCCGAGGAAAAAGCGCACTGTTTCCTGGGGGATAAATTCAAAGCTACCGTCTGCTGGGGTGATAGCCGATGTGCCGCTATTGCGGGTGTAGCGCAAACCCTTTACGGGTCCGTCGATTACATAGCCTGTTTGACTGTTTGGTGATGAGGTCGGCGGGGTGTTGGTAGAGACACTGCTACCCCCACCACAAGCCGATAAAATCAGGCTAGAAATAAGGAATGTTAGCGGTTTAATCGCGTATTTCATGCATACACCTCTGGCATGGGGCAAAGAGCTGGTTTTCTCACCACGGATCGGCACGGAGAAGCTGGGGTGAGTTAGGGAATATCACTATTTTTATTCGCGTCCGATGTCGCGCCAGGGTTTTGTTATTGCTTAATATTGGCGTGTTGTCGGTGCATATTTACACCTAGTATACATTTCACTTTAAACGTGACAATGTCGTTAAGTGGCAATATTTGCGGGTGAATATCGCCGAATTAGCGAAAAATGATAAGAAACAAGGAGATAAACATTTCTGTTGAGCGTAATTATTACTCAAAATTACCAGAATGTAATTTTGAGGCGGCATCCATGGGGTTCGTGTGTGACGGGGATTACTTTGCTGCGGTGTTTATGCCTGATAAGTACCTAGCGCCGCCAGCATTTGGCGACGATGTAGCCGCTCGTTGCGGCGTCTGATGTGAGGGTTCCCGATTGGTTTATTTGCAAGTTACCGCATTGGTCTCCGGTCATGCTGCCAGTTCGACTAGCGCGTAATGTGCAGGTATTGGCTGTGGGTGTGCCGGCAACTGCAATATTGTAGTTGCCGGCGTCGCTATTGGGGACTGCGCTTGGAAATACCGTAGGCAAATTACCGCTGCGATTGGTATAGCAGTTGTTAGCACTGTAATAGCGTTCAAGGGCTTGGGCTGCCTCGAACAAGGCACCGGCAGCATCATTGCAGCGAGGCCTTGGCAATCGATTCCTGGTAAGACGGGCAGGCGATAATCGCTAGTATTCCGATGAAGGCAATAACGATGAGTATCTCTATTAAGCTAAAACCGGCTCTGCGCGTGTGCCCAGGTAAGTTGCAGTTCGATTGCTTTGGTTTTTTATCGCAGCTGCCACCACGATTGCCGTCCTAATTCGTTACCGGTTCCCCGTTCAAGGGTGATACCAATACTGCCTCTAGAGCCAGATGTGTATTTATACTCTTTTTCACCAGCGCCAATTATGCCGGGGCGAGTAAGCAGTTGGTCGAATTTCTTGGCGCTGGGAGGAAAGAAGTCGCCGCCAATGTCGACCATGTCGTCATCATTGATAAAACCGTCGCCATTGATGTCGAGCACGGTGTCTGCTAGTCGACCGCCATTGATGCTGTCGATTTCCATAAGCCAGCCCGTGCCGCCAAAGTTACAGGGGTCGGCTGACGGGATAAGGGTTGGGAATATTATCCGGCCATTGCGCAATATGGCTTGATCGGTTACGCGTTCTCCGGCGCCGTCACTAGCAGATGGGTTGATCAAATCGAGATACCAACCTGATTTTGCGCTGTAATCTACGCTGGTATTTGACACTACCCGGACGGCAAATTCCGCTGTGCCGTTGCGCAAGGTAGGAAAACCTTCATAGCTGATGGTTTGCTGTTGTAGATCGGCGCGGGCTGAAATCTGACTACCGGTATCGCGAATACCGTAAAAGCTTTGTAATTGTGGCGAATTTTCAACGATTGAATCACCCTCTTCAAAATATTTTCCGGTGCCGAAATAAATCATAATGCCATCGTCTGGATGGGGCCCCGAAGTCATGCCTGCGGTGATGGCTTGGGTATTGCCGGTGGGATCTTTGGCGACAAATAATGGCTTAGGTGTGTTGCCAGTTTTAAAAGCCGAGTCCCATTGATTACTGTTGCCATTACTTAAGTCAAACTTCCACACATTGCCTTTGAGGTCACCAGCATAAACGTAGTCGGTGATGCGGTCGCTGTCGATATCAACAGCCAATACATCGCCAAGGCCATTGTCGGTGCCAGATTCCTTGGTGTCGATTGCTTTGATGAGAGCGCCAGTTTGCAGGTTAACCACAAACAGTTTTACGGTATCGCCGCTATTGTAGCCGTTGCCAAATATCGCTACCCAGTCGCCGCTGGCTAAGCGGGTGAGTACGGGATTACTCATGCTCAAACCGAGTTTGTTGCTAGAACTTACTGAGGTGCGAAAATCCCAAAGTACATCCGTGGTGTCGATATTGTCGGGGTCAGTCACGTCGATGGCAAAGATTGAGCCGCCGCCGGCGCCAGTGCTAGCAACTAATACTGAGTGCCAGGCACTGTCCCAGTATGCGTCAATGACGATAGGGGAGCCGTCGACAAAGTACTTGTGCTGGTAGTCTGGCTTGCTGAGTTTATACAGGTCGGAATAGGCACTGTTCGGGATATAAGCAAATTTTTCTGCGCCGGTACTCGCATTAAAGCCATGAAGCATGCCGTCGTTTGCGCCTACATAAAGCATGGGTGGTTCAGTTTTTTTGCTTTCCAGATAAGCTGCGTAGCTACTACCTTCTGTGCCCGCGAGCCGTGAAAACCCATAGTTTTGATTCCAGTGGAAATAGGGGTTGGAGTTGACGATATCACCCAACAGGTGCGAGCGAATGCGGTAGTTGGAGTTGACCCCTTCCAAACTTTGGTCGCCGCGCAGCCAGCTTACGCGGCGCGGACCTTCAACTAAGGCGCTAGCACTACTGAGGTCGACGGTAAGGGCGAGTTTTTCAGTGGCGCCCAAATTATCCCAGGTGAAGTTAGCGGCACTGCTGGTCCAGGTTAGAATATTGCGGCTGGCGTGAGGGGCAATACTATTGTTGCTGTTCGTGTCCCAGTTTAGGTCTGCCAGTTCGCCATCGCTCCCTACTTCATAGGCAAGTATTTGTCCCGACCAGTCCCGCGTGTCATAGCGAGCTTGAAATATTAGGGTGTCGGAATCTAAGCGTGTCGAGTTGGTGGCGATGGATGATGACGAGCCCACCGATTGCAGAATTTGTGTGATGGCCGATTTTAGTTTTTCGGCAATTTCTACGGGCTTGCTGGCAATAAGCAGCGCGCCACGGCCGTTGATCGTGGCGTGCCACAAATCGTCGATGGCGGTTGGGCTGCGATTTTCAAAGGATGTGTGCCAGCTCGGTGGATTGGCGTAAGGGTCTGCTGGATTTTCTGGGTCGTACAGCAGGCCCCCGGTACCCAAGGTCACCGCGTAGCTGAGCATGTGTAAATCTGTTTTACAGTCTAAACCCGGCGGGTGGTTCTGGCGGTTGCAGGCCTCAGCAACGGGCACTTGTCCGGTAGCAAAATCGGAGCTTGGCCGTAAAGGGGTGTCGTAGTACTTCATAGCGATATCGGCCATGGTAGAACTCGCAGAATCGGCGTAGGGCGCACCCTTATCGCCGTCCTCATTCCCTACGCCGCTGATGTTGCTCACATTGCTGTAGCCGTCAGTGAAAAGAATAGCGGCATTAGCTTGGCAAGCATGGGTGATGGGTGCTCCAGAATTTGAACGTTGGAATTGCTTGCCAACATAGTCGAGCGCTTCCTTGTTCGGGGTGCCACCACTATTGCCACCACGGGAATAAATCGCATCGAAGAAACTGTTGCGGTCACTGCTGTCCGCTAGGGTCTTCATGGTGACGGGGTCGCGATGGTTTATGGTTAATTCGCCGACCCTGGCATTGTTAACGTCAAAGAACGACAAGGCCACACCGGCACGCGTTGCTAAATGACGTTTGCGGTAATAGGAAAACCAATTCGCAAAATTTTGCATCATGGCGTCGTAGTTTGCCGCTGACGAAAAATTGCTCGATTTTATTTCGTAACCATAGAGCGTGCTGCTGCCGTCCGGCGCATAGCCGGTCAGGGTGGTGCCGGTGAACCCATATTCGCTTGGTAGAGGATCTACTAAGTAAAATGTGGCCGGGTAGTAGGCTATTTCTTTACTTTCGGTTGTTGTGACGTCGGACCCGTCAAATCGCATCCCCGGTTGTAGTCGAAATTTGCGGTTGTCGTTGTTGTTGCTAATCTCTTGGGTTAGGTCAAAGTTAAATGTACCTCGGGTTGGATCGCTGGGCGCGTTGCTCGGGTCGATGTTACTGAATGTGCCACTGCCGACGCTGGGCCACGGCACGTAGGTGTCGGCGGGGTTAAAATACGCTTTGTTGTAGTCAGGTGATCGGGCAAAGGCATAGGCAGGGGTAGGCGGCACTGCATAGTGATCGTTGTTGCTATCGCCGTAGACACGCTTACCGGTGCCGGTGCCGTTGGGGAAAATGTAGATGTATTTTTTCCAAGTGCTGTCTGCGCCGCCTACCTTATTGAAATTGATAACGCCGCTAGCTGCGTTATCATTTTTGTCTCGGCCAGTAAAACTCTTGCTGCCAGTATGCCACCAAAGCGCGCCGTCATTAGTGGGCATGAGCAATTCGGCATCCATGCTGCCAGAATCATCTATAGCCATAATGATATTGGGTGTTACGCCTGAGGCAAATGATAAGGGTGTATCGGCGACATTGAGCGCAGCGAGTCCCATTGGCGAGGTCAGCGCCAGTAGTATCGATGTGAGTGCGCGCATTTTATTATGCCAGCTCGGTTTAGCGATCATAGGCGATCCTCGTTCTGCTATTCGCGGCGATAAATTGTGCGCAGCACAATCATCGATCTGTCGCTGATCCCAAAACCACGGGCAGTAACACGGTAATTGCTAATGACTTTGACGGGGGTGCCAGCATCTAGCGAGGCGAGGGGGTCGTCAAGCTGAGTCAGTTCTTCAAGGTAATATTGTGGTGCACGATAAACTTCACCAATGGCGTCTGCGCTAAGCCAGCCCGTAGACGTTGGGTCGGCCCAATCTGGCGGCGAGCATTCAACGGCGGCACCACTGCATTGCTTGTAGAGACCGTTACTGCCATTAAAAGGGCCAAGCGCTGCGGCTTGTAATACTTGTTCACCAGCACGCAGTGCGGCTTCTGCCGCTTGAAAAGCAGAGTTATTGTCGCGGGTGTTGCCAGCCATGCGCTCTTGCAGTGTTGTTGACTGCAGGGCACTGGCGCAAATAACACCCAGAATCAGCATAAATATTAGGCAAACAATCAGTACCGCACCCCGTTGCAAATTTGCCTTTGGCGGGCTTACGGATATAGTGAGTTCCATCATCTTAGCGCTGTTCATGGTAGTCGGTTGCGAATGGCGACGGCCGTGCTGTACACCTGCCGCAGGCGTTGATCGCTGGCGACGGCGGCGCCATTAAAGCTAAGACTGTTCTGCACAAACTCACCAGAAGAGCCAATAATATTGTCGTCAAGGCTGTGCATAAGCAATTCAATACGGACGCTCAGTACAGCCGAAAAGTCAGTAACATCAGCGGCGCTGCGGTAAGCATCGATATCACGATCATCATCTGTATCTTCGCCGTAGGTGATTTGCATGTCTTCTACACCTTCGACTAGCTCAGTGGCAATCGGCGCTGCACCATTGCCAAGGCTGCGTGCTTGCACCCATAAAGAATGTATGGCGTTGCCTGCTGGAGTGGTGCGCCCACTGTCGCGAACAAAATAGACGAGTGATTGAAATCCCATGATTTCGGCGTCGCTGCCGTAAATCTTACTTAATTTGTTCGTGATATTTCTGTTGCTAGCGTGGGCGATGGTGATTTGATTCCCGTTGCCGTTAGAGACCGTCGTCGCACTAAAAAGATCGGCATTGATACAGTCTGTTATAAAAACAAAATCGCCTGCGCCGAGGCCGGCGGGGTTACTGCTGATTTGTATGTTGGCATTGTTTGTTGCCATGTTGCCGGTTAAATTTGCGGCAGGTGTAACCGCGCGCTGAATACTTATTATGTCGGTGTTTGCAACAGCGCTATATGCGTTGCCAGCGCTCACATTGTCTTGGCCTATCAGTACATTTTCTGCTGTAAAATTCAAATCGCTTGGCGGGGTTTTTGCAATTACATTTACCGGGATGCGTTCTAAATTTGGGCATCCCATATATCCGGCCATACGCAAATCGCGAGTAAGGAAACTTACAGCAATACGGCCACTCTCTTGGAGCTGTGATACCGCTTCCAGTACGCGCTGACTGCGCTGACTGGCGAGGGTTACTTGGATCACTGCGCCGCTCAGAACAATACCGAGGGTGATGGCGATCATGAGCTCGATAATGCCGAAACCAGTTTGGGATTGGCGTTTCATATCGCCAGCCTCACAGCTCAGTGACAAAAACAAATGACTGTAAGTGATCGCCGTTGGCATCCGCTTGGCGGCTACTGCTAATTCTGTTTTCGTCCCACTGAACGGTAATGGTAAAAACATTGCCATTGCTCGCGATGGCACCGTCGCCAAGGCTTAGGCGGGCGGTGAGTGCCGTAAACCAATTCTGAAGATCTGCTTGGGCTATGGTGTTGGCGGTGCCAGTGGGGGCGTCGGCGCCGATGCTAATATCGTAATTTCCCGATAAAGCTGCGTTCCGATTGGCGCGCATGCGATCGGTAATCTCATAGGCCAGCATGGTGGCATGGGAGCGTACTTCGGACGTTTTGTTGAATTTAATGGTGTTGAGGTGGGTTGCAACGGTGCCCATTACCCCCACTGCCGTGACTAAAAGCGCGACTAATACTTCTATTAAGCTAAAGCCAGCGGCGTGTTTTGGTTTTAACATGGCAAATTCCATTTGCGAATAAAGGCGTTTGTCTGAAATTACGTTGTGTAGGTGACTATTGCTCGATACCCTGTCATGATTTTATTAGTGTAAAGGTACGAGTCTAATAGACTGAATTCTGGCAGAACATGGCAGCCCTTGTCTACATATTGATATAAGGGGGTGAACTTGGTCACACTGTCCATAGGTTGGCGTGTCGAATTGACCGCACTCGCGCTTCAAATCTAATTAAAGCGCCAATGCAGTAGCTTAGCTTTCTAGTTCTCGCCAAGTAAGATAAATCCGCAGATCAAACTCCAATTGATGGTAGCCAGGCAACATATATTCACAGAGTTTATAGAAGGCTTTGTTGTGCTCCGCTTCTTTTAAATGGGCGAGTTCGTGCACCACAATCATTTCCAAAAATTCCGGCGCGGCTGATTTAAAAAGGGACGCGATACGGATTTCTTTTTTGGCTTTTAGTTTTCCGCCTTGAACGCGCGATACGGCAGTGTGTAGACCTAGGGCGCGGTGAGTCAGGTCAAGGCGATTGTCGAATAAGACCTTGTCGATTTGCGGGGCATTGCGCAGGTGATTTTGCTTTAGTTCGTTTATGTATTTGTATAAAGCTTTGTCACTTTGAATATTGTGTTGTTGTCCGTAACGTTGCTTAAGATAGCGTCCGATGCGTTCTTCAATAATTAGTTGACGGACTTGGTTTTGCAGTTGCTCAGAATAACCCTGTAAGTATTTTAAATTGATGTCGCCCGCCATTTTTTTCACGATCTTTGTCTCGTATTTAACACGCGTCGTTCAATCGTCGTGTTCAGGTTCCGCAAAATGTTCTTAATACGCGCTGTTCAGATTTTGCGGGCATTGCGTAGCGCAGCTTGCTTGGCTCGAATTGGCTTGGTTTGGCCAGTACATCTACGAGCTGATTGAACACGCTAAAATCCCCGCTTGTTTCCGCTGCAGTAATTGCTTCTTGTACAAGATGATTGCGGGGAATAAATACCGGGTTTGCTACAAACATTTGGGCTTGGCGTTGGCTAGGACTTTGTGGGTCGTTAGCAATGCGTTGGCGCCATTCTTGGAGCCACGGCAAAAATTGCTCATCGAAGTCATATAATTCACGAATGCTGGTGTTGATGCATGTTGTTTCATTGCTCAATTCAGCGAGGCGTCGGAAGCACAAAGTAAAGTCGACTTTTGCTGTCTCCATTTGACTTAATAAAGATTGAAATAACTCGTCGTCACTCTCTTTAAATTCACTCAGGCCGAGTTTATCTTTGATGATGCTTTGGTAAGCTTTCATAAATAATTCGGGGAAAGCATTGATGGCTTGCTGAGCAATTGCCACTGCGCTGTCGTCAGTCGCAGCATCACTATTATCAATAATGGGCAGCAGTGCTTGCGCGAGCTGCATGAGATTCCAGTGCGCGATACTCGGCTGATTGCCATAGGCGTAACGACCGTTGTGGTCGATAGAGCTGAACACCGTAGCGGGGTCATAGCTTTCCATGAACGCGCAGGGACCGTAGTCGATGGTCTCGCCGCACAACAGCATATTGTCAGTATTCATTACGCCATGAATAAACCCGATACTTTGCCACTGGGCAATTAAACGGGCTTGCCGCGCAATTATCGCATTGAGCATTGCCAATACTGGATTTGCTGAGTCGGCGGCTTCAGGGAAATGGCGCTGAATAAGGTAGTCACTTAGGGTTTGCAGCGCCTCTGTATCACGTCTTGCCGCAAAGAACTGCATTGTGCCCACGCGAATGTGGCTTTGTGCTACGCGGCTAAGTACCGCGCCGGGCAAGCCCTGCTCGCGGAATACCATTTCACCCGTGGTGACAGCGCCTAATGCCCGAGTGGTGGGAATGTTTAACGCGACCATCGCTTCACAGAGGATGTATTCGCGTAGCACTGGCCCCAGTGGCGATTTACCGTCGCCGCCGCGGGAATAGGGCGTACGGCCAGAGCCCTTTAGTTGCCAGTCGTAGCGAATGCCGTCTTTGCCAATAAGCTCGCCCAATAGCACTGCACGACCATCGCCGAGCTGGGGGTTCCAACCGCCAAATTGATGGCCAGCGTAAACGGCGGCAAGGCTTTGCGCGCCGTCGGGTAGCTGATTGCCCGCCATGGCGGCAATGCCGTCGGCTGAGCTTAGCCATTCTGGGTCAATATTCAATTGTTCGGCCAAGGCAGTATTGACGCGAATCACGCCGGGCAGCGGCACGGTGCTGGGTGCTTGTAGGCTATAAAAGCGCTCAGGAAGGCGAACATAGCTATTGTCGAAGACGGGGCTGACGATTTCGCTCATGGCATGGGCCTGTATAAAAACGGTAAAACAATGGGTTTAGACTACTGTTGATGAGAGTCGAGGGAATTGTACCTCAATAGGGAGTTATTGCCTGTTATCCCTGAGCTGGCATGTGAGTTATTGCGAGCACAATGTGTGCGGTTTAGCGAAATACGCGACGGGAGCCGACAGACCAAGTAAAATTGCCGCCGTGGCCAATCATCGGCCCAGTTTAGGCGCTTGCTCGGCTTTAAAAATGACAAACATAATTGAGTGAGCGCGTAATTGACTAAGGATTTGAGCATTATGCCGTGGTTTACCCGTTTGTTTTTTGTGTTGTGCCGTATTTTGTCTGCGCCCTTTCTTGCTGGCGTTAAGCCTAAGTTGATTCAGTTTGACGAGGCATTGCATGATCAACTGAGCGGTAAACCGGTGTGCTATGTGCTTCGCTTACACAGCTGGACTGATCGGTTTTTGGTAGAGCGTATTTTAAAGACACAGGGCTTACCATTGCTGAGGGCATCACCGGGTAAATTACCTGACGCCGAGGGCGCAGCCTGCCTTTACTTACCTGTTTTAGCAGGAAAACGTGGCGGGAGTCGCGGCCAGAAAACAATGGCCGGGCTTATCGAACAGGCTGCCCAAGGTGAATACCCACTGCAGATTGTGCCAGTGTCTATTTTCTGGGGCCGTAATCCGGGTAGTGAAACTTCCTTTTTTAAACTGCTCTTGGGTGATGGTGAGCGCGCTGGCGCGCTGCGTAAATTACTGATAATTATTGCCCAGCGCCGTAATGTTTTGGTGCATATTGCCGAGCCATTAACCTTTGATCAATTTGTGGCACGTAAGCGCGATCCTGAAGCGGCGGCGGCGATGATGGCCCGCTTGGTGTCGTTTTACTTCTCACGGCGCGCGACCGCGAGCCTTGGTCCACGCTCCCTTTCTCGGCAACAGATTATTGATGTGGTGCTGCGGCGCCAAACCGTGCGCGACGCAATATCGGCAGAACTCAGCGGTCCGGACGACGATGTTAATGCGGTAAAGAAAAAAGCACGCAAAATGGTTGAGCAAATTGCCGCGAATTATGATGACCGCATGATACGTGCGCTAGAATTGATATTGAGCTGGGTGTTCCGCAAGATATTCTCGGGCTTAAATACCCATCATATTGAGCGCCTGCGGGAAACGGCGAATAGCCGCCAGCTTATTTACATGCCATCACATCGCAGTCATTTCGACTATTTGCTCATTTCTTATACGCTTTATGTGCAAGGTCTAGTGGCGCCCCATATAGCGGCCGGTGTAAACCTCAATTTTTGGCCCGTTGGCGGATTGTTACGGCGGGGCGGTGCTTTTTATATTCGCCGCAGTTTTGCGGGACAGCCACTGTATAGCGCTGTATTTAAATCGTATTTAGATGTTATTTTGAGTCGCGGCTATCCTGTCGAATTTTTCCCTGAGGGTGGCCGTAGCCGTACCGGACGATTGCTCCCCCCGAAAAAAGGCATGCTGCGAATGACGGTCGACAGTTTTATTCAGCAGCCTGGCCGTTCGGTGGCAATAGTCCCTATTTATGTTTGTTACGACAAATTGGTAGAAAGTGCCTCTTACGTAAAAGAACTGCGTGGCGCCACTAAACAGGGAGAGTCTGCTGGCGGTTTGCTCAAGGCGCGTAAAATTTTTAAATCTTCCTACGGCAGCCCCCACGTCGCGTTTGGTGAACCACTGAGTTTAGACGAATGCTTTAGCCACATAGAACCCAACTGGCGCAAATTAGCACAGCAGGGTGATCAGAGCTTTGTCCCTGAGGTTGTTGATTATATTGCCCAGGAGAACATGGAGCGCATCAATTCTGCAGCGGTGGTGAATCCCATTGGTTTGGTGTCGATGATCCTGTTGTCGAGCCCGCAGCGGGCTATGGCGGAAGATGAATTACTCCTGCAGATCGATCACTTTGTCGCCTTGTTGACGCGTTTGCCCTATAGCCCAGATATCACGCTACCAGAGGGCAGTGCTACAGAGATTTTTGAGCAAGCGGCGCGCACAGCCGGGCTTTCGCGTATCGATCACCCGTGGGGACCAATCATTACCGCCACCGGCAAAGAAGCGGTAATGCTCACTTACTACCGAAATTCCGTGATGCATGTATTGGCATTGCCGAGCTTGGTGGCGCGATTCTTCCGTCATAGCCAGACAGTAAACGAAGCCGAATTGATCGAAGCCTGTGTTTTGCTTTATCCCTTTGTGAAGCAAGAGCTGTTTTTACGGGTGAGCGTGGAAGATTGTGCGGCGGCGGTTGCCGAGCAAATTAATAATTTAGTCGAACTCAATTTACTGAGCCGCAATGAGCAGGATGGCACGCTGAGCCGCGCCAATGTAGGCACTGAAACCTACGCCGTACTTACCGGGCTGGGCCGCATATTGCGTGAGACCTTTGAGCGTTACACCGTGACCAGTTTGCTCCTGGTTCAGGAAATATCAGACACTGCCGCGCCGCGCAAGCAAATTGAACAACATACCATTGAAATGGCCCAGCGCTTGGCTATTCTAAGTGGCCGGGAGGCGCCGGAGTACTTCGATAAAAACTTATTCCGTGTTTATATGGACACCTTAATCAAGGAAGGTTTATTACTCGTTGAAGGGGATGATGATGAGCAATTGCTGCGGGTCGATAAGCGTTTGGAGTCGTTGTCGCAGCGTTGGGTGGCTTTGTTGGGACCCGATGTTCAGCAGAGCATGCAGCAGTTAATTCGTAAGCAAGCGATCAATGGCGCTTGAATTAGCTTAGAGTGGCGCCTTAGTTTATAACGGGTTTATACCTAAAAATAGGAGTTAAAAAATGGCATTAGTCGGTGTAGTAGTAAGCCTTATTTTACTTGAGTATTTTGTATTTGTGATGATGGTCGGTATGACACGGGGCAAAACTGGGATTCAGGCCCCTGCCATGACGGGCGATCCGAAATTAGAGCGTATGCTGCGAGTGCAGTTGAACACCCTTGAGCAAATTGTGGTGGTAATTCCAGCCATGTATTTATTCGCAAACTACCTTAGCGCGGCTGTCGCTGCTGGGCTTGGTTTGCTGTTTGTGGTGGGGCGCGCGGTGTATTGCCGGGGGTATTTGATTGCTGCCGAGAAGCGTGGCGCTGGCTTTGGGATCGGTTTTTTAGCATCGATTGTTCTCGTCGTCGGCGCTTTCTATGGCACAGTGGCCGCAGCGTTTTTTAGTTGAGCGCGGTAGTTGGGGCACAGGCATTATATTTAATCCGTGCCCTAGCGAGTGAATAGCTGATAAGCCATACAGACGATGGTTTAGAACCGCAATAATCTGCCAATATCACCTCACTAAGTGGGCGGTTGTAATGACCGCAATAATAAAAACGACAAGTGAGGCCAACATGAGTAAATTGGTTTGCCGGGCATCCGCCCTGGCGATAGCGGTTGCGCTTAATTCTTACGGCGCAAACGCTGCGAATGATTTGGCGCTGGAAGAAATTCTGGTAACAGCCGAAAAGCGTGAGAGCTCCTTGCAGGATACGCCTATCTCGATTCTCGCCTTTTCTAGCGAGCGATTAGAGCGCTTTGGCATTAGTGATCTTGGCGATATTGCCGGTTTGGCGCCCAATGTCACAATTACCCCTTTCCCCAATAGCCGCAGTTCTCTTGTGGTCTTTATGCGTGGAGTCGGCAATAACGACAGCCAGTCGACTCAAGATCCTGCAGTAGGTGTTTATTTAGACGGTGTTTATGTGGCGCGCAGCATTGGATTGACCAGTGATGTTGCCGACTTAGAGCGAGTCGAAGTCTTGCGTGGCCCGCAGGGTACTTTATACGGTCGTAATACCACCGGCGGCGCGATTAATTTAATCACCGCCAAGCCGGGCGATGAGTTTGCCATTAGCCAGCAATTTAGCGCGGGTAATCGCGACTACTGGCGCTCCCTAAGTAAAATAGAAACCGGCAAAGTCGGCGGTTTTTCGGGCAAGCTGAGTTACTTAGAATCGGGCCACGACGGCTGGGTAGAAAATACCGGGGAGGGCGATAACTTTGGCGAGGAAGAGAAGCAAGCCGGTCGTGCCGTTGTGCGTTGGGACGCCAGCGAAGCGCTAAGCGTTGATTACGCGTATGACTTTTCTAATATTGACGGCCCCCAGCACTATTACCAAACCACGTCTTCTACTGTGCCGGCTATTCCTGCCGATGAAAAGCGCAGTGACACTGGAAGCTGGGATGGGGGTGTGGAGCCAAGCGAGACCGAAATCAGTGGTCACAGTCTCATTGTGCGTTTTGACACCGATTGGGGCGAGCTAAAATCCATAACTGGATATCGTGAATTAGCCGAAGACATTGTGCAAAACTACGGTGGCGGTTTGCCTGGCTTTAAAATTCGGGTCGGCATTGAACAGGATCAAGTTTCCCAAGAGTTCCAGTTTGTCGGGGACCATGGCGAAAGCTTTAACTATGTTGCGGGCCTGTATTACTTTAAAGAGCATGGCAGTGAGCTTGAGACCGACACGGTCCCAGTGCTGATACCCAATGCTAATCCGGCATTACCGCCAAGCTTAACAACCATTACCCTTGAAGATCGCCAAATCTATTCGACGTCTGAAGCCTATGCGGCGTATGGCCAGCTAACTTGGTCACCGGCAGCACTTGAGCATCGTTTAGATGTGACTCTGGGTGGACGCTACACCGAAGACCAGCGTGAGGCGCGTAAAGATAGCGCGGTGTACTTTACCGGTGGCGAACAATCAGACAGCGCGACTTGGAGTAACTTTAACCCCAGTCTGACGCTAGATTACAACTGGACTGACGAGCTGAGCACCTTTGCTAAAGTAGTCACCGCGTATAAGTCGGGTGGTTACAACGTACGCAGCACCGAGGACGGTTTTACCCCGCCCTTTGATGAAGAACACATGATTTCATACGAGTTAGGGCTGAAATCGAGCTGGCTTAATAATCGTGTCAGCGTCAATGCCTCGGTGTTCCGTGCTGACTATGAAGATATGCAACTTCAGCAAATCACTAATAATGCGACGATCTTCCTTACCGATGTGTTTAACGTAGGTGAGGCTCAGATTGACGGTTTTGAACTCGATGTGATGGCTGTGTTGGTTCGTGGTCTCACTATGCAGCTGTCCTACGGCTATACCGATGCTGATTTTATTGAGTATATCGATCAGCGCGGCGGGAGCCCGACAGAAGGGCAGAACGTTGCCGATCAAGCTGAAATGCCCTACGCCCCTGAGCATAACTACACTGTGGGTTTAGAGTATGAGCGTGCGGTGGGAAGCGCATCAAGCCCAATGATGTTGAATGCCAGTATTGATTATCAGTGGACCGATGAACGCTATGGCACAGCCTTTAATGACGATATGAGCGGTTTTTTCCTCGACGATTACGGCTTGGTAAATGCTCGACTCGCGTTGTCAGATATCAGTGTCGGTAGTCTAGGCTTGGAAGTCGCTTTGTGGGGACGTAACCTCAGTGACGAGGAATACAAGGTTCACGGTATTAGTTTAGGTGCGTACCAAGCTGCCTATTTTGGTGAGGAAAAAAGCTTTGGTGTTGATGTCCGCCTTAGCTTTTAATTAAGCCACGGTCTAAGGGGCTACTGTGTAATGCTTTAGCCCTAATCTCCCCCTCTTAATTGACCTTCGTTATTGGTTCTTTGTAGTTATTTTCGTTTTCCCCTACGCCGTTAAATAAACCATTTCTTACAGATTATCTGGGTTTTGGCCTTGCGTTCGATATTAATCCTAGTATTTTGACCGTGCCGTCTACGGCGAAACCTCCCAGTACTGGACGAGATTTATGGTCACCGAGATTTTATGCCCTGCGCTATTTATAGTCGCGCCCGCGTCAGGCCAGGGTAAAACCACGATTACCGCTGCAATTGCCCGTTATCATCGCCTGCAAGGGCGTGAGGTGCGCATTTTTAAAATGGGTCCAGACTATCTTGACCCCCAGATATTAGAGCAAGCCTCGGGTCATCCGGTAACCCAGCTTGATTTGTGGATGGCCGGTGAAGCCTATTGTCGCCAGCAGTTTTATGATGCGGCTAAAACCGCAGATCTGATTTTGGTGGAAGGCGCGATGGGTATGTACGATGGCGAGCCGTCCAGTGCCGATCTCGCGGTGCGGTTTGGTATTCCCATGGCAATTGTGATGAATGTGAAGGCCATGGCACAAACCGCTGCGGCGCTAGCCACTGGTTTGGCAAATTACCGAGCAGATGTAGACGTGGTCGGCTTAATTGCCAATCACTGCGCGTCTGCACGTCATCTGCAGCTGATAGAGGATGCGCTGCCCGCAGAGCTTCCGTTATTGGCGAGCTTTGCCAATAACCCTGAAATTAGTTTGCCTGAGCGTCACCTAGGTTTGGTGCAAGCCAATGAGATTAGCGAGGAGCTGGAACAGCGTTTTAATGCGGCGGCGCAATGTGTCAGTGCTACCGCGCTTGCCGAGTTACCGAGGGGCGTGCCGTTTTATTCTCAGCATTTGGCGCCGCCGCCACAATTACTGAGTGGTTTGAAGCTGGGGATCGCTAAAGATGAGGCTTTTAGTTTTATCTACCCTGCCAATACTCAATTACTTGAACGAATGGGCGCCGAGCTCCATTATTTTTCCCCTATCCACGACTCGGCCTTGCCTTCGGTAAATGCGCTATGGCTCCCGGGGGGGTATCCTGAATTACACGCGCAGGCACTGGCCGACAATACCGCAATGCACGCACAGCTTCAGGCGTTCTTCCAGTCAGGTCGGCCGATTGTGGCTGAGTGTGGTGGCTTTATGTATTGCTTAAGTAAATTGCGGGATCTTGCCGGAAATGTTTATCCAATGTTGGGCTTGTTGCCCGGCGAGGCGGTGATGCGTGAGCGGGGCGGCTGTCAGGGAATGCAAACAGTAATTTTACCTAGCGGGGAAATGCGCGGGCACGCCCATCATCGATCATTGGCAAGCGTCGATATTGAGCCTGTTGCCTTCGGTAAGCGACCCGCTCACAGTGCGCCTGGTGAGGCAATTTATTGCGACAAGGGTTTAACGGCATCGTATATCCATTTATTTTTCCCTTCGGCGCCTCATTTGGTCGCGCAACTATTTACGGGCGAAAATGCTTAAACACGAGGCGCAATAGGGCTTGCTGAGCCTATTCGTCATTTCGACTAGGTGAAACTACTTAGGCGCATTCGTTAGACGCCAATAGCGATATGTTACTGTAGCCCTTATAGTCTTTAACAGCCTGAGGCTGCCATCAACAACAGGATTGCAATGAAAACAAGGTCGTCGCTGCATGACTAAAACCAAGGATTTACCCACTTTAGGTAATCAAAAGAGTATTACCTGGCGAATCCTGCTTCCGTTATTGCTGCTTATCGTTGCCAGCAACGCGCTTATTGTCACGGTTATTATGCGGCAATTGGATACCCAGCTGATTGACGCGACGGAACAAACATTAGCGAACAAGTCGGAACTGCAAGCTGTGCAGTTTCGGGCAAACATTCTTGAGTTAATTCGTGACTTGCAATTTTTGGCGGGCACCCCGCCGATTCAAGGTTTAGCTCGTGCAGAGCACAATGACGGTGTAGATCCATTGGATGGTTCTACCGAGCAAGAGTGGGTAACGCGGCTCGGTGTTATATTTACTGAAATACTTAAGGTCAAACCCAGCATACAAATCCGCTTTATTCGCAGTAATGGTATGGAGTTCATTCGGGTAGACCGCTCGGGGCTTGATGGCAGTATACGTCTTGTTCCGCCTGCAGAATTACAAGACAAAAGTCAGAGCCAGTACTTTACTGAAACCATCGCCTTAGCTGAGGGCCGTGTCTATGTTTCAGAGATCGAGCTTAACCGTGAATTTGGTAAAATTGTAGAGCCCTGGCAACCGGTTATTCGCGCGGCAACGCCGATTTATAGCACCGCCGGCCAATTGTTCGGCATTGTGATTATAAATCATAATTTGCAAGCGACCTTTGATCAGCTGAAAAGCTTGGCCGGGCTTGAACAGCAGTTTCAAATTGCCAACAGTCACGGCGAATATTTGGTTCACCCTGACGAGAGTCGTCGTTTTGCCTTTGAGTACCAGCGCAGCAGCAATATAATTGAGGACTTCCCGCAAGCGCAACGCATGTTGTCGGAGCCTCAGCTTGATGTTGTGAATGGCGTGAACCGTTCGGCTGAACAATCGTCCGTGTATTCAATGCGCAGCGTTTCTTATAACCCAGATAATCCCCGAGACCGATTAATTTTAGCAACGAGTCATGACCTCCAAGACACCTTACTTGTTAAAGATCGCCTGCTGAATAAAGTGTATATGATTCTAGCGTTGGTGCTGTTGTTATCAACTGGCTTGGCGATATATGTGTCGCAGCGGATTGCCACACCGATCATCAATATGCGCAATACTCTTAAACGCGACGGTATGGCAACAAAAAGTAAAGATCTGCCGATTACTGACAGTGGTGAACTTGGCGAGCTGGCTCGGGTTTTCGATAATTTGTTACAGGAGTTATCGCATCGTGAGCGGCTGCTGACTGCAGAAAATGGTGAGCGGAAAGTCGCTGAAAATGAGTTGCGACGCAATAATCAAAAGTTGGCGGCCTTGAATAAGGAATTATCGCAATTTACTTATATCGCCTCTCACGATCTGCAAGAGCCACTGCGCACAGTGCAAAGTTTTGTCGAATTGTTTGAGCAAAATTATGCCGAGCAATTAGATGGTGAGGCTAAGATTTTTTTGGGTTTTATTAATGAGTCCACCGAGCGAATGTCTGCCCTGATTAAGGGCTTGCTGGACTACGGCCGGTTAGGCTCTGAATCAGAGTTGAGTGTAATTGACGGCAAAGCATTAGTTGCTGATGTTTGTGCTGATCTGGCCTTACGAATTGCCGATGTTGGTGGCGAGGTGGTGATTGGCGAACTTCCGCTGATTAAGGGTAGAAAAACGGATTTACGTTTGCTTTTTCAGAACCTGATTAGCAACGGCTTGAAATTTACCCAGCAGGGGGTGAGCCCAGTCATTAGCATTGCGGCAGAATTGTCAGGAGACGAATGGCTGTTTAGCGTTCGCGACAATGGCATTGGTATTGACGAAGACAATTTCCAAAGAATTTTTCTTATTTTTCAGCGCTTACACGCCCGAGATCAATATGAAGGCAGTGGCATAGGCTTGGCACACTGCAAAAAAATCGTCGAATTACACGGCGGTAAAATTTGGTTAGAATCTGAAGTTAATAAGGGCACTGTGTTTTATTTTACGCTCAGGAATGAACAAGATGAACAAGCTTAAACGCATTTTACTCGTTGATGACTGTAAAGCGACTAATTACATCCATCGATTAGTGATCGAAAAATATGGCTGTGCTGAACAGGTTGTTGATGTAAATGACGGTCGCCAAGCATTAGATTATTTAAATACGCCGATTGATGGCAAATACCCTCAGCCGGAGTTGGTTTTTTTAGATATTAATATGCCAGTGATGACCGGCTGGCAGTTCTTAGATGAATACGCCAAGCTTTCTGCAGATCATCAAGCGGGTGTGGTGGTGGTTATGCTAACAACTTCTTTAAACCCCGATGATGCCGATTTAGCAGAAAGCAGGCGTGAAGTGAAAAACTTTTCGAGTAAACCGCTCACAGAACAGAAATTATCGGAAGTACTTAAGGAGCATTACCCTCATTTAGTGAAAGCGGCTGATTGAGCTTAGCTGTTTTTTCGCTTGCCTAAACACGACCTTATAAAGCTTAATCTTGCCTTTTGTTGTCATAAAACTGTCTAGTATTAGTCCCGCTACTGTCATATAGAAGCCCTATCCTTGCGCTAAATAGGTGGCGAGGATGCAAAAGGGTGCAGCTAAGACAGCGATACAAAACCATTTGGTTATCAGACATCCATCTCGGCTTTAAAGATTGCCGAGCTGATTATCTATTGGATTTTCTCTCTAAAACCGATTGCGAAACGCTGTATTTGGTTGGTGATGTGGTCGATCTTTGGGCGCTGAAGCGCAGTTTATACTGGCCCTCAAGTCACTACGAGGTGGTTCGCGCGCTGTTTAAAAAAGCCAGTTCCGGTACGCGAGTCGTTTATATTCCCGGTAATCATGACGAACCCTTGCGTGACTATGTCGGCCATATTCTTGGTCCTATAGAAATCAAGCGCGAAGCAATCCACACCACCGTATCAGGTAAACGCTTGCTAATGTTCCACGGTGATTGCCTTGACGAACATATTCGGCTGAGTAAGTGGGAGCATCTTATTGGCGATGCAGCCTATGATTTGCTGCTCTTTCTTAATCGCTGGGCCAACTTTATTCGCCGTCGCTTTGGCCGTAATTATTGGTCTTTGGCGACCTATATAAAACAGCGTATTCCCAACGCCCGCCAAGTCATTAGTGTCTTTGAAGAGGCCGCAGTTCGCGAGGCTGGCCGACGCGGACTCGACGGGGTTATCTGTGGTCATATTCATCAGCCTGCACTTCGCAAAATTAACGGCCTGCTGTACTGCAATGATGGCGACTGGATAGAAAACTGTACTGTTTTGGGTGAATCCTACGAGGGTGACTTGGAGTTGCTGCAGTGGACTGAACACCAAACCTTATTGCAAAGCATGACTGCCAATGGTGGCCCCGTTAAGGCCGATGTACTACCGCTGCGCCGCGCGAGTTGATGGTTAGGAGTAATAAAAATGATATCAGTTGATTCAGTCATTGATGAGCAATTTCCACGAATTTCCAAGGGCAGCCCACGCCTAAGAAAGACGTTAGCGGCCCTGCTTAAATACCTTTTTCACGAGGCCGAATTCAAACAGTTTGAACGTGATTATCCCTATTTACAGGGACTGGATTTTGTTGAGAAAGCGCTCGAATATTTTGATTTTGGCTACGCGGTCAGTGCCTTAGACAAAGAGCGTGTGCCGGTGACCGGCCGTGTCGTGATTATTTCTAACCACCCGATTGGTAGTTTGGATGGTCTGGCCCTCTTAAAATTAGTTTCAGAGGTGCGTTCGGATGTAAAAGTAGTGGCCAATGAATTGCTCTATGCAATAAAGCCGCTGCGCAGTTTGTTGCTACCCGTAGATAATATGAGCGGCAAGCGCAATCGCAAGGAAAACCTGCAAGCGATTCACGGTCATTTGAGTGGCGAGGGTGCAGTGATTATCTTCCCCGCTGGTGAAGTGTCGCGGTTTAGTCCCGCCGGTATTCGCGACGGTCGCTGGCGTAATGGTTTTATTAAATTTGCCGCTAAGGCAAAGGCGCCAATTTTACCGGTGCATATTAATGCGCGAAATTCGGTGTTTTTCTATGCGCTGTCTTTGCTGGCAAAACCCTTGTCGACCCTGTGGTTGATACGAGAAATGTTTAAGCAAAACAATCGCACCGTTCGCGTGACGATCGGCTCTGCCATCGAACACGGTGTTTATCAGAATCTACCGGTCACCGCACCCGCAAAAGCCCGGTTGTTTAAAAAACATTTGTATAAGCTAGGTCGGCGGAAGCGCGCAGGGGAGCCGTGTTTTATGCCGGTTGCGCAGGCAGTTGCGCACCCAGAAGACCGCCAAGAATTACGCGCCGCCATTCGCCAGTGTGATCACTTGGGTAATACCCGCGACGGCATGGAGATCTATTGTTACCAGTACAGCGGTGATTGCACCGTAATGCGCGAGATAGGTCGCTTGCGCGAAGTCAGTTTTCGGGCAGTTGGCGAGGGAACTGGTCGTCGTCGTGATGTGGATTGTTATGACGCTTACTATGACCACATTGTGCTGTGGGATGAGAATCAATTAGAGCTGGTTGGCGCATATCGTTTAAAGCGAATTAGCAGTCTCAATGATGGTGAGACACTTTATAGTGAAACCTTATTCGATTATCAAATTCCCTATGCAGAGGCATACTTTGAGCAGGGGGCTGAGCTAGGTCGCAGTTTTGTACAGCCGCGATACTGGGGGCGCAATGGTTTAGATTATCTCTGGCAGGGCCTGGGTACCTATTTACAGCGTTATCCTGAGGTGCGCTATTTGTTTGGCCCTGTGAGCTTAAGTGACAGCTTGCCGCGAGCAGCAAAGGATTTATTAATTCCCTTTTATCAGACGCATTTTCCCACTAGCCAGGCGTGGGCGAAAGCCAAGAGCCCCTACCGTCCAGAGTCAACAACGATTCGATTCAATGGTGAAGATTACCGTAGCGAATTTACCGAGCTTAAACAGGCCCTAGCAGATTTGTCCTGTGCTGTTCCTACTCTCTATAAACAGTACACAGAGCTGTGTGAGCCGGGTGGAGTGAGCTTTGCTGGGTTTAATGTTGATCCTGATTTTGCCGACTGCATCGACGGCTTGGTGTTGGTGGATATTACAAAAATGAAAGCCGCGCGCCGCAAGCGTTATCTTGGTTCTGAGTCAGCCGACTAAAATTGTAGGCTAGCGTTTAAACGTTAGAATGAACGTGCGATTCTTGATGTAAGTCAGGGATCGCTTTATCGATTTAAGCCTAGATTTTTACCGTATTAGATCCCACGTCTTGTTATTTATTGTTGCCTCCTTATCTTAAGTATTAAGTTGCTCGGCAAATACATTGATTAACCACTCAGCATCATCAACCGGCAAATCGTGCCCCGCACTGTTATGCAGGGTAATTGGCCAGGCGTATTTGCTTGCCAAGAATTCGCTGCAGCGGTAGGAAACCATGCGGTCGGCTTGACTGCTGATAAGTAGGTGAGACGTACTGGCGAGTGTTGCTGGCGCGCGATAACGGGACGCCGCGAGGAGTTGTCGTAAAACATTTATGCGGCTAACTGGCCGCAGTTTACTTATCTTGCACCATATGGCCAACAGGGACGGATCCCTGCTGTGACGATTGCTGACCATGGCAATCGTCGCTCGCTCGCGGGCAATGATGCTCGGCGCAAGTAAAGCACCTATGGCTCTTGGTAGTGCCGACAATTTGAGCCGTTGAAAAAGTGGGCAGTCACCGGTACTGGTGTTAATTAAAATAACTTTAGCAATTTGTTCTGGATTGTTCGCTAGCCAATCAAGGGCGACCATGCCCCCGAGTGACAATGCGACAATGCCAAACGGTGTGCCGTTATTGAGTGTTGCTGGCAGGCGTTGTGCTACGTCTTCACGGATAGTCTGGATACGTGTTGGCGAGGGCCGTTGATGTTCGCTGCCAAAACCGGGCAGGTCGATGCAGTGGCACTGCCAGTTAAGCTGGGTTGCGCAGCGGTCAATAAAATCGCCCCAGTGTGCTTGCTCGCGACCAAGACCGCGCAGGAATACCCAGTGTTTGATCGCCATATTTTAAAGCTGCCGATACCAGAGACTTTGTGCCATTTGTTGCATCTCTCTTTCCTGTTCGCCCTGGGGGCGCCAGTGTTCTATATTCCGGGCCGCTGCCAGTAAAAAATCGATCAGTAGTAAATGCCCGCGCAAGACCCTAGCGTGACGATGCGGCACGGTTGGATTGAACAAACCCGCAAAGCTGAATAATTGTTGGGGATGTTTTTTCACCCACAGCCAAGAACCCATTTCTAATGTGAGTGGCAATAGCGTGATGCCGTCGGCACGACAGCGTTGATAGAAGTAGTCCCAAATATCGCCGTGGCTAAGGTAGTGCATGGCCTGAGGGCCAAAGACATAGTTGTGGTGGGGGAAATTACGTTCCCAAAGCAGTTTAAGGGCGACGTAGCTGCCAATATCGGGGATGGGTAAGCGGCGATAGGCATAGGGAATCCACAAGTGATCTTGAAAGCCGAAACCTGAGTGAAAGTCCACGGCAATGCAAGGGCGGTTAATATGGCAGTGGCGTTGGATTATGTTTTTTAGCGCGATAAATTCCGGTTCAAAATCATCGTCACGGCGGCCGCGATACCAGGGAATTTTTCGCCACAGACGTTGGCCACCGACAAGAAACGGCACTTTATCTTCGGCATCGATCGGTGCGTGGCGATTGAGGTCGACGCCGTTGGGGTTGCAGCGCGAATCGCCGAGCATGCCGCCCGGGTTCACAATCGGTACGGCAACGATACAGATTTCGGTCTCAAATTGGCGACGCCAGTGCTCGTCCCAACGACAGCGTTCTACCACGGTTTCCAGCCAAGCGAGCAAGACCTGCGTGCCAATACGTTCTACGCCGTGAATACCTGCGGTAACGAGTAGGCAATGTTTGGCGGTATCGGGGTTGCCAATGACCAAGGACACCAGTGGCAGCGTAAACTCTTCAGCATAAATTAATGCTTCGGTTCGGCTGTGAATGAGTGGCCCTGCTTGACGACACAATTGTTCTAATGCCAGTAACTCTGATAGGCGTTTGTGCAGGCGGCCACGGCAGGCATCCATGACAGCGGTGAAGTCGGGGAAGTTGGGGCCGTTGATCTCGCTTTTTGGGCTTTCCGGCGGACTGTGGTGAGTACTGTATTCAGTTTGCGGCATTATGAGGTCGATAGTGACGCTGGGCTGCAGGCGTTACCAGTTTTTTGCCAGAGTTTACTGACGAGAGCCTCGTTCTCTTGCCACTGCCCTTGCAGCACCCAGTCACAAATCGCTTCGGCTACATCGGGATAGTGTTGTGGTGTTTGCTCCGGAATATTTTGCAGCCATTGAGCAATGGTCTGTTCGCTGAACGTGTCCATCACGTCGGCCAATTTGAGATGCTTGAGCGCAGTAGCATTGCTTAGTTGTTCCCCCTGGCCTGAAACCGGTTTGGCTAAGGCCGGAATGCCCATGTGGAGGCATTCACTGATTAGCTCGAAACCGGCATTGCAAATGACCGCGCGCGCAGAGCATAAGTCGTGTTTGAAACCGTGAAGACTGGTTTTGCGCTGGCTGACATTGCCGATTTCGGCGTCAGTAAGATCGGGTGAGTATTGAATGAAATGGTACTTGCTAATGTTTTGTAATGCAGCGCTTACTAGCTGCTGATCCTCAAAGGGCAGATACACTAAAATATGCTCGTCGGCAGTAAGCCGGCGTTCGTCAGGATTGATTATTGGTGGCGCAATAGGGCCGTTAAAACGGTCCCAGTGCAGGCCTAAACGGAATTTAGTGGGCGCGAAGTAGCGCATAATTAATTTGTTACGTAAGTCTGCGCCGTTTTCGGGAACCGCGTCATGCGCAAAAGCGTATTGATGGCCGATGCCAATAACCGCTTTGTTTTGCAGACGGCCAGCCCACGCTGTGAGTGGTTCAAAGTCGCTGATAATTGCGTCGTATGCGCTTAAATCTAAGGCGCGCAGGTCGCGGATGAATTGAATAGGCCGCAATTGTCGTAGGGTTTTTAAATTACTAATACGGCCTTTGTCAGTTGCAAAGCTCAGGCCTGGGTAAACGAGATAGTCGCCGAACGCCGCCATATCAAAATATTGGTCCGGCGCTCTGCCACTGAATAAATACTGCACGTCGACATTACGCGCGGCAAAGTGCTTAGCCATCATTCTGGCGCGCGATATATGGCCGTTGCCGGTACCTTGGATACCGTAAAGCAATTTCATAGTGATCCTATTCCTAGCAAGGTGGGTGCAGGCTTGTGGCTAGACCGCCACAATGCTGTGGCCTAAGTGCGCGATAGCAATGCCGAGACTTGCGCCGGCTAAGGTGTCGGTGGGAAAGTGAACGCCTAAGATCACTCGGGAGGCGGCGACGGCTGCGGCCCAGATGAATAGGGGTGCACCTATGACGCCAAAGAACAGCACCGTCATGGTTGCCAGCAAAAATGCCGCGGCGGTATGGCCTGACGGAAAACTGAATTCATCTGATGCGATAATCGACGCGCTAAAAGCGGGAATAGCGGCAGGTGGGCGTCGTCTTCGGCAGGTGTTTTTCAGTACCCAGTAGGCGGGCAGCCACGCGGCAAAGCTGATCAAGACTGCACTAAAATAGGCCAGTCCCTGTTGGATTCCAGCGGCGTAGACCAGAACGGGAAGGCCGAGCTGAAAATAGCCATCTCCCGTTTTTGAAACGCTGCGGGCAATGCGGGATAAGTGCTGCTGGTGGCGCGTGTTCACGCAGGCCAGAAACATTCTTATATCGAACTGATTAATCGACTGTATTAAACGCATAGTATGATCCTCACACTTGAGACCATACCTTTGGCTGTTTGCAGTTGTGTGACAAAGTTATGTCACTTTTAAGACGCGGTATTGTTGTGATGGGCAAGCGCGCAAAGTGCTGCTCGCGGCAAACCTTGATCAGTGATTTAGATTCTGCGCGCCGCAGCTAAGTCGCAGTTGCTTAGGCATTTTCGATGAGCAAAATGCTTCCGCTATGGCGGCGTCGGGCATTGATTTCGCGGGGTAATAACTCGGCAAAGAAATCGTCGATACAGGCTTCCGCAACGTCGATGAAGGGTGGTCGATTGGGATCGGCAATGAGAATTTTCTTTACGCCTGCGTCGATGGCACGCGTGATGAGTTGGTAAAGTGCCTCGCTCATCTCATCCCAAAAGCAGATGTCACTCGCGATAAGGGTGTCGTATTCGCCGAGTTCTTTTTCGCTCAAGGCGGTTAGATCACCGCTCACTGTTTTGACTGCGGTCTGATTGTGTTCTGCGAGTAGAGCAAGATAGGGGAACACGGCGGGGTCAGCGTCGAGGGCGGTGACGTCGGCCTGCTGATACTTGGCGCAATATATGCTGGCCAAGCCCCAGCCGCATCCTAGCTCAAGGACTCGACTGCCGGGTTCTAAAGGGTGCTCATGTAGGTAGTCCATAAGAAGGTAGGCGCTGCCCCACAGTTTATTGCCATGTAAATGGGTCGCAAGGCCGGTGCGCTTGAGGCGGCGCATATCAGGGTGGCTTGATAATAGCGTGGTCACGCCGTAATAACGGCGGCTATGAGGCGTAGAGTCAGGCACGTTGGTCTCCGGCTGCGCGCTGAAAATGCGTTATTTTAAAGTTTGCTTTCGTGGCAGGCGAGTTTTTTATTAGCAGAAGGTCGAATCCCCTTTGGGGCGTTTGCGGAGTATGCTAACCAGTGGAACGAGATTACGACTAAGGCGAGGAGGGAATCACGGTGGTTAAGAAGTTTGATTACGATATGGTGGTATTGGGCAGTGGCCCAGCCGGTGAAAGCGCGGCGTTAAATGCGGTTAAGCATGGTCGGAGCGTTGTGGTGATCGAGGCGCAGGGTACCGTGGGTGGCGCATGTACGCACCAAGGCACCCTCCCGTCCAAAGCCCTTCGGCATATGGTTCGGCAGGCAATTCGCTTTAACCAAACACCTATTTTTCGCGACATTGGCGACGCCCGTACTTTGACGTACCCGCGCTTATTGAGTCATGCCAATGAGGTTATTTCGCGGCAGGTAGATATGCGCAGCCGCTTTTATCATCGCAATCAAATTCGCCTTATCCACGGTGCGGGCCATTTTGTCGATGCACATACGATATCGGTGCGCTGTGCCGATGGTCTCGATGAGGTAATCACCGCCGAGAGTGTGGTGATTGCCACCGGATCGCGGCCTTATCAACCTGCGAATATTGATTTCAGTCATCCCCGTGTCTATGACAGCGATAGCATCCTTAAAATGAATAATACCCCCAATAAAATCATTGTTTACGGTGCGGGTGTTATTGGCTGTGAATATGCGTCGATTTTCTCGGGCATCGGTATGAAGGTGGAGTTAGTGAATAGCCGGGATCGATTATTGGAGTTTTTGGACGACGAGATATCCGACGCCTTAAGTTATAAGTTGCGCAATACCGGCGTAATGATTCGCCATCGCGAGGTCTACGAGTCTGTTGAACTAAGTGATAAAGAAGTCGTTTTGCATTTAGAATCAGGAAAGCGCCTCCACGCTGATGCATTGCTGTGGTGCAACGGACGTAGCGGTAATACCGATGGACTTGGCTTAGAGGAAATTGGTTTGCAGACCGACCATCGAGGTCAGTTGGTGGTCAATGAACACTATCAAACTGCGGTGGCTAATATATTTGCTGCTGGTGACGTAATTGGCTGGCCTAGTTTGGCGAGCGCGGCCTACGATCAGGGGCGTTCGGCAGCGGCCTCGGCGCGTGGCAAGGAGCATTGTCGTTTTGTTGATGATGTCCCCACGGGTATTTACACCTTGCCGGAAATTAGCTCGGTGGGGCAAACCGAGCGCGAGCTAACCGAAGCGAAAATACCCTATGAAGTGGGGCGTGCGTTCTTTAAGGATACGGCGCGCGGGCAGATTAGCGGCGAAACCGTGGGCATGCTCAAGTTGCTTTTCCATATCGATACTCTGGAAATTCTTGGAATCCACTGTTTTGGTGCGGAGGCGGCGGAAATCATCCATATTGGTCAGGCAATTATGAAGCAGCAAAATGGGGGTAATACCTTGCGCTATTTTGTCGAGACCACGTTTAACTACCCAACCATGGCTGAGGCCTATCGTATCGCCGCGTTGAACGGCCTAAATAGGCTCGGGAAATAAGCGAGCGAGACTGCGAATTATGCTTACGCGCTTTTGCAGGAAGTTAGTGCCCGCTAGCGATAGCAGCTAGCAAATGTTGGTGATTATTTTCGAGAGGACATCGCGGTGCGGCAGTACCTAAAACCGCGCTTGGAAATAATGAAAAATTTTTATTGACAGCGTCGCGAGATCATCATAAATAGTGCCCTGAACCACCACGGTTAGCCGAGGTGTTCATTCTGTATCGACGTAGTACTGGAGTGGGCAAGCAATGGCAAGTGACCTAGCTGATGATGATCTCGATGATCTGGTAGAAGATGATTCGAGCGCCGATTTTGATGAGCGGCGGGAAATGGGTGGTCGCGATAGTAGCATCCGCCGCAAAATTGAAGAACGCTTAGAGCGTAAGCGCCTGATGGATGAACTGGATCTACTGGATGACTTCGACCTGTAGTTGCTTTATTTACCCTTAAAAATAGAGCGAGCACCGAGTTCACCACGTAAACGCCACAGATTGTGGCGTTTTTCATATATATCCCCTTGGTTTTGCGATAGGTTATTGCTGAATTCCGACAGCAGTAATACCATCGCTGTATTAGCGTACTTCATTTGCATGCAGCTGCCGGGGACGTTACGGTAGTTGCCTGCGTCTGGCCCGACTCTGTGGTTCAGCAATAATTTAGCCTCATTCAACAATAGGATTTTGTGATGAATTGGAAAGCCTTATCTGCGGTTGTCGTCATCGTCGGAATTGCCGCATTTGTATGGTTTGTATTAGAGCGCTCTGCGACGAGTGAATTTAACGACGAATCTGCGCACCCGGTTGTTATTGACCAAGCAACTCCACCAGAAAAAAACGTTAAGCAAACACTTGCAGTCGAATCCGAAGCGGATTACCGCGAGAAAGAAGCCGAAGTGCCAGAGCCGCCTGCCGCAGTAAATGGCAGTGACGAACAGCTCCGTGCCGCCGCGGCTAAATTGTCAGCGCCTCTTGCTGGCTGGTTGCAACCCTCGGAGCAAGTGCGCAAATGGGTATCGGCTATTGATCAATTGGCTACCTATCGCCTGCCAACAAAACATCTGCCTTTTGTGTATAGCAAAGAACCCTTTTTGGCGATTAAATCGGAAAACGGGCTTACCAATGACCCTGGTAACTACGTCCGTTGGGACGGCATGATCTCGACCGTGACGGCCGCCGACCCCAAGAGTTTAGCTATTTTTTATAAAAAATGGTCGCCGTTTTTAGAGGGCACTTACAACGAGCTTGGCAACCCTCAGTCCTTTGATAATCAACTGCGGGCCATGATTGAGCATTTGCTGGTGGTTGAGCCAATCCCTGCAAACGCCGCGATGAAACGCCCGAAAGTATTGTATGAATATGTCGATCCGGTCCTTGAAAATGCCGACCCACTAAGCAAGTGGATGTGGCGATTGGGGCCAGACAATATGAAAAAGCTACAAACATGGTTGCGTGAGCTAGAAAGCTACCTCTAAGTTTTCTTTGCTTCTCCGTAAATTGCGGGTGCCATCCGTTCGGACGGTGCCCGACGTTCCGTAGCCCGTATACACTTCCCTTATAATACAAATAAAGTTTATGAGGGGTGTTTATGGCGGTAACTCCAGTAGATCTAAAAGGCGCAAAAATTCTGGTGACCGGCCCGACAGGCCAAGTCGCCGCGCCGGTGCTAGAAGCCTTGAGTGGTGTCGCTGAATTGACTGCATTGGCGCGGTTTACCGATAAGTCTGCGCGCTTGGCCTTAGATAAGCGTGGCATACATACGGTTCGCGCTGACCTGGCTGATATGGATAGCCTCGCGTCCTGCCCAAGTGATTTTGATTATGTGCTGAATTTCGCCGTGGTGAAGACCGGTCATTTTGATTACGATTTGGCCGCCAATGGCGAAGGCGTGGGCAATTTAATGGCTCACTGCCGCAATGTTAGAGCCTTTCTACATTTTTCTTCTACGGCGGTCTACGAGTATGCCGGGCAGTCGCCGCGCAGCGAGAATGATGCACTGGGCGATAATCATCGTGCGATGTTTCCAACCTACAGTATTGCAAAAATTGCAGCGGAAACGGTGTGCCGATTTGCTGCACATCAATTTAAAATCCCGACAACAATTGCTAGGTTGAGTGTGCCCTACGGGAATAACGGTGGTTGGCCATACTTTCACCTGCTGATGATGAAAGAAAACATTGCTATCGATTTGCACCCTGACGCGCCCAATAATTACAATTTGCTGCATTCCGATGATTATGTGGCGAAAATCCCCTACTTGCTTGCAGCCGCGACGCCAGAAGTTACGACGACCAATTTTGGCGGTTCGCAGGCGGTGAGTATTGAGGAGTGGTGTGACTATCTTAGCGAGTTAACGGGTTTTCAACCGCGTTTTCAGAGTAATCCAAAAGCCTTCGGCAGCTTGTCGATTGACACCGGAACCATGCATGCATTGATTGGTGAGACGCGTGTCGATTGGCGTCAAGGCATTCGCGAGATGGTGCGCAATATGGCCCCGGAATTACTACTCAAATCGTAGCTCAGCCGGGGCTATTTCGGCAGGGCTTTAGCTACTGATTGCGCGGATGGTGCCGATGAGGTGGGGTTTAATACCCGCTTTGTCGCGGAGTTCAAAATCAAGCCCATCAGCGACCTGCTCAAAATGCAGCTGGACTTGCGTAGGCAAGAAAATCGGCGTTTTAAAGTCGATGTCGCAGTGATAGCGATCGCTCGTGATCTCACCGCTCAACGCGGCTAAGCACGCTGCCTTGCTCCACATGCCGTGAATTACCATGCGTTTAAAGCCCAAGACTTTGGCGCTGATGTCGTGAAGGTGAATTGGGTTAAAATCGCCGGAGGCGCGAGCATAGTTGCGGGCGTCTTGGCGACCAATCGCCAGAATTTTATTCTGACCGTATACACGCGCTGCGCCGCGCGCCGCTTTAGGGCCAGCCGCGACACCGGTTTTGCAGCGTGACAGGTAGCGGCTGGTGTCTTCCCACACTTTTACGCCGTCGGCAAAGGCTTCGCAGTGAAAGCTGAATTCAATCCCTTTGTCGGTGATTTGGTGCTCGGCAACGCGGCATTGCATTTGGACGCGGGTGTTGGCTTTAACCGGCTGCAATTGGCTAATACGATTGCTTAAATGCACGCAGCCCATTGGCGATACGGGAAATTGCTTGTCTAGCATCATTTTCATATGCAGGCGAAAGGCCTGAACATGCAGAAAGGTGACAGGTAGTGTGTCGCTGTTGAGTTCGAAGCCGCAGGTCTTTCGATAGCGTTGTAATTGGCTTTGTGAGTTAAGGATATTGTCTACCCGTAAGCTATGACTAGGAAAGCTGGGTGTTGAACCAGGCTTTTTCCGAGTAACGGCGGCTTTTAGTAACATTGGTAGTGTGCTTGGCAGGCGTTTTAGCGTTAACTCATGACTTGCGGTCATACAACTCTATCTCCATACTGGGGAAATTCCAGTGGTGCAGTATAATGAATAGCAGCGCGGCAATAATTAGCCCGATCATGCTCTTTTTTTTGGATTTCGGCCAATAGCCGTTGATTTGATCCCATTCATCTTTAAACCCAGCAGAAACCGTGTTGAATGACTGAAATAAGTTCAAAAAACCTCTCTGATCTCAGCGACTCCAGCTTCTTAATTCAGCTGGTATATCCCGCCATGCAAGCGATGGGCTTAGATGTTGAGCGTATTGTCAGTGAGTGCCGGATTTCCACCACCTTACTGCAAGATCGCAGCTCGCGCTTTCCCCATGCCGCGCAGCAGCACTTCTGGCGCGTCTTGGAAGAGGTGAGCGGCGATCATCATATTGGCTTACACCTAGCCGACGCAGTGCAGGTCTATCGTGGCCAGGTCTTGGAATACTTGTTTTTGAGTAGTCCCAATTTTGGCGAAGGCCTCAAGCGGGCACAGAGTTATCAGCGTTTGGTAACGGATGCAATGCAGTTTGAACTGCATATTGGTGAAAACCAGTCGAAGCTGGTGTTGGCGTTTGCCGGCGACGATGGCGAGCATTTTCGTCACCGCAATGAGTGTTTTGCGCGATTTTTGATTCGCTATTTTCAGGCGGTTACTGACGGCGCTTTTGTCGCCGACGAAGTCAATTTATTACACGAGGCTGAGGGCGATTCCAGCGAATACAGCAAGGTGATGGGCTGCCCTGTGCATTTTAAGCAGCAGGAAGCCTCATTGGTATTTGCGTCCACTATTCTTGCCACACCGTCTACGCACGCCGAGCCCGATTTGCTGCGCCTTCATGAAAAATTGGCTAGCAAGCAATTAGAGCGCTTGTCGCGCCAAGATGTGGTAGCTGATGTTCGCCAGATCATTGCGGAAATGCTTGAGCTCGGTCAACCTAGTCTGGAAAGCGTTGCTGCGCGGCTAGACATGAATGAGCGGGTGTTGCGCGCTAGGTTAACTGAAGCGGGCACCAGCTTTAACCAAGTATTGGCGGACTACCGTTGCGTGCTAGCGAAGCAACTACTTGCTAGAACTGACGAAAGCATTGCTGACGTGGTTTACCTCACCGGCTTCTCGGAGCCCAGCACCTTTTACCGCGCATTCAAGCGCTGGACTGAACTGACTCCCATTGAATATCGCCAGCTAAAAAAAGCGGCGCATAAAAATTCGGATGACAGCGAATAAATCGGGCGTTAATGGTATTGCGCTAATAGTCATTTCGTTCCCTAAAAAAGCTCGCGAAACGCGGCAGTCCCGACGCTGTCGTGCCTTGGTATTTATAGCTTACCGTGCTGCCAATTGCTGGGGGATGGCGGCGCTGCTCATCGCTAAAGCCAGAACCAATTTTAAATTTGCGCCCCTCTGGGGTTTTCACGATTAATGCGCCCAGCATTCCGCTGTATTTCCCTTTGCCCGGCAGGTAGCCAATAACGACCGCTTCGGCGTCGCTAAAGCGCTTTAACTTCAATAAGTCGTTACTGCGTATGCCGCGATAGGGCGCGCTGCCCAAATGCAGCATAAGGCCTTCACCACCGCCCGTGGTGACGTGATCAAGTTCTCGCATCAGCGCTGCTTCGTCTAAGACCTTATGCTGCTTAACTAGCGCGATATACGGTGAGTTTAAGGTGTTCACTAGTTTCCTTAGTGCCTGCAGGCGAAGATTAAAATCACCAGGCTCAGCAGGTAAATCAAAAACCATAAAGCGAATGCGCTGCCATTGTTCTGAATCTGGAACATGGCGTCTAACCGCGCCAGATACCTCTGCAAAGCGATTGCGACCCATCCATAATTCGCCGTCTAGCGGGGTTGTCGGGAAATCGGCGGTAAACCACTGTGGCGCGGTAAATGTATTGCCCTGGCGTGAAATAAGCTGGCTGCCATTCCAGTATGCGCGAACGCCGTCGAGCTTTTCGCTGACCCAGTATTCATGCAGCTCGATTTCACTGCGGTAGGGTTTGGCCAACATGAGTGCTGGCTTAGTTTTAGTCGCGGTTTGCTTGGCGGCTTCCGCGTAGCCAAAATGAATGTTTAATAAGGCGATGGTGAATAGGATGAGTGCTGGCAGAATCGGTGTGGATTTCATAGCTAATCGCTCCTTGATTTAGCTTGTCGTTATTACGCTGTTCCATTAGCGCTGAAGTATTGATTTTACGCAATTCTTTGGACGCCAAGAACAGCTTCTACGAGTTAATCAACACGACCTTATCTAACCGCGACGCTGATTAAAGCGCAAATTTTACAGCAGGCCGGCCTCGCGATCACCGCGCAGGCAAATGCCTTGCCGCAGTCTGCACTGGCCTTATTGCAGTACCCCCCCCCCCTAATTTTCCAGACGGCTAGGCCTGCTTATTCACTTACTCGGCAGGTATACCGAGTGCAGCTACCGCCAACATAAGCACTGCTAGACCTGCGTAAAGAATGCTGCGACCACGTTCCTTGCGTTTGTGTGCCAGCAATAAAGCGTCTAAGCACTGCATTAGGTAGTAGAGCGCAAACGCCCGCGAGGCGAGGCTTATAACCTCAAATATATCGGTCAGTAGGGTTACTGCTAATGCTAAGCCTGTGACGAGTAAATAAGCGCGGCGCGGCGCTATTTGGTGGCCACTTGCCTCGCTGAATAAACCGCCACCGCCAATGGTGTCGGCGACGGCAGCGCTGAACTGACTCATGAGGGCGGCGATAATCAGCAGTGGCGGTAATACCCAGCTGATTTGTGCGCCAAACTGAATGATTGCTGTCTCGCTTAAGCCCTGTTGGTGGCCGGCCACGGGTAGAATTAAAACAATGAACAATAAGTAAATCAGTGTCGAAAGCCACTGTGCACGACGCATGCTACTGACTCGGGTTTCTGCACTGTATTCATCGCCAATATAGCGAGAGGTCTCAAAGCCCTGCACAATTATCAGCATTCCGAGCAAGCTGCGAACACTGTCGCCATTTAGAACGGGGAGACTAGGAAAGGCTGCTAGCGCAGGATTTGCCAACACTGAAAAGTCATGGCTCATAAGGCCCGCTAGCAGGCCCGCAATTATCGCAAGTTTGATTGAGACGGCGTATTTTTCCAGAGACTCCAGCATGTGCAAACCGCGCCAAATGCCCAAACCACCTATTACCAATAAAATAGCGCCAGTGATTGATTTTGCAGAGAGTTGGAGCTCTGTCGGCAACGCTTCGAGTACAAACGCGGCTAATAACTGTAAGTAAAACGAGACGGAGACCACATAGGCGAAGGCGAGCACTAAGCGCGAGATTTGCTCACGCCGAGCTAGGTTTATCGGCGGCGGAGTTTGCGCGAGCAGCGGTTCAATATGGAGTATGTTGTAGCGCATGGCATCACCTAGGCCATAGGCGGTAACAACAATGGTGAGCATGGCTATGACGGCATAATTGCCGAAGCTTGAGGTGAGCAGTGGCGCGACCACTAAAAAGCCGCTACCGATAATTGAGGCCAGTGGCGTTACTGTTGCACGCCAGCCGCGGGAGCGACGCAGTGCGGGTAGCATTAGTGCAGCTAAAACCAATACGGTAGTGAGTAGAACGGCAATCGTTGTCAAAGTCTAGGTGTCCAGCGTTTTGCGAGATGGTGCGGTGCTCGTGTCATTGTACGGTATTGCTCGTGGCCGGTGGCGCCAATTTGTTTTGCGCCGTTGTGGTGTAATATGTCGCACACAAATGAGCAAACTATTGTAATGGGATGTAATGAGTTTACTACGAATTCGTGCTGGCCAGGCTGCACTGGCCCATATTGAAAGAAATGGTCTGAGCCCCGCTGACATCGCTGCGGTGTTTGGTGCATCTGGCGCGGCGAAGTGGTTGGCGATATACGGACTAGACCGCGCCATTTTTTCAGATTGGCTGGCAGGCGCTCCGCAGCCCATCAATTTGTTTGGCACCTCCGTTGGCGCGTTTAAACTTGCTGGCGCCTGTCGGCAAGATCCAGCCAAGGCACTGGATGATTTAGCGCATGCCTATATCGAGCAATCCTATCCAAATGGCTTTAGCGCCGAACTTATCGATATAGAAACTCAGAAAATACTGGACACGGTTGTTGATACCGCTGGTGTAGCTGAAATACTTTCGCATCCGGTATTTCGCTATCATTGCGGTACGGTGCTGGCTAAGGGACTCATGGCGAGTGCGGGAGAAACGCCACAAAAATACGCTATGGCGCTGGCCTTTGCGCTAAACGGATTTGGCCGCAATATTCACACCAGCCGAATGCAGCGGGTGATATTTGCCGATGACCGGGCAGACCACACCTTGGCCGGTCGGGATGCCTATGTAAGCCATCGGGTAGGTTTGAATCAGGATAATTTACGCGCGGCTGTCACCGCATCGGGTTCAATTCCAGTGGTGATGAAGGGGGTTAGCGACATACCCGGCGCACCGCTTGGCATGCACCGCGATGGTGGTTTGCTCGATTACCATCCTGTGCCTGGAAATGTGTGGCAGGGTGATGGCCTCGTGCTATACCCACATTTTTATTCAGAAGTGACCTCTGGCTGGTTTGATAAATACTTCTTTTGGCGCAAGACCCCTAAGGCGCTGTTAGATAAAGTGGTGTTGCTTAGCCCGTCGGAGTCGTTCTTGGCGTCTACTGAGCTGGGTCGAATTCCTGATCGCCGAGACTTTTTGAAGATGCAGGGCGACGATGTCACCCGGCAGCGATTGTGGTGGGATTCTGCTAATCGGAGCCTAGAACTCGGTGAGGCATTTTTGGAAATGGCTAAGTCAGGGAATATCGCGTCGATCATTGAACCGATTTGAGTTCACATACGCCTTTTGTTCAGGATGATTTTTCCATTGCTGATACTTGCATGCGGCTGGCAGTAAGCGGTGTGCCATTGTATGAAGTTTCGAAGTCTTCGGTTATTTTGAAACCAAACTTTTCATACAATGCTCTAGCCGGTGTATTAGATTTTGCAATATTTAGCGTAGCCGGATGCTTAGCCTTATTAATTAGCTGCGCTAAGAGTTTCTGTCCTACGCCTTGGCCACGTGAGGCTGGATGGACAAATAATCCACGAATTTCCGCGTCACACACCGCGCCATAGGCAATTACGCCGTTGTCGTCGCAGACCAAAATATCACTTTCTAGCAAAGCGTTTAGGCGTGGTTTGTCGTCGAGTAGGGGTAATAGTTTAAACGCGCTTGATTCAAAACGAAGCTCATCGAGTTTCGAAAGCGTGTATATTTTTTCTATACAAGGAAAGTCGGATTTTTTTGCTTGTCGAATAATCATGAGCTTAAATTTTGCGCCTCTGAACTTTAAAAACGGTGTATCTCAGCGCCGGTATTCTGGAAATAGCCTTAGCCACGCGCCTTCATTTCCGGCAAGAAGGCTTAAGCTGCGTGGGCTCGGTGTTTTACAGGTTTTTGCATTCATCTCGCGTGCCAGTTCGGCTAGTGCTGGAGATAGGTAGATGATGAGGTCGCAATGGAGCTGGCCTTCTGACTCATGGCGAGTGAATATGGCCGCATCATTAGATGTTTCCTGCGTGTGGTAGTGAGCCGCGAACTTAGCGTCAACACATTCGAGCGCCTCGGCCGCAAGCATTGCGTCACCGAGATTTATTGAGAACCAATTTTTCACCGCTAGCTTCGCTCGCTTCTCCAGCGCTGGCCGGTTTGGGCTTACATACGCCCCCTTTCTGGTCATTTTTAGTACGTCGTGCCGGCTTTCGCTTTGTTAATGATGTTTTGGTGTTCAGATTTTATGGGCATGACTTTGAACGGACTAACATTGGCGCCGCCGGTATTGCCCTGGGGTACTAAGCCGATCGCGGTTTTTGTTGTTGCGCCGACAACGCGAAACGCTTGGCCAAAAATTTCTTTGAGGCGACCGTTTCTCATAGCCCACTTTAGCATTTGCCAATGCACATTTACGTGCCAGTAGGTGGACTCTTGGCCGATGACGTGAGCGTTTTCAAGGTGCTGGAATTCCGCATTAATGTCGCCGTTTGCACGCGCCTGAGCAGCTTGTTCAATTTCCGTTTGTACATGTGGCGCAATGTTTTTAGTGAATACGCTGGTCATGTCAAATCCTCCAAAATTTGCTGCGGCGGGAGGTGATTTGCTCTGATGCCGCGGCGGTTTTCAGGGTATTACCATTTCATCATTGGCGCCGGGTTCAATGGGTGCTTAATAAACCAACGCGCCGCTCGTTTCGCGAGATTTTTGTGAAAGCCAGCATTGGGGAAAGTGGCTTTAACAGTCTTAATATATGGCTTTGGAATGCCGAATGTAAACAGCGCCAAGGAGAAGTCGACCAAGTCGCCCTTTCTGAAAAGCTCAACAAGTGGGTAGGCGGCGTTTTTGTACTCGCGAAGTTTGTGGTGTTCGTTGATCATGAGGGTAATTTCCTCGGCCCAGTCTTCGCGGTTATTTTCCTTTAAGTAGACCGTGGCGGGCGGTATTGACGGTGGGAGGTAATCGAGTGTGTCGTCGACCCAAATGCCAATATCGTGAAATGCCGCGGCAATGATGATTTTCTCGCGCTCCTGCTCATTGCAATCTTTGAGGGCGAGGCATAGGTGAATCATGCGATAAACATGGTTTCTATAGCCGTCATATTCGCTGCCGATGAGGGCTTTCCAGTCGCTGAGAATCTCTTCGAGCAGGGGGATATTTTGTTCAATGTCCACGGAGCCGTCTCAATTATTGTTGGTATGCGCATAACATAACGGTTTTTTTAGATTATTGTTAGGCCGTTTTTGAGCGGCAATAAAAAAGCCCCGCAGCGCAAAGGCTACGGGGCTTTTCAGTTTGCGAGTTTAGGTTTTATGCACCAAACCAAGACTGGCCGCAAACGCGGACAGTATTGCCGCTAACACCGCGCGAGGCAGGGTTGCCGAAGAAGGCGATTGTCTCGGCAACGTCTACTGGTAAGCCGCCTTGTGACAGAGAGTTCAAGCGGCGACCAAACATCCGAGTGAATAGCGGGATAGCTGCAGTCATGGCGGTTTCAATAAAGCCTGGCGCCACGGCATTCACGGTAATATTCCGCGCTGCGAGCTCTTCTGATTGGGCCATAAAGTCGACGTAACCAATAACGCCGGCTTTCGAGGCTGCGTAGTTAGTCTGACCGCGCTGACCGCCGATGCCGTTCATGGATGAAACACCAATGATGCTACCGCCGTCGTTTAGCGCGCCGCTGCTGAGTAGTTCGCTGGTGATACGCTGTGCGGCAGCGAGGTTGATATCTAGGGTCATTTGCCAGAATTGCTCAGACATATTGGCAATGGTTTTGTCACGGGTTACACCGGCGTTGTGAACAACAATGTCGGCACCGCCAAGTGCTTTGAGGGCTGCGGCAATTTTAGCTGGGGCATCGCTGCTGGTGATGTCGGCAATCACCGGCTGACCCTTAAGGCGCGACATGATTTGCGCAAGGTCGTTTTCCATCTGCACAACATCCACACCCACTACAGTGGCGCCGTCGCGAGCAAGTGTTTCTGCGATTGCCGCGCCAATGCCTCGTGAAGCGCCGGTGACGAGGGCAATTTTACCGGCTAAAGGCTTGTGCCAATCGGCGTTGTCACTCACTGCGGCGCTGCGCACACGAATAACCTGGCCGCTTATATAGGCAGACTTTGGCGACAGAACAAAGCGTAGGCTGCTGTCCAAGTTGGCTTCGGCGCCTTCTGCAATTGTAATCAATTGTGCGGTCGCACCTTTGCTGCCCACTTCTTTTGCCAGTGAGCGGCTAAGGCCTTCCAATGCGCGCTGAGCGGCAGCGGCTTCGGGGGTGGCGCATGCCATATGCGGGCGGCCAAGGATTACGATACGGCCGCTGGGGCGTAATTTGCGGATGTTGGCATTAAAGAAGCGGTAGGCTTGAATTAATTGCAGGCCATCGGTAAAGCCGCTGCCATCAAAGACCAGCGCCTGGTAACTATCGGCAATGACGGTTTCTACGGTGCTGCTTGCTTGCGCGGCGCACTCGGTGGTTAGTGCTAAGCGGGCGTCGCTGTCGGCAAGGTTGCTGAGTGTTACATCAACCAGCTTGGCATTGTTGCCAGCACCAAACAGCAGTGCGCCACTAAAAAAATTGTTTTGCTCAGAATCGTAACGTAGTAATTCGGTGGGCACAGTTACACCCAGTGCCCCCATTAGCTTTTTGCCAACGCTTGAATTGATCAGGTCTTCGAATTTGTCACTCATACTGTGTGCTCCGCAGCCCTAGAGGGCGATTGTCTGAATTCTGTTTACTTTACCGGTGCCGAGGACTATTTTTTGCTGATGGCGGCCGATAATGCTCAGCGGTTTAATGCCGTGGCGCGCATTGTAACGGTTCGTCAAGGTAACCGGATTGACAGCACCGCGCTTGGCAGCCGTCGCTTCAGCCAATGCCGCGGGATTCAGGCTTGTTACACTGCGCGCACTTTACGCTCCATCTAACACCTTTTTAATTTCACACCGAGGTCCAGATATGACACAGGCTATTAAGCGCGTTGCTATCATCGGCGGTAACCGAATTCCTTTTACCCGTTCAAACACAGCCTATTTTGGTGTCAGCAATCAAACTATGCTCACCGCGGCAATTGAAGGCTTAGTACAACGCTACAATTTACAGGGCGAGTGTCTGGGCGAAGTGGCGGCCGGTGCTGTAATGAAGCACAGCCGGGACTTTAATTTAACCCGCGAATCGGTATTGGGCACTTCGCTGCACGCTAATACACCTTGTTTTGATATCCAGCAGGCCTGCGGTACTGGCTTGCAAGCCATTAACTTGGTAGCGAATAAAATCGCGCTTGGGCAAATTGATGCTGCGATTGCCGGTGGTGTTGATACGACCTCTGACGCGCCGATTGGTGTTAGTGAAGGTTTGCGGAAAATTTTACTGCAGGTAAATAAGGCGCGTTCTTTTGGCGAGCGCGTTAAGCCGTTTTTGCAGTTGCGCGCCAAAGATGTGGGCGTATTGATTCCGGCTAATGCTGAGCCGCGCACGCGCTTGTCTATGGGTGGGCATACCGAAATTACGGCTAAGGCCTGGCAAATTCCTCGTGATCAGCAAGATGAACTGGCGGCAGCAAGCCATCAGAACTTAGCGGCTGCCTACGAGCGCGGTTTCTTTAACGACTTAATCACCTCGTTTAACGGCGTGAATAAAGACAATATTTTGCGTCCAGACACTACCGCCGAGAAATTGGCCGGTTTAAAACCCGCATTTGATAAAGAAAGTGGTCAGGGCACTTTAACGGCGGGTAACTCTTCTACGCTAACAGATGGCGCATCTGCAGTGCTTTTGGCTAGCGAAGAGTGGGCTGCTGAGCGCGGCTTGCCAGTTCGCGCGTATTTGAGCTTTGTGGAAACTGCTGCGGTAGATTTCTTTGGTAAAGATGGTGCTTCTGAGAAAGAGGGTTTGTTATTAGCGCCGGCATACGCCGTGCCGCGGATGTTGGCAAAAGCTGGTTTGAGCTTACAAGATTTTGACTACTATGAAATCCACGAAGCCTTCGCCGCGCAAGTTTTGGCAACACTCAAAGCCTGGGAAGATGAGTCATTCTGTAAAGATAAGCTCGGTCTGGATCGCGCCCTCGGCAGTATTGATCGCAGCAAGTTGAATGTTAATGGTAGTTCACTTGCGGCGGGTCATCCCTTTGCTGCGACGGGTGGCCGTCTTGTGGCTACTTTGGCAAAAATGCTGGAAGAAAAAGGCAGTGGCCGCGGCTTGATCTCGATCTGTGCAGCGGGTGGTCAGGGCGTAACAGCCATAATTGAACGTTAATTCGATACCTCGCTAGGGCGTTCGCCCTAGCTGAACGCCCTAACGGTCAGCGTTTTAGTTGGCCGTTTTACTTTCCGTAACTCGCACAATCCCCTTGTTCATAACCCGTTACCTTCTCGTCGGCGCAGGCACTACAGGCATTGCCGTAGGTTTGATGGCGCTGCGAAGGGCAGGGCGTGGTGACACATTGTATACCTGTGTTGACGTGCCCGCAGACCGGTACATACTCCCGTGTACACATCTGTTGGCGGGGCGCTTCACAGTGTGTAAATCCCTCGGTTTCTTTAGTGTCTGCCGCGGGCTGTGATGTTGCGCAAGCACTGAGCAGGCCAGCACTTAGGGTTAGCGTTAGGCTGATTTTGGTGGTGCGTAGAAAGGTCTTTATCTGCATTGCTCGATCCATTGTTGTACTTAATTCGTCAATACCCGGTGCGGTAAGTGAACTCTGGTCTTTAAAAACCATCATAGCAAGAAGCTATCCTGTCCATGATAATTTAATATTTTAGGTATGAATAGGCTTTTGCTAGTCTGGCATCAAGACATAGAAATTCATAGGAGTATGTATATGGAAAGCATCGATATTGGTATTAGCGAAGCGAATCGTGAAGAAATTGCCGGAGGCCTAAAGGCCTTGCTGGCAGATTCTTACACCCTATACCTGCAAACACACAATTTTCACTGGAATGTCACTGGGCCGCGGTTTCGCGACCTCCACTTGATGTTTGAGGAGCAATACACTGAATTGGCGCTGGCGGTAGATGATATTGCTGAGCGAATCCGTACCCTCGATGTGGCCGCGCCTGGCACCTACAAAGAGTTTGCACGTCTAAGCTCCATTGAGGAGGTGGACGGTGTGCCTACTGCAAATGCCATGGTGGACTTCCTTACTAAAGGCCACGAGCAGGTCGTAAAAACGTGCAGAGTGGTCTTGAAAACGGCGCAGCAGGCCGATGATGAGTCCACCGCGTCGCTGGTGTCTGATCGTATGCGTATTCACGAAAAGGCCGCATGGATGCTGAGGGCGATTAATAAATAGTGTAACAAGGCTGTGGGCGCATGTTGCGGTATTGGGCAGGGGCTTAATAACATCAATCGAAAATGGCGAGAATAGCGGAAGGCTGTTAGAGCATGATTTTGTTGTTTTAAATCACCAGCGCCATCACCTCACCGCTGAAAAGGGGCTGGCGAGCGCAATGCTTGATGCGCCGGAAATCCCCAAGCTCGGCCAGGCGCGCAATGCCTTGGTAGTGTGGATGTCTAAGGGTGGTTCGCCGGCAGTAATACAGGCCGTGGCCAGTTATTTTTAATTGGCATTGGTCTGCTGGCTTATGGCATCGCGCCAGGCTTGCCGCGTTTTACGCTGTACATCTTTTGGTCCGCCACTTTCAGCAAACTTTCGTAGTCTGTGCCATGGCGCGGGTAAACGGCATAGCCGATGCTCGCGGATATTTGGTAGGTGGTTTCTTCTAAATGCAGCGGTACTGCCAATGCGTCGGAATATGCGCGGATCTTTTTCTTAATCGTGTCGCTATCGTTTAAGCCTACTAGCAGCATGCAAAATTCATCGCCGCCAAGGCGGGCAATAATATCGCTACTTCTGCTGTGCGCGCGTAAGCGCGTGGCAAATTCCACTAAAATGATGTCACCACTGTGATGACCAAGGGTGTCATTGATATTCTTAAAATCATTTAAATCAAAATACAAAACACAGAAAGTGCCGTTGTTGACGCTTGCGTCGAAAATAGCGTGTTCAATTTTATCTATAAAATGACGGCGATTTGCCAATCCGGTGAGACTGTCGTGATGGGCTAAGTGTACGAATTTATTGTGCTCAAATTCAAAGAGACCGCGAAGCTTTCGATTTGATAAATCGTAATACACCGTGATGAAAACGATAAATGCGATTGCGGTAAAAAGTCCGGCGAACTCGGCCAGCGTTTGCGTCTCTACGGCGATCACATTGGGAAAAGTAAATCCGTAATTGGCTGCGGCGAACAGCATAGAGTTTAGCACAAAAGTAATGACGCTCCAGGCAATACCAGCGGTTCCACTAATGCAGAGGGTAGCTAGTGCTGGAATAATAATGGTACAGGGGGTGAAGGGAGAATAAATTCCCGCCGTATACCAAATAAGGTAGACCAAACCAAGGCCTAAGCTGATAAGGCTGATATTTAAAGCGAGTATTTGACGGCCGGTTGAACGCAAAATAATAAGGGCGGCAGCAATGCCGACAATGGCGATCAAGCCAAAGGTGCGAAGTACATCTAGGCTTTCGATCTCAATATTAAAGCCAAATTGGGCAAGCAGGATGATCGTGGCAATGTAAAATAGAGTGCCCCATAGAATACTGACCACAAACCGGTGACGATAAAGCCGATACTCATTAATGCCGGGGACTTGCGGGAGCCACGGCTCTATTAAATAGCTGCGGATAAGATTGGGAATGTGCTGCATTGCGGCTAATCTCGGTGTATTGGTGTTGTGAATCTCTTATTGTTAACTACACCAAAATCGTTTGTGTAACGTAGCCGGCGCCCATAATAGTCAAAAAAGCAGCTGCTCGCTACCCCATAGAAATTAGCCCTAAATGGGCGCCAATGTATTTTATGCAGTGCTCGCAGCATATTGTTGACGTTTTTCTTGGTACATCTTTTGATCAGCGACCTGAATTAGCGCTTCATAGCAACTCCCGTCATTGGGGTATATCGCGTAGCCGATACTGGTCGATATTTGATATCGCGTGTTTCCCAGCGGCAGTGGTTCTGCAAGCGCGAGATAAAACACCGCTATTTTTTTCTGGATCACATCGGCATCACTTAAACCGGGAATAATCATGCAAAACTCGTCGCCACCGAGGCGGGCAATGATGTCGGTGCTGCGATTCAGCTTACGTAGGCGTTTGGCAAATTCGCGGAGCACCACATCGCCACTGTGATGGCCGTAGTTATCATTAATTTCTTTAAAGTTATTCAAGTCAAAATACAATATGCAAAAAGTGCTGTCTCTGTATTGTGCTTTCGCAATTGTAGATTCTATGTGTTGGGTGAAATGACGACGATTTGATAGACCCGTTAAGCTGTCATGGTGTGCTAAGTCGATGAATTTTTCGTGTTCCTCACCTAAGAGCTCACGGAGCTTTCGCGATGTTTTGTCAAATTTAATGACGGTGTATAAGGTCAATGAGCCTGCGGTAAATAGGCCGTAAAATTCAGCGACGGCAAAATTGTGTGGGGCGATGATACTCGGAAATACGTAGCCGTAATTGGCTGCAATAAATAGAAAAATACCTGAAGAAAATACGGCTACGGCCCAGAGAATTCCCGCGCCACCGCCAATACTGAGGGTGGCTAGTGCGGGTATCGCAATTGCGCAGGGATTGACCGGTGAGTTAATGCCACCTGTCTGCAGGCTAACGAAGACAAAGCCGATAAAAAGTGTGGCGATAAAGACATTCAGCGCGGCAATCCGGTTTCCGTCAAAGCGAATGATCATAAGCGCCAATAGAATGCCGCTGGCAAGCACTGCTGATACATGAGTAACAAGTGTTTTCCCCTGCGGTTCTAAGATCAACAGAAAATGGCAGCTGAGGATCAACAGGCAGGTATAACCAAGGGTGCTCAGTAATACACTGACCACAAATCGGTTCGCTAATTGTTGGTGATTCGACAAGCCTGGTTTCTTGGGTAACCAAGGTTGAATGACCTGCGTTGTAAGCCAAGATGATTCTGACATTTACTGCAATCCATTCCATTATTGTAAATGATTATTATTTGCGCGCTTTGGTTGTGAGTATTAATACTAAAGGCATTTACGTGCGGTTCATAGTTTCGGGAACCGGTTTATTTCGGCAAGTGAGCACTAGCGAACGACATTAGCTGCTATCTTGAAGGTCGTGGCTAGCTAAAAAATGTTGGGTGAAATATGAGATCAAAATTGCTGCTTCTCAGCATAATCGTTATCGCTATTGCCGGGTTCTTTCTGGCCGGTATCGATCAGTACTTCTCTCTGGCTGGTGCACGGTCGCTGCAAGCGGATGTGTTGGTCTGGCGAGCTGAACAGCCATTGCTGCTGGCGGTGATCATGTTTGCGGTTTATATCGCGATTGCCGCGCTGTCACTGCCAGGGGCTGCGGTTATGACGCTTTTGGTGGGGGCGAGTTTTGGCCTGGGGTGGGGGCTGTTGATTGTGTCCTTCGCTTCGAGTCTTGGCGCAACACTGGCCTTTTTAATGACGCGCTATATTCTTCGCGATAGCGTGCAGGCGCGCTTTGGCGAGCGCTTACAGACTGTTAACGACGGCGTTGAGCGTGACGGTATGTTTTATCTGTTCAGCTTGCGGTTGGTGCCGGTTTTTCCATTCTTTTTGATCAATATGCTGATGGGGCTTACACCGATTAAAACCCGTCAATTTTATTGGGTGAGCCAGCTGGGGATGCTGCCGGGAACGGTGATTTTTGTAAACGCGGGTAGTCAGCTAAGTGAGTTAAACAGTCTGTCAGGAATATTGTCGCCGATGTTGCTGGCGTCATTCGCGCTATTAGGCGTGTTCCCTTTTATTGCCAAGTGGCTGTTGGCGGTGATTAAGGCGCGTAGGATATACGCCGCATGGCAGCGGCCCGCGAAATTTGACCGCAACTTGATTGTGATTGGCGCTGGTGCGGCAGGTTTGGTGAGCTCCTATATCGGCGCTGCCGTTAAAGCTAAGGTGACCTTGATTGAGTCACATAAAATGGGGGGTGACTGCCTGAATTATGGCTGCGTACCGAGCAAGGCACTAATAAAAACGGCCAAAGTGATTAATCAGCAGCGCCACGGTAAAGCCTATGGTTTACCGGGTGAAATCCCTAGTTTTGATTTCAGAGTGGTCATGGCGCGGATCAAGGCGGTTATTGCGTATATTGAGCCTCATGACAGTATTGCGCGCTACACTGATTTGGGTGTTGAGGTTATTGAAGGCTACGCCAAGCTTGTCGACCCGTGGACAGTGGAAATTAGCTTGAGTACCGGCGGTACGCAGCGGCTAAGTGCACGCTCGATTATTATCGCTGCAGGTGCCCAGCCGGCGGTGCCACCTCTGCCGGGCTTAGATGACGTCGGGTATTTGACCAGTGACACTCTGTGGGACGCATTGGCTGATCAATCAGAGCCGCCAGGGCGCACGGTGGTGCTGGGCGGTGGGCCGATTGGCTGTGAATTAGCGCAGGCCTTTGCGCGGCTCGGATCAACGGTAACGCAAGTTGAAATGCTGCCCAGAGTGATGGTTCGTGAGGATGAAGACGTCTCACTTGCAGTGGCTAAGGCGCTGACAGCCGATGGCGTTGCGGTGTTGAGCGACACTAAAGCGCTGCGCTGCGAGCAAGATAGCGGTACTAAACGCTTAATTGTTCAGAACTCCAAGGGTGAGGAGGAGGCTATTGAGTTTGATACTCTAATCTGTGCGGTTGGTCGCAGCGCGCGGTTAAGCGGCTATGGCCTAGAGGATTTAGGGATTGATACTGCCAGAACGGTAAATACCAATGCTTATCTCGAGACTATTTACCCCAATATTTTTGCTGCGGGCGATGTAGCTGGTCCATACCAGTTTACGCATGTCGCGGCACATCAGGCGTGGTATGCCGCCGTGAACGCACTGTTTGGTGGCTTTAAAAAATTCAAGGCAGATTATTCAGTGATTCCTTGGGTTACCTATGTTGACCCAGAAGTGGCGAGGGTGGGCTTGAGTGAAGCGGAGGCCACGGCGCAGAATATCCCTTACGAGATTAGCCGTTATGGAATAGACGACCTCGATCGCGCGATTTGTGATAGTCAGGCCGAGGGGTTTATAAAGGTACTCACTGTACCGGGTAAAGACCGGATTCTCGGGGTGACGATTATGGGTGCGCAGGCGGGCGAATTGCTTGCCGAGTACGTATTGGCCATGAAACACGGCTTGGGGCTGAAAAAAATACTCGGTACCATTCACAGCTATCCGAGTATGGCTGAAGCCAATAAATACGTGGCAGGGGAGTGGCAGAAATCCCATGCGCCGGAATGGACGTATAAATATTTGCTGGCCTTTCATCGCTGGCGTAGGGGGTAATATGAAAACCATGAAAATATTCAGTAGATGGATGGCGCTCATTGCCTTGTTGTCGGCGTGTTTACCATTACATGCCGCGGATGTTGCTCATGGCCAGTGGAACCAGCTGCTCCAAGATCATGTGCGAATGGGCCCGCAGGGCCAGCAAAGTCGAGTAGACTACGCCGCCATAAGGAAAAACGAGGCTGCACTCGATGAGTATTTGGCACGTTTGGCAAAGGTTAGTCAGTCTAGCTTTGATGGCTGGTCCGACGATAGCCAGCTCGCTTTTCTCATTAATGCTTACAATGCATGGACGGTTAAGCTGGTGTTGTCGCGCTACCCAAAATTAGACTCGATTAAAGATATTGGGTTTTTATGGTCGTCACCGTGGAAAAAAAGCTTTATTCCTCTGTTAGGTGAGCCCCGTAGCCTTGATGATATTGAGCACAAATTGATTCGCGGCACCGCCCGTTACGGGGAACCCCGTATTCATTTTGCGGTGAATTGCGCCAGTATAGGCTGCCCGGCTTTGTTAAACAGGGCGTATAAAGCCGAGACATTAGAGAGTCAGTTAGATGCGATTAGCCGTGGTTTTTTAAGCGACCGTCGGCGCAATGGCATCAAAAAAGGCGTATTGCGAGTATCTCCCATTTTTAAATGGTATGTGCAGGACTTTAGTAAAGGTTGGCAGGGCGCGACGTCGTTGCGAGCCTATTTGGCGATCTATGCTAAGGCGCTGGGTTTGAGTGATGCAGAAAAAGCGCAACTTATTTCCGGCAAGCTTGCCATAGAGTACAGCGATTACGATTGGGCCCTGAATGATGTGGGTAAATAAATATGAGCTTAAGCGACTCGGATGTCGTGCTGTCGGTCATCATTCCGGTACTTAATGAGGCGGTAGGCTTGCCCGCATTATTGGCGGTATTGGCCGAGCAAGCTGCCCAGTGCCAAGATACGGTAGAAGTTATTTTTGTGGATGGCGGTAGCAGCGATGCTTCTACCGTTCTAATTGCCGCCAGCGCATTTCGCCTGATATCAGGGCCGCGTGGCCGCGCCAAACAAATGAATCTTGGTGCGTCACAGGCCGCGGGAAGCTACCTCCTGTTCTTACACGCCGACACACAATTGCCAGAGCGGGCCTTTGAACGCGTTATTAATACGCTGGAACGTGGCTTGTGGGGGCGTTTTGACGTCCGTATTCGCGGCGATGCGCAGATGTTTAAAGTTATAGCGTGGTTTATGAACTGGCGTTCCCGGCTCAGCGGAATTGCCACCGGAGATCAAGGGATCTTCGTTCGTGAAACCGCTTTTATTGAGGTGGGCGGCTTCCCGGATCAACCGCTGATGGAAGACATTGCCTTGTCGTCCGCGTTGCGTGAGCGCGAGGCGCCAATTTGCTTGCGAAATAAAGTAGAGACTTCAGGTCGACGTTGGCAAGAACGGGGTATTTGGCGAACCATTTTGCTGATGTGGCATTTGCGTTACTTATACTGGCGGGGTGTTCCCGCCGAACAACTGGCCAGCCGTTATGAATAGTTATTCCTAGTCGTGGTTTCTCCTATACCGCGTATTACCATCCAGTTATTTGCTAAAGCGCCGCTTGCCGGTTTGGCCAAGACTCGGCTTATACCCGCCTTGGGCGAAACCGGCGCGGCGGCGTTAGCGAAGCAAATGCTGCAGCACACCATGGCGGAATGTGCGCAAGCGGCGGCGCAGCAAAGCGATGGGTACCAATTGAATATCGAATTGTGGGCGACCCCGGCTCCAGGTACTGAGGCGTGGGGCGCGATCAGTATTCCTGAGCCCCTTCAAGTTTACAGTCAAGCTGAAGGCGATCTAGGTACGCGTATGGCAACCGCCGTTCAGCAGGGTCTGAGCCACGCAGCAGGCGTTATTTTGCTCGGTAGCGACTGCCCGGCAATCTCGGCGGCGAGTTTGCACTGGGCGGCCAAGGCCTTGCTTAAATACGATAGCTGTATGTTCCCGACATTTGATGGCGGCTACGCTTTGCTCGGGCTGCGACGATATTCCCCGCGATTATTTGCCGATATTGCTTGGAGTACTGCAACCGTGGCCAGTGAGACACGCTCGCGCTTGACTGAGTGTGGTATGAGCTTGCTAGAACATTCTAAAGTGCATGATATTGATGAGACCGCCGATTTGGCTTATTTACCCGCCGCTTGGCAATAACGATGTTGCGCTAGTGAGGTCTTTGGATATGAACGCCCAAGGTCGTTTAATCGCAAGGTTTCTTGATGATATTAAACCGGGACGCCTCGAGTGGATTGGCCTGCGGCCAGAGCGCATGGCGCCAATGGCGGTCGTTGAACAGACGCTTGCCGTTGCTGATCGCGGGCTGCAGGGTGATCGGCGGATGATTGGCAGTAAAGGCTCTGCACGCCAAATCAGTATTATCAGTGAAGAGTTTCTTCAATCGATAGCCACTAACTTGGCGCGGCCTGATATTTCGCCAGCATTGCTGCGACGGAATCTGGTCGTGTCGGGCATTAATCTCAATGCCTTGCGACATCAATATTTTAAAATTGGCGAAGCTGTGTTTCAAGCGACGGCCCTGTGCCATCCATGCTCGCGCATGGAAGCCGCATTGGGTAAGGGCGGTTTGGTCGCGATGTTGGGGCACGGTGGTTTATGCGCAAAAATTGTAGAATCTGGGAAAATTCGATGCGGCGATGCTGTGGTGTATTTACCGCCTGGCGTTTATCAAGAAAGGCAAATGCAATTGTGCTGAATGGCTAAGCTCGGAGCTGATCCCGCCAGCCAAAGAAAGGTTAGCTTGCGTTAGCGTTTACTGCTGCTTGGCGAGTTGCCTTGCAAAAAAACGCCAGGTTTCCTCCGGGCCATTTATCTCAATACTGGCTCGTCCTAATAGGCGTAATGGTCGGTACGCAGGCTGGGGTATGACGTGGCCGCCGTCAGTAATCGTGTACAAAATAACCTCGGGACGACCACGGTCGCGCCACGCGTAATATTGGCTATTGGTTGGATCGCTGGCTTGGCTATTTTTAAAGTGTTTTATTTCTGTTGGTCCGCCGCTGTAACCCGCTAAGCGGGCGAAGTATTCGGCACTAGTTACTGCAGACTTCACCTGACCACGATCGCCGAAACCAAATAAGCTGGCTCGCCCTCCGTAGTAGGGGTTAATAGGGTCTTCGGTGCCGTTCATGATTAACACGGGTACCGGCGAACCTGATTCAATACAGTCGAGATTGTCCTTGGCGGGGAGGTTAGCAGCGTAGGCCGCAATTCCGGCAATGCTGTTCGGGCGCTCTAGCGCAAAGCGAAACGCCAATTGGCCACCGCTCGAATAGCCGGCAATAAATGTCTTGCTGAGATCGGTGCCGAGGCGTTTATGAATCTGTTGACGAACCTTGTCGATAAAATTCAGATCGTCGATCTCTTCAAGTCGGGCGGCATAACTGGCTGCTTTGCGGCAGTCATTCCAGTTGTTTTTATAACCGGCAGGATAGACTAAGACAAAGCCATGCTGCTCTGCTAATAACTCAAATTGATAACCGCTGAATTCCCTAATGTCGTTAATCGTTTGCAGGGATCCATGCAGCATAAAAACCAGTGGCGCGTGGTCACTTAATTGTTTGGGAATATATAGGCTGTAGTGACGTTGCTGACCGCCGACTTGAATCGCAATAGTTCGCAGCGTGGCGCCATCGATCGGCGGCGCTACAGACGGCGCGTAGCCGTAATAGATTAGGCTTAAAAAACCACTTAAGGCTGCGACTATAAAACCATAGCGGGCAATTTTATTCTTGAACATTGCGGCCTTTTAAACTGCGACTAAATACGGTGCTTCGGTGGTTCACTGAGCTGGCGCTTAGAAATAGAATTCAAGCGCCAGTTCCACATAACTGTCTTTGCGGACGGAGTATAAAGGATCGCGTACTTGGGTGCTGTGAAAGTGGTAAAGCTCGCCAACCAGACGTATCGAATCACCGAGGCGGGTGCTGGCTTCGATAATGGCCGACCGGCTGTCGCCGTCATCTAAATCTTGGCTAATGCCAAATAAAATTTCGGTGGACGCTATGTCGTTGAGGCTCAGGCGGCCGCCGCTAAATAGATCATTTTGAAATGCGCCGACTTGCGCGTTGCTGCGATTATCGTAGGAGTATTCCAATAATATGCCTAGATCCCAGAATTGGCTGTTGATGCCGGTGAAGGTGTATTCGAAACCTGCGGTGCTGGCACTCATATCCTCTGCATTAGAATGGCCCAGCCCCCGGCGATGGATGGCCTCTAACTTCCATAGCCAGTCGCCGCTAATGTACTGGGCATCAATGCCGCTTTGCTCAATAAGGGGATAATAGGCTGCTAAGGCGACCGCACCGCCTTGGATGATTGTTTGGTAGAGAGGCTCGCGAGACGTGCCTTGAAACCAAGACAAGCCAAGGTTCCAATCGCCTAGGTAATGGCTCCAGCGCAGGGCGTAGTCAATATGCTTGTCGTCCTTGCTGCTCTGGTAGCTTTCTTGTGAGTTGACGGTGGCGGGGATGGAGCGCAGGCGTCCTTCATTGCCAGCAAAATCCCTGGGTCTAAATTGTGGCAGCACAAATACATCGATCACTCCCCAGTTCTGAATACTGGCAAAATGAATCATTGGCTGGCCGAGTTTGTCTTCACCGTCGGCGGACTCAAGAAAATCGGTTTGATTAATGATGTCGACCAAATGCTGGGACTCGGTGACACCCCAAAACACGGTATTAATCCCCACGCTCAGTTCCCAGCTGCTGCCAACACGCTGCCAATAAAATTCACGCAGGTCGGCATGACTGCGTTCGTCGTCTAGCGAGTCGTATCGGTAAAATGCTTTTATATTAAAACTGTCGTCGCCGTCGTTCCATTGGCTAAACCACTCGGGCGCGACTACCACAGATACCGTTTCGGAGCCCTGTTCCGGCGCTGCTGCTGCCATTGGGTAAGCCCGAGCCTGCAGGCCGACATAGCCGAGGAACTCGCTGTGGGCAGAGAGCGACAACAGCATTAAGCAAGCTGCGCCACATAAGGGTTTGGTATTGTAGTGCTGTGATTTCATGGACTTAGCTTAACGCGCCCTTTTCAAGCTGTTTTCGGTAAAGTCGCTGGCGTCTAGGCCCGTGCTAAATTGGTAGTTGCGCAAGAACACTTCGGTATGACGCTGATTCTTGTGATTGATCATGCTCTGCTTGGTTGGCCGCCAAAATTTGTCGAGGTGCAATTGGTAGTCCGACAAGGTGAGGGTTTTTAGTAGGGTGTTCTTACGATCATAAAAATCGATCTTTAAGGCGCGGTAGTGGACCTTATCAATCCATGCCACTTGCTTACTGTAGCCAGAGTATTGATCCCGAGGGATGGACTCAATAACAAAGCAATCTTGACCATCGAGCTGTTCGTCGCGTAGCCAGCGGTAATCGTATTGCGCTACTTCAAAGGAATTTAAGTCCTCGTAGGCAAATTCACTGCCCATAAACGGGCCGGACTTGTTTTTGGATGCAATGCGCTTAACACGTTTTAAGGCTGGCAAATAAAGCCATTGGTCATCCATGGCGTTAGTGTGGGTGAAACTGAGAAAGGCCGTGCCTTTTACATCGTTCGGGCTGTCGAAAATTGTCATCGACTTATCGCCGTCGTCGTCGACTTCAAGGGACAAAACCCGCATTTCCCGGCGACTTTCGCGCTTGCCATTGTGTAAGATCATTTCCATTTCAGCGCTATTGTCGATCCAGCCACGGTCTCGCGCTTTCATTTCTTTGGCTATGCTAAGGCCTTTCTCTGTTGCGCTGATGGCTTCGCTGCTCGGATCTTGGGCTGCTGCGGCATGCGATATGCTCGCGCAAAGGGCAATGAATATTGTGCGGATTAGTTGTGTTGTTATTGTCACGCTGGGGAGCTCCAGGCAGGCAGTGAATTATTGTCGCCGATTATACATTTGAATGTGCTTGTGAACTTAAAGCATAATCGGGTCATAAATCAAATATGAATAGTTTAGAGGCGCACGCTCTTTGCTGTGGCGTGGCCATCGTGTTCCTGTTCGGTAAGGGATAATAATTAGCTGGGGAGCTACCGAAGGGTATGAGCATTCAAAATAATAAATTTGTCGACAGAGTCGATCAGTTATTTGGGCATATTGCAGAATGGGCTGTGCATCACCGTGTCGTGGTTTTAGTGCTGTCGCTACTAATGCTTGGTCTCGGTTTGTATTTTGCTGGCATGGTAAAAAGCGACAATAGCCTTGATGCGTATTTTGATAAAAGTGATCCGGCGTATATTGCCTATAGCGAATATCTTGATGAGTTCCTGTCGGACGAAGTGACCTACATTGTTTATCGGGTGCCTAATCGCGAGCATGGCCCCTTTAATATTGAGGCGATGAGTCAAATTGCCCAGCTTAGTCAGGCCTTCGCCGACGAAGTGGCCTATGTACGGGACGTGGTCAGTTTGCCCACCGTCGAGCTTATTCGCGCCGACGGTGACTCCATTACTGTTGATGAGTTAATGGTCGAGTTTCCTGAAACGCAGGCGGAGCTGCTCGCGCTGCGCGAGGAAGTCTTAAGTCGGCCGTTATATGTAAATTATTTGATTAATGCCAAGGCCGATTACGCCGCTATTATTCTGGAAATGGAACGTAGCAGCGTCGACCCGCTAGAAGACATTATTTACGACGAAGCGCTGGGTAATCAGTTAGAAAACCTCTACCCGCAGGTAAGTGACAATAAAATTCGCGAGATTCTCGCGCGATCAGAATATTCAGGGATTGAATTCTTTGTGACCGGTGATGTGCCAATGAACTCGGCCTATAACCACGTGTTTATGGAAGATGCCGCTATTGGCACCGCCGTGACCCTGTTGGTATTGGCCATTCTGTCGTCAATTTTGTTTCGCGCCAGTTTGCTCGCGTTACTAGGACCATTGGCGGTGGTGGTGCTGAGTATTGTCATGGTCATGGGGATGATGGGCGCATTCGGTTGGGTGTTAGGTCTGTTCTTTGGCATTGTCCCGACCTTGATATGCGCGGTAGGTGTGGCCCAGTCCGTTCATATTCTGCTGGAATTTCAGCGCGCCCATGCTGAAACGGGTGATCGTCAGGCATCGGTGAAAGCGGCTATCGCGAAAGTGGGTGGCGCGTGTTTATTAGCGTCGATCACCACTGCGGTCGGATTTTTGGTGATGGCAGTATCGCAACTCAAAGTCCTGAGCGAAATGGCGCTGTACGCTGCGTCGGGCGTGGTGTTTACCTTTGTGCTGTCTATGACTTTGCTGGTGGTGGTCTTGTCCTTTGGTAAGTCTTCGCCTAGTTCAGGCGAGGCGAGAGCCGCTAAGCAAAACCCTACAAAATCCACCGTATTGCCAATAGTTATGCGTCTTGTAGAAGTCTGTATTACCGTAAATCTCAAGCGACCGCTTACGCTGGTGGTGTTGGGAGCCGGAGTGCTGCTTGTGTCGCTCGTTGGTTTGGCTCAGATTAAAGTGGATTTCAACTTCTTAGAAGACTTTAAACCGCACATTGAGTGGCGCCAAGACACCGAACTCGCCGAAAGCGTGATGGGCGGTATTCTCAATGTTACGTACATAGTTGATACCAATGACAGTGAGGGCGTTAAGCGCCCGGATGTATTAAAGGCGATTGAGGGAATCCAGCAGTTTGCTGAATCGCAGGCCTTGGTGAAGAAGGCCTATTCGGTGGTAGATGTGCAGAAGGATTTGAATCGCAGTTTTCATGGTGACGATCCGGCGTGGTATCGCCTGCCAGAAGAGCGAGATTTAATTGCGCAGTATTTCTTGGTTTACGAAATCTCCGGCGGTGAAGAATTACAGGAATTTGTGTCGCAGGACTACAGCCGCACGGTGATGGAGCTGCGGGTTGAGATGACCGGCTCGGCGGCTATCACTGAGCTGCTAAATACGATCGACCAATATATTGCTGCAAACCCAATCCCCGATGCGCAGATCCGCAAAACGGGTATCGGGCTTATGTGGGTAAAAATGGGTGAGTATATTGCGGATACTCAGCTCTATGGTTATAGCTTGCTGTTTATAATGGTCGCGGGTTTTCTGTGCTTAGCGTTTGGTTCGGTAAAAGTCGGTATGCTGGCAATGATTCCTAATCTCGCGCCGGTTGTTGTGGTGTTAGGCGTAATGGGGTGGCTGGGTATTCATCTGGACTATATGAAGCTTTTGCTGGCGACCATTGCCATCGGGATTGCCGTAGACGATACCTTGCACTTAGTTATTCGCTTCCGGCGCTGCTTTTTACACTCGGGCAATTACCGCCGCGCCTTGGAAGATTCTATGCGTGATGTTGGGCCCGCGCTGTTAATAACCACCGTTATATTGTTTGGCGCATTTTCCTGCTACTTGCTGTCGAATATGGCGATTATATCTAGCTTTGGCGTCTTGTTGTGCTTGGCGATTAGCGTGGCACTCTTGGCCGATATGCTGTTTATGCCAGCCTTATTATTGCTTACCAAGCCTTTTGGCCCCGAGTTTGAGCCCGGGGAAACGGCCGCGCGCATAGCTGGCTGAGCGGAATTAGGTTTCGGCCTTGCCGTGACGGCCTTTACCCTGCTCAAAGCGCTGAGCGCCGGCAACCGTCTCGCCCGATGATAGCGTGGCCATACCTAGGATGAATTCATTGCGAATAGCCTGCTGTTCATCCATTCCCCATTGTTGGTAGGCACTGAGGCGATCGTTGCGTAGGCACTGCTGTGGTAAAGCAGCAATTTGCATGGCGAGTTGCTCGGCGCTATCACGAAGATTGTGAACACTCACTACCCGGTTGGCTAGGCCAATTGCTTGGGCTTCTGCGGCATCAACGGCGCGGCCGGTGAGAATCATGTCCATGGCGCGGCTCATGCCAATTAAGCGTGGCAGACGCACGGTGCCACCATCGATGAGGGGCACCCCAAAGCGACGACAAAACACCCCGAAAATGGCGCGCTCTGTGGCAATTCGCATATCGCACCACAGGGCTAATTCTAGACCGCCAGCCACGCAATAACCGTCGATGGCGGCAATAACCGGTTTGCTCAGCTGCATTCTGCTAGGGCCCATGGGGCCGATGCCTTCAGTATTAAGTGGATTGCGCCGCTCGGGGTCGTCGCTGGCTACTGCTTTTAAATCCGCGCCAGCACAGAAGTGATCCTCGGCGCCACTGAGTATGGCTACGGAGAGCGCTGGGTCGTTTTCAAAATCTTGGAATGCTTCGGCGAGGGCGCGTGCGGTTTCGCCATTGACCGCGTTGCGGGCTAAAGGCCGGTTTATCGTGACCCAATAAAGTGGCGGGCAACGTTCGACTTGCACTGGTGCTACTGAACTCATGACATACTCGCTGTTAGGGTTATAAGCTGCGGTTTTAGTGTGTCAGTATGGGTGAATTTTTCAAGTTTGCTCGTTTTCGTCTTATTCGGTGGGTTAGATAATGTTGTTCGCGGACAGACTTTGGCTTTTCCGGACTTTGCCTGAGCGGCGGCGCAGGGCAAAATAGCGGGCTAATTGCGGAATATATATCGTGGAGCAACACCGGGCGTCACTTTAAATTAGATAAATATAAACTCGATTATAAAGACAGGAATACATTATGGGACCACTTAGCGGATTGCGGATTATTGAACTTGAGGGCCTAGGTCCCGCGCCTTTTGCGGGAATGATGCTGGCGGATATGGGGGCGGAGGTGATCTCCATTACGCGGAAATCAGCGCCTGCAGACGCTAAAGTAGAGAATAGTATTAGCGAGCGTGGCAAAAAATCCATCGCCTTAAACTTAAAAGATCCCCGCGCCATAGAAGCTGTGTTGAAACTGTGCGAATCCGCAGATGCCTTGATCGAAGGGTTCCGCCCCGGTGTTACTGAGCGCCTAGGAATAGGTCCTGATGAGTGTATGGCAAGAAACCCCAAACTGGTTTATGGGCGGATGACGGGGTGGGGTCAAACCGGGCCGATGTCGCAAATGGCCGGTCACGACATAAATTACATCTCCCTGTCTGGGGCGCTCCATGGCATTGGCCGCGCTGGGGAAAAGCCAGTGCCGCCGCTTAATTTGGTTGGTGATTTTGGCGGAGGTGGCATGTATCTCGCCTTTGGCGTGGTATCAGCCCTGCTTGAGGCAACACGCAGCGGTAAAGGGCAGGTTGTTGATACCTCGATGGTAGAGGGTTCAGCATCGCTGATGCACATGATGTACGGTAGCTTGAACACCGGCATGTTTGATTGGCAAGACGAGCGCGGTGTAAACCTACTGGATACGGGTGCTCATTTTTACGATACCTACGAGACTCGCGACGGCAAATACATGTCGGTAGGCCCGATCGAACCCCAGTTTTACCACTTGCTAAAAGAAAAAATGGAATTAGACGACGCCGAGTTTGAACCCCAGTTCGATATGGCGCGTTGGCCAGCGCTAAAAGACAGATTGACCGAAGTCTTTCTGACTAAAACCCGCGACGAATGGTGTGAAATATTCGATGGCACCGACGCCTGTGTGGCGCCGATCTTGTCGATGACCGAAGCACCGCAGCATCCCCATAATGTTGCGCGTAAATCTTTTATCAAAGTCGATGGACACATTCAGCCAGGCCCTGCGCCTAAATTTAGCCGTACTGCGCCAGAAGTCACCAAAGGTGCTCCGCGCCGAGGTGGCGATACTGAGTCGGTATTGAATAGCGTTGCCGGCTATGACGAGGCGACTATAGCGGCTTTGCGCGCTGATGGGGTGTTAAGCTAAGTCGGCGTCAGGCAATGTTTCAAGGGCCCTTGTGGCCCTTTTTATTTGCGGGGTACAGATAGTTTAGAAATAGAATTTGATGTGGCTTTATACAGAAATTTTCGTTCTATTTTATGGTCCTCGCCTTTTACTGATTTCAAAATATCCATGTAAAGTAATCAGTTTTGATGTGTCGAAAAGTCGCTGAATTTTGACGAAATTCAGGAGAGTTAAATCTGGAATAAAGTAAATGTGAGTATTTCTAAAGTTAGTTAGAAAATGACCGGAAATAGCTCGGTGGTACAGATTTTTTTTCGTGAAAAGAGAGCGTAAGCCGCAAATACGTTTTTTGAGATTAACCTGCTCGGGCCATTAAAAGACCTGATGTAGTGTTTACTGGCTTGCAAGCCAAAGCCAAACATTTCGCTTTCCAGTGGGCTCTGGTTAGGGCTTCTTTCTTGCTCTTCATATTGTTTGAAATGCCAGGATACTGGTAAGTTTTCCCGTTAAAAGAAATTTCATATCGCCACGGAAAGCTTGTGTATTGGTTTGTTTCAGGTCGCCATACTTTAATTTCACAGCCAAAATATTCCTCTGTGTGAACTTCAGCAGGTAATTTTTTCGAAATACTCATGACCAGTAAACCCCCTCATTAATACCCATATAAATTTCGAGCGAGATTATAGGAATAGGGATAGCGGCATACAATGCCAGAGTGGCGCAATTGGGTGTGTAAAATGGTTACTTTTTAACAAAGTGTCACTATTTGTGACAATAACGTAAATATTACCGGCTGCAGCCAATGTTTATAACTAAATTGGCGGATATTTATTGATAGTTGGATGCTGACGAATTAGATATTTTAATGCTTCCGTCAGGCAAGAGTGCGTCATATGCGTTGCTCCAGAGCACTAGCTTTCAATGCGGTGGTTGCGATCTGCTTATTTGGCGTTTTGTAATAAGTGCATGAGGGTATTGATGTGTCTGTCGATGTACTGTGTGCTATTGGGTTTTTCGCCTAGCACCCGTTCGCTAATCGGGGCAACGTTCACTAAGTAGATTAGTGCCCCGGACAGTATGTGCAGCAAATCCATAGCATTTACGTGCGGCAGTAAGCCCTGTTGCTGTGCTACCTCGATCATGGCCTTGCCGTCAGAAAAATCCTTTTTGAAAAATGTATCTACCATCCAATCTAATCGTGGGCCGGGTTTCGAAGCTTCTTGAAACATTAGCTTTACCCATTGAGGTTGGTCGAAGGTGAAGGTCAGTATTTGCCTGCACAGGTCGCGAACCATCTGAGAATTATCGGTGGTATCGGCTGAGGGCAGTTTTAGTAAGTATTTCGGAAGTGCGTGATCACGCTGTTTCCATACCCAGTGGATGCTTTCTTGCCAAAGGTTCTCCTTGCTCTTGAAGTGATACTGCACGAGAGATTTTTTTACCTTGGCGGCATTAGCGACGGTTCCGAGGGAGGTGCCGTCAAACCCTTGCTGGGCGAAAATGTCTGCGGCAGCAGCAAGTATTCTGCTGCGTCTAGATAATGCGTCGTCTTCGGTCGTTGTGGCGGGGGCTTTGCGATCAACTGTTCTCATGTTTAAGGCTGTACCGGTGATGTTGCGACGTTTATCGGATTATAGCGTTATTAACGCAGTAATTTATTTTGATGATTGACTTTTGCATAAAAAAATACGATCGTATAGTCTGTTGATTAAATAATTATAAGATTACGGCTGTGATATAGATGGGAACGCACTTCGAGTGGATACAGGATATCGACCCTCAAGCAGGAGAGGTCGGAGGTAAGGCTGCAGGGCTGCGTAAGCTTATTGGGTGGGGGTTAGCAATACCTACCGGCTTTGTCATTGTCGATGCTAAAAAAACCTTGGATACCGCTACTTTAGCAAGGTATTACCGCGCCATGGACGGCGGGAAGGTCGCGGTGCGTTCGTCGGCGCTGGGTGAGGATGGCAATGATCACTCTTTTGCCGGGCTTTATGAATCCGTACTCGATGTTGAGGGTGAAGATAAGCTCGTCGATGCTGTGCTTCAGTGTGTCGACTCACTGAATAGCCAGCGCGCACGCGAGTACCGTCACCAACACGGTGCCCATGAGTGCTCTATGTCTGTGGTGGTGCAAAGAATGGTGGATGCGGAAGCGGCTGGCGTGCTGTTTAGTGTGGATCCCGTATCTGGAAGGCATGACCGTTTGGTGATTGACGCCGTACCCGGCTTAGGCGAGGCGCTGGTGAGTGGGGATGAGACACCAGACCATTATGAATACGATTTAGACAATATGCTCTGTTACCAAGAGCTCGTTGGTGACGTCGCGACCCTGACGGCCGAGCAGCGATTGTTGCTTGTTCGGCAGGCGCGTCAGGCGGTGGTTGCTGCCAATGAACCTCTGGATATGGAATGGGCATTTAATAAAGAGGGGGAGTTATTTTGGTTGCAGGCTCGACCAGTGACCACGGTCGGTTCAGACCTGAATGAATTAGACACGCCCATTAACCCAGGTGATGTTCTGACGCGGTGTAATATCGGCGAGATGATGCCCGGCGCAAGTTGCCCTCTCACTTTTTCGACTACGGGGCGAGCTATTGAACATGGGATGCAGCATATGCACGTAAGCTATGCTGGCAGAGCTGCGATCACCGATACCTGGACGCAGGTGGCAATGTGCAGCGGTAAAATGTTTCTCAATATGACGGGGTCTGCTGCAGCGGGCTCTACTGTGCTTGGCATCGATGTGAAATCGATGGGTTTGAGTTTGTGTGGGCGTATTGTTGATGAGTTAAAACCACCGCCTAAGCGAGCCATTTTTGTTCGCTTGTTCGGCATGATTAAAATGCTGTGGTATTTGCATCGGGCTGATGCAGTGATCGAAGAATTTAAACAACGCGCTAAGGCTTTTCAGATTCCTGTAAAGGGTAGCAGTGCCGAACTTGCTATGGCCTTAGATGAAAGCAAGGCGTTTTTCTACGAAGCATTTGCGGTTCATTTGCAATCATCAACTACCTCAGGGTTTGCGAGTAATGTACTGCAGGCTATGATTTCCGGCGGGCAGGAAAGTAGCCCCGAAGAGGAGGCCGAGGCCGGCAGGTTGATGGCCGGTGCGCGGGACGTTGAATCTGCGGTGCTCGTTGACCAGCTTGATGAAATTGTCGAAGAAATTTCGCGTCACCACGATGCGCAAGCTTGCTTTGTCGACACTACACCGAGGGTGGCTTTAGCTTGGTTGCGCGGCAATGGATCACCAGTCGGTCATAAGTTTGCGGATTTTTTGGATCGTCACGGTCATCGGGCTTATCGAGAGCTTTGTGTTCGAGAAGTGTGCTGGTCAGATGCCCCAGAAACATTGGTGGCAACCATGCAGGCGTCCGTTGCTGCACGTTTAACGAGGCCGCTAAGTAGCGTGCGTCCAGACGTGGCAGATGTTTCTGGATTAAGTCGTGGACTACGTTGGATTGTGCCTAAGGCGCACAATGCAGTAAGGCGCAGAGAGGCTACAAAATCATTGTTGGTTGATATTACGAATAGACTTAAGCGTGGCTATCGCGCATTGGGAAATCAGCTTGTGGCTGAAAATAAGCTCGATGATGCAGATTTGGTTTTTTTCTTTTTGCACGATGAATTAATGGCGTTTGTTCGAAACACCAGCTCCCACGAGTTTAATCGGTATTGGAATCAGCACACTAAAATGCGTCGGCGAGCTCTGGATTTTCAAAATCGACTCGAGTTTGAAGAGATATGTGTTGGTGCCCCGCAGCCTATCGATGGCCGAAATCGTAGCCTCGATATTGAGGGGCAATTAGTCGGGCGCCCAGTGTCTCGGGGTATTGTCGAGGCAAGGGCGCGGGTAGCGTTTAGTGTTACAGAGGCGGCGGCCATTCAGCCGGGTGAGATTTTAGTTGCACCAATAACAGATGTTGGCTGGACTCCATATTTCAGCATGATTGCAGGCTTAGTTACCGACGTTGGCAGCGCGGTGTCTCATGGCGCTGTTATCGCAAGGGAGTATGGATTGCCAGCGATAGTGAACGCTCGTTACGGCACCAAGCAAATAAAAACGGGCGATATGATTCGACTTAACGCAGATACCGGTGTGGTCACCATATTGTAGCTCCGGCTCACGGTTTTGAATTAGGCGGCCGTGAGTAAGTCCACAGAAAAACTCAACATAAGGGGTAAGTATGCTTTCCGAACAAGAATTAACGCAATTTGGTGTTGAGTTAAAAGATGAGTTTAGTCATCCATTTAGTCAGTCTCATGATGATTGGAATGAGTCGTATTTTTTTGATTGGTATACCGAGGATGGCAGCGGGGCAGGCCATTGTCGTGTTGGTTGGCATCCTGTTCAGCAGAGAATCTTGTTCTGGCTACACATTTGGAACGGGGAGGATTGGCTAATTGTGGAGGAAAACCGACTGCCGTTCTCGGCGCTTACATTAGGCGGTCAGAGTGTATTCTGTTACGAGCAGTGGGGGCTCCACTTTAGTTACGATTGCCTGTCGCCACTGCAGGCTGGCCGTCTAAAAGTTGAGGGTTTTGCTCGAGTCGCTTATGGCCCACGGCAGGGAATGATGTTGCCGGTAAGCCTCGTGCTGGAAATTACTGCGCTGGGCTCAGCCTACTCTCGCGGTGGCGGCAGCGTTGAAGGCCATAGTGCCCAAGGCTTTAATACTAATCGCTATGAACAACCCATTCAGGCGGTCGGAACAATGGCAATTGAAGATAATCTCACCGACCTTATTGTGCGTGGTGAGCGCGATCATTCCTGGGGCCCAAGACCCTGGGATATGAACTGGCAATTCTTTGTGGTGAATAATGAAAAATTTAGCCTGCAAGCGACACAGGTCGAGATTCCTGAATGGCCATTGATTCAAATGGGCTACTTTCATGAGCTTGGGAATGACATGGAAAATTTGTCAAAAACCAATTTTGAACTGGAGTTTATAAGTAATCAGCCATTTTCCGCCGTTCGCGGAAGTTTTTCTCTACTTTGTGAAAGCGGGCGATTGATTGCTGGACGAATTGAATCGATCGCTGGCAGTGAAATAGACATTACTCATGCGTTTACTCCGCCAAAACGCACCGAGTATCGTCGAACGTTAATTCGCTGCTATTTTGATAGTGGTGAAGAGAGCATAGGATGGCTGGAATACAATCGCCCGAACCCAGTTAATCAATAATTTTTAGCAAGTATCTAAGGTATCACCTATGAAAATTGACGGACCATTTTATGCCGATATGGCCGGTGCTGCTGCTGAAGCCAAGCGGCTTGCGGCGATTGGCTATGACGGAGTTTATACTCTTGAAGGTAGTTGGGACCCTTTCTTGCCACTCGCGCTTGCTTCTGAACATGCGCCTGAGTTGGACATTGCAACGGGGATTGCGGTTGCTTTCCCAAGAAATCCATCGCACATCGCCTATCAGGCTTGGGATTTGCAGAAATTTTCCCAGGGTAAGTTTATGCTTGGGATTGGTTCCCAGATAAAAACACATATCGAGAAGCGATTTGGATTGCCATTCAATCCGCCAGCAGCGCGCATGCGTGAGTATATATTGGCGGTCAAAGCGTTTTTTGATTGTTGGCAGAACGGCAGTAAATTGGATTTTCAGGGCGAATATTATAGGCATACCTTAATGACGCCTATGTTCAATCCCGGTCCAAATCCCTATGGCGTGCCACCCATACTGCTTGGGGCACTTGGTCCGCTGATGACCCAAGTTGCTGGTGAAGTTGCCGATGGCTTGATAATTCATCCATTTAATAGTGTGCCTTTTGTGCAGAATAATGCGCTTCCGGCCGTTCGGAAAGGCCTCGAGAAGTCCGGTCGTAGTGAAGCTGACTTTATTATTCAGGTGAACGCTATTGTTATAACCGGTGAAACAGACGCTGAATATCAGGCTGCTGAACAAAGTGTGAAAGGCTTGTTGGGTTTCTATTCCACCACCCCAGCTTACCGGCCGCCAATGGATGCTGTGGGCTTGGGCGACTTGCAACCTAAACTTAATGCGCTTTCAAAAGAAGGTAAATGGGAGCAGTTAGGAAACTACATTAATGACGATTTTCTCGACGCTTTCTGCGTTCGCGGTAAGCCCGATGAAATTGCTGGGAAACTGAAAAAGCAATACGGGAGCTATGCTGATAGACTCGCAATTTACGCACCTTACGCTGCGCCGGATAAAATGTGGGCTAAAATAATTAAAGAGTTAAAGAGCTAATTTCATTCTTGGCCCTAGCTACAGGGTAGATGTTTTGGTCAATGATATTTGCAGGAAAATTTTTTAGCAGTATCGGCAGTAGAATTGGCATAGCGTGGCAGGAAATGTAATGATGATAGACCTTCTGTCCGCTGATGCTGCTGAATTTACTTGCTAGGAATAGAGGCGACCTGAGGTGTGGAATTCAGGCTACGCTGGAGAAAATTCAGATACCGGTGCTTGTGGCCTTACCGCAATGAATTTTCTTATTGGGTGGCAACGGAAAGCTAGGATCATTCTCAGCTTAACGTCTACTTTGAGCGTATGCTGAAAATAGCGGATTTCCCTCGTATGCGACGCATTTAATAATATAAGTCCCACGGCGTGGCTGATTAAAATTTATTCGATCCGCGTTAGGATCGAAATACCAAAAATGGTTTTACAATGAACTACGGTTTAGCTGTCTTAATATTCTCTAGCGTCGTCTTTTTGACTGCCTGTAAAAACAACGGTAGTCCCTATGAAGCGGGAAACCTCGCGGCCGATGATGTATGTCTAGATTGCGGCTCACCGCGTAAGATTGTTAGCTTGCCTCAATTGGAAAATAGCTTATTTACCTCAGGTGGTCGGCTATTCGTCAGTGGCCAATTTAATCTTTATGAGATTCAGCGCGACGGTCAAGAATATCGAGCCGATGCGCTTTTGCCTGACGGCATTGGTTGCAGTGGCATGTCTGAAGACAAGGGTATTCTCTATGCGCTATGCTCAGGGAGCGGAGGGCCCACAGATTTTTCTGGTTTGTACACAATGTCACTTGACGACCCGCTCGCAACCCCGGTTTTTAGCTATAGCCTAACGGGCATGACTTTGCCCAATGGCATGGTTGCAACCCCGAGCGGCTTGTATGTAACAGATGGTCCTGTGGCTATCGAGCCTAAGATCGTCCACTTAACGATCGATCCCGCAGATCCGACGCGTGTTTTGGCGCAGGATACCTGGCTGTCAACCCTGCCGGACTATCCCAACGGCTTGGCACACCACGAGGGCGTGCTCTACGTCACCTTCTACCGGCCCGGTTTCGGCGGACAAGTTACACGGCTAGCTATCAACCCAGACGGCACGCCAGGGGAACCAGAGAATATCGCACCCAGAGGTATCATGGACGATCTGACCGTCGTCGGTGACAGTCTGATCGTAACGGACTGGCAAAACGGCGGCTTGTTCCAAATAGATTTAGCTGGAGGCCTGCGTCAGGAAACAGCGAGTAATCTCTTTGCTCAGCCTTCCAGTGTGACCATAGCCGGCCCACCTTTGTTTGACGAGGCAAGCATACTCGTTACTGAACGCTACACGGGCGATGGTCTTTGGGTGTTGAAATAGGTGGATTACTAAGGGCTACGACTTTAGCGAAGGCGCTAAAGTCGTAGGTGTATTTTTACTTCTTACTTAACGGGCAGAATAATGACGGATAATTTCGAGTGTACTCCTGTGGGACTAACTTTTTTGGATACAGCCAGAAATGTTTTTAGAGCGGAACAGGTGGTTCGGGCGACACCGGAACAAATTTTCGATGTGTTTGAAGATGCCGAGTCTTGGACGGTCTGGGCCCTTCCAATACAGAACGTTGAGTGGACGTCACCCAAGCCCTTTGGTGTTGGCACTACGCGTACGGTATCTATGGTTGGCGGTATCGTTGGATACGAGGAGTTTGTCGCGTGGGAGCGTGGCAAACGTATGGCCTTTACATTCGTACGTTGCAGCAAAAAAGATCCGGAAAAATTTATTGAAGATTACCGCGTATCTGATCTTGGCGATGGAAGTTGCAGGGTGGTCTGGTATATGGCCATGGAAAACCGTGGCGGTTCAAGCTGGGTGGACGCGCTGACGAGGCCAGTTATGAGTATGGCCAATCGCTGGATGCTTGGACGCTTTAAGAAATATGTTGAGAATAAAGTATCAAAGTAATTTATTTGAAATCGGAGTTATACCTTGACCATAGGAGGTCCACCATTGGGTGGTGGGTCGTCAGGACCGTAGGGCATCTGTTCCTAAGGCTTTTGTAGCGCCGAGATACTTTTCAACCTGTTCAACGGATTGGCTAGCTTTACTGAACTTTGGCTCAACTAACGCGGAACATGATTTTTTCCCGTGTTAGCGATAATCAAGCGATCGGGACGCTTGTTTTAAACTCATCAGACCTAAAGACTACTTTGTTATAGCAATCGATTTCCGCTCTTGACCCAATATTTGCACCTGCGCCAGACCACACAGCTTTTGCAAGCTCGGGAGTCACCCTGAATGTTGCTAGAAGTGAGGCGGTTGTCTTCTCTTCTTTTTTTACAGGGATAAGGCGAGCGCGCTCACCAGTTATTAATTGATTGTTGGAATTTATAGCACTCCATTGTTTTCTTTGGGAATCCAATCCAAGTATCAACAGTGCAAGGCTATGCGTAAAAATCATGCTTGCAAAACTATCGGCGCGGATTAAACCAGTAAGACTGGAGGTAGTAATGTGAGTATTCATTCGGGTGGGGAATTAGAATAAATGAAAATCAGGCTGCTGGGTAGATAGTAAGCCGATGGAGGGGATTTTAATATGGTGTAAAGCTGAGTGTAAGAGTAAATATATTGTTAGGTGTTGATTATTAGATGCTTAATAGGGATGAATCTGCTTGTGTTAATAGCTGGATTTTGTCATCGTATGCAAGTTGAAATTTATAATAAGATCAGTATTTTAACAGATAAATATTCACTCAGCGCTGTGGGTTAGTGGTGAGTTCATTTAACGTTTTAGAGTTCTGATATCGAGATGGATCTTGCAAGGCAGTTAAAATTGAATCACCTGCGGCTCATTCACGCTATTGTGGATCGCCGTCAGCTTGGCTTGGCAGCAGATAGCCTATCGATTACACAGTCTGCCGCATCTCGGATGTTGTCTGAGATTGAAAATATTGTGGGCGTGCAATTGTTTGAGCGTCATACAAAAGGGATGTTACCAACGACTATTTGTGAAGCATTGGAACGCCGTGCTCATAGTATTTTGCTTGATTTGAATGATTTGTCTAAGGAAGTAGATGAACTCAAGCTTGGGGAGGGAGGTGTAGCCACCGTTGGGTCGATCGTTGGCGCTACGGTCGCATATGTTATACCGGCAATTAGGAAACTGAAGGAGTTATCACCTAAGGTGACTGTCCATCTAAATGTAGAAACAAGTTCCGAGTTAATACAGGATTTAATTGAGGGTAAAAATGATTTTGTCCTAGCTAGATTACCTCCGAGATTTGATGCTGATAATTTTGAAGTCTATGAAGGACGTTCAGAGATACAGAATGTATTAGTGGGTGAGAATCATCCATTGGCAGATGCGGAAGGGGTGTCGATAGATGAGCTGATGGATTATGAATGGGTAGTACAAACTAATCGTGAGCCTGTTTTAGAAGCAATGGAATATGCATTGAATGCCGATATTAGATTACCGAAAGACAGGATAAATACCACGTCAGAACTTGCTATGCTTGCCATTGTTGGTTCGACATCAGCTATTGCATTATTATCCAGTGAGGTCACTAGTTTCTTAACCGGACCGGTTGTCGGCGGGAAGTTTCGGGTCCTGCCGCTGCGCGGGCCGATCATTATGCCGCCTTATCATGTTGTGCAGTTAAAAGGCCGGCAATTGTCACCTGCTAGTCGGCGTTTGAAATCCTTAGTCATGCGACAGCTCGGTATTACGGTGTAGCGTTCGATAGCGCTTAACTTCCCCTCTGCAGTAATTGGTTTATGCCACGAAGCACAATTTAAGTATCCTCTGATCTGAAGTGATTTCCCTTAATCATGCTGCCTGGTCTAGTGAATTGAAATTAGGCCATTCTATTGTTGCTCGGGTGTGTCCATGCAAAATTGGTAAGGGAGTATGTGGATTACTCATTTGAATGATTAGTCGATGCGTACTTAAATCAATCTGGTAGACGGAAGCGGGGTTCATAATAATTTGCATCCAAATGTTATTCCGAAATGGATGGAAAAAATAATATTTCCTGTCATTCCCGCATAATTGCCGTCTTAAAATTGAAGGATCCTACAATACCAATAACAGGAGTCCTCGGTGAATACATACCGATCTACGAAGAATCAGGTTATTTTTACGAAGAATATCCTGCTGGCACTAATATTATCGACGCTTTTCATGCCAACATTGGCGGCAGCGCAAAGCAAGCGAAAAATTTCCGCGCTCGAGGAAGTTGTGGTGACTGCACGAAAACGCAGCGAAAGCCAGCAGGACGTGCCTTTGGCGGTCACTGCGGTTTCCAGCGAAGAAATGGCGTCTCAGAATATTTCTACTATTGCCGATATTGCTCGAATCGCTCCGGGTCTGGATCAGCGTGAAGGTCGTAAACAGGGGGCATTCGCTATTCGTGGCGTGGGTCAGGTCCGGCTTACGGATCTGCAGTCCGACCCTGGGGTCGCTGTTTATTTAGACGGTATGTTCCTCGCTCGCAATGATAGCCAGCTTGTGGATACCGTTGCAATACAGAGTGTTCAAGTCTTGAGGGGGCCGCAGGGCACATTATTCGGGAAAAATAGCGTAGGTGGGGCGATTTTAGTTACCACTAAAGACCCATCGGATGAATTTGCCATTGGGCTAAGTAGTAAACTTGATAGTTTGGGGCAGCGAGACGCGCGAATTTCAATCGATATTCCGCTGGTTGACGATAGGCTCTTTTCGAAATGGACGTTTGGGTCAATTCGCTCGGATGGCTATGCCGAAGATGTGGATACTGGTAAGGAATTGGGTGACGACGATCGCTTGCTGGCTGCGCTCCAGGTGTTGTGGAACGTCAATGACGACATGGAGTTGAAAGGGCTAGCTTATTTCAATAAGCAAGAGGAAAACATTCCTCCCTATTACTGTGAGCAGATAACGCTGAGTTCCTCACTGAGTTACGCTCGTACGCCTGGACGGCCAGAGGCATACCACGAAGCGTGTAGTAACGCAGAAAAATTGATAGGTACCGGAAAAATTCAGACCGAAAACTTCGGTAATAAATTCTCATCGCGCGATGCTTTGTTTGGCGTTAGTTTAACGTGGGATCTACCGATGGGCACCTTTAAAAGCATCACTTCCTATGCACTCAAGGGAGATAATAATAATGATTATGACATTGATGCCACCGATTTATTGATAGTTCGAAATACAGAATTCACTAGAGAACAACTTAAACGACAGGGTATTTATGATAAGGACGGAAGCCGCTACACACTAGGGAATGAGTTGCAATTTTCGGGCAGCGCGCTAACGGATCGCTTACAGTACACGGTTGGGGTTTTTGCTTCTTGGGAGTCGATGGATAATCAGATTGCCGGGCAAGCGCTGACTCGGGAAAGCTGGGTTGGCTTTGAGAGTCTTCCAGGTTTACCAAGTCTTAGCGATATATGTACCTTGGGGGGGCTACTTGGTGAAAAGTGTCTATATGTACGGGGCATAAATACTTCGACACTAAGTTCGTTTGATAACACATCGTATGCTGCTTTTTCACAAGTTCTTTTCGATATCACCCCCACGCTCCATATCACCGGCGGGCTGCGTTACTCCTATGAGAAACGCGAAATGTTATTGGAGGAATTTGGATCGCAGAGTGTGCCGCCCCCAATTCCTGGCGTTCTTCCCTGGCCTGAATTTATTGCCAATGAATTACCTATTACGGTTATGACAGAAACTCAGTTCAATATGCTGGAAGGTATTGAGAATCCACTGTCGAGAGGTCCTAAAAAGACGGGCGAAGTTACTTTTGAACGCTTGTCGCCAATGATGAGTTTGTCCTTGGATGTGTCTGAACATTTTAGCTGGGAGCAGATTGATGCCTTGATGGCTTACGTTACTTTTAGCGAAGGTTTCAAGTCCGGAGGACTAAATGTTGTATTAGGTGATATTGAGCCCTATGACCCCGAATACGTGATCAGTACTGAAGTCGGGGTTAAAATTGATGCTTTGCAGCGGCGTATGCGGCTTAATTTAGCCCTATATAATTCCGATTATAAAGACGTTCAGATACTGGTTACCAAGGCATCATCACTCGGTGCTCCCCAAAATATAACCAACAATGCAGGCTTGGCGAAGATGCAAGGTGCGGAAATGGAGCTTACTTGGTTGTTGAGTGATGCTTGGATGCTACGTGCTAGTGGAAACTATATTGATGCGCGAATCCTGGAATACGACGATGAGGTATTGGATCCGGTTAGCGCTGAACCAATTGCTATTGACCGCAGCGGTGAACCATTCCCATATATACCACGTTATGTGTACAGCCTGTCAGCGAACTATTCGTTGAGAACTAACGCCGGTGACTTTGACTTTGTACTTAGTCGCAATACTAGGTCGGATCAGTTTATGGGTAGTGACGCTGCTGCCGGCTTACCACAGTTTCGCGCGCAGGCCACAATTGATGGTGTGACGACATGGTCCGGACGAGCAACTTGGATCCCTTGGAATGATCAAGGTCTGCGAATTTCCCTATTTGGTAACAATCTCGCTGATGAGGAATACGTGGCGTCTGGGTCCGCGACGTATTCAGGATTTGGAACTAACGCGATCACACTAGGAAAAGTCAGACATATTGGCCTCGAGCTGAATTATGAATTTCATTGATTGAAATGGCGCGGATAAATAGGTCGATAAATGCCAATCTACTCTGCGAATAGGGCTAGATCGAGATGAGAGCATGAGTCCCCAAAAAATAATAATAAAGGAGTAGTGCTAGTGAAGAATTATATATTTTTGTATAGCTGGTTCCTTATCTTGTTCGTTTTCGGGTGTTCTTTCGACGAAACTAAGCAAGGTACAGAAAATGAAAGCGCACCACTTGTTGACGAGCCAACAGTGCCTTTGGCTCAAAGTACTACTGACTATCCGGGCGGCTTTTGGGAGCCTCCGGAAGCGATTTACGGAGTTACTTTAGTTAGTGACGTTGTTATCGCGATGAGTGACGGCACTGACTTAGTTGCGGATGTCTACGCTCCTACAGGTCTGTCCAATGGTGAGATTGCTCAGGGCATTTTCCCGGTAATGCTCCAGCAGAGTCCTTACAACACAGCACAGGAAGCTGGTACGGCCCTTGACACCGCTGACTACTTCGTTGAGCGTGGCTATATTTTTGTGGATGTAGATGTGCGTGGGTCTGGGCGTTCCGGTGGCAGCGGCAGCTTCATGGGCCCGCAAGATCAACTTGACGGTATTGAGCTTGCCAACTGGGCTGCGAATACCTTGTCTGGATCGGATGGTCGCGTTGTGCTTTTTGGGTGTTCTTACCGCGGGCATAGCGCGATGTATACCGCAGCCGTTCTGGGTGTTAATTCTCCTGTTAAAGCGATGATTGCATCATGTGCAGGGGGGGATCCATACCGGGAAATTCATATGCTCCAAGGTATTCCGTCGGTATCCTGGCGCTTTGCCGGGCTCGCGTCGCCAATTGTTTTCGGTCCGAGCTTTATTAATTACGCTGCCACAAATTATGCTGACTCACAAACCCATGACTTGGACGGTCAGGCTGGCGACAATGCCTACTATCGTGATTACTGGCAGCATCGAGATCATATTGCAGATGCAATGGGTATTGCTGAATCTGGTATCCCGGTGCTTATTCAAGCTGGATGGGATGACAGTGGGTCGGGCGGTGTCGACGTTTACAATTCTCTCCAGAATGCCTTTCACAATCGCGATCCTTTCAGTTCATTGATGCACGGAGAGGCCGTTAGTGATCGGTACCAGCTCATTGTAGGGAACTGGGGGCACGGTGATGGCCTAGATGATGGCATTATGTACCAATGGCTTGAACGCTGGCTTGAGGATATCGACACAGGAATCGACACTTTAACACCAATGCATATGCAGGTGATCGAACCCGGTAATACCGGTCGTTGGATTAATTCCGGCGGCTATCCGCTTACGTCTGCCTACACTCGCTACTTTATGCATTCAAGCGGTTTGCTGTCTATAGCGGCGCCGGTTGAGGCTGGAACCACTAGCCTTGTTTGGGCTCCTCCCAGTGTTGAGGGTGCCTTGATTGACTTCACCACGGCTCCCTTGGAGAGCGGTGCGATGATTGGAGGACCCGTTGCAGCCACTGTCTACGTTAGTTCGAGTAATACTAATCTAATGCTTGTTGCGAAGCTTTACGATGTGGCTCCCGACGGCACTGAATTCGAGATTACGCGCTCAGCAGTGATGGGCAGCATGATAGCCAAGGATGGCGGAGTGAAGAGCTGGAAAGATGATAACGGCCTCCAAATTCGCCCCTATCTTTTGCTTGAGTCAGATGAGTACTTGGTGCCGAATCAGGCCTACGAGGTAAATCTCCCATTTTTGCATCGCGTTTACGGTGTGTTGCCAGGCCACGCGATCCGCCTCTCGCTCCGAACGCAAGAGGCCGCTACAGATTGTTCGTTGTCAGTGCAAGTTTACTTTCGTAGTGTGCCGCGCGCCTGCGATCCGCGACTAGGGTTAATGGCGACGCTCCTAGGTGGCAACTATATGCTGCAGATAGGTGGTGTAACCCCCTCCACGCTACAGCTACCACTGATGGCCTACGACGAGATGCCCGGTGTGGCCAAAGGTAAAACACCTACTAGTGACGGCTTTGAAATACCTCAAAATTGGGGGCAAGAGCCGTGAGTTGTTTATCTAATTCGTGTTTGTATTAGCGCTTTAGGTTCGAGCTATCGATCTCGATGCTCATGCAAGAATGATAACGTGGCATGTGGATTTATCATTTGAATGCTTCCCTAAAGCAATCTACCTTTTACGTATAGAGAGAGTGCCAGTTTTAGTGGAAATTATATTAAAACTGCGATTAGGTATTTTCATTGCCAACAACTGCAGTCTGATTTAAATCACGGGCAGAGGAATAGAAAATCAATGAGTGGTTACGAAGAGCTACAAAAATCAGAAGAATTTAAAGAGCAGTTTGCCGCGGATCCTCTAAATTTTTTGGATTTTGAAAAAGAGATCGTATTCTCTCTTGATCCTATTGATTTAGATATGATTCGTTTGTCGTTAGCGCAAAAGAAATTCTCTGCGGCTAAAGAAAGCATCGCAATGGTTGGTCGCATGGCGGTTCAAAATAATATTTCTGAAATTGATAATTTTAATGATCTTTTGCCACTCTGCTACAACCAAGAGACCTACAAAGGGTATCCCCAAGCGTGGTTGGAGTCTGGTGATTTTACGCGTATGACCAAATGGTTGAGTAAGCTATGTGCGGCTGATTTAAGTTGTGTAGATGCTTCCTCCTGCGAGCTAATTGAAGACTGGATGCGTGTACTCAAAGAGCAGTCAGATGTAGACCTGATGATGTCGGCTGGTGCTGAAGGTAAAGCTTCCTTTTTACCGCGAACCAAGCAGGAATGGGATATGTTAATGGAGATTACATACTCAGGATTTTCAAAGTGTGACGGGCCTAATGGCGAGTCAATTGCATTGCGACCGGGAACAGATCGAGTCCCATTGGTGTATCCGGGAGCCCGCCGAGGTGCGCGAAGCTGGCGTTTTATGGATTTTTACGAAGCTAAATTTGGTGAAGGTCTAGTAGACGCTCCCTTAGGTTATGTGGATTCTGACCTTGTTAGTCTCGCGGGTAGAATTCGCGAGGCAAGCAGAAAAGGCGAAGCGGGTTCGCTGCAGATCAATCCAAAACTTCTTGAAAGAAAAGCAGATGTCGCCCGTAGTAACGCAGAGCTTCCTAAACAATTTATGGGACTTATGGATCGCATGATGAATAAGTACCGTGGTGAACGAATTATTTTCTACGGTAGCATGAAAATCATATATAACCTTGCCCAGAAATTTAGAGAGCAGGGTGTAAAAGGAGCTTACAGTCCAGACTCCTTCATTATCTGTGGCGGGGGATTTGATGGTGACAAAGCACCTCAAAATTGGAAAAAAGAAGTGACTGATGCATTGGGCTTGTACGACGGACAACTCCGTGTCGGTTATGGGATGCAGGAAGGCTTATGGGCGATGGAGGCCTGCGAATATGATAAATATCATGTCCCGACAACAATTATCCCCTTCGTTCTCGATGAAGATAGCGATGAGCCACTACCCCGAACAGGTTGTCAAACTGGACGCTACGCATTCTTCGACTTATTGCCAGTAACATCGTGGGGCGGTTATATCACTAGTGACCAAGTTACGATGACATTTGATCAGCCTTGTGCTTGTGGTCAAAAAGGTGTCTATATCGAAACGACAATTAACAAGGTCGTATCTCGAACGGACGATAAGATTGGATGCGCAGGTACGTCCAGTGCAGTTGAAGAAGCGACTGAGTTTCTACTCAAAGGCTAATCCGAATAATAAAAATTAGACAGGACAATTTTTATGAAGTATCAGATACCCATTGTTGCGCGTGGTGAAGTTATCGAGGACTACGAAGTTACTTGCGAGGGTCGATACGGCGTCAGCTTTGAATGCCCAGATCCGAATAAGTATATGTCCAAAATTGTTTTGCCTAGTAGAAGGGAAATGGATGCCTTGTATCAGATTTCTCTTGATGATGTGATTGATTACTTGATTGAATTTGGTAAGCATTTGGATGTTGAGACGAATCCGCATCTGCAGTGGGCAGTTGAATTGTCTAGAGTATTTAATGACGTTTCATCGGACCTTGTTAAGCGAGCGCTAACGGTAAACCAGGGATTTTGTCGGCGTGAAATGCTAGAGGCGATGATTGATACGGTGGGGCGCGAGCATCTCGATGGCTGGGCTCCCTACGAGCGAATGAATGGACGCATTGCGCATATACATGCTTTCGGCGTGCCAACTGCACACATAATTGCAGGCAACGGGCCGGCACCCGCGATGATGACCTTTGTGCGTAATGCTTTGGTTAGAGGCTACGCCATGGTCAAAATTCCTTCCAACGAATTGGGTACGGCCGTCGCCCTTGCTAGAACAGCAATTGATATGGCACCAGATCATCCCCTGACCAAAAGCTTCTCAGCTGTTTATTGGCGTGGCGGTGACGAAAAATTCGAGAATAATCTCTATCACCCAAAAAATGTTGAACGCATTGTGGCCTGGGGTGGTTATGAGTCAATTAAACATATTTCTAAGTATGTGCGTCCAGGTATCGACCTTATGGCTTTCGACCCCAAAATAAGCCGATCTATTGTTGGTGGGGACACGTTTAGCTCTGACCTTATGATGCACGAGGCGGCTACTCGACTCGCAGATGATGTAGGAAATGGCAATCAGAATGGGTGTACCAATTCACGGGTTACTTACGCTGTTTGTGATATGAGCGACGAATCAATAGCCAAGGTAAAGCAATTTTCGCAGATGGTGTTTGATGAAATCCAGAATCTTCCAGAAGAGACAAGTTCAGAAGCGATTCATATGGATCCATCCTTCTTATCAAAAGTTGATTCTCTGTCATTACTCGATGATGAGTATCACGTGATCGGGGGGGATAAACGTGGTGGCGTAATTGTGTCTCTATTGGGAGACCAAGTAGATTTCGCCGATGAACTTAAATATAGGACGATCAACATTGTGCCGGTAAAGGATTACAGCACTATGCTGAAGTACTTTACTCGAGATGTACAGACGGTAGGGGTTTACCCTGAATATTTGCGCGACGAATTACGTACCACATTGGCCCTGCATGGCGTGCAGCGAATTACCTCGCTTGGCTATATGCGCGAATACAATGCCTCTATCGATCCTCATGACGGCAATGAAGCATTGCGCAAAATGTGCACCTGGGTAGTTTCTGAAGATTGCATGACAAATTATTCACCAGCTCAGTGGCGTAAATTGGCCTAAAGGGTAGGTATGCAGATAATGAAAAAATTGAATTTAGATGAGTACTTAGACAGCCCCAAGAATTTGGTGTTTAAGTCGGAAGTAGAACTGCGTTCCTTAGAACGAGAGGATGTGGAAATATTTCAGTTGGAAGCGGCTCGACGCAAGTTGGCGCGACAGGCAAAACGGATTCCCGCGCTAGCTAAAAAACTGGGTGAGAAGGACCCTGCGGCGTGCGAAAGTTTTGATGACTTGATCCCGTTTTTATATTCAGATGGTGATTATAAGAGTTATGACAAGTCTTTCTTAAAAAACAAACAGTTCGATAAAATGACTGCTTGGCTTAATGAATACACTTCCTATGATCTATCGAGTGTTGAAATGACGGGTTGCGAAAACCTCTCTGAATGGTGTGAGCGACTTTATAAACAAGCCAATATATTTATCTGTCACTCATCAGGCACAAGTGGAACTTTAAGTTTTGTTCCTCGTTCACAGGCAGACAGAGATTTAATAGTAGATTCCCTGGCGGGCGCCAATCCGGATCTGTTTGATGTAAACGAGAGACAGAATGACGTCGATTTTTTTACCATGAGTCCACGCCGTAGTTTTCGTATTACTCAGGTTCTCTACGATGGATTAGAGGGCAAGTATCTGAAAAACCCGGTGCAGTCTCCATTCGGCAGTTTCGTTAGTCCCGAAATGACAATAGCCATGAGTAAATTACGAAAGGCAGCTGAAAATGACACGCTTGAAGAATGTCTTAAGGACCCAGTCGTTGCGTCTTGTGCTGCCGATGTTGGGCGTTTTACAAATGAAGCACCGGAACGTATCCGTAATTGGATTGCAAATATAAAGAATAATTATATCGGAAAAAGTATCTATTTCATGGGTACATTTGATCACGCATGGGAACTAACTCAGACTTTTCAAAAGTCAGGCTTAACGGGTGCCTTCTCTCCGAATTCGGTGTTTGCAGTATTCGGTGGCGTTAAGAAAGGAACGATATTACCAGGCGATTGGCGTCAGCAATTTAAGGCGGCAATGGGTACTGAAAAAATTGTCACAGCCTGGGGAATGTCTGAACTTGCGGCAGCAGCTGCCAGCGAATGTCCTGAGGGCATGTACCATTTTAACGTATACACCATTCCCTTTGTTATCGATCCGAGAACAGGTAAGGCACTTCCTCGAAAAGGTACTCAAAACGGCCAGTTGGCGGCGTTGGAATTAGTATCTGAAGATTGTTGGGGCGGTATTGTTACCGGTGATTCTGGAACGGTGCATTGGGACAAAGCCTGTGCTTGCGGCCTAAATAATGGCCCCTTGCTGGAGTTAGCAATAGAACGACTTTAGTTGGTTTTGTAGAGTAATAGCCGGTATATAAAAATATAACAGAAACGGAGTGACGAACATGAGTAACAATCCAACAGCTATAAAGATGACTGGAGCCACTGCCATGTGGAGTATGCTTCTAGAGGAAGGCGTTGACTGTGTTTTTGGCGTTTGCGGTATTACTAATGTACCGATGTTGCATGATCTCTATAGCTTATCCGGCATAAAATTTGTGCACACTGCGAATGAATCCGCGGCGATGGGCATGGCAGATGGATACTCAAGAAGCAGTGGGAAAATTGGCGTAGTTGTTGTCCACAGTGCAGCCGGATTGTCCTACGCAATGGCGAACCTGCAAAATGCTTATGCTGCTGGTAGCCGCGTTCTGGTCATTGTTGGTCAGCAGGATGCACCGCGGGCTTGGGTTGAACGTTTTATGGGTATCGACATAAAGCCCATGGTAAGTCAGGTATCTAAAAGCTGTTGGGAAATTACCACGGCTGCTGATGTGCAGTTGTCAGTGAACAGAGCCTTACGTGACATCAAGGCGCCTTCACCGCGACCAGTTGTGTTATCAATGACAACTGAGGTTCAGAAGGCAACGATCGAATATCGTCAATTGCCACCGAAAGGCCGATCCCTTGAGCTCGATATATTGCCATCGGAAAGCGCTTTGTTAGCGGCAGTGAAGCTAATAACTGAGGCTAAAAGCCCGGTAATTTTTGCAAGCCGAATAGTGGCCGACTTAGACGCGGTTGCCGAATTAGTAAAGTTTGCGGAAGTTGTAGGTGCGCCAGTTTACACCGGTAACGAAGATAAGCTCATATTTCCAAGCGGGAACCCTTTGAGTCGAGGTATGGTGGTACAGCAAAGTGTCTTTATGCGCAATATGGCGGCATCGGCAGATGTACTTATCACGATTGGTAACGAGCTCTTTAAGTACTCGGATGCGCCAGCTGAGCCTGTAGTCTCGGAATCCACTAAAGTGATACAAATTGATCTGGATTCCCGGGAGTTGGCGAAATTCTGTTCGACCGAATTGGCTATGCTAGCGAATCCAAAACTTGCCCTTACTGCATTGAGTGAGCGTCTCTGCGATGTCATAGATGCTGAAAAGCGTGCCGTACGAGTCGCGCAAATAACCGAGGATTATCGTAAGCGGGAGCAGTTCGTAGAAAATTGTTTGAATCAAGATTGGCAGTCTACTCCAATTCGCTGGGGCGCTGCATTTCGCGAAATTGAAAATGCATTACCCGACGATGTCATTGTGGTAGATGAGCTTGCATCCTTCTATGGTCAGTTGCCCAAGGTAATTAAATTTAATCGTCCCGGTAGCTATTTCGGTCATTGTGAAGCTCTTGGCTGGGGTTTGCCTGCAACTCTGGGTGTCGCGTTAGGTTCGCCGAATAAACCAGTTGTAGGTATTCTCGGTGACGGCGGTGCACTATTTTGTATTCAGGCATTGTGGAGCGCTGCTAAGTACGAAATCCCTGCTGTCATGGTTATTCTTAATAATGGTGGCTATGGCTGTATGAGGGGGCTATTCATGATGCATGGCTTCGAGGTTGAGTCTCCGATGGACCCGGCTGGTGGTGAATCCTACGACGTTGGTGAACTCAGTTTGTGCGAAATGGCCTCGAGTTTTGGGGTCGCAGCGAAGCGGGTCGACGATCCTACAAAAATCCAACCCGTTATAAAGGAAATGATTGCGCTCAGAAAACCTGCACTCGTGGAAATTATGGTTTGTCCTGACGGATCAGGTCTTTACGATATGGTTATGGAATTCTATCAGTAAGGTCTACCCTTCGTGCTCTAGCGTGCTTTGTCCTGGGGCTAATGATCCACGGACATAATGTAGAAAAATAATATTAATATGTAGGTGTTTATTATGACTGGTTGTCCATATCAAAACATACTCTCACCGGATCTATATGAAAAAGGGGGGCACCATGCGGCACTTCGAGAATTGCGTGAGGTCGCAACGGCGTCAATCATTAAAATTGACGATCCACTGACTAATATCCCATATTGGACAGTTATGAGTCGTGATCTTGCTGACGAGATATGCAAGAACCCGCAGATTTTTTCCAGTACAGCGCGAACAGCGCTACCAATGGAGCTCGAAGAAGCGAAAATCAATGCTCAGGCACAAATGCTTGTAAATATGGATCCACCTAGGCACCAAAAGTATCGGCGTATTGCACGAAACGCCTTTACGCCTAAGGCGGTTGAGGCCTACCACGATACGTTCAAAAGCTATGCAAAGGAAATCGTTGACGCTGTCGCCAGTCGTGGGGAATGTGAATTCATTAGTGAGGTGGCCGCTGAGTTGCCGTTAATGGCTATTCTTGACTTATGCGGTGTGCCTAAGGAAGACAGAAAGAAAATATTCGAATGGACTAATGAAATGTTTTTCCAGGAAGACTCGGATATAAGTGGTGATGATCCTCAGGCGCGGGCTGATGCAGCAGCGGCAAATATGTATTTTTACGCAGATGAATTGGCAAAGCGGCATCGAGATGAGCCCCTCAATAATATCGTTGGCGCATTGCTCGATGGCGTTGTCGAAGGAGAAAATTTGACCACTGGTGAATTTCAAATGTTTTTCCTAATGTTGATTGCTGCCGGTAACGAGAGCACGCGCTCGGTAACTGCTCATGGTATGCGCCTGCTTATGGAGAATCCGGAACAGCTACAATTGTTGATAGACAATCCGTCAATGATTCCCGATGCAATTGAAGAAATTCTCCGTTATAACCCCGCCTTTGTTGGTATGCGCCGTACTGTTATGCAGGATATCGAATTGGACGGAGTACAGTTGAAAAAAGGTGACAAACTTATTCTCAACTGGCACCTGATCAATACTGATGAATCTGTTTTCAACGACCCATTTGTATTTGATATTACTCGTGGCCAACGTATGCCTGAGCTTCATCGGGAGCATCGGGCTTTCGGTATCGGTCAGCACTTCTGTTTGGGCTCACATCTCGCACGTTTGGAGCTCGACGTGGTATTTAATGAAGTGTTGCCACGCTTACGCAATCCAAAATTTGCAGAGCCAGTTAAGTATGTTCGTGATTACTTTGTTAACGGTATTAAAGAAATGAAAATAACTTTCGATCCAGAGGTTTCTGGATAGACTAATGTCCGTCTATTCTAATTTAGATGGAGCGTTCTAATTACAATAATTATTTTACGATTTGGTGAGGTTTCTATGATCGACTATTTGGCAAAACTAGCGGATGAACCAAAAACGTTTGTGCATGGACGCTACAATGAAGGTTTCGAGGTTCATGGAAGCGAACTAGATGAATATTATTTGATTGCTGCAAAGAAAAAGTTCGAATCGATTAAGCACAAAATACCTACCTTAGAACGTCTAGCGGCTGAACAGGGTGTTGACTCTATAGAGTCAACTGATGACCTAGTTAAAGTTTTGTTCCCGCATACAGTCTATAAATCTTATCCATTATCTTATCTCGAGAAAGGACAGTTTAAAAAGCTAACTAAGTGGATGAATGGTTTGACCGCCGAAGATCTCTCAACAATTGATGCCAGTGAGTGTAAATCGATTGATGAGTGGATTGATCTCTTGGAGGAGCATACTAATCTGACTTTGTGCCATTCCTCTGGTACTACCGGAAAACTATCATTCATCCCGAGAAATAAAACAGAATCGAGAGAACCTAATTTACTGATGAGGAACCTAATTCGCGACTGGTTTGGCGATAATTCGGGTCCTGACATGATTGAGAACCCTTTGCCATTGATTTTCCCGTCTTATAAGCGCGGTTACCAAACAATGATACGGACATCTCAATCGCAGGCAGAACTGTTTGGTATGACAGACGAGAACAGTTTGTACTTGTACGACGACAAATTGAGCGCAGATATCGCCTCATTGGGTGGAAGAATAAGGGCTGCAGAGGCTCGTGGCGAATTGGGCCAACTTGAGATTAGCCCAGAATTAATAGCAAAAAAAGATGAGTTTATTGCGCGCGAAATGGTTAAGAAACAGCGTACAAAGGAGTTTTACGCTGAGGCTGTAGAGCGATTTGGTGGTAAACCTATTTACATGTGCACAGTTTGGACAATGTTGTACGACGCCATGTCAGAGGCAAAGTCCCAAGGATATTCAGATATTTTTGGGGAAGACAGTGTTCTGATTACTGGAGGAGGTAATAAGGGTGTTGCGCTTCCAGATGGATGGAAAGAAATGATCTATGAGGTTACGGGATTTTCTCGAGCCTATGAATTGTATGGTATGAGTGAAATGACGACGCCATTCGTTCAGTGCGAACATGAAAATTACCATATACCCCCGACGATTATACCTTTTGTACTAGATCCTATCAGTGGCGAAGCATTACCACGATCTGCGAAGCAGGTCGGCCGATTCGCGTTTTTGGATCTTATACCTGAAACCTACTGGGGCGGGTTCATTAGTGGTGATGAGGTTACTTTATCGGGATACGACAACGTGTGTGACTGTGGTCGGAAAGGTGCCTATGTTTGTGGAGAGGTGCGACGTTACAGCGAGAAGGAAGGCGGCGATGATAAGATAAATTGTTCAGGAGCTCCCGAAGCGCATGATAAGGCGCTGGAATTTTTGATTAACGCATCTGCTCAGATATGAGCACGAAATCAAACTTAAAGGAGCGAATTTTATGAGTAAAATGTTTGATGTCCCATTAATTGTGCGGGGAGAAGTTATAGAAGATTACTCGGTTGAGTATGGTGGTCGCCAGGAGGGGAGTGGATTTAGATCGGCCAACGCCGCAGATTATATAGATAAAATTGTGTTGAATAAACCGTCTGCCATGGCGGATCTCTACTCACTGACCATTGAAGAGATAGCAAACTATTTGTGCCGTTTGGGTGAGCGTCTGACATTTTCTGATAATGTGTATATGCAAGAAGCGTTTGAACTGTCAAAGAAAACATCTGGCCTTTCAGAACCAATATTACGTTCGATTTACGAAGGTATTCCTGGGATATTTAATAAGCAAGGCTTGTTAAGGTCAATTGATCATACCGTAGGTATCAACTTTCTGGATGGCTGGGTCTCTATAAGAGAAGGGGTTCAAATTCGTGCATTTGGCGCTCGAGCAGTTCATGTTATTGCGGGCAATGCGCCAATGGTTGGTGTTGCTACCATAGTTAGAAATGCGCTTACGCGAAGTGACGCCATTATTAAGGCACCGTCAAATGACCCTCTTACGACCACGGCAGTAGCCCGAACGATGATTGACATGGACCCTGATCACCCCGTCACTAAACATCTTACTGTTGCATACTGGAAAGGGGGGGATAAATCATTTGAAGAAGAGCTTTATAGGCCCAAAAACATAGAAAAAATTATTGCTTGGGGTGGATTTACTAGTATTAAACACATCTCGGGCTACCTACAGCCAGGTATTGATTTGATTACTTTGGATCCGAAACAAAGTGGCACAATAATAGGTTCTGAAGCCTTTGCTGACGAAGAAACTATGAAAAGTGTTGCAAGCAGGGCAGCGCTGGACGTTGGTGGTTTTAACCAAGAAGGCTGCTTGAATGCTCGAGTAATATATGTAGTTAGTGGCACAGATGACAAAGGCTTAGAAAGTGCCAAGCGTTTTGGTCGTGCTCTTTTTCAAGCAATTCAGGAGTTGCCAGACGCGATCAGTACGCCGCATCGCAATTTTGACCCGGATCTAAAGCAGGAAATTGATGGCCTTCGATTTGTTGTTGATGACTACACTGTGATTGGTGGAAAAGCCTCTGAAGGAGCGGTCATCGTGTCTCATGATAGTGAGCAAGTAGACTTTGCTCGGCAGCTTGCATGCCGTGTAGCAAATGTTGTTCCTATTGACACCGTCGAGACAGCAATTCAATCAGTAAATGCGTATACACAGACTATAGGGATCTATCCTGAATCCTTGAAGACAGAGATTAGAGATAGATTGGCTTACCAAGGTGGGCAGCGACTTGTCTCGCTGGGCGCTGCTATTAATCCGCCGTCGGATGCGCCTCAGGATGGTATCGAACCATTGCGAAGAATGTGCAAGTGGATTTTAGATGATACCCAGTAATATTTTCTGCGTGATCAAGTATATCCGCGGAGAGGGGTATTGTTCTAAGTCAGTTAAATGGCAAGGTTTTATCGCACGTGCCAATAAGGATACGTAATGAACCAACAATCGGGGATAAATAATAAAGTCCTTTTTGCTTACGGCGCGATCATGACTCCCGTTATGTACGGTTACGTATTAATGTTGATTATGTACATGAAATACGCGGTAGATGATTTGGGCGTTGAACCTGCTGTTGTAGGAGTAATATTTCTTATCGCGAAAGTTTGGGACGCAGTATCTGACCCAATAATTGGGAATGTGAGTGATCGAACTGAGCTAGAAGGTGGTAGACGTAAACCTTGGCTACTTATCGCTGCGCCATTAATCGCTGTATTTGGTGTAATGGCGTGGTCACCGCCGGATTCTCTTCATGGTGTTCAGTTGAGCCTTTGGGTTGGGGTCGCTGTTATTGGATTTTATACCGCTTTTACCATGTTTGATGTGCCGCATATGGCACTTGGAGCGGAAATTACATTAAAAACTAGCGAACGAGATAAAGTATTCGGCGTTCGTCAGTTTATGCGAATTTTGGGAACTGCGGCGGCAGGGATTTTAGGGACATACCTAGTTTCTCAAGGGGCGTCGTATGCAGAAGCGATGGCATATGCTCTTGGCTTGCTTACCGTTATTGTTGTTGTCACGGGTGTTTCGTTTTTGCCACCAGAGCGCGCGTCCTTTAAAGGGCGTGGTGGTTCAAACCCGTATAAAGCACTTCGGGATGTCTGGGTAAACCCTCACGCACGCTTATTACTTTTTGTCGTTTTTATTGATGCCATTGGCGTTGGAGGAATAGGTGTGCTCATGCCGTTTCTTGTCAATTATGTTATTAAGGAAGGTGATCTTTTACCGGTTTTTATGGCTTTAAATATGGCCGCGAGTTTAATAATGGTACCGGGATGGATATTTTTGGCTAAATATTTTGAGAAGGCTAAATTGCTCTTGTGGTCTTTCGTGGTAAGTGGTTTAGCTTATGGTTTAATTATACTGGTTGGTGAAAATGACTGGCACATTATGGTGGTAAGTTGTTTGCTTGCAGGTGGGGCAACCACTTGCACTCATGTACTAGGGTACTCATTGAAATCTGAGATTATAGATTGCGATGAATTCTTAACTGGTGAAAGGAAAGAGGGAACGTACTTCGCTGGGTGGAGTTTTGTAAATAAACTTGCTCATGGAATTATGATTGGTTTAGTTGGTTTTACTCTGCAGTGGTCTGATTTTCAGCCGAACATTGCAGAGCAATCACATCTTGTGAAACAGAATATTGTGCTTTTGATGGGCGGCCTACCGTTAGTATGTTTCCTTGTTGGAGCCTTAGTTTTCACGCGCTTTAGTTTGACGCCTGTTGAATATGCGAAGGTTCGTTTGGCACTTGATGCACGCGGTTGACGATGAGAAATTTAAATTAATGGAATGGTTGGTGTTGACTATATATTTACAATTACAATATGCGAAATAACAATACGTTTACGTTAATTAAGGTCGATTGAAAATAAAATTTTAATTTTATTTAATTCTAATGCGTCGTGGCGACTTAGCAGGATTATCATGAATGGCGCAATAGATTGCTGAAATGAAGTCAGATTATAATTAAGTATCATACTGCTAAGTGCCGCGTGTGGCAGGTAAAAATAAAAGTAGGAGTACGTTATGGCAAAATCGGAAGAATACTCACTTGGTCCGCACACTTTTCCTCGAGGTTGGTTTGTGGTGGCCGAAAGCACGGAACTTAATCGTGGGCCCATGGCTGTTCATTTTTTCGGTAAAGATCTTGCGTTGTATCGCGGCGAGAGTGGAGTCCCGGTGATGCTTGACGCTTATTGCCCTCATATGAAAACTCATCTTACTGCGTCAGACAGCGCGAACATCGTTATTGTCGGCAAGCAGATTGAAGGCGACTCGATTCGTTGTCCTTATCATGGCTGGCGATTTGGCCCCGATGGTCGCTGTGACAATATTCCTTATCACGATGGCCCAATTCCGCGATCAGCAGTGCTGGAGTCGTATCCTGTAGAGGAATCGATGGGTTGCGTCATGATGTGGTACGACCCGGAAGGCCGCAAGCCAGATTATTCAGCACCCTATTTGCAAGAGTGGAGTGATCCTCAGTGGATTCACTGGAAACTTGATCATCTCGGAGAATTGGCAATGCATCCCGTCGAAATTCTGGATAATATGGCTGATGCTCAACATTTAGGCCCTACTCATGGTGCGCCGTGTGAATATTTCGAAACGGAGTTTCGTGATCATCTATATGTGCAGCGTCAGGGTGGTGTTCATGCAGGGTATGGATGCATGCTAATGAGTTCCACATGGTATACCGGTCCAGGTATTCTACTTTCTAAGCAGTCTTTTGGTGATGTATTAACCTATGAGTTAATTGCAAATACTCCGGTGGACGATGGCTTGGTTAAGGTTTGGCATGGGGCCTTGTCTCGAGCCTCGAACATACCGCCAACGGAGAGTGATATCGCTGGCGCTCGCGAAATTCAAGCGGGGGCTTTAAAGGCATTTTCGTCTGATTTTAGTATTTGGAAACATAAAAAACCTGCTTTGCGCGTGCTACAAATTGCAAGCGATGGACAATTTGCAAAGGGACGTATTTGGTATAAGCAATTTTATGATCAACCAGAAAACGCTGGAGGATATCATGAGAAGGTCAATGGTAAGCATCATGTTAAAGGACTCGAAACACCGAGTTTTGAGGTGCTTGCTTTGGAGGAGGGGCTAATTCAGTGAGTTATATAAGACCTCGCGTTAGCTTGTGGTAGTGTTGCAGTATCATTTATATAGCTTGTGTTTTATTCATCCGGAGGTATTTCGATTAGGTGAATGGCGAGCTATAGCTGGGAAACGGCCCTGATTAAGGAAGTGCAGGACCGGGCTTCGATATAACGAAGGTGGTGTGCTCTGAAATTAATCGGGTTTGGAGCTGGGTGCCTTTTCATAAAGAGATACGGCATGTAGATAGGGTGAGGGCGTTTTTCTGGCTTTGTATTACCAGCAGGTAAATAATAGGTGTAACAATGAGCGAACATTTTGAGTGCACGCCGGTGGGTGTGGATTTTCTGGAAACGGCTAATAATGTATTCAAGACAGAGCAGGTGATCCGGGCGACACCGGAACAAATTTTTGATGTGTTTGAAGACGCCGAGTCTTGGACGGTCTGGGCTCTTCCAATACAGAACGTTGAGTGGACGTCACCCAAGCCCTTTGGTGTTGGCACTACGCGTACGGTATCTATGGTTGGCGGTATCGTTGGATACGAGGAGTTTGTCGCGTGGGAGCGTGGCAAACGTATGGCCTTTACATTCGTACGTTGCAGCAAAAAAGATCCGGAAAAATTTATTGAAGATTATCGCGTAACTGATCTTGGCGATGGAAGTTGCAGGGTGGTCTGGTATATGGCCATGGAAAATCGTGGTGGTTCAAGCTGGGTGGACGCGCTGACAAGACCTATTATGAGTATGGCCAACCGCTGGATGCTTGGACGCTTTAAGAAATATGTTGAGAATAAAGTATCAAAGTAATTTATTTGAAATCGGAGTTATACCTTGACCATAGGAGGTCCACCATTGGGTGGTGAGTCGTCAGGACCATAGGGTAAATATGATTATTTTCCCGCGTATAAGCAACGGCCGCCGTTCTATTTTTGACACCCAATTTGCCAAAATATTATGCACATGCCCTTTTGGGTCGACAGGCTGATGATATGCAATGCTTCGGCGAATCCCTTATTTCCTAAGCCAGTATCGATTGATCGTAAAATTTCCAACTGTCGTCCAGTTAACGGTTCGACAAGCTACGGTGGCGATATGCGATTTTTGCAGCGCAGCTTAAGTAGATTCGCCTTCCAATAGAGACGTTAACGATCTGATAAGCTTATGTTTAGCACGCTGCGTAGTTTCGGTGGCAATGCTAATTTTTTGCTTTAAAGCTGCTCGATAATTGGTAAAAATCTTGGGTTGACTCGGCACAAGCGATACATATGCCAATGAATAGAGTAAACCTGGTCTTTTCTTATATAGCATCAAGTTCGAAGCTAACATAAAGCAACTATAAACAGAGGCAAGCAAAGTAACCGCAAAGTGTGGCCTTCGGTGCTTGGTCTGATCTACTGGATAATATAAATATTGCAGAGAATCGCGAAATATAGGGTTAAGTTTCGGCAATTTCAACTATTCGGGGGCGTTTCTTGCTTGTATCGGCTCTGCGGTTTCTTTCCTCCCGTTTCTGAGGTATTGGAATGCTCTATTATTTTTGATTTTTCTTTTAAAAACAACATGCTAGTAGGTGGCTTTTAGTCTTTGGTTAAATTAAAAAGCCATGCTTACCTTTCATTAATGGTCGTCTTTGTATCGGAATTTGTTTTCAGGGTAATTGACATTTATTGGTCAGCAACATAGAGTGTTCTTTATTAATAATATACCTTTGAGTAATAAGCTTGTGCGATGCTGACTGGTATATAAAGCGTATTTTGCTTGTTAGACCGCGTCATTAATGGCTTTACTATGGTAGGTAGGCGTCCATATGCACGCTAGATAATTAAAAGAATGTTTGTTTTTAAGATATATCGATTCAGACATACATAATATTGGAACTCTCGTTGACATGAATATCCGCAAAAGACGTATCGGTAGCACATCGTTGGAGGTTTCAGAACTCGGCTTCGGTGCGGCTACTCTGGGTAATCTGTATCACCCAATGCCGGACGAAGAGGCCGTGGCAGCTATCGATATGGCTCAGAAAATGGGGCTTAACCAGTTTGACACCGCACCCTATTATGGATTTGGTTTGAGTGAACGCCGAGTTGGTGATGCACTTCGCACTACACCGGCTGCCGACTATGTTTTATCCACCAAAGTGGGGCGCTTGCTCAAGCCTTGCGCCAAAGCCGAGGACAAATTCGGTTTTTGTTCTCCTATGCCATTTGATCCCGTGTATGACTATTCATATGACGGTGTTATGCGTTCGTACGAACACAGTATTCAGCGTTTAGGTTTGCCCAGAATTGATATTTTGTATATGCACGATATTGGTCAAATGACGCATGGCGAAGATCACAAGCGATTGTTTCGCATTGCCATGGAGGGTGGCTACAAGGCCATGGATGAGCTGCGCTCACAAGGCTTGGTGAGTGCTATCGGTTTGGGTGTTAACGAATACGAAGTTTGCGATTTGGCAATGGACTATTGTGATTTTGATTGCCTTTTACTGGCCGGGCGTTACACCTTGTTAGAGCAGCATTCAGTGGAAAAATTTCTACCTCGTTGTGTAGGTCGCAATGTCTCAATTGTACTGGGTGGCCCCTACAACTCCGGTATTTTAGCCACTGGAGTGCATTGTGAGGGCCTTGTACCCCATTACAATTATGCACCTGCGCCTGATGATGTTGTGGCGCGGGTTGCGCATATTGAAAAAGTTTGTTCAGAGTTTGATGTCCCTTTAGCGGCAGCCGCATTGCAGTTTCCTTTGGCACATTCTGCGGTAGTCAGCGTGATCCCCGGCTTAAGTTCGCCTTGCCGTGTTGCGGCGACGGTTGATTTGATGCGGGTGGAAATTCCCGATGCGTTCTGGTCAGCATTGCAAGATTTGGAACTGTTGCACCCTCAGGCACCCGTGCCCCAGCAGGTCAAGGGTTGATCGATGATACGAATAGATGCGCACCAACACTTCTGGCAGCTTACGCGTGGTGATTACGATTGGCTGACGGCAGACCTAGGCGTGCTTTATCGGGATTTTTTACCAGATCAATTGCGCCCGATATTAAGCAAAGCTGAAATCAGCAAAACAGTATTGGTTCAAGCCGCGGCAACGCTTGAAGAATCTGAGTTTATGCTTGGACTTGCGAGCAATACCGATTTCATTGCTGGGGTGGTCGCATGGATTGACATGGAAAAGCCCACAGCGGTAAGCGTTCTTGATCGTCTTGGTGAGCATGCGGCATTCCGAGGTGTCCGCCCCATGATTCAGGATATTGCCGACCCACAATGGATGTTAAAGCCAGAGCTCGCACCCGTTTTCAAAGCGTTAATTGAGCGAAATCTCACCTTTGATGCCCTAGTGAAAGTTGAGCATTTAGATGCGCTTTCGACCTTGTTGCAGCGCTATCCGGAATTAAAGCTTGTGATTGATCACGGTGCTAAGCCGGCAATTGCCACTGGATCTAACGATGCTTGGTTCACTGCTATTGAGCGCCTCGCATTGGAAACCGGTGCCTGCTGCAAATTGTCGGGCTTGATGACAGAAGCCGGTGATACGCCTACTTACCAAACACTATTACCCTATATGACACACTTGTTGAACTGCTTTGGTGCTGAACGGTTGATGTGGGGAAGTGATTGGCCGGTAGTCAATTTGGCAGGGAGTTACGGCGAATGGCTCACCCACAGTGAGGTGTTTGTCGCTAGTTTGAGTGACGCCGAGCAGTCTGCAATTTGGGGTGACACAGCGGCAGGATTTTACAGTCTTTAATGCCGCTGAGGCGGCGATATCAGTTTAATGATTTCAGTATAAGGAATGGTTATGACGCAGAATTTATCAGGTAAAACGGCGCTGGTTACCGGTGGTGGCAGTGGGATCGGCGAAAGTGTTTGTCTTCGTTTGGCGGGCGACGGTGCTCATGTCGTTGTAGTTGATCTTAATTTGGATGCTGCGCAGAGAACGGTTATTAAAATTGAGCAAGCTGGCGGCGAAGCAAGTGCTTACGAATGCGATATTTCTCAACACGGTCAAACAAAAGAGGTGTTCGCAAAAATACTTGAGCAATCAGCGGTCGACATACTGATTAATAATGCGGGTATAGCTCATGTCGGTAACCTCGAGTCGACCGCTGAAGCAGATTTGGACAGACTTTATAGTGTCAATGTGAAGGGCGTTTATAATGCGATGTCGGCACTTATTGGCGCAATGAAAGCCCAGAAAAGCGGTGTCATTATAAACTTGGCATCGGTGGCTTCCTCGGTAGGGATTGCCGATCGCTTTGCATATTCGATGACGAAGGGCGCGGTTTTAACCATGACTTATTCGGTTGCCAAGGATTACATCAATGATGGCATTCGTTGTAATTGCATTGCGCCAGGTCGAGTACACACTCCGTTTGTTGATAATTTCTTAGAAAAAAATTACCCCGATACCAAACAAGAAATGTTCGAGAAACTATCTAAAAGTCAGCCGATTGGACGAATGGGCCAAGCTGATGAAATTGCCGGTTTGATTGCGTATTTGTGCTCAGATCAAGCCGCCTTTATTACCGGTTCAAATATTCCTATTGATGGTGGCTTTGTTACCTTAAATAATTAATTTATTAATGATCATCCTTAACGACTATAAAATCTAACAAAGGCCGATGAGATGAATACAGTGAAGGCAGCAACAGTAGATGCCGTAACAATGAATAAAAATGTTGAGCTGGTGCCCCGCGCCCTTCTAATCCCGTTTGTACTGATTACTTGTTGCTTTGCCTTATGGGGGTTTGCTAATGATATTACCAACCCCATGGTGGCGGCATTTCAAAAGATCTTTCTCACTGGGGCGGCGGAGGCCACTTGGGTGCAGGTTGCGTTCTATGCGGGCTACGGTGCCATGGCGCTACCTGCGGCATTATTTATTCGTCGCTTCTCTTATAAAGCCGGAATTTTAGTTGGACTGGGGCTATACGCGACGGGTGGTTTACTGTTTGTTCCAGCGAGCATGGTTGGGGAGTTCTACCCCTTTCTACTTGCTTATTTCGTACTTACTTGTGGCTTGTCTTTTTTAGAAACAACGGCTAACCCCTATGTTTTGTCGATGGGCCCAGTTGAGTCAGCTACGCGTCGCCTGAACTTAGCCCAAGCCTTTAATCCGATTGGCTCGCTGATCGGTATGTACACGGCATCGCAATTTATATTGGCAAAATTAGATGCAAGGGGTAAATCGGCTCGGGAGTTGTTGTCGGCTCAGGAGTTTGACGCAGTCAAACGCGCAGACTTAGAAATTGTTAGTCATCCCTACGTTATGATTGGTCTGGTGATTGCGGTGATGTTTGTGCTGATTGCCTTAATGAAAATGCCAAATCACAAAGCACCCAATACAATGGATGTAACCTTAAAGGCAATCTTTTACCGTTTGCGTAATTCTAAAAAATACGTTGAGGGTGTTATTGCCCAAGTCTTTTATGTCGGCGCGCAAATCATGTGCTGGACCTTTATTATCCATTACGGTACCGAGGTGTTTACGGCTCAGGGAATGGCTGAAAAAGACGCTCAAGTACTGTCGCAACAGTATAATATTGTCGCCATGATAATTTTTTGTGTCAGCCGCTTTGTCTGCACATTTTTATTAAAATTTATTCCTCCAGGTATGTTGTTGTTAACCTTAGCCGCAGGTGGAATGGCTTTGTCTTTGGGTACAATCTTAATTGGTGGTGTGACTGGTCTTTATTGCTTGGTCGCCATATCGGCCTGTATGTCGCTGATGTTTCCGACTATATATGGCATCGCATTAAAAGGTATGACAGGTGACGATGCCAAATTCGCCGCTGCTGGTCTAATTATGGCAATCGTTGGCGGGACTTTTCTGCCTATGTTACAGGCTTCGGTGATTGATGGCTGGTCATTGGAAATGCTTAGCCCAGTTCAAGCTTCTTTTGTATTGCCTTTCCTTTGCTTTGTACTCATTGCTATTTATGGCTATCGCACGGTAAAAATTCACGATACTTAAGGTGCGGCTAATGAAGAATAAGCGCTACTGTTTGGCCTTAGATTTAATTGATGATCCAGATCTGATTGCGGAGTACCAGCGCTATCACGAAGCTGGCAATGTGTGGCCAGAAATCACTCAGAGTATTAAGGACGCGGGTGTGATTGATATGGAAATCTACCTGAGTGGGAATCGACTGTTTGCCATATTGGAAGTGAATGAGATGTTTTCATTTGAGGCTAAAGCCCTCGCTGATAATGCCAATAAGAAGGTGCAGGAGTGGGAGGCATTAATGGCAACGATGCAGCTACCTTTGCCATGGGCTGCAAAGGGCGAAAAATGGCTTCTTATGGATAGAATATTTACTTTGTGAGCTTTGCTTTAAATATAGGTGCTATCGGCTAAGAATGGCTCAGCAGTAGATGCCTGTTTTATCTGCTGAGTGATTATAGTGATAGCAGCGCATAATTTGATTTGACAAAAAACTGCCTCTTGATGTATTTTATAAGCAATAAACAGCTTGCGGTATTTATCCTTTCTGGATTCGCTCGGAGTTACGTCATCACTTAGGCCTGATGTATTGCCATGTGATACCCCGTTTGGCGTTGCGCTGTAACTCCATAGTAGAGGTGTAGGTTTTTACCTGTGCTAGCTAGTATAAATATGAGGAAAATAAAATGAAGTTATTACGTTTTGGTGAAGTTGGTCAGGAAAAGCCGGGCTTACTGGATGAAGAGGGCAATATTCGCGATCTGTCCGCCTATGTCAAAGACATTGATGGCGAGTTTTTGGGCGGCGAGCTTTTCGCTAAAACGCAGGTGATAGATACCGCAAGTTTGCCTTTGGTGAGTGGTCAGCCGCGTCTTGCAGAGCCGGTTACTGGTGTGGGTAAATTTATTTGTGTTGGTCTTAACTATGAAGATCATGCTCGCGAAACAGGTACTGTCGTGCCACCGGAGCCGGTACTGTTTATGAAAGCCACTTCGTCGATCACAGGGCCGTTTGATCGCGTAGAGCTGCCACCACACTCTAAAAAGAGCGACTGGGAGGTAGAGTTGGGAGTGGTAATAGGTAAAGAAGCTAAATACGTTTCCGAAGCTGAGGCCATGAATTACGTTGCTGGTTTTTGTGTTATCAACGACTTGTCTGAGCGGGAGTTTCAGCTGGAGCGTGAAGGGCAATGGATGAAAGGCAAGGGTTGCGATACTTTTGGCCCGCTAGGGCCCTATTTGGTAACGCCTGACGAAGTTGGGAATGTGGATAATCTCGATATTTGGCTAGAGCTTAATGGCGAGCGTGTTCAAGATGGGAATACCAAAACAATGGTGTACAAGGTGCCATTTCTGGTGCATTACATCAGTCAATTCATGAGTTTACAGCCCGGTGACATTATTAGTACTGGCACGCCTCCGGGTGTGGGTCTTGGCATGACGCCACCAAAATATTTGAAGGAAGGTGATGTCATGCGCTTGGGCATCGAAAATATTGGCGAGCAGCAACAGAGCGTGTTCCGCTACCAGAGATAAGGTCTGTCATTGATCGCGGTAGTAGTTTTATGCCGCGATCCTTTTTCTCTAAGTTTTATATAAGAAATTAACGGTGTTACGAGAATATAAGCCTTCACTAAATATCGTCCTTGGTTGACTATATTCGTCCTGCTTCCTTCGTTATGGTTGAGCTGGCAAAATAATATCCTTTGATACTGAGGCCCTTGGGCTGCGTGTTTGTGTCAGTTGCCATCGGCTTTGAGATGTTGACCTTACTGGTGATTCAATAATTTGCGAGACTTGAATCGCGCACAGGTCGTGTTGACTATTGTTAATAAAATACACTATAGTGATTTTAATGATGTAGTGTGTAGAAAAATAACGAGTAATTGCGGTCTGGGAGAAATGATGGAATCTATGTCTAAGGCATCGAGAGAGGTTGCTCTCTTTGTGACTTGCTTGGTGGATGCTATGCGTCCCAATGTCGGTTTTGCTGCCATTAAATTACTTCAAGACGCTGGGTGCGATGTGGTTGTTCCAAAGCAGCAAACCTGCTGTGGACAGCCAGCCTACAATAGTGGCGATGAACTCGACTCCCGTGCGCTGGCAAAGCAGCTTATTAAAACATTTGAAATCTATGACAATGTTGTGGTTCCTTCTGGCTCTTGTGCGGGCATGATTAAGGACCACTACCCAAAACTCTTTTCCGATGACCCTGAGTGGCATGCTAGGGCGGTCAAATTGGCTGCAAATACATTTGAGTTGACCAGCTTTTTAGTTGACGTGTTGGCGGTAGAGACGGTTAGTGCCGAATACGATGGTGTTGTCTGCTACCACGATAGCTGTGCAGGTTTGCGGGAGCTGAATGTAAAAGCCCAGCCCCGAAAGTTGCTGAAAAGTGTAAAGGGTGTGCAAATTCAAGAAATGAAAGATGCCGAGGTCTGTTGCGGTTTTGGCGGTCTGTTTTGTGTTAAATATTCAGATATCTCAAATAATATGGTTAGCCGTAAATTGGATAATATTAAATCCAGTGGTGCAGACACTATGTTAGCCGGCGATTTGGGCTGTTTATTGAATATTGCGGGTAAGCTAAGCCGTGATAAGAGTCCGGTGAAAGCCTGGCATGTGGCCGAAGTGCTTGCGGGTATGACTGATATACCCGCCATTGGCGAGGGCGAGGCATAAGCTTATGCAAGCAGATTGTACTTCTTTTAAGAAAAATTCAGCTGTGGCCTTGCAAGACCCCAAATTACAAGGGGCGCTTAATAACTTAGGCAGTGGCTTGCAGGCGCGTCGGGCAGCAGTTGTGTCGGATTTGCCCGAATTTGAAGAATTACGGGAAGATGGTCGACGGATAAAACGTCAAGTAATGGCGGATTTAGATACCTATCTAGAACTCTTCGAAACGAAGGTTTCTGAGCAGGGTGGTCATGTGCATTGGGCGAGTAGCGCTGATGATGCCAGAGAGGCAATTTTAGCTATCTGTCAAAATGCGGGCGCAAAAATGGTTACCAAAGGTAAGTCGATGGTAACGGAAGAACTCGGGCTTAATGACTTTCTTGCGGAAAAGGGCATTACGCCTGTGGAGACGGATCTCGGCGAGTATATTTTGCAGCTGCGCAAGGAAGCACCTAGCCATATTGTCGTGCCTGCGGTGCATTTGGTTCAGGATGACATTGAAAAGACATTTGTTAAGCATCATACAAAGTTGGCGGCAGAACGCGATATCTCTACACCGGAAAGTCTAGTAAACGAGGCCAGACAGGCTTTGCGAGAACGGTTTTTTGAGGCGGATGTGGGTATTACCGGCGCGAACTACCTAATTGCCGAATCGGGTGCCACTGTCATTGTCACTAATGAAGGTAACGGCGATTTAACTCAGACCTTGCCTCGAGTGCATGTGGTGGTTACAACTATCGAACGAGTTATTCCGACCTTGGAAGATCTCTCAACATTTTTACGTTTATTGCCGAGGTCAGCAACTGGTCAGGAGGCAACCTCTTACGTCACGCTTTCCTCTGGACCAAAGCGACCAGAGGATTTGCACGGCCCGGAAGAATTTCACGTGGTTTTGTTAGACAGTGGCCGCAGTGAATTGCTTGGTGGTGACGACCAAGACGTATTGAACTGTATTCGGTGTGGGGCCTGTATGAACCATTGCCCGGTATACAGCTCCGCGGGTGGTCATGCCTACGGCTGGGTTTACCCTGGCCCTATAGGCTCGGCATTAACACCAGCGATTATTGGTATAGAGCACTCTGCAGCACTGCCAAATGCTTCAACTTTTTGCGGTCGCTGTGTGGAGGTGTGCCCGGTAAAAATACCACTCACTGATATTATGCGGCGTTGGCGAGTAGAAGAGCATCAGAAGAAGCTAACGGCCACGTGGGGGCGCCTTGCACTTCGCTCGTGGACCTGGCTCGCAACTCATCCACGCTTATATCAAATGTTTAGTGGGATCGCTGTTTGGAGTATGGCGCTATTTGGTCGTCGGTCAGGCTATTTAACGTGGCTACCTATGGCGGGCGGATGGACCCGTCATCGAGATTTTCCGGCGCCTGAAGGCACGACGTTTCATGCCGCTATGAGTAGTCGTATTAAAGCGGACGCTAAGGGCAATAATGCGGTGGGTATTCGGTATGAGTAGTGCGCGTGAGAAAATTTTCCAGTCTATTCGTCGCAATAAGCGGCCAATTTCAAGCAATCCTAGCCCTGCGGAGGCCATTGCTGCAGCGCGTGCGAATACTATCCCAGCGCGAGCGAAGCTAATCGGTAGCGAAATGCAGGCGCTGTTCGAACGAAAGCTGCTTGGTGCTGCGGCAAGCTTTACGCAGCTGGGTAGTCCTGCAGAAATTCCTGGGGCCGTGTTGCAATATCTAGCTGATAAGGGTTTGCGTGGCGAATGCTATTTAAATGGTGACGTTGCCGAGCATAACTGGGGTGGTGCGCCAGACCTAATTACCCACACTGGTACTGAAGGTGTCGACAGTGTGGTATGTGTCACCGAGGCTTTTCGTGGCATTGCTGAAACTGGCAGCTTGGTGCTGTTATCGGCACCGGGGGCGTCTTCGGCCAGTCATTTTTTGCCCGAGGTACTTATTGTGATTCTGCGTCGAGAAGAGGTATTAGCCACCCAAGAAGCAGTATGGGCCGATTTAAGGAAGCACCCGAACGGTACACCGCGCACGATAAACCTCGTTACTGGCCCCTCGCGGACGGGGGATATTGAGCAAAAAATTGTGCTTGGTGCCCACGGGCCGCGGTATCTTCATGTGTTGTTACTTGGGTAAGCTGCCCAGAGCAGATTGATACAATTGGTTTAAACATGGCCTTGGTGTTGATGCGCGGTTAATCGCCTTTCAGGTAGCTTGTGAAAGGCGCATTTTGAGCTTGCCCCTAGCTTTAACTAATTCGTTTGTTGACGTTTATATGGCTTTTGGCTAGCAATTGCACTGCTATTCTCGGTACAAGTATTCAGTTTTTTCTGCTTGATCCCCGCAAATGACGTTCTTTTGAAAAGAATTGTTCAATGAATCCCCTTCCCTCCTTAGAAGTCATGTAAAGTCTTACAATTGCTGTGTTTTCTTGGCAAAATACACAGTGATATTTTGAAGGAATTACATGATGTTGGCATGGGTTTGAAGCACATTGCCATGAGGGTTGCAGGTGAAAAATAAAAGTTATCTAGTACAAAAAACAATCAATCTAATGCTAGATAAGGTGAAAGATATCGCCGGATCAAATGAGTCTTATCTAAGCAGTGACCTAGCGCTTGCTACTGAGCTGGATGTTAGTCGTACGACTATTCGCACGGTCATCGGTGAGTTAGAGGAAAAGGGCATTATAAAGCGAGACAGCATCGGCAAGCGCGCTGTCCGTAAACCGAAAAAGAGCGACTATTACGATATAAGTACTTCATCTTCGACAAAAGAAGAAGTGATTCAGAGTTACTTCTTGTCGTTAATTAATAGTGGGAAGCTTTTACCTGGAACCCGATTTTCTGAACTTGAGCTCGCTAAGCAGTCTGGTTGTAATACTGTGACGGTGAGGGAGTTTCTTGTTAAATTTTCTCGATTTGGCCTCATTGAAAAAGACCCCCGCTCGCAGTGGCAAATGGTTAAGTTTGATGATGGTTTTGCAGAGGAGTTGATCGAATTCAGAAAAGTGCTGGAAATGCGCGCACTGGTAAAACTACTGGATCAGGACAAGGATGCTGCTGTATGGGGTGAGTTAGAGCAGATTCTCGCTGATCATAAATCAGTAAAATCCAATTTTAATAAGCGCTACCAAGAAGTGCCTGATCTTGATGCAAGGCTACATTTAGCTATTCAGAAAGGTGCAAATAACCGATTCATCAACCAGTTTTTTGAGGTTGTCTCTTTCGTCTGCCATTACCATTATCAATGGAAGAAAGAAGGTGAAAAAGAGCGCTTGAAAGTCGCATTAAACGAACATATTGAGCTGCTTACTTCTCTCCTGGCAAGGGATGTTGCTGCGTCAGTGCGTGCCCTAGAGCTTCATTTAGATTCCGCAGAGCGAACGCTTATGGCGTGTTCTACAAGTGTTAATAATGAATCGAGTTAAGTACGGAAAATTGCTCTCGTAGGCAATTTGCGAGGGCAATATACCGCATGGCAGCTGCGCTTAGTGCGGTCCGCCTTGATTTTTGCTTATTTTATAGAACATCTTGATTAAATTGTTCTTTATTAATAGTATTCATGGTGGCTGATCAATGAGCGTGTCAGTGTTTTTGTCAAATTAAGCATTGATTTTGTTTCGTACAAAAATAGATAAAGTTTAGTGCATGTGATTTTTCGCTGAATTATACCCACGATATGAAATTACAATGCCTTCCCTTCCCTCATTGGTATTGTTGGCCCTAGAAATACGCTCGGAATGAATTTTGGTTTGCGGGTTAAGGCTATATCCAGCTTATTGACTAATAATTATTGCAAGGCGTCGGGACTCTATGAAGCTTCACAATTGTTGTTTAATTCTCTGTCTTTTTACCACTGCGGTCGCTGCTGAAGATTTGCTTGTGTCGCCGCAGCACTGTAATACCGGTCTGTCAAACGCAAGGCTCCGCGCTGCTGTCTCAGTTGCGAGTGAAAAGTCGATGGTGCATGTTCGTGGTGGCGAGTTTTGGATGGGGGCGAATGACCTTGCAATGCATGATGCCTTGCCTCAGCATCGCGTGCTAGTCGATGACTTTATGATCGATGCAACAGAGGTCACAAACGCTGATTTTGTAAAGTTTATTGAGGCTACTGGCTATGTCACGCTCGCAGAGAGAGTGCCAAATGCTGCGGATTATCCAGGGGTTCCACGTCATCTCTTAGTGCCGGGTTCAGTGGTCTTTAGTGCACCATCGCACAGTGTTTCGCTCGCTAATCCTGGGCAATGGTGGCGATTTATTCCCGGAGCTGACTGGCGCCACCCAGAGGGTCCGCACAGTTCAATACAAGACCGAATGAATCACCCCGTGGTTCATATCGCTTACGAGGACGCCTTAGCGTACGCTAATTGGGCCGATAAACGCTTACCAACCGAGGCTGAATGGGAATATGCCGCTAGAGGTGGATTAGACCGCCAGCCCTATGTATGGGGTGCAGAGTTTAAGGTGGAGGCGCGCCTTCAAGCCAATACCTTTCAAGGCAGCTTTCCGACAAACAATACCGCTGAAGACGGCTATCAAGCCACTGCACCGGTGGCCAGTTACCCCGCAAATGGCTATGGTCTTTATGATATGGCTGGAAATGTCTGGGAGTGGACGTCTGATTGGTATGATCCTGAATATTATCAGGTACTTGCCAAGCTCGGTGTCGCCAATAATCCGCAAGGTCCCGAGCGGAGTGTAGACCCAAGTGAGCCGGGCATAAGCAAGAAGGTTCAAAAGGGCGGCTCTTACCTTTGTACCGATCAGTACTGCACACGGTACATGCCGGGTAGTCGCGGCCGCGGTGCACCTGATACGGGCAGTAATCACGTCGGGTTGCGGCTAGTAAGATCTATCCCTAAAAAGTGAGATGTAAGAATTTTCTTGTTGCGAGATTCAATTAATAGTCATGTCTATGGCGGTCTCTGCTGTCACTAGTGTGACCTGTAACGTGTTTGTTCGGCTAAAGCTTGCCTTGTGTCTGATTGCCTTGAATTGTCGTGATGAATTTGTTGATCTCACTCCATGTTTTTAGGTAGTCGTTCTCAGAATTTCAGCGCATTTTGCCCGCGTAAGTACCTTTGTACTTGTTCTCAATTATCCCTAAATTAATCAACGACTCTAAACGCTGTCCAATGGTCTGAATTGTGAGGAGTTGAACTTATAGCTTCAGGCGGGACTTAGAGTGGCCATTTCGTCGTGATTTACTCGTTCCAGCATAATCTGGGGCTGGCTCGAACTTATGAACTAATTCCATTAAGTAGGATGCTTTGTTGGCCTGAAATTGGCTCAGACGCCATGCTTGCGGAGCAGTATTGTGAGTTACAGAGGTAATTCAAGTAAGTAAATCGTTAGGAATATGAGATGGATCTTAACGGTAACAGAAGGTGGCGCAGTAAAATTAGGATTGACATGCACTCACTATGGTATATTATAAATAAAAATCACCCGTAGTAATTGGGTGTGAAGTAATAATTAAAGCGGAAAAGCCGCTCGCAGCGAGATAATAAATTGAAATTACATAAGCCATCTACGAATAAAGCGCTAACTCGACGTGATTTCCTTCGATCTTCAGGTAAGGCTGGATTGAGTTCTATGGTCTGTATGTCAGCCATGCCAGTCATTGGTGACCCAGCATTGCTGGGTACGAATAAGGCTGATTTCTATGTTGCTGTGAATGGTAATGATACTAATTTGGGCACATCTGTTGATGCACCATTTGCAACGCTTAAACGTGCTCGTGATGCTGTTCGTGAGAAAAGGAAGAATTTTCCAGATAAAAATATTTTAGTGTTAATACGTGGTGGGCGGTATCAGCTAGATGAGACTGTGGTGTTTGGTTTAGTGGATTCCGGCAGTGACGCTGCCAGTATTACTTATTCCGCGTACCCAAATGAAAAACCCGTATTTAGCGCTGCGAAAGAGATAACAGGATGGCGAAAAGCTAGTCATGAAGTACTGAACGTTGACGTACCGGCCGCCGCAAAAAGTAAGCTGATTGTTGCCGATGTATCTAACAACTTCAAAACCCTATTTGATAATCAGGGCATGTTACCTAGGGCAAGATCTGAACGTTTTATCCCTATTAAAGACGGGAAAAAAACTCAGCTAAGTTTTCCAAAGGGCGCGATGAAGAGTTGGTCCAATATGTCAGATGTGGAGCTCTTTGTTCGTCCGCATCATGCTTGGATTATGAATATATTGCCGATGAAATCGGTTGATGAAAAGAAAAGCATTGCAAACACACGCTTAAAGTCCACGTACGCGATGAACAAGCTGCATTTTTTGCCAAACACCAAAAATTGCTGGGTTGAGAATATATTCGAAGCGTTGAACGAGCCCGGGAATTGGGTCTTGGATAGTAAGGCAAAAAAAGTATATTTATGGCCACGTAGTGATTCAGCGATATACGCACCACAATTGCAAGAGTTGGTAAGAATTGAGGGGCTTATTGATAAGCAAGGCCCAGTAGATACGCCAGTTAAGAATATTCATTTTTTTGGACTAAGCTTCATGCATGGCGAGCGCCATACACTGACAGATGAAGATGCAGGCGTTCAGCATGAATGGGAGATGCAAGATAAAAATCATGCAATGTTCCGATTACGCGGTACAGAAAATTGCAGCGTATCGGGCTGTCATTTTTCACAGTGTGGTGGTAGTGCACTTAGGGTAGATTTGCACGGAATAAACAACAGGATCACCAATAATCTACTTGAGTATATTGGCAGTACGGGGATATTCCTTTGTGGATATGGCCCAGGGACTAAAGATGTCAATAAAAATAATGTGATCAGTAATAATTATATTCACCACACTGGTCGAATTTATGCGCACGGATCAGGAATCCTAGTTTGGCAAAGTGGTGATAATAAGATAACGAACAATCTTATTCATAACACGCCTTATACTGGATTAATAATTTCAGGTTATATGAGTCATTTTTTTGCTAAAGGCGATGGTAGGGAATTAACACGTACAGTGCGTTGGCATGATCTTGGTGGCTCAAAGCGTAAAATGACACGCGAGCAGGCAATGCCATACTTGCATTCGAGAAATAACCTCATTGCTTATAATGAAATCCATCACGCCATGGAAGAGTTAGGCGACGGAAACGCAATATATATACGAGGTGCAGGTAAAAATAATGTGATTAAAGGGAATTATGTACACCACTTAGTTGCCCCAATGATTATGCAGGCCGCGATTAGAACTGATGGCGGACAGACGGACACATTGATTACCGAAAACATAATTTACAAATGTACTTCACAAGGTATTTTGCTAAAACTCAATAATCGTGCCGAGAATAATTACATAGTAGATATTATTGCACCTCCCCGTGGCTATTATATGTCACTTCGCGAAGGTCCAATGACTGGCGCCTCTATCAAGAACAATATTTTTTATTCAACAACGGACATATGTACGTTTATTGATGAGCTACCACCAGGTAAAGAAGGTTCAAGCGAAGATCGTCGTGGCCGTGAATTGGCGCGGGCCGTTGATACTAATTGCAATGGCAATATCTATTTCTGCAAGGCGAAAGAAAATATAGCAATAGATCATCTTGCTGATCACCGAAAGCTTGGTATTGATCGAAATAGCATAGCTGCTGATCCGATGTTTGTAGACGTAAGTAAAGGGAATTTTAATCTTAAAGATAGCTCACCAGCATTTGCTTTAGGTATAAAGCAAATAGATATGTCAAAGATTGGACTTCAGACATCATAAGTAATTATCTATGTATGACATTTTGTAAGTAAAAGAAAAATAATTATAAAACTTAGTTAGCTAAGTTAAATGAGGAATGCAATGCGAAATTTAGTCGCGCTGATATTTGCCTTTGCCATTGTTGGCTGCAATTCGAGCGAAACAGTGCATAATCAGGATTTAAGTTCTGAAATAAAGTCACGAACCATCCAGCAAGCACCAAACATAATTGTTGTGCTGGCCGATGATATGCGTGCAGACGCTGCAGGATATTCGGGTAATCCATTAATAAATACGCCCGTCATTGATAAATTAGCTGCTGATGGCACTGTATTTGAAAGTGCTTTTGCAACTAGTGCGGTATGTACGCCAAGCCGAACAAGCATACTTACTGGGCAGTATGAGCGAAAACATGGCGTTAATTTTGAATCACACAGCATTTTGAATAACGAGGCATACAATCAAACTTATCCCATGCTTTTGAAAAAGGCTGGATACTTTGTAGGTTATATAGGAAAAAACCATACTCCAATCGGAGAAAATCAGGCAGGAGTCAAAGGCTATAAAAGTTCAGTTATGGATACCAGTTTTGATTATTGGTACGCCGGGCACAAGCATCTTGGTTTTTACCCAAAAGAACGGCATGCAATTTTTAACAATGCAAAAGCGGATACGCAAGTTGAAATTCTCGAGGAGAGTGTGGAAAATTTTGTTACACCAGTTGAGGCCTTTAGTCATGGCAATAGATTTTTAGCAAGCAGGCCAAAAGATCAACCATTTGCGCTGTTGATCAATTTTAACATTCCTCATGCCGCATCTACAGGTTCGATGGAGCTGCGTGAGTCAGACTTAGCGTTGTACAAGAGCGCTTATCGGGATATGACCGATAAAATCGCGATACCAGAAACCTTTGTTGCGAATAAAAACATCATTGAGCCAAAGTTACCAGATTATGTTCACAATGGTGAGTACCTGTCTTCGTATGATTATGCGAAAGAAGAGAGTTCACTGGTTGAACGGAAAATCCGCGAAATGCAAACCATATCGGGTGTGGACAAACTAATAGGAAAGTTGCAGTCCTACCTCGATGAGCAAGGTATTGCTGACAATACAATTATTGTCTTTACCTCGGACCATGGCTTGATGCATGGAGAATTTGGGCTCCGAGGTAAGGTTTTCCTGTATGAGCCATCAATTCGAATACCCCTAATAATTTACGATCCGCGCATTAAGAATAAAAAGGTTGATAGTAGTGATGAGCTGGTGGCGTTGGTCGACATCGCGCCTACCTTGCTGAGTCTGGCTGGCTTGGAGGTGCCTGCTGGAATGCAAGGTATGGATTTAACACCGTTGCTTAAGGGTGAGAAAGCAAATTGGCGAGATGAATTGTTTTTGGAAAATTTGATGACAATACAAAATTATCCAAGAATGGAAGCCGTTCGGACCCATGAATGGAAATATATTCGCTATTTCGATAAGAAAAATGATGGAGATTATGCAGATTATATTGATCAATCGATTAAGGGCGAAAAGCCAATCTATGAAGAATTATATGATCTAATTAATGACCCTAAAGAACTAAGCAATCTAATTAATGAGCCAGGAAAAGCAGCGGTTGCAAAATTATTGCGTGATCGGAATTCGGTGCTTGTGAGGGAGCTGCGGGGGGATCACATTAATGAATGATCTTCATAGTGTAAAAAACTTGTGGTTTGAATTTGAGTGTATAAATTCGGCTTTAGTAAAAAGTGTGATCGGAATATTGATGTTAATGCTGAGTGCTGATGTAAGCGCAGCGGAGCTAAATCTGTCCGGATCGCGACCAAACATCATCTTTGTCTTAACCGACGATCAAGGTATGGGAGATTTATCTGGTCAGGGAAATACCATACTTCGGACGCCAAACATAGATGCCTTTGCTGAACAGTCTAAGCGCTTCACTGATTTTCAAGTTAGCCCAACCTGCGCGCCCAGTCGAGCTGCGATTATGAGCGGTAGGCGGCCCTTTGAAGTGGGTGTAACGCATACTATTAAGCAGCGTGAACGTATGGCGCTTGATGTTATTACCTTTCCGCAAGCACTACAGAGTGCTGGATATACAACGGGCTTGTTTGGAAAATGGCACTTAGGGGATGAGAGCGCTTATCTGCCGCAGAATAGGGGGTTTGACGAAGTGCTGATGCTTGGTGGTGGAGGGATTGGCCAATACAAGTACGGTGATTTTAAAGCGAATTTAGAAAACCCTTATTTTGATAATGTCTTGCTGCACAACGATACCATTGTAAAGACTAAAGGCTTTTGTACCGATGTGTTTTTTGATTCTGCCCTCGCGTGGGTCAATAAGCAGCGAAAAGCCAATAAGCCTTTTTTTGCCTATATCCCACTCAACGCGCCACATGGCCCAATGTATGCTCCAGAGAGTTATAAACGCCGATTTTTAGAGCAAGGCTATGACGAAACCACTGCTGCGCGCTACGGCATGATCGAGAATATTGATGACAATATGGGCCGTATGATGAAGATGTTGGGCGATTGGGAATTGCTCGACAATACCTTAGTTATTTTCATCACGGATAACGGCATGAGTATGGCTCCAATAAATAAATCCGGGGAAATGATATACCCATTTAATGCAGGTATGAAAGGAAGAAAAAATTCACCATGGGAGGGTGGAACACATGTACCGTCATTCTGGTATTGGAAAGGTGTTTTAACGCCAGCGGAAGATATCAATTCTCTTGCCGCACATATTGACCTGTATCGTACTTTCGTTGATTTAGCCGGTGCAAAAATACCTGATAGTAAATTGCCACCAAATGGACATTCATTAGTGCCACTTCTGGAAAACGCCGATACGAAATGGGTAGATCGTAAGTTATTTATCCATAAAGGGCGTTGGGGAGACGGCCTAAAAAGCCAAATTACGCGAGGCGAAAGTAAGTATGCCGGCGCTGCAGTGCGTACCGAAAAGTGGCGTTTAGTAATGTCGTTGGTGAGTAATAAAGTGGAATACTTTTTATCGGACATTACAGTTGATCCCGGCGAAACTAGCAATCTAGCAAATATGTATCCAGAAATTGTTAATGAGCTTAGTGCAGCTTATGACCAATGGTGGGATTCGACTAAGAAATATTTAGTGAATGAGAATCGTCCAAATGTTACACCTGAAATGCAGCCAATGTCAGTAAAATATCAACAGCAGTTGAAATCAAAGGGTATTCCGGATTGGACACCAGATATTTAAATTTTTTGTACCAATAACGATAAGCTGAATTTAATGGATTTGCGGAGTATGAAAATGAAACGGGCTAGAATTACTTCTCGAGTAATTGCTGTAGTTGTATTGACCCTAATAAGTATCGGGGCATTTGCTGCAGAATCTAAGAGTGCTGCCAACAAAAGTAGACCAAATATTATCTTTATCTTTGCCGATGACTTTGGTTGGGGCGATATTAGCCTACATGGTCATCCAGATATTCGAACACCGAATATAGATAGGCTTGCAAATGAAGGTTCAGAGTTTTACCAATTCTCTGTTTCTAATCCAACGTGCTCGCCGAGTCGTGCGGGGGTGATGACGGGTCAGTATCCCGCTAGAAATAGTGTTCATCGGCATTTCTCTGGCCTTGATCATCATATGAACTTTTCCATGGCCGATTGGCTGGACCCAGATGTGCTAAATTTGCCAAAGGTAATGAAGTCTGCTGGATACACCACGGCTCACTTTGGTAAATGGCATTTAGGTAATAATGGTGGCGCTCCCAAGCCAATCGAATATGGGTATGACGAAGCCAAGGTGTTTAATGGCAAAGGGCCACAAACGACTTTTGCTAATCTTTATACCGATGCAATTGATTTCATTCAGCGAAATAAAGACAAGCCATTCTTTATCAATCTATGGATACATGAAACACATTTGCCCCATGACCCCAGCCAGGAGTCGTTGGAAAAATATAAGCATTTAAATGAACAAGACCGTATTTATGCTGCTGTTGTTGATGGTGCTGATCAGCGAATTGGAAAAGTGCTAGATGCACTTGATAAATTAAATTTACGTGAAAATACTTTAATTGTGTTTGCCAGTGACAATGGGCCTGAGCACACGGGCAATGCGAACAGTACTCGTCACAAGTCAGCTAAGTTAGATGTGATGCAAGGCAAGATACCCTACGGAAAGTACTACAGCACAGGCAAAACTGCAGGATTAAGAGGAGGTAAACGCGATACATATGAAGGCGGTCTACGGGTGCCTTTCATTGTTCGTTGGCCAGGGCATGTGCCAGCTGGACGAGCCGATACCGAATCAATCGTCACCGCAGTAGACTTACTACCTACCTTTGCTGATGTAGCTGGTGCAAAATTACCTGAAAAATACGTCTCAGATGGTCAGTCGGTTCTTAAGTTGTTGCAGGGCGGCACGGTGCAGCGTGAAAAGCCCATGTATTGGGAATGGCGTTACGGCAAAAAAAGTGGAATTAAGCCAATGCTTGCTGTGCGAGAAGGGCCGTGGAAACTATTCTATCATCAGCAAGATGGAAGTGTAGAGCTCTATAACGTCATGCGTGATCGCGCTGAAACGATGAATTTAGCAAGTGAAAATCCCGAACTTGTGACTCGAATGAAGGCGTTGGCGGTGGAGTGGAAGAAAACCCTGCCAGGACAGCCGAAAGCTAGCACTACATCGGATAATCGTAGTAAGTATGATGCGCCAAAGGAAAAGGAAAAGAAAAAGAAAACAAAGGCGTGAAACCTTGTTTGTTAAGTCAGAAATATATAGATAATCCGTATTGGGAATAGTATGAAACTGATCAGACAAAATATTTTATCCAGTGCCCTTTGCATCATCTTAGCAAATTGTAGTATTTCGGCATTTGCTAAAGATGACGACTTATCAATGGATGAGTTGTGGGGTGATTCAAGTATGAATACATCCAAACAGGTTGATGAGGCGAGTCGCCAGCAGTTCACTCAAGATAAGTATTCAATGTTTATCCACTGGGGTTTGTATTCTATTCCTGGCGGTGAGTGGAAGGGAAAGACCTACTACGGAATTTCTGAATGGCTTATGTCTGATCGTGTTGCAGATATTCCTATTGATGAATACAAAAAGTTAGCAAAGGATTTCCACCCAGATCAATTTGATGCCAAAGCTATCGTTAAATTGGCGATAGATTCTGGCATGAAAAACATTGTTATTACTGCAAAGCACCATGAAGGCTTCGCTATGTATCACTCTAAGGCCAGCGATTACGATATTGAGGACGCCACCTCATTTTCCGGCGATCCTTTAAAGGAGCTCGCTAAAGCTTGCCAGGAAGCCGGACTGGGTCTGGGCTTTTACTACTCGCAAATGCAAGATTGGTATGAGCAAGGCGGTGCAGGGATCGCTTGGACAGATAATAATCAAAAGGGCGATTTTGACAGCTACTTTGACCTGAAAGTGATACCCCAAGTAACCGAGCTTTTAACGGAATACGGGCCAATTCGAACGGTTTGGTTTGATACGCCTGGTGGAATGACTAAAGAACAGTCTATGAAGCTGGTTAACCTGGTAAGGAAATTACAACCTAAGGCGTTAATTAATAGTCGTATTGGAAATGGGGTCGGTGATTTTTCTACATTAGGTGACCACAGTCTTTCTCAAGTAAATCATCCGGGATTATGGGAGACAATTGATACCACTAATAATAGTTGGGGTTTTGCTTGGTACGATGAAAATTGGAAATCTGGAAAGGAGATTCTTCACCGCTTAATTTCGACGGTGGGGCGTGGCGGAAATTACATGCTTAATGTTGGACCTAATGCCAAAGGTCTAGTACCAGAGTATGCACAAAAAGGTCTATTAAAGGCTGGAGAGTGGCTAAATCAATACGGCGGGACAATCTACGGTGCCCAGGCGTCACCCTGGGGGCGAGCGCAATCCTGGGGTGATATCACTGTTCAAGGCAGTGTGATTTATTTGCATGTCTTTGATTGGCCGCAGGACGGCAGAATTCATCTATCAGGTTTAAAAAATAGAATTATTTCAAGCACACTGCTGGGAACGGAGAATCTAAACGTTTTAGTGTCTAGGAGTAGTAAGGATTGGATAGAGCTGCAAGTACCTGTGGCTAAGCCCGATTCCCTCGTGCCGGTTATTGCATTAGAGGTCGCTGGTTTACCGAAGGTAGATGATACACCCGGCGTTGATCCCGACATTCGGACCACTTTAAATTCAGCTTTCGCTAAATGTGATGGCTGTACAAATCAAGAAATACGATGGATGCAAAAGTTTGGCGATTGGAATTATGCCAATAATCTAATGAACTGGAGCGATGACAGCGAAGGGACATGGCAAATAAATGTCGCTGAACCGGGAATCTATTCAATTGCCGTAGAGTATTCTGCTAATGAAATAGTCGACTTTAGCGAGTGGATTATCCGGTTTGGTGATGAAATTAGAATGTTGCAGGCCTTAGATACTGGTGAGCGCCTAAATTCCAAGCGTCAGCCTAAAGGCCGAACTTTGTATCGATATCGTACGGACGCTGTCGGTGTTATTGCCCTTAAGGCAGGCAAGCAGACTATTACTGTTTCACCTAAGTCAAAAGTCGTAGGTGGAGGGATAAATCTGAAGGCGATCCATTTGACGCCAACAATGAAGTAAATCCTTAAATCCATTTCTAAGCGGTTGATATACACAAGGATATCAATCCGGCATTAACGTTAGTGTGCGGTGAAAATGAAGAGAATATACATATTCATTTATTACTTGTTAATAAATGTAATTGTGACCACTTCTGCACAGGCAGAAAAAATTGAACCGACATGGGAATCTTTAGCAGAGCACTATAGTGTTCCCCAGTGGTTGCTAGACGGGAAAATGGGAGTTTGGTTCCACTGGGGAATTCCATCAGCCGCTGATGAGAATCGGCCGAATGATGGTTCCTGGTACGGCTTTCGTATGTATACACCAATCAAGGGCAAGATGACTAAGGATGGCAAGCCAGATCCATGGGAACAGTTTGCTCAGTGGCATACAAAGCGCTATGGACCACCATCTGAATGGGGTTACGAGAAAATGATTCCCTTATTCAAAGCTGAAAAATGGGACCCAAATGCCCTAGTTAAGTATGTAAAATATAATGGTGCGCGTTTTATTATGCCCGTTGCGACACATCATGATAATTTCGATATGTATGATTCCATGCACCCTTGGAATTCAGTAAAAATGGGACCAAAGCGCGACACTTTAAAAGAATGGAAGATCGCCGCCGCAGAACACGGACTTAAATTCGGTGTATCTACCCATTTGTATTGGTCGCCACGATTTTTTCAACATGCACGTCAATATCAAAAGCAAGGTACTCCTGAGTGGGACTTGTTTAATATGGACTACTCACCAAAGGAATACGCAAAGCATGACAGTTGGAACGAGCATTGGTATGCAAGAAGCTGGGATTTAATCAGTAAGTACGACCCTGATATGTTCAATGTTGATTCGCCATACCCAAAAATCGGTGAAGGTAAAGGTTTGGGCGTCAAACTTTTTACTGATTATATTAATAGGGACTTAAAGGAAAATAATGGAAAACAGTCAGTTGTGTTGTCCTTTAAAGATCCAGATGTGGACCGTTCGGCATTTACTTACAACTTAGAGCGTGGTAGTTCAGGAACTATACAAGCAGAGCCTTGGATATGGGCTACGGACCTCTCTGGAGGTTGGTTTTACCGTGCTACTGCAGTAAACAAAATGAGTCCTGCGGTAATGGTAGGTAATGCGATTGATGCGATTAGTAAAAATGGCGTAGTGATGTTTAATATTGCCCTGCGAGGTGACGGTACAATTCCGGAGAAGCAAGCGATGTATCTTAATGCAATCGGGGAGGTATTTAGAACCAATGCAAAAGGGATTTATGGCTCACGACCGTGGAAAATTTATGGAGAAGGCCCCTTAAAAATCAAAACCGGTCGCCAGGGAGAGAACAAAAAGGATTATTCACAGCAGGATATTCGCTTTACGACTAAAGATGACAGCTTATACGCCTTTGTCTTGAGTACGCCAAAGGAGAATGTTGTGATTAAAACATTGGCAAGTGAGGGTGTTTTAGAGAGAGAGATAAAATCTATAACGCTGATGGGCTCGGATGAAAAAATAATGTGGCATCGGGAAAGAGATGGTCTGCATATAAGACTTCCTACATTGATGAAAGCTCAATATGTAGTTGGATTCGAAATTGAGTTAGCAGATATCCATTAAGGTAAAGCTAGAGACTAATATAATGATTCGCTTCTCACTGATACATACAATTATTCTTTTGACATGGATATTTACTAATTCAGCGAATGCAGGATATGCAGTTGAGCGGGAAAAAGTATTGGCATTAAACACGCTGAGCAATGTACCGGCGGTAACCCTGAAAGATGGTTCTGCGTTTATGATTAGGCCTGGCGAGTTGCAAGCTATTTTCTATGATGGCCTGCCTTTTGATGGTAAACCAACAAGAATATATGCCTGGCTAGGTTTGCCTAATAATGCATCGGTTGATAATAAAGTACCGGCTATAGTACTAGTGCATGGTGGTGGTGGTACTGCGTGGAAAGAATGGGTTGAGAAATGGACTGCCAGAGGCTTTGCCGCTATTAGTATTGCGGTTGAAGGCCAAACAGATGACTTATTAGCAGAAGAACTAAAAACGGGGAGTTGGCGTTGGCAAACACACCAATGGCCCGGACCTCGACGTCCAGGAATCTATAACGACCTAATTAAAAAGAAACTGGAAGATCAATGGATGTACCACGCGGTTGCCGACGTCATTTTGGCAAATTCCTTGATCAGATCGCTTAGTGTTGTCGACACAAAAAAAATTGGTTTAATGGGTGTTTCATGGGGAGGTGTAATCACTAGTACGGTGATCGGAATAGATCAGCGTTTTGCCTTCGCAATACCAACTTATGGATGTGGGGATTTATCGGAAGCGCAAAATAAATACGGTAAAGTCCTAGGCAATAATAGTTTCTATAAAAACGTATGGGACCCCATATTACGTTTACCGCGTGCTGAGCTACCAACTTTATGGATTTCTTGGCCCGGAGATCAGCATTTCCCATTGGACAAGCAGGCTTCGAGTTATAATGCTGTATCGGGTCCCTATATGGTGAGTTTAATACCTGGCTTGGGTCATAGTCAAAAAGCAGCTATGAAACCTGAGGATAGTTATGCCTTTGCTGAAAGTGTCGTTAATTTAGGTAAGCCTTGGGCTAATATTTCTGCTAGTACGGTGATAGACAATAAGGTAAATATAAAATTGACATCAAGCAAAAAGCTAGATTCTGCTGTGTTAATTAGCTCAACGGACTCTGGTGTGTCTGGCGACAAAAAATGGCAAGAAACTGAAGCTACACTTACCCGTTCGGGAAATGAATGGCTTGTAAGCGCTACACTCCCAAAAGGTGTCAAGGCTTGGTTTGTTAATATTAAAAGTGGAATTCTTACTCTAAGTTCAGATTACACCGATAAATAATTTATTTAATGCATACGCTTCCTAAGCAGAGCTCAGGAAGGCCTTTTACAATTTTTTAAGGATCTGCTGTATATGTTGTTTAGGTATTATTTAAGCTTAATCTTCTTTTTGGTGAGCCCCGTGCTACAGGCATTGCCCATCAATGCGCCAATTATAAAAAGTCTTAAAGTGGTTCAGGAGGAGCAGGGCATCCAAGGGGTTACCCAGAATATTGTTAAAGCGGTTGTATTAAATGAGCCGGAAGGTATTGAATATTCCTATCGAGTTGTATCAGGAAATGCATCACTTAAGCCATTAGAAAAGTCAGCCATCTTAAATATTAAAAGTGGGGGACCATTGGAAATTCAGCTTGTGATTTCTAATGGGAAGAAAATTTACGATTCGAAATCAATAAAGTACATCGATAAAGCATTAAGCGCAGACAATCTATATAAAGAAAGAGCGAGTTGGCAGCAGGCAACAGGGCGGCTTAGTAAACATCCATCATTTGCGTTCCAAAAGAATAATGACAAGCTTCCCAATGTTCTCATTATTGGTGATTCAATATCGATAGGCTACACCCCTTACGTTCAAACTAGCTTGGCCGATAAGTTTAACGTATACCGTATTCCTGAGAACGGAGGTGACACTGGTCGTGGACTTCAAAAACTCGACTATTGGTTGAGTTCATTGAATTGGGAAGTAATACATTTTAATTTTGGTTTGCATGACCTGAAGCGCCTAACAAATAATACATTAGATATCAGTGGCCAGATCGTCAATCCCCCCGAAATTTATGCCGAAAACTTAAAGGAAATAGTCAAAAAGTTGAGGAAGAAAACTGCCGCGAGACTCATTTGGGCATCAATTACGGCGGTGCCCGCTGGCGCCGTAGGGCGTATGAGTGGTGATGAAATTCTGTACAATAAGCTTGCTTCTCAGGTCATGAAAGAGAACAAAATTGTAATTAATGATCTCTACAAACTCTCTACAACTTACCCTGAAGGTCAGTTACAAGCTGATGTTCATTTCAGCGAAATTGGTAAGAAACAGCAAACAAATCAAGTCGTTGAGTATATCCTTATCAAAGATAATCATTCTCATTAGGTATTTCTAAAGGACGAACAAAAGAAGAGTTACTATGTCAGTCGCCCTTAATTATTAGTGTGACATTTCGATCACAATTTTTATATTTATTGTTAGTATCGATGAAATGAAATGAATTGAACTTGAAACTAAAATACGAACAGCAGTTCACGTGCATGTTGATATATATCTGCCTATTTCAGTGGCTCCCCGCTATTCAATTATCAATTTTACCAATCAAATTTTTGCATACGCCTTCCACGTAAAGTCTTTTACCTAACATTTAAATTAGTTGGAATGAGTTTCTAGTTCGGCATTAATTAGGAAAAAATCGCAACACATTAGACAAATGTCTAATGTGTTAACCATCTTTTGTGGAAATTACTGAACCTAAAAAGTTGACATCCTGTAGCGGTGTAAATATTATTAATAAAAAACACATTGCTGTTTTTTGTATCTCATCTGAAATTAAACACAAATAATTAAAATAATGCGTGAATGGAGTAGGTATGAATGTCTTAATCAAAAAAATAAATACGAAAGAATTTATAGGTGTTGTTGGTAGCATTGCGGCACTATTTGGCAATCCTTCCTATGCGGATGTGGAGGAAGATAATCTAAGCAGGGAGAAGGAAGTTCGTGCAAAAGTTGTTGAGGAGGTTGAGGTAGTGGGTATGCGCCTTAGTGCGCAGTCACAACGTGATGCCAAAAAGAATTCTACCAATGTTTCAGATTCAATTTTTGCCGAAAGTATGGGTAAGTTGCCAGATGAAAATATTGCTGAGGCAATGCAGAGAATTACCGGTGTTGGAATTAGCCGTGAAGATGGTGAAGGTTCAATGGTTACCATTCGTGGTATTGATCCTAGTCTTAATAATGTTTCTATGAACGGCGTGACAATGACTAATGGAGGAGATGACAACGCCGTTGATTTTTCTTCTATGTCGGCCGATATGTTGAAATCAATTGAAGTCGTTAAAAGCCCGAGTGCCAATCATGATGAAGGAAGTCTTGGCGGCACTATAAATTTAAAAACTTTCAGGCCGTTGGAGATAAAGCGGGCAAAACGAAATGTTTCAGTGCAGATAAAGACAAATAGTCTCGCTCAAAAAGATGATATTGCAGTTAAGGCTAGCATGGCGGATAAATTCAATAACGATTACCTCGGTGTGGTTATGTCTGGCTTTTATGACGAGCAATCTGTACGCCAGGATTACTTTAACACCTTAAATTGGAGAATAATTCCTTTAGCGAATGCAACGAGCGCGCAGACGGGGGAGGAGGTCTTGTCTGCCTATGATCCAGCTCAGTTGCAGGCGGGTGTTAAGTTTAATGAGCGTATCCGTTACGGCGGGACTGCAACATTTCAGATAGAACCTGATACCAATAGTAGTTTGTCATTGGATTTAAGCTATTCGATGTTAGAGGTAAAGGCTAAATTTCACCAGATAAGAATGACATCACAGAGAGATGGAAATGTTGTTGACGATCATAGTGGTACTTCATTCTCTGCATCGGCAGAAACGACTGGAAATGTTTTGTCGAGTCAGCAGCAAATTGAAACGGAGACTTTACTTGGTGGGCTTACCTATGAGCGGGAGATAGGTGACTGGAATTTAAGCTCAAACCTCTCATATAGTCAGGCTGTTCAGAAAACCCCAGAAAATCGACGTGTAAATTTCAAGCCTGAACGTGCATTAGTGTCAACGAATTGGTTAGATGAAAATGGTAATATTCAAGACATGCCGACCATGAGTGGGTCTGTTGACAATGGCATATATGATCCAGCGGTTACTAGATTATTCCAGTTGTACGATGATAATCGCGATGCTAAAGATACTTATAAAGCCTTAAGTGTGAACATAGAAGGTTTTATTGAATATGGGCCAATTGTTGGTGTTGAGCTTGGCGCAAAGTATTTTTCACGGCTTAAAAGCACGAGTAAAACTACCGGCAATACTCCTTTCTCGGTTGATGCTGATGGTAATCCTGTCTATTTAAGTGATTATGCTCTTGATTTTCCAGTTAATGACTTTTTTGGTGGTATTCAATCAAATGTCATTTCTGGTTGGGTCATACCAGACTTTGAAGCGCTATTTAACACATATTTACCTGGTGGTTACGATGGTCCAACCGATTTAATCAATACCTATGATATAGAAACAGATGCACTTGCTGGCTATGTAATGGCTAATCTTTCTACATTTGAGGATCGATTGATGGGGGATATTGGCGTGCGTTTTGTAGAAACCAATACCAGCTCTGTTGGCCACGAGGGGATTAATTTTCCTGCAAATCAAGGTGGCATAAGTACTGTTACCCCAGTCAATATTAAGAAAAAATACAGCAATGTATTACCCAGTATGAACTTACGGTTTGTACTTAGTGAAGAAATGTTATTGCGATTTAGCGTTGCAAAGGTAATGTCTCGGCCGCCACAAAGTAAGTTGCGTCCAGGTACGGTAATTAGAGCGACTAACCCAACCAATGTGTGGGGGAGTGGTGGCAACCCCCGGCTTGACCCGACAGAGGCAACGCAATATGACTTATCCTGGGAGTGGTATTTTGATGAATCTGGTTTAGTATCGGTTGCTGGATTTTACAAAGATGTCGCGACAATTATCTATAACGCCACTCAAGATCAGGTTGTTGAATGTCCAGAGGGCGTTGATGACGAGAACTGTGCGTTGCTAGACGATCCAGTACCAGTAAATCAAGCCATAAATGGTGGCGGAGGAAAGGTGTTAGGTCTTGAGCTTGCGTATCAACAAGACTTGCATTTTTTACCAGGATTTTTACAGGGCTTTGGCTACATTATTAACTACACCTACACAGAAAGCGAAGGTTCTTATGTAGACCCGGAGCAGGAAAATTCAGAATATTACGACGATTTCCCGTTCCTAAGTACATCAAAGGATACTTTCAATACAACTGTGTATTGGGAGAACGACCGGTATTCAGCTCGCCTAGCCTATAACTATCGGTCAGACTATTTGGTAAATCCAGTGGCACTTAATTCCTCAGTGTGGCAAGACGCGCGTTCATCGCTTGATCTATCAATGTCTGCAGTGCTTACCAAAGGATTAAAGCTTTCCTTAGCAGCAACAAATTTAACAAATGAGTCCAACAGAAAATATATAACGTTAACAGTGCCAGAAGAAGGTTTTGAAACCGAGGGCAATGCACTAAAAGGTGGCGTTCCAACGTGGCGTACAGCCTATTATGGCAATACAGGTAGAACCCTTCGTTTAGGATTGAACTATTCGTTCTAGTCATGTGGTAAATGAATCGATAAAAATCAGCTTGATGTTTATAACCTAGAACTTGATATTTGGTTATAGAGCTCGAATTATTAACAATTGAGCCTATCTTATTTGAAATAGTGGCTTAGTCAGAAACTTACATTTATCCAGAGTGATACTAGCATTCACATGAGTATGCGTCTGAATAAGTTAAGTTTTTGGCTGGCTTCATTTTATATATCTACGTTGTTGGTGTGTATCTGCACTGCTCTAAATTCCTTTAAGTTTACTTATGCCATTAATATCTCTCATATAATTAGCCGCGATTCGTTACTTTTCTCGCTAAATCGGAATCTTTCGTGGCGGAAAGTAACGGCTCGCTTGTAAGGAAAGTTAAATTTGACGAGTATTCGTCATTGACTGCTTGTTTTAACAGGCGGGGTTCGGCTGTGATGCAAACTCCATGTATTGACACCACACATCATCGGTACTATTATTAATAAAAAACAGCGTGAAGCCGATTTTCTTTGCTGATTTTTAATGTTGATAATGACAATAATGAGTGGATGGAGTAGGTATGGCTATGCAGATAAAAACCATAAGCAAGAATGTATTACTGGGTGTTGTCGGTGGCGTTGCGCTTTTTAATTATCCATCCTACGCAGAGGGTGAAGTAGAGAAAAAAGAAGAAGCTAGCGCTAAAGTCATTGAAGAAGTGGAAGTTGTTGGTATGCGCCTTAGTGCTCAGTCACAGCGCGATGCTAAGAAGAATTCTACCAATGTATCAGATTCAATTTTCGCTGAGGGCATGGGTAAATTACCAGATGAAAATATTGCCGAGGCAATGCAGCGAATTACAGGTGTTGGTATCAGTCGTGAAGATGGTGAAGGTTCAACTGTTACTATACGAGGTGTCGATCCCAGCCTTAACAATGTAACCATGAACGGCGTGGTAATGACCAATGGTGGTGATGATAACGCGGTGAATTTTTCCTCAATGTCAGCTGATATGTTGAAGTCTATTGAGGTGGTGAAAAGCCCAAGTGCTAATCACGATGAAGGAAGTCTTGGTGGAACGGTCAATCTGAAAACTTTTCGTCCCTTAGAGATCAAGCGGCGAAAATTGAATGCCGCAATTCAACTTAAATCTAACAGCCTAGCTGAAAAAGATGATGTTGCGGTTAAGGGGAGTTACGCAGACAAATTTAGGGATGAAAGTATTGGGTTTGTTTTTTCAGGGTTCTATGACGAGCAATCAGTGCGAAATGATTATTACAATATTTTTAACTGGCGGGTTTTTCCCATAACAAACTCAACAAGTGCGCAGACTGGTGAAGCCGTTACGGGAGCCTATGATCCCACAGGTTGGGAAGCGGGAGTTAAGTTTAATCAGCGGATTCGCTATGGTGGAACAGCCACTCTTCAGATCGAGCCAGATACACAAAGTAGTCTGTCGCTTGATTTGAGTTATTCGATGCTGGAGGTTGACGCCGACAGCCATCAGGTAAGATTGACCTCTATTCGAAAAGGCAATGTAGTCGATGATGCCAGCGGGAGTTCATTTTATGTCTCCAGTGACGCGGCTAGCGGAAATATTCTAAGTCGTCAGCAACAAACTGAGACCGAAGACGTACTCGTTGGTCTAACCTATGAGCGTGATTTGGGAGAGTGGAACTTAAGTACTAATGCATCTATGAGTCAATCTGCGCAAACCTGGCCTGAGAATCGCCGGGTTAATTTTAAGCCTGAACTTTCTGAGGCATCGGCAAATTGGTTGGACGCAAATGGCAATATTCAAACCTTACCAAGCTTAGCTGGTCCGGTTGGATATGGAATTTTCGACCCGGCAACAAGTGCCTTATTTCAGCTTTACGATGATAATCGCGACGTTGAAGATACCTATAAATCCATTAGCTTTGATTTGGAAGGATTTGTCGAATACGGTCCAATCGTTGGTGTTGAACTCGGTGCAAAATATTTTTCGAGGGTAAAGAGCTATACGCAAACTGTCGGTAATACGCCCTTTACAGTCGATGATAACGGCGATCCTGTCTATTTAAGTGACTATTCTCGTGATTTTCCGATAAATGACTTTTTCAGCGGTGTGCAGTCAAACGCACTTTCGGGATGGGATATTGCCGATTTCGACAGGATATTTAACACCTTTTTACCTGGCGGTTTCGACGGCGATCAAGATCTAATCAATACTTACGATATTGAAACAGACGCGATGGCCGCATACATAATGGCGAATGTGTCAGCTTTTGAGGATCGTATCAGCGGCGATTTTGGTGTACGTTTAGTCGAAACTGAAACGAGGTCAATTGGTCATGAGGGGATTAACTTTCCTGCTGATCAAGGTGGTTTAAGTATAGTTTCAGCTGTTTCAAAAAAGAAAAACTACAGTAATGTCTTACCGAGTATGAATTTGCGCTTTGTACTTAATGAAGAAATGCTTGTGCGATTCAGTATTGCTAAAGTAATGGCGCGTCCACCACAAGGTAAGCTCCGCCCAGGAACTGTCATTAATGCGACTAACCGTACCAATGTTCGTGGCAGTGGTGGCAACCCAATGCTAGATCCAACAAAGGCGACGCAGTTTGATTTATCATGGGAATGGTATTTTGCTGAAACAGGGCTTGTATCAGCGGCAGGTTTTTACAAAGATATAAGCACCTTTGTTTATAACGCAACTCAAGATCAGATAGTTGAGTGTCCTGAGGGCGTTGATGACGATAACTGCGCATTACTTGACGATCCAGTACCGGTTAATCAGGCTATAAATGGCCAGGGTGGGAAAATCTATGGTCTTGAACTTGCGTATCAACAAGATTTAAATTTCTTGCCAGGGTTTTTGCAAGGTTTTGGTTACATACTTAACTATACCTACACGGATAGCGAGGGTTCTTACGTCGATCCAAGCGAACCGAATTCTGAATACTATGATGGCTTCCCTTTCTTGAGCACGTCTGAAGATACCATGAATGCAACGTTGTATTGGGAGAATGATCAGTATTCTGTGCGTCTTGCTTACAACTATCGCTCAGAGTACTTAGTAGACCCCGTGGTGTTAGATTCATCGATATGGCAGGACGCGGTGTCTTCACTCGATTTATCAATGTCTGCAGTTCTTTCTAAAGGATTGAAGTTGTCTTTGGCGGCTACTAATTTAACAAATGAATCAGATCGGCAGTTTGCGACTTTGACTGTGGGGCAAGATGGGTTTGAAGGCGAAGGTAATGCGCTAAATAGTGGAGCTCCAACGTGGAGAACTTCCTACTATGGTAATACAGGCAGAACTGTTCGCCTCGGTTTAAATTACTCATTTTAAAATTGGCTCTAGATGAGCGAATTTAGAGTTGCCCGGCTGAAAAAAATAAATGTTAGGGCTTAGGTTTAAATTGCGTAACTACTTATCAAATTGTTCGTAATAATTACTGATAAGTAGTTAGCAATTACACTTACGTGTTGTATTGACATAACAGAGGTTTAGTCCACGGTGTCTTATTTAAATAGTGTTAAGGATAGAGTCATGGTGCGGTCCATTCGCTTTGCGTTGGCGGCGTCTATTTTAATCCCATTGGTCGGATGCGGTAAGCAAGCGCGAAATGTCAGTGAGATAAGCGCAAATGCAGAGCGTCCAAATATTATTGTTATTATGACTGATGATCAGGGCTACGGGGATATGGCACATAATGACAATCCTATTGTTGCGACACCGAATTTAGATGAGTTGGCCGGTATGAGCACAAGGTTCACGAATTTTCATGTGGATCCCACCTGTGCACCGACGAGAGCGGCGTTGATGAGTGGTCAATATTCATTGCGCGCCGGTGTGTGGCATACCGTGATGGGCCGGCATTTACTTGCCAATGAAACACAGACCTTGCCGGAGGCGCTCAAACAAAGTGGCTACAGCACCGCAATCATTGGTAAGTGGCACCTTGGCGATAACTATCCTTTCAGACCGCAAGATCAAGGCTTTGACCATGTTCTTATTCATGGGGCTGGTGGAGTAGGGCAAACCCCTGATTTTTGGGGAAATACCCAGTTTGACGATACGTATTTCTTAAATGGCAAACCGAAGAAATATGACGGTTATGCGACCGATGTTTGGTTCGATGAGGCTATCGATTACATCGAGACAATGGCTGCAAAGAAGGAACCGTTCTTTTTGTATCTGGCCACCAACGCGCCTCATTCGCCATTTCGTGCACCTGATAGGTATATCGAGCCCTATCGTAAACTTGGCTTAAGTGATGATCTCGCGGCCTTCTATGGCATGATCACCAATGTAGATGAAAACATTGGGCGTCTCGAGCAAGTTATGGCAGATGCAGGTGTTAGTGATAACACCATTTTTGTTTTTCTAACTGACAATGGCTCGGTCTTAGGTGAGGTCAGTAGCAAGTTTGCTGCTAGCCCAAAGATAGAAGAGATTGAGAAGAAAATCGGTAAGAAGATTAAGACATTAAACTACTACATGCGCGGTAAAAAGGCGACGACCTATGATGGTGGTCATCGAGTACCTATCTATCTTAGGTGGCCAAATGGTGGTATTACCGAGCCGAAAGAAGTCGCTGGCTTGTCAGCTCATTTCGATCTAATGCCAACCTTAATGGACTTAGCTGGCTTAGATATTTCAGGTTTAGATACGGATGGTATTAGCTGGAAACAAGCCCTTTTGCAGGGGGAGCCATTACCAGATCGTGTAATAACTGTGACAAATCAACGGGTATTAAACCCAGACCCTAAACGGCCATATTCAGTTATGCAGGGTGACTGGCGTTTAGTTAAAGCAAGCGGTAGCGATGATAAATTAGTACTCTTTAATGTTGCTAGTGATCCAGGTCAAAGCAAGGATGTCGCTGAACAATATCCAGAAATTTTCAGCAAGCTTGCTGCCGAATATGATGTTTGGTGGCAGCATGTAACTGGGAGTGGCGTTACAACCAAGCGCGCTATTATTGGAACCGAGCATGAAAATCCAATGCGATTAACAAGTCACGATTGGCTCGCCCCTAATACCGACCAAGTAGCGTGGTTCCCCGGCTTTGCCGATGATAAATACGGTAGAACTGGATGGATTGGAAAAGAAGAGAGTTACGTAATCTCACCTTGGAAAATACAATCCGCTGAAGCCGGGCAATACAGATTCACAGTATTGCTACACGATCTTCCTGCCAAGAAAACTATTTCAAGAAAATACGCTCACTTAGATATAAATGGTCAAACCTACACTAAGCAAATTAATGAGAGTGATTCGCAAGTCAGCTTTGATGTTGATCTTGAGGCGATTGATTTAGATGTTAAGGCTTGGTTTAGCGATAATGCAGATTCTAGCGGTGATGCTCTGGCGGTTTTTTACCTCTATGTAGAATGGATTGACGGCTAACTTTTGGGGATAGAAAATGATCATTAAAGGTTTGCTAAAGTTTGGTATCGCCGCGTGTTTGTTAAATAGTAGTATAGGATTTGCTTGCACTAAGGAAGAGCTGGCTGCCCATAACGCACTAGACGAAGTACAAAAAAAGGATGTCTATGGTTTTGAAGGATCTGGGATTCCTTGTACTTCGGAGATGAAAGCCCTGACTGCTGAGTGGAAGCAACTTAATGCTTCTGATGGAAAACAGCGCGGTAGAGCACGTTTTAATAGAAATAAGTTCGGCCTGTTTATTCATTGGGGGCTTTATTCTTCTTTGGGCGGTGTCTACCAAGGTAAAAAAATGCATGAAGGGGGTACCGGCCCTACGATTGCAGAATGGATTATGCGCCGAAAAGAGATTCCGCGTGCTGAGTACAAAAAGCTAGCGCGGTCATTCAATCCTCAAAAATTTGACGCTGAAGAATGGGTCGCGATTGCCAAAGCTGCGGGTATGAAATACATCGTCATGGGCGCAAAACACCATGAAGGTTTTGCAATGTATAAATCGGAAGTGAGTGATTTTAATATTTTTGATGCTACGCCGTTTGGTAGAGATCCTTTAAAAGAAGTTGAAGTTGCAGCTCGAAAAGCAGGTTTGGATTTTGGCGTCTATTATTCTAATTCTCTAGATTGGAGTGATGGCGGTGACGGTGGCATGAAGGACCATGGCCCCGGACCAGGTATTAAACCTCGGCGGGCGCCCATGCCTAATACCTGGGACCCAGCACCGGTTTCGTTTAAACACTATATTTATAATAAATCCATTCCACAGGTTAAGGAATTACTCGCTAATTACGAGCTGTCACAAATCTGGTTTGATACACCTATCTATATTCCACCTGAGTACAGCATGGATTTTTATAGGACTGTTTATAAGGCAAACCCCGAAATTCTGGTTAATGCACGTATCGGTAATGGCTTTGGTGATATAGGTACGCCCGGTGACAATGTTATACCTGATAAAAGTAGTGAAAATACTTGGGAAGGAATAGCTACTACAAATCATACTTGGGGCTACAGTTCCTACGATCACGATTGGAAATCGGCTAAAGAGCTTTTGTATTGGCTTATTGCCAATGTGAGTAAAGGTGGTAATTTTCTATTAAATGTTGGGCCTGATGGTGAGGGAGTTATTCCAGCTGAATCGGCAAATATATTGAGGGTTGTTGGCAATTGGTTGTCTGTGAACGGTGAGGCAATATACGATTCTAAGCCGTGGATTATCGATCATGAAGGTCCGTCAAAAATCGATATGAAAGGCACAAGTTATCGCCAAGACAACGAAGTTAGCTTTGACTTTAGTGATAAGGATTTTTGGTTTACCAAAAAATCCGACAAAATTTATGTGATTGCTTTGGCTCGCCCCGTGAGTAATAAGATCAAAGTATTCTCACTTAAGAGCTTAGATATAAAAGGAATTCGTTTACTTGGTCAAACTGACAAGCTTTATTGGAAGGTTAGTGACGATAGTGTTGAGATAACTTTGCCGAAGATAAAAGGCCAAGAAGCGGGTTACGCTCTTGAGGTGAGTTTATAGTTTGCTCAAAGCGAAATTTTGGGGGGGGAATTCGTAGCATATAAATTTTCTTAGGCCGGGCCCTAGAACTCCAGCTTAGATTTTAGATTGTGGGTCGGTGTTATGGGGGCATTGCTTTACCTGAGATTTTGCCGGTGATTAGCTGTTGAGGGGTTTGGTATGGATTTGGCGATGCGGTATATCCTTTATATGCGCTTAAAAGCAGTATTACGCCCTATTCTATCGTGATTGCGTGTATTTTATAAATAAAGTACAATGGTTGCTGCGGGTGTTTTTATGGCACTTGGTTTAACTCGGCGGCCGGTAGGAGATGTGAATCTATCGTGTATGGGAAAAGTCAAAATGAATGATAACCGGTTTGTGTTATTGAATGATAAAGACAATATTTTGGTTTGTTGCTCGCATATTTTAGCTGGAGAGAACGTATCACTAGAAGGTGAAGTTGTCACCTTAGAGGCTGAAATTAATGTCGGCCATAAGGTAGCTCGCCGTGATATTTCTAAAGCGGAAAAAATTATTCGTTATGGTGCGCCAATTGGCTCGGCTACTGTTGATATTTCCTTTGGACAGCATGTGCACCTGCACAATATGAAGAGTGATTACATCCCGAGCCACACAAGGGACAGAAAAGTAGGGGTAGCGAAATGAAGGGATATGTGCGTGCCGATGGTCGTAAAGGCGTACGTAACGTTGTATTGGTAGCCTATTTGGTGGAGTGTGCACATCATGTAGCGCGTGCTGTAGTAATGCAATCTAATTCTGACAATGTTCAACTGGTTGGTTTTCCGGGATGCTACCCTAACGATTACTCTCTTAATATGATGGAGCGTTTATGTACGCACCCCAATGTTGGTGGCGTCGTATTGTTGTCATTGGGGTGTGAAGGTTTTAATCGAGAGAAACTATCGGAAACGATTAAGGCGAGTGGCCGGCCGGTAGAAACCTTGGTGATCCAAGAAAATGGTGGTACGAGAACCACCATTGAAGCTGGATTAAGCGCTGTAGTTCAGTGTCTAGAAAAAATTGCTGAAACCCCAATGCTTGAAATGAGCGTTAAAGACTTGGTCATCGGTACGATTTGCGGTGGTTCAGACGGCACCAGTGGTATCAGTGCTAACCCAGCAGTGGGTCATAGCTTTGATTTGCTGATAGGCCAAGGAGCTGCTTGTATTTTTGAGGAAACCGGCGAACTGATCGGCTGCGAACAGGTGATGGCCGACCGCGCTGCAACGCCAGAGTTGGCGCAAGAAATTATTGGCGCTGTTCATAAGGCCGAAGACTACTATCGAACAATGGGATACGGTAGTTTTGCACCCGGCAACGCTGAGGGCGGGCTTACCACTCAGGAAGAAAAATCCATGGGTGCCTACGCTAAGTCTGGTACTTCACAGATTCACGGTATGATTAAACCAGGTGATATTCCACCGCAGGGTGGTTTGTATCTAATGGATGTGGTGCCAGATGGGGAACCACGATTCGGCTTCCCTAATATTGTTGATAATGCGGAAATAGTAGAACTTATTGCCTCTGGCGCGCATATTATTTTATTTACAACAGGGCGAGGTTCTGTAGTAGGCTCTGCAATATCACCTGTTATTAAAGTGTGTGCAAACCCCGAAACCTATCATAAATTAAAGGATGATATGGATGTTAACGCTGGTCAAGTGATTGAGGGCAAAGCAACTGTTGCGGCAGTAGGAAAAGAAATTTTCGACTTGGTCTGCAAGGTTGCAGCGGGTGAAAAGAGTAAATCAGAAGAATTGGGCCATCAAGAATTTATTTTAACTTACAAGCAGTTTGAGCCCATCGGCCCGTCGTGTTTACCTAGGGTGAGATAAAGCACTATTTGGACTGGAATTTTAAGTTATATTGATTTCGTTGAAGGGATGATTGCGGCAATAGATCGATTTTTCTGGTGAATCGTTGAAAGGCAAAGTTTGTTTCCGTGCGTCCGAGCGGGACAACTTTTCTGAAAATATTATCCCAAAGTAGCCCGAAAGGGCTGATTTCCTTTATTTCTAAGACGAATTTAGCTCTGAGTTGCTAGATCTTCTTACCGTGCGATCCTTATTGAAACTGATTTGAATAAGGCGATACCCGTTATGCTAGCCAATAAAATAAATATTGATCTCGACGCGCTGACGTTTAAAGGTCTTTCATCCGCCCGTTTGCGCATGGCCAGTGTTATAGTGTCGATAATGCTATTCCTGGGCATAACGGGACTGATGACTACCGCAGCTCTTGCGATCGGCAGCGCAAACGTACTGCCGGATGGTTTGGCTCTATTGTGTTCCTCAGCATTTTTACTCGAGTACATTATGAAAGGTAAATCTGTCCTTACTCGGATTGCGGTGCTGTTGGTTGAGATTATGCCGATGTCGGTCTTATACCGACGGGACAAGCGGATTCTTTCACGGGGCCGCGTAGAGCTAGAACGTGTACTGCCGCAGCTGGATCTTGAAACGCTTGGTGCTTATTCCACATTGAATCCCAGCTGTTGATTTGCATTTAAAACTGACCCACTAACCCCCTATATTTGCATTGAATTTTGACCCATGTGTAACACTTACCCGCAGGATGACTGCGGGGGATTTAGGAGTGATAGACGTGGCATTATTAAG
>NZ_BAABDM010000008.1:0-133051 GCF_039539625.1 Zhongshania borealis | reverse complement strand
GTAGCAAGTAGTTTTTTAAACTTTCTTACCACCCCAACCGCTTAAACAAATCGCGTCCCGCACCTCGGTGAAGTCCGCCTCAGCAGTTGAGGAGGCGCATTATAGACACGCCACATTAGGAGTCAACGTGTTTCGTAAACTTTCTTTAATCGGGGATAAAACAGCAGCAAAATCAGGGCACCATAAAGGACGGCATCGAAGTAGCTTGAACGGACTTGCCAAAAAACATGCACCCAAGCAAGGGTCGCAATGAGATAGATTAGCTTGTGAATTTTTTTCCAGTTGCGGCCAAGTGCACGCACTGCTTTGTTATTTGAGGTGACACCCAAGGGCAGCATAAATAGCCAAGCTAAAAAGCCGACGACTATATAAGGTCGCTCAAGCAATTCTTCCTGTGCGATCCGCCAATCCCAAGCAAACAGATACGTTAGGACAACCAAGAAATGCAGGTTGACGTAAAACCACGCATATAAACCAAGCATACGGCGGTAGCGCAGCAACTTTGGCATATTCAGCCATTGCCGCAGGGGCGTAATCGCCAAGGTAAAAATCAACAAGCGGATCGACCACTCACCTGTCAAAAGAATTAATGCCTTAACAGGGTCGGTACCCAAACTTTCACTTAGCGCCGCCCACACAATATAAGTAAACGGCAGCAGGCAAAGGATATGCAGAAAGGGCTTCGCCCACGCTAAGCCGGAAACATTCTGCTTTGCCATTAGTAGTTACGCCGCAGATTCATACCCTTATACAAACTAGCGACCTGGTCACCATAACCATTGAACATCTGAGTTTCTATTCGATTTGGTCGTAACAAACTACCAGGCAGGCGTCGCTCATAGCGCTGAGTCCAGCGCGGATGATCCACCTCTGGATTCACATTAGCGTAAAAGCCATATTCATTAGGCGCAATACCCTCCCAGCTAGTTTGGGGTTTACGCGAGGTGAAACGAATATTGACAATAGACTTAATACTTTTAAAACCGTATTTCCATGGCACTACCAAACGAATTGGCGCACCGTTTTGATTTGGCAAAACCTTGCCATACATCCCCACACTCATAAACGCCAGAGGATGCATGGCCTCATCTATCCGCAAGCCTTCTTTATAAGGCCAATCGATAGTACTAAATGCCGAGCGCTGGCCGCGCATTTCATCGCGACGGACCAGCGTTGTAAACTCCACGTATCTAGCATTCGAGTTAGGCTCAAACATTTTCAGCAAATCCGCCAGCGGAAAGCCGACCCAGGGAATAACCATCGACCAGGCTTCGACACAACGCAAACGGTAGATACGCTCTTCTAAGCTCATGAGCTTCATTATATCTTCGAGGGGATATTTACCGGGTTTGGTGACCTCACCTTCTACCGATACCGACCACGGATCAGTTGTCAGCGCGTCGGCATAGCGCGCCGGATCAGATTTATCGGTACCAAATTCGTAGAAATTGTTATACGTGCTGGCATCATTAAATGACGCCACTTTCTCATCGGTATAGAAGGGATTGTCAGCCTTAGCAACAACAGATTGATAATTGAGGGTAGCCAATTCCGACTTAGCTGCAGCACTGCTCAGCGGTAAACCCAAACCCGCCATCGCCGCGCCGACGCCAATACCTTGCATGAACTGACGACGCTGGAGATACACGCCCTCTGGAGTAATCTCACTACTGGGGATATCTGAGGGTGAACGGATTAGCATGGCGCAAACTCCCTAAAGAATGATGTCTTCTCTTTAGATGCGCCAGCCACCGCAATGTTACAGCTGACTCATTTAAAGCGACGATAGATAGCTTGTACGGGGCCTGACAGCGCATAGATCAACGCCGCCGCCAGCAAGACCCGAGCCGGATCCACCGACACAAGACCGAAGATCAACACGACAACAATCATTACGACAAATGGCACCCGACCACGGAAATCGATGCCTTTAAAGCTGCTATAGCGCACATTGAGTATCATCAGCATGCCACAAACCGCCATTAAAATACCGGCAAACACCTCGAGTTCAAAGTGCACCCCTTTCTCAACCCAACCCTGTTCAGCGCAGACCCATACCAAACCGGCCATGACTGCCGCGGCAGCAGGGCTGGCTAAGCCGGTGAAATAATTCTTATCGGCCGTGTCAATTTGAGTATTAAAGCGCGCCAAGCGCAACGCCGCACAAGCCACGTAAATGAATGCCACAGCCCAACCAAACTTACCCAAATCGACTAACGCCCAACTAAACACCACCAGTGCAGGGGCCACACCGAAGGACACCATATCCGACAAACTATCGTATTCAGCGCCAAATTTACTTTGGGCATTCATCAACCTTGCAACCCGACCATCCAAACCATCAAATATCATGGCCGCAAAAATTGCGATAGCGGCATTTTCAAAATTGCCGTGCATACCGGAGATAATGGCGTAAAAACCAGCAAACAAAGCCGCGGTGGTAAATAAATTAGGCAGCAAATAGATTCCGCGCTTGCGCTCGGTCTTACCATTCACCGAGACTTCCTCCTCGTGATCGTCAATCAGCAGCAAGGCTTCCGTGTCAAACGGCGATTTTGGCTTGTCGTTGCCCTGTGGTTCTGTCATAGCTTTCCCGATTCGTTAAATAAGTCTATAAAAAGAAGCATCATAAATTAAATGCGCTAACTGTACGATGACCTAGCGCAATCCCAAAACGCTTTGACCAAGGGATTCGACAATCGTTGCTGTAGGACCACCACCCCAATTTCCATCGTAGGCAGCGCTGGCTCTACAGGAATAACCCGCACTCGCTCACGCAAAAAACTCGTCGCCAGTACCAATTCCGGCACCACGCCGATACCCAAACCCAAAGCCACCGTACTCACAATGGCCTCGTGGCCACTGACCTGCGCATACACGCTAGGCTTAATTTGCATCTGCCGAAACCACTGCTCAATCAAGGTCCGCGCAACACCGCGCTCTGGCAGTATAAAAGGTAGACTCGCCAATATCTGCGGCGACAACACCTCGCCCCCCGCGGCGATCTGCTCATTCACAGCACAAGGAATATTCGGCACTAATAAACGCAATGGCGAGCGCGTTAACTCTTGATACTGCAAACGCGGCGACAACTGCTTTGGCTTGGCGGTAATTCCCAAATCCTCACCACCCTCGGCAATTCGCTCAATAGCATCTGCCTGATCACCGGTATGTAACTTCAATTCTATAGCAGGATAGCGCTGCCGAAACACCTCAAGAATATTACTGAGCACACTATAAGAGGCGGTAACCGAGCAAAACACGCCCAACTCCCCTTGCAGCGTTTCGCTGTGGACATGTAAACGCTGAATCACTGACTGCCAATTTACCACCGCCTGTTCAGCATAGCGCAGAAACTCCCGCCCCGCGGCAGTCAGCTGCACCCGACGATTATCCCGTTCAAACAACGACACCCCCACTTGCTCCTCTAAACGCATCACCGAGCGGCTAACCGCCGAGGCGCTTAGGTGCATGGCCTCGCCGGTGCGGCCAAAGTGCAGGGACTGGCTGAGATGGATAAATGTTTGGAGTTCTTTGAGATTCATAAGAGCAAGTCTGACGTCGGATGTCTGGTGTCGGATGCAAAACCGACATGAGCGAGCCTGCGCGTCCGACGTCCGACACCAGACCTCCGACTAAATGCTAAAAACGCAACACTACATCAACTATATATCATTTTACGCAACAAACAAGCGATGCTAAAGTGGCCGCCATTGTGGGATACCACCTCACCACGCGCCAATTTCAAACACCTATTAGGAGAGAATCATGGGCCAGAATTACTTCAATAGCCTGCCGCTACGCCTTCAGCTACAAGAACTCGGCAAATGCCGTTTTATGGATCGCAGTGAATTCGCTGACGGCTGCGAATACCTGAAAGGCAAAAAAATTGTCATTATCGGTTGTGGCTCACAGGGTCTTAACCAAGGTCTTAACTTGCGCGACTCTGGCTTGGACGTGTCTTACACGCTCCGCGCTGAAGCTATCGCCGAAAAGCGTCAGAGCTGGAAAAATGCTACTGAGAATGGTTTTGCCGTTGGCACTTACGAAGAACTGATCCCCACTGCTGACGTTGTTATGAACCTGACGCCAGACAAGCAGCACACGCCTGTTGTTAACGCCGTTATGCCATTAATGAAAGAAGGCGCCTGCCTAGATTACGCACACGGCTTCAACTTGGTTGAAGAAGGTATGCAGGTTCGCAAAGACATCACTGTTGTAATGATGTGCCCGAAATGCCCAGGCACTGAAGTTCGCGAAGAGTACAAGCGCGGCTTTGGTGTTCCAACCCTGATCGCTGTTCACCGGGAAAACGACCCCAAAGGCGAAGGCATGGCAATTGCCAAAGCACTAGCATCAGGTACAGGCGGCGATCGCGCTGGTGTTCTGGAATCTTCACCAATCGCTGAAGTTAAGTCTGACCTAATGGGTGAGCAAACGATTCTTTGCGGCATGCTGCAAACAGGCGCGATCTTATGCTTCGATAAAATGGTTGAGCAAGGCATCGATGCCGGCTACGCCTCTAAGCTGATTCAGTACGGCTGGGAAACAGTAACTGAAGGCCTGAAGCACGGCGGCATCACCAACATGATGGATCGCCTGAGCAACCCGGCCAAAATCAAAGCATTCGATTTGGCTGAAGAGCTGAAAGACATTATGCGTCCGCTGTACGAAAAGCACCAAGACGACATCATTAGCGGTCACTTCTCCAAGACCATGATGGAAGACTGGGCTAACGACGATAAAAACTTGCACGCTTGGCGCGCCGCAACCGCAGAAACTGCGTTTGAAAAAACCCCTGCTGGCGACGTTGAAATCAGCGAACAAGAGTACTATGACCACGGTATTTTGTTGGTTGCTATGTGTAAAGCAGGTGTTGAACTTGCCTTTGAATGCATGGTTGCTGCCGGCATGGAGCCAGAGTCTGCATACTACGAGTCATTGCACGAAACGCCACTGATCGCCAACACTATTGCCCGTCGCAAACTGTATGAAATGAACGTTGTTATTTCAGACACCGCGGAATACGGTTGCTATTTGTTTGACCACGCTTGCCGCCCACTGCTTAGCGACTTTATGACTAAGGTCTCTACCGACATTATCGGCAAAGGCTTGAACACGAAAGACCTTGGTGTCGACAACCAAGAGCTGATCACAGTGAACTCTGCCATCCGTAACCACCCTGTTGAAGTTGTCGGTCGCAGACTGCGTGGCTACATGACGGCAATGAAGAAAATCGTTTAAACAAAACGCATTTTCAGCCTACCGAAGGGGCCCCACAAGGGCTCCTTTTTTTATGCTTAATTTTTCTTCAATAGATATTGCCTAAAAAATAAACAGCGAATATTATGCGCGACCAGTGGCATTCTGCCACTTTCCGACCGGCCGGCGCGGCCCGCACGAGGTGGCAATATGCCATTTTGCAGCTCTACCATAAGCGTTATCAATCTGGGTGACGCATTCCAAATACCTGAACTTGAAAGTGCGGCCCTCGCGCCATATGAACTCACCCGCTATCGCGACGCCTATCACGTACCCACGCCATCTGGCGAAGCCTGGCTATTTCAGTACGGTATTGTCGTGTTCTGGGCGGTATCTGACGACGACCAACAGCTACTTATCAAACGAGTAACGCCGTATATCCTGCTGGAATCGACCAAACGAGGCCGAGAGTTGTTTCAGTTTACGCTGAACACAGAGCAACTTAGCGTCCGCGGCGACCACATTTCTCTGCCCAGCGACGACCACCTGCTCAGGCTCGCGGTATCCCACGCACTGGCGCAGTCTACTCAGTTGATCTTGTTCGAAACCATGGTTTTGGACAATATCAAAGCCACCGCACATATCCCGGCAACGCTCGCAGAAAAAGGCAAAATCCCCCTGCGGCGCAAAGAGCTGGCCAAAATTCGCGGCCGTCTTTTTGCCGCCAAAAGCGACATTATTCTGCACTATGGCTTATTGGATACCCCGGAATTTTTCTGGGAATACCCCAATTTAGAATCGACCTATATGCAGCTAGCACGGTATCTCGATATTAAGCCGCGCGTAGACGTGCTCTCCCAAAAATTAGGCACCATACACGAACTGTTAGAAATACTAGCCGACGAGCAAAACCACAGTCACAGTGCTTTCCTTGAGTGGATCGTTATTCTGTTGATCGGCTTTGAAGTCGTAATGGCCGCCTTTCACTAGTCCGTCATTTAAACTGCGGGCACAAAAAAGCCGCTAGCGAACTTCGCTAGCAGCTTTGCATTCACTAGATTAGCTTAATGCACTTGTGCGCCCCCCGCACCTTGCGGATAACGGATACTCTCGACCATATCCTGCACGTCTTGTGGTGGTGCAGGCGTAAAATGACAAACGACTGCAGCAACCGCAAAGTTCACCAGCATGCCCAAGGTACCAATGCCTTCTGGTGAAACACCAAACCACCAGTTAGCAGGCACACTCGCCGCGGGATTAACGAACTTGAAGTAGACGATATAGGTGGCGGTAAACACCAAACCACTTACCATGCCTGAGATCGCGCCGTATTTGTTCATGCGCTTGTAAAAGATGCCAAGGATAATCGCGGGGAAGAAACTTGATGCCGCTAAGCCAAAGGCAAAGGCCACCACCTGCGCGACAAACCCCGGCGGATTAATCCCCAGATACCCTGCGATGCACACTGCAACAGCTGCAGCCCCCCGAGCGTAACGAAGCTCTAATTTATCCGAGATATTCGGCATCAAATTACGTTTGAGTAAATCGTGAGATATAGACGTTGAAATAACCAAGAGCAAACCGGCTGAAGTCGACAAGGCCGCCGCCACACCACCCGCGGCCACTAGCGCAATAACCCACGCTGGCAAATTGGCAATTTCAGGATTGGCCAGAACCATGATATCGCGATCGATATGCATCTCATTGCGTTCATCGCCGGAGTAAAACATACGGCCATCATCGTTCTTATCTTCCCAGCCGATCAAACCGGTTTTTTCCCAGTTGGTCACCCACATCGGCGCTTCGCTATATTCGGTACCCTGGCTATCTGGACCATTGATGGTATTGATCATATTTAAACGAGCAAAACCAGCAACAGCAGGTGCAGTGGTATAGAGCACGGCGATAAATATTAACGCCCAGCCTGCCGATTTACGTGCATCTTTTACCTTCGGTACGGTAAAGAAACGCACAATAACGTGGGGTAAACCCGCCGTGCCAACCATCAGCGCTGCGGTAATAAACAAGACATCAATCGTCGACTTAGTGCCACTGGTATAGGCGGCAAAACCCAGCTCCGCCGACAAGCCATCGAGCTTATCCAGCAATGTCACCCCCGATCCATCCGCCAAGGTTGCGCCAAAGCCAAACTGGGGAATAACGTGGCCAGTAATCATGATCGAAATAAAGATCGCTGGCACTAGGTAGGCCATCATTAGCACGCAGTATTGAGCAACCTGCGTATAGGTAATCCCTTTCATCCCACCCAGCACGGCGTAGAAAAACACAATCGCCATGCCCAGTATCACGCCAGTGGTAATATCGACTTCAAGGAAGCGACTAAATACCACCCCAACCCCGCGCATTTGCCCCGCCACATAAGTGAAGGACACAAAAATCGCACAGATAACTGCCACGGTTCGCGCAGTCTGGGAATAATAGCGGTCACCGATAAAGTCTGGCACCGTAAACTTACCAAACTTACGCAGATACGGCGCTAGACAAAGTGCTAACAAAACATAGCCGCCGGTCCAGCCCATTAAATAGACCGCCCCATCGTAGCCCATAAACGAAATCAAACCCGCCATTGAAATGAACGACGCCGCACTCATCCAATCTGCTGCCGTCGCCATGCCATTAACCACTGGGTGAACACCACCCCCGGCCACGTAAAATTCCTTCGTTGTCCCGGCTCGACAATAAATCGCAATACCGATATAGAGCACAAAACTCAGCCCGACAATTAAAAATGTCCACATTCTAATATCCATCATTCACCCCTAGTCTTCTTGGACATCGTATTTTTCGTCGAGCCGATTCATTTTGTAAACGTACACAAAAATCAGCACCACAAACGTGTAAATAGCCCCTTGCTGCGCAAACCAAAAACCCAATTTAAAACCAAAAAATTGAATTGAATTGAGTGCATCAGCAAAGAGAATCCCGAAGCCAAAAGACACCAGGGCCCAGATAAACAGCAAACTAAGTAAAAGTTTAACGTTTTCCCGCCAGTAGGCTTTCGCCAGTTCTTTCGAATGAAATGCCATTATTGTGTTCTCCTGTTTTATTTCGTCTTATAAGCCAAGCATTGCAGCTAAGTCGCCAACTCACCATTCGACCTTAGTCGATTAACAATGCATCGCCCTACTTCTTAAAAAATGTACTTCGCACTAAATTGCAGACGATCGATATCGCCGCTATCGTCGCCATTAATCGGTTGTTCAATAGTTTTGCTCGCGTGAATATATTCAACGCCAAAGTTCAGCGCCGCCACCGGAGCATAGATTAAATTGGCATGGACACTTTGATAAGACGCTGCCGTGGTAGCAGCAACAGTGCTAGGGTTATCTGCAGAGCTCGCCGACAACACCAAACTGCTACGCCATTTTGGCGCCCAAAAATGCCGATACGCGACAAAGCCACCCACTGAGTCAATAAGCTCAACATCGCCGTTGTCTTCAATAACACCGTCACGATAGGTTTGTAGACCAAGATAGCGCCCCAATGCACTACCCGCGTTCAATTGCAGACGAATATCATCTTTGCCTAACTGCCACACACCCGCAAAGCTCAAACCGTAACCATAAACACTGTCGTCGCCAACAATGGCCTGAGCCTGACTATTGATAAAATTTTGTTTATACGTTATCTCGCGCAGCATGCCGGCAAGGCTATAACTAAAGTCACCTGCTTTACCGTTATAACGGAGCACCATATCCGGCAGGGCATTGTTATCGTAGGCATTCCCGCCAGCGGCCGAGCCGTTTTCACCATACAAACCGCTAGAAGGGTTTTCTACCGCCAGCATCACTGAGCGACCACTGGCTAAGGTGCGGGTCCATCGTAACTGCGCTTGGCGCTCAAACAAGGTACCCACAGGGCCGACAAAGTCTAAGGTATCCGGCAAGCTACCCACATTAAAAAAGGTACTCCAACTTTGTCCAGCCAGTAATGCGCTATTGGTGTCGTACTGCCAATTTACGTAGGCATGCCGTATACGCGACGCCGCAGAATTACTAATGCGCTCATCACCAATTTGGTTAATCCCAAAATCCATTTCGTAATAGCTAGTTATCAAGCCCATCTCAGTATTCGTACTGGTTTTAAACCAAATACGAGAATGCTTAGCGTGCATATCAAGATTGGTGTCTCCCGACTCACCACCCACTGGAATCACTGACGGCACTAGGAAATCATCACCCACGCTAGCCAATGCGCGCTCACCGTCGCTGTATTGACTGGCAATCGCATCCAGCTTGATATAGCCGCCAAAAGCGTATTCGGTCGCACCGGCCGCCGATTTGGTCGACGCGTCTCGTTCAGCAAGCGACTGCTCTAAGCGCACAACGCGCTGCTCTAGTGTTTCAGATTCAAGCGCCTCAGCCAGTGCCGTCGTCGGCAGTACGGCAAAAACCAATAAAGCGCACAGGCAAGACCTCGACGGGTTCGCTGCCCAACTTGCGACAGTCATTTTTTTATTCATTATCATCGTGAACTCTCTCGTATCGGAAGTGACACGAAATTTATAGGCTCACCAGGGCGCTGACGGTATTAGCCTTTAGTCATGTATCGACCAAAGTCTAGCTACTAACAACGCGAAAATAATAAATTACGATGGACTTAGACGAAGGTCTAGTTCAACTATCGGTGATAAAGGTGGATACTCAATCCCAATAAATAATAATGGAGCTTAGGCCATGAACACTCCAAACACCGGCGCTACCCAATACCCTGCGAAAACAAGCGCTGAAACCTATATCGACGCAGACAGCCACACCAAACTCTATCAGCAGTCGCTCGCCTCGCCCGATGAGTTTTGGGCAGAACAGGCAAAACGCGTAGATTGGATACGCACGCCAAGTATTATTAAAAACTGCAGCTTCGCCAAAGACAATTTATCTATTCGTTGGTTTGAAGACGGCCAGCTGAATGCCAGCGTTAACTGCCTCGACCGCCACCTTGAAACGCACGGTGAGCAACTCGCCTTAATTTGGGAGCCAGACAGTGAAGCCGACGCAGTGCGCAAGTTCACGTATCGGCAACTTCACAACGCGGTTTGCAAGCTCGCTAATGGTCTAAAGAGCTTAGGGGTAGCCAAAGGTGACGTGGTCACGCTATATATGCCTATGATCCCCGAAGCCACCATCGCCATGCTCGCCTGCGCACGAATTGGCGCAGTGCATTCAGTGGTGTTTGGGGGGTTCTCCCCCGAGGCCCTAGCCGGTCGCATTCAAGACGGCCAATCTAAACTTGTCATCACCGCTGACGCCGGGAAACGCGGCGGCAAACGCGTAAACCTCAAAGCCAACGTCGACGAAGCCATTACCCTATGCCAACCAGCTTGCGTTGAAAATGTACTGGTCGTTAATCACTGTGGCGAAACCATTGCACTCAATGCGCCCCGCGACATTGACTACCAAACCCTAGTTCGTAATCAAAGCAGCGAATGCCCTGCAGAAATAATGGACGCAGAAGACCCACTCTTTATTCTCTACACCTCAGGGTCCACAGGTAAGCCTAAGGGTGCTGTGCACACCACCGGCGGCTATCTGGTGTACACCTCGCTTAGCCACCACTGGGTATTTGACTACAATCCCGGCGAAATCTATTGGTGTATGGCCGACATTGGCTGGATCACCGGCCACAGCTACGCGGTATACGGCCCACTGAGTAATGCCGCCACCACTGTGATGTATGAAGGTGTTCCCAATTTTCCAGATGCCGGCAGATTGGCACGCATTATTGATAAACATCAGGTCAATATTCTGTACACCGCACCCACGGTTATCCGCGCGCTGATGGCCTGCAGCGACGAAGCCCTAGCCAATACCAGTCGCCAATCGCTGCGCCTTTTGGGCACCGCTGGCGAACCCATCAACCCAGAGGCGTGGACTTGGTTCTACGAAAAGTTTGGCCACAGCCAGTGCCCAATACTCGACACCTGGTGGCAAACCGAAACCGGTGGCATGATGATTACCCCGCTCCCCGGCGCTATTGACCTTAAGCCCGGCTCCGCCACGCTGCCGTTTTTTGGTATCAACGCTGTATTGGTCGATAACGATGGCCAGCTACTCACTGGCGCCGCCGAAGGCAATTTACTTATCAGCGATAGCTGGCCAGCGCAAATGCGCACCATTTTTGGCGACCATCAGCGTTTTATTGAAACCTACTTTTCGACCTTTGAAGGGTATTATTTCAGTAGTGACGGCGCTCGCCGCGATGAGGATGGCTACTATTGGATCACCGGCCGGGTAGATGACGTGCTCAATGTTTCTGGACACCGCATGGGCACCGCCGAATTAGAAAGCGCACTTGCCGCGCACCCGCTCGTGGCCGAAGCCGCTGTTGTTGGCTTTCCGCATTCAATCAAGGGCGAAGGCATATACGCCTACATAACCCTCACAGACAAACAGGCCGAAACTGAAACCCTGCGCACGGAACTTAAACAGTGGCTGCGCAAGGAAATTGGCCCAATTGCAGTAGCCGACATTATTCAATGGACCGACGACTTACCCAAAACCCGCTCAGGTAAAATTATGCGCCGCATCCTGCGCAAAATTGCCGCAGACGATTTCGACAATCTCGGTGATTTATCCACCCTTGCCGACCCAGGGGTGGTTGCGCGACTGATCGAAACGCACAGCAATTTAAAGGTTAACATCGCTTAAGAAATCCTATGGGTCTTTGCCCTGCACCGCGGGGCTTTTTTCTATACACTGCTGCCACAGCACACTAATAAAAAGGCGTCAGATGAACACACTGCGATTTATCATTGCCGATGACCATCCCCTATTTCGCACCGCACTAAAGGCCACGCTTGCCCAACACTATGCTCAATGCGATGTCATTGAAGTTGAATCCATCGCCGAACTGCAAACAGTATTAAGCACCGACACTAACAGCGATCTTATTCTTCTCGACTTACATATGCCCGACGCTCAGGGTTTTAGCGGACTAATACACTTACAGGCCCACTACGCAGAAATTCCGGTATTGGTCATCTCCGGCAGCGAAACTCCCGAGGTCATGTGCCGAGCGATTGACCATGGCGCCGCTGGTTTTTTACCAAAAAGTAGTCAAGCCAAGGTCATCTCCGGCGCTATCGACGCCGTGCTCAATGGTGCCCGCTGGCTTCCAGAAAGGATTCAGTATCAAGCCGGGCAAGACAGCAATGAACAGAAAATGGCGACCGTTATTGCCAGTCTTACGCCCCAGCAATTTCGGGTCGCAACCCTACTCGTCCAAGGCCTGCTGAACAAGCAAATTGCCTATAATTTGAACGTAACCGAGGCGACTATTAAAGCCCACGTAACGGAAATTTTTCGCAAGCTCAATGTCCATTCCCGCACGCAGGCGGCACTGGCTTTTGGCCAATTAGACGTTAGTCCGCCAAATCTCCCCTAACAAATATCGAGTTTACTTATCCCGCGTCAACTTACGCATAAGCCCACGCAGCGCGGCGGGCTTCACCGGTTTGGCCAAAAACTGATCGCCACTGGCCTCAACTAGCCCACGCACTTCGGCGCTACTGTCGGCACTAATCACCACCGCAGGGAAACGGCTATGCCAGTGATAACGCAGCGCCTGTAAAACCTCCACACCTGTTTCGCCACCGTCTAAATGGTAGTCAGCCAGTACGATATCGGGCGCCGACTCTAGGCGCCATTGCCCCAGTACTTCACCAAGGTTCCCACCCGCAAATACTCGGCAACCCCACTGGGTGAGTAAGGATTGCATGCCGGTGCGAATGGCAACTTCATTATCGATGCAGAGCACAGTTAGGCCCGCCAATTCTGATTGCAGATTAGACGATTCGCTCACAACATTACGCTCGCGGCGTTGACCATTTGGCACGCGAATGGCAAACACACTGCCGCGACCCTCAATTGAATGCAGCGAAACCTCGTGACCAAGTAGCCCACTAATACGCTGCACAATCGACAAGCCCAAACCTAAACCTTTGTCGGAATCATTGTGAACGCCGGCTAATACCCGCTCAAACTCGCCAAAAACACGCTGCTGATCATGCTCCGAGATACCTGGGCCGGTATCCCAAACCTGAATCAACACACTGTCGCCACGCCGCCGACACGCCAGTAATACCCGACCAGTTCGGGTATAGCGCAGGGCATTGGCAAGAAAATTTTGAATAACCCGCCGCAGTAATTGCTGATCACTGTAGACCCACAATTTGCTGGGCCTGAACCCTAAGCGCAAACCGTTTTGCGCGGCGAGTACAGTAAACTCCCGCGCCAGCGGCGCAAGCATATCGTCTAGGCAAAAATCCCGGCGATCTAGCTGGATATTGCCCGAATCCAAGCGCGCGATTTCTCGCAACGAGGTAATCAAATCTTCGGCGCCGTTTAAGGCCGCGTCAATATGACCGACCTCTTCCGCTAGCTCGCCGCCTTCGGTGCGATGGGCCAACGCCGCCGTAAACAAGCGCGCCGCACTAATCGGTTGCAGCAGGTCATGACTTGCCGCCGCCAAGAAACGACTTTTACTCGCGTAAACCGCATTGAGTTCCCGTTCAATTTTTGCCCGCGCCTGATTTTCATCGGCGAGTGAGTCATTCGCCGCGGCCAAGGCTGAGGTTCGCTCAATGACACGGCGCTCCAATTGGCTTTTCGCTTCGTCCAGTTCATTGAACATATGGCGGTATTCGCTGATGTCGGTATACGTCGTGACATAGCCGCCATTTGCCATTGGCGTACCGCAAATTTCAATCACCAGACCATTGGGCAAACTCCGTTCAATTCGATAGGGCTGGCCTTCGCTAAGCAAGGCTAAGCGCCGTGCGATTGCGCCATCAACGTCGGTATCCGCATTGTGCAAATAGCCCCGCTCCGCATTGAACTGGTAGACCTTGGCAATAGGGCAACCGATATAAAGCAGCCGTTCAGGAAACTCAAACAACTCAATATAACGGCTATTCCATGCCACCAAATCCAAATTCACGTCGACCACACTAATACCTTGCGGCACCGTCTCTAAGGTTATTTGCAGGAGGTCCTGACCAAACTGCAACTGCTTAGAGGTGTCACCAATTAAGCGCACAAATTCATCGAGCTCTAAGGGCTTTTTACGCTGCAGTAATTCGAGGGTTCGGTGCGCCGACACCGCCCCAACAATCGCGCCCAAGGTCGCCTCGACTTCTTTTACCACAAACCTCGGCACCGGATCGTTTGGCAATAAGCGCTGCCCAACCCGGTGTTCAAAGCGCTGCCACAATTGCTGGCTACGCTCACTGCCCAGCAGCGGTGTCAGCAAACGCTGTAATTGCCAACTCTCTACCTTTGACAGTTCAAAGTCTGTTTTTCGATAGGCCCGATCCTGATTCAGCTGAGTAAACGCACGTGCTTGGCGTAGTTCAATCGCCCGAAATCGGCTCAGCATCGACACCACCACAAGACTCAGGCAATTCAGCACTAAACTCCAAAATACGCCGTGACTGAGCGGGTCCAGAAAATCCAAGCCCAGCAAGGCTTCTGGCCGCAGCCACGACACAGTGAAAAGACCCTCGATAAGCAAGGGATGGCCATGGCCCAGAACCGCGGGCAGTAGGAGGCAGTAAAACCACAGCGCCCCCCCCACAAACAAGCCGGCAATTACGCCGCGTGAATGCGCGCGAGGCCAATATAGCGCCGCCAGTATCGCGGGCAGTAGTTGCGCCGCGGCGGCAAACGATAACAAGCCTAAAGAGGCCAAGCCGCCGCGATTATTCAGCTGCTGCTCCAATAACCACGCCGCAAATAACACCGCCGCAATAGCGCCCCGCCGCGCCTTTTGCAGCCAGCGCGCGTTAATACTGTGAGCGCGGTTAAAAAACTGCCAAAGCGGTACCATCCACTCGTTACAGATCATGATCGACAAGGTCACACAGGCCACAATCACCATGCCCGTCGCCGCCGACAGGCCACCAAGCAAGGCCACAAATGCCAAACTGGTACTGCCCGCGGCCAACGGCGCCGACACCACAAACATATCCGCCTCAACGCCATGCAGCGGCAAACCACCACTTAGCAAGGACTGCCCCAGCAATGCCACAGGCGCGATCATCATGCAGAACAAGGCGAGATACGCCGGAAATACCCACCGTGCAATTCGCATATCGCGGCGGCTATGATTCTCTACCACCATCACATGAAACTGACGCGGTAAACAAATAATTGCCGTAGCGGCCAAAATCATTTGAGTCAGAAAATTGATGGGCTCAGGCCAGTCGGCCAATTGACCGTAGTTGAGAACAATACCGCGTTCTTCAGCGCCAAAGATCACGCTGATCGCAAACACGCCTACAGCAAGAAACGCGGTTAGCTTAACAATCGACTCAACCGCTATCGCGGCCATCAAGCCACGATGGCGGTGACGTTTATCAACCACCCGAGTGCCAAACGCGACTGTAAAAGCGACCAATATAAGCGCTGCAATAAAACTGGTACTACTGTGGTTGGCTTCCAAGCTTGGCTGCCACAACTGCTGAACTGTGAGCCACGCCTGGGTCACTGCTTTTAATTGTAATGCGATATAAGGCAGGCTACCGGCAACGGCAATAAACGTTACCAAGGCCGCTAGAAATTGGTGTTTACCGTAGCGCGAACCGATAAAATCCGCGATTGACGTCACTCTATTGCGAGTACTTACTACCGACAAACGGCGTATAAATGGCCACGCCAAGACAAATAGCAGAATTGGCCCAAGGTATATCGGCACAAATGACCAACCGTCGTTAACGGCCTGCCCCACTGCGCCAAAGAACGTCCACGAGCTGCAGTACACTGCCAGCGACAAGCTGTAAATCAGGGCGCGCAACGCCGGCGGCCGCTGGGTATGCCGGTCAGCCCACCACGCGATTAAGAATAAACACCCAACGTAAATAAACGCCAGTAACACAACCCACTGGTTTGCCAGCACCTAGCCTCTCCACACCGAAAATCGGCAATTTAATTCAACCCCTACAGTCTAGCCCAGTGCTAGACCAGCAGTATTGGACAATAGTCGACATTAGCCAAAATAGACGTGTCGCGCCCACTCTGTCGCAAATGTTCAGCAATGAGTAACATCCGTAGATGGTGAGATTTACAGTATTAAACCTTTCCCTTGCCGCCACTGATGCGTAACATTCGCACTCCAGAAATCAGGGCCATTGCCCCCGCGCAATCCCCTGTACACACTCAAAACATCAAGCCGTACCCAAAATATATGTCTAATATTTTTATCGCTGGCCAACGCTGGATTAGCAACCCGGAACCTGACCTTGGTCTGGGCATTATTATAGAAGCACAGAATCGCCGCGTTGTTATCGCCTTCCCGGCGGCAGAAGAAGAGCGCACTTACGCAGCAGCCGCTGCGCCACTGTCCCGCGTGTTATTTCAAGACGGCGATGATATAGACGTGCCCGGCCAAGGCCGATTAATCGTCAAAGAACAGCAAGAACACGGTGGTTGTATCGTGTATTTTGCAGAAGATGAAAACGGCGACATTCACCCTGTTCCAGAACAAATTCTGAGCGCCAACATCAAGCTCAGCAATGCCAAAGAGCGTCTGCTCGCTGGCCAAGTGGAGCACCACCGCCGCTTTGAACTTCGTGCCGCGACCTTAGAGCAGCAAAACACCTGCAAATCGGCGAGCACCCAAGGCTTGCTCGGCCCACGCGTACAACTCTTGCCCCACCAGCTGTATATTGCCGCCGAAGTCGCCAGCCGCGCCGCACCGCGCGTATTGCTCGCTGATGAAGTCGGTTTGGGTAAAACTATCGAAGCCGGTCTCATTATTCACCAGCTACTATTATTGGAGCGCGCCAAGCGCGTACTGATTTTACTCCCTGACAGCTTGGTACATCAGTGGCTGGTCGAAATGCTGCGCCGCTTCAATCTTAAGTTCAGCATTTTCAACGAAGCCCGCTGCCAGCAAATCGATCAATACGAAGATGATCCCAGCAGCATCTTCTTCGACGAAGAAGAATCCAAAGAGAAAGAAGAAAACCCCTTTGAAGACGCCCAGTTGGTTATTTGCCCGCTGAGCTGGATCAGTTCTCACGAACGTCGCCAAGGTCAGTTAATGGAAGCGGGCTGGGATATGCTCGTCGTTGACGAGGCCCACCACCTTCACTGGCAGGAAGACGGCAGCAGCTCCGCCGAATACCAATTGGTGGAGCGCCTAAGCGCCGAAATTCCAAGCGTATTACTGCTCACAGCAACGCCGGAGAACGCCGGTATCGACGGCCACTACGCACGCCTGCGCTTGCTCGACCCCGCGCGCTACCCAAGTTTAGAGGCCTTTCGCGCCGAGCAAAATCAATACGAGGGCATTAGCGAGTTGATTCAAGGCTTGCTGGACAAGCCCAGCGAATCCTTGGCCGATGCAGGCTTTACCGCAAAACTCAGTGAATTGCTCGAACCGGCGCAACTGGCCGCGTTGGCCAGCAACGCCGATGCCGACACAATTGAAAAAGTAGTGCGCGACCTGCTCGACCGCTTTGGCACCGGTCGCATGTTATTCCGCAACACCCGCGCCTCTGTCGGCGGTTTCCCCCAGCGCGTGCTACACGAGCACCCGCTTGACGCGCCCGCTGAATACCAAGCCGCGCTTGGCTTGGTAGACGAAGAGTCTGCCCTGCACCCCGAACTGCTGTTGGGCGATGCCTGGATTAAACTTGACCCCCGCGTAAGCTGGATAGAGAAATTTTTACTGCAACACCCCGACGAAAAAGTGCTGCTGATTTGCAGCAATATGCGCACCGCGCAAGATTTGGATTTACAGCTTCGGGTACGCAGAGGAATCGCCAGCGCTGTATTTGTTGAAGAACTCAGCCTAATCGAACGCGACCGCGCCGCGGCCTACTTTGCCGACCCCGAGGACGGCGCCCAGGTCTTGATTTGCTCTGAGATTGGCAGCGAAGGCCGCAATTTTCAGTTCGCCCAACATTTGGTGTTGTTTGACTTGCCGCTCAATCCCGACTTACTAGAACAGCGCATTGGCCGTCTGGATCGTATCGGCCAGCTCGGCGGCGTGAATTTGCACGTGCCGTACTACCAAGACAGCGCCCAAGAAAAACTGCTCAGCTGGTACCGCGACGCACTAGCCATCTTTAGCCAGCCCTGCACCGTAGGCAATGCCCTAATGTTGGCATTTGGTCGCGAGCTCCTCGACGCTCTTGCCGGCAATACCGACGCTAACACCTTCGCCGACTTGATTAGCCGCGCCGCTGCAAAGTCTGAAGAGCTGCAGATCGGTTTACGCAATGGGCGCAATCGCTTATTGGAACTGAACTCCTGCCACCCAAGTCGTGCTGCGGAATTAATCACCTCATTAGAAGCCGAACAACGCAGCGACAGCCTAGCTGAATACGTCAACATTCTCTCTGACCAGTTCGGTTTAGTGCACGAAGACCATAGCGACAACGCCATCATTCTGCGGCCTGGCGACCACATGATTACTGAAGCCTTCCCGCATTTGCCAGAAGACGGCATTACCGGCACGTTCGATCGTGACCGCGCGCTAAGCCGCGAAGACATGGCTTACTTTAGCTGGGAACACCCCCTGATCAGCGGCGGCATGGATTTGATCATGTCCAGCGACTTTGGCAGCGCCAGCGTCTGCACTATCGCCGTTAAAGGCTTAAAAGCCGGCACCTTGTTGCTGGAGGCATTCTATAGCCCCGCTCTGCAAGCGCCGCCGTGGCTGCAACTACAAGGCTACTTACCCGCCCAGAGCTTTCGCTTAGTCGTCGACCATCAGCACCGCAATCTCACCCCCAGCGTTGCTCACAAAAAGCTGAATCAGCTGGCCCAGGGTATAAAGAAAACCGTCATGCCAGCACTGCTCCGCGAAGTGCGCGCCAGCTTAAACACCATGATCCCAAATGTGGAAGCCCTCGCCGAAGCGGCCGCCAAAGAGTGGATCAGCACGGCATTAGACAACTATCAAACTGTTCGCAGTGCTGAGCGCCAGCGCCTGCAAGCATTGATGAGCCGTAATCCGCATATTAGCCCCGCCGAGTTAGAAAGCTTTGACGCCGAAACCCAACTCGGTAAAGATGCCCTAGCTAGCATGCAGCTCAATATGTCGGCATTGCGTCTTGCTATTGTTAGCCAATAAACGCTCGCTCATTTAACGCCGGAGAAAATATGTACTTGTTCTCAATCAACGCCACTGCCAAAACCACCCACGGTGAATTTACCGAGGGCGAGCAGGCACCGTTTATTGTTTATATCGACTTCAAAGATATGTTCGGCGCTGAGAATCTGGCCAAATTATTTGTCATGGCAGAAGGCTTCACCAAGGTTGAAATTGCCAAACGCAAGCTTATCGATAATGCACATATTCCAGACAATCCAGCGCTGGCAAAAGACCCACAAATAATCGAAGCCCTCGCCAAGGGTTATTGCGTGCAGGCGTTTAGCGCGCACTGATTAGAAATACCTTTATCAAATGTTAAACGACGCAAAAGCCTTTATTGAAAAAGTTATGCTTTTGCGTCGAGTACTACTTCAAATCACCGCGCCGTATAACCCCCATCCATAATCAATTCCGATCCGGTCATATAGCTCGCGTCATCCGACGCTAGAAAAACAATGCCCTTGGCAATTTCAATAGCTTCAGCCATGCGTCCCATTGGGATACTCGCGACAACACGCTGGGCGAATGCCTCGGCATCGCTCGTGCTTAGGCGCGACAGTGCGCCGCTCACCAACGGCGTTGCCACATAACCAGGATGCACAGAATTAACGCGTATGCCGTAGCCTTTGTCTGCACAGTACAATGCCACCGATTTAGTGAATGCGCGCACCGCACCTTTGCTGGCATTGTAAGCTGGTAGCATTGGGTCGCCGACGATACCTTCTATTGATGAAATATTAACGATGCTGCCGCCCGATGCTTTCATCACCCGAATTGCTTCGCGGGTTCCGAGGAATACTGCGTCGTTATTGATGGTATTGGTTTTACGCCAGCCTTCAAGGGTTTCATCTTCAATACCACAAATATTGGCGATACCCGCGTTGTTAATGAGTATTTGCAAGCGACCAAAACGCGCAACAATATCGCTAACCACGGTATGCCACTGGGATTCGTCGCAAACATCTAAGCGCATAAACGCGGCCTGATGACCCGCCGCAATGAGTTCATTTGCAACGCGATTGCCTGCGGCTTCATCAATATCGCTCACCACCACAATCGCACCTGCCGCTGCCAAGCCCTTGCAGGTCGCCTCGCCAATACCAACGCCAGCGCCAGTCACCAACGCCACTTTATCGTTACAATCCATACAACCTCCAAGATTACGCAGCGCAAAAGCCGCCATCAACCGTTAGCTCAATTCCCGTTACATAGGAGCTGGCATCCGACGCTAAAAATAAGGCCGCATTGGCAATGTCTTGCACACTACCGAGTCGCCCCATGGGGATCATCGCAGACTTAAGCAGCGCCGCTGCCTCATCAACATTGGCGACAACACCGATGTCGACAAAGTCTTGCAAGGCCTGGTCACCCATCGCCGTTTCAATCAGCCCCGGATGCAGCGAGTTAACCCGCACGCCGTAACCAAATTTGGCGAACTCAACGGCGCTGTGCTTGCTTAAGGAGCGCACTGCGCCTTTGGTTGCGCCATAGATGCTGTGGCCGGGCACACCCACCAAGCCGGCAATTGACGACAAATTGATGATTGATCCACCGCTACCAAAGCAGCCGTCGGGTTTCATGCTCTCCGCCGCAGTGCGAGTGCCGATAAATACGGACTCAATATTAATCTGATTAATTTTACTGACTTGGGCAACAGTGTTGTTTTCAAGCATGCCGCCAATATAAATACCGGCATTATTGAGCAAAACATCCCAGCGATTTTTCCAGCCTTCCAGAGCGGTTTTTAACGCCTCCCAATCTGCTTCGCTGGTAACGTCCAAACGCATGGCTTTGGCCTGCAAGCCCTTTGCGTTGAGCTCAGCGGCAATACGCTCGCAGGCGTCCACATTAATGTCGCTGAGCATTACCGCCGCACCGGCCTGTGCAAACATTCGCGCACACGCCTCGCCAATACCTGCGCCCGCGCCGGTAACAACAGCCACTTTTCCCTCTAATCCAAATACACCAAGTTTGTTGCTCATAACGGTGTTCCTATTATTTTAATTTAACATTTTTGCCTGTAGATAAATGCGCCGACTAAGCGACGATTTTAACCACGGCACGTCCACGAATTTGCCCCTGCAAAATTTTACCTGCTGCGGCGGGCACGTCGTCGAAGGGGATATCTAAAGTCAATGCCTCAAGTTTGGCCATGTCTAAATCCTTAGCCAATCGGCGCCACGCTTCCTCGCGCAAAGGCATGGGAGCATGCACGGAATCAACCCCTAATAAGGACACATTGCGCAGCGCAAAGGGCATCATATTTCCGGGTAAATCGAGACCCTGCGCCAAACCACAAGCCGTGACAACACCGCTATAGCTAAGCTGCGCGATGACGTTTGCCAAAGTGTGGCTTCCGCAGGAATCAACCGCCGCCGCCCAGCGAGTGGACTGCATCATTTCGCCGGGCTCAGAAAGCTCGGCGCGATTGATAACATCGGTGGCACCAAGGCCTTTCAAGAATTCAGTCTCTTCGACACGACCAGTTGAGGCCGTAACCCTATATCCCAACGCCGACAGCAGGGATATCGCCACGGTTCCAACACCACCTGAGGCGCCGGTAACCAGCACAACGCCAGACTCCGGCACCACGCCAAAACGCTCTAAGCGCATAACCGACAACATGGCAGTGTAACCGGCTGTACCAATTGCCATGGCCTGCCGCGTGCTGATACCAGCCGGTAATTTCACTAAGTATTCGCCCTTGGTGCGCAAACGCTGGGTGTAACCCCCATTGTGGGTTTCTGAGGCGCCATAGCCGTTCAGTACAACTTTGTCGCCAACACTAAACAGTGAATTATCAGAACTGACCACCGTGCCCGCCATATCAATGCCGAGTATTAACTTCTCTTTTTGCACAATTGGCACGGCGTCACTCATCGCCAAGCCATCTTTGTAATTCAGGGTTGAATATTCAACCGCTATTTCGACGTCGCCATCGCCAATCTCAGATGCTGTCAGCTGTTCAAAGCCAACGGCCAATTTACCGTCCTGACGGCGCGCCACTAATGCTTTATAGGTCTCGGTCATTTTATTTTCCTCGTTATAGATTAAGAATTAATTGCCCAAACTGCGCAGCGCGCCGTTGGTTAAATAGCGATCGTAAATGGCGTGGTCATTCACCATCATTTTATGGCCGCCACTCATGCTGGCCACTTGTTCTATGCGTGTCATCTTGCCGGATTGCACATCGAAGGCGTGAACATGGCCCCAAGACCAGTACGGGTGCTTGCCATCCATCACCCGCTTGTCGCCATCTTCATACAGGCCGTAGGCACCATCAAAAGAGCGGAACAGTTCACCGCGTCGATCAAATGACACCATGCCCAGGGGTAACTGGGTGCGCGCATCAAACCATACACGCTTTTTGCCCACCGGTGCGCGGGGAAACCCCGTTGGCTCCGCATCGACTGCAATCGCCTCTGGCACTAACTCCACCTCGGTATCCCAAAAGGTGTCGCCTTTAGGCCCGCCATGGGTAGTATGCGCCCAATTCTCAGTGGCAGAATTCCAGCCGCCGCTTACCGCCGCCAACATGGGCCCGCGCGACACTATTTTGTAGTTTCCCCAGGTGTGCAGCGGATCACCCGCCGCCCAAGCGTCGGACAAATACAAACTTGAACCTGGCACCAGCGGCTCAAAGCGCTGATCGGTAGGAAAACGCCGAATACGTTTAAAGTCGGGAATATAGCCGTAGAGTTCAGGGAATTTATTCTGATCGTAATGCCAAATATTTAGGTAGGAAGTACCGCGCACGCTGTCTGGCTCAGAAAAGAACACGCTTTGATAACGCAGCTTGTCTTCATGCCCTCTCCAGTACACACCCGGCAATACTACGCGGCCAGTAGGCGCGTACTCGGCCCAGCCATTTTCATACTGGTAATTCACTTTGCCTTCGCGATTCAAATCGTATTCACGAATGGCATAGAAGGAAGCATCGTGCCGCCCCCAACTCATGGTCAGGCCTGCGAATAATTCAAGGCCATTCTTTGCCTGTGGGAAAGGCAGACCGCCAATCCACGGTTTACCATCTCGCGTTACTACATTGCCGGTTTCGTCAAACCGGGCTTGGCCTGCATTTTTAAAACTGGCCTCTAGGTATTCCCAAGGACTCAATTTCATTATGTCGCGGGTCGTTTCCCGCAGCCGCAGTCGCCGCCCCATTTCTTTTATTTGGTAGTACTTAACCGGCTCGAGTAAATCTTTAACAAGATCCACATTACTGGCTTCAATATAATCACCGGCGGATAATTTGCCACCACTGTATTCATCTATCGACAACAACTCATCTGGGTAGGCCGCCGTAAAATCGCCATTGCTCGCCATTGCCTTCCACACCGGCATTAACACCCCCCCCACGGCAAGCCCCGCCGTTTTCTTGAGGAACTGACGCCTTACATATTGCCTGTCAAATTGCTTTATATGAAATACCATGACCTAGCCTACAGACGAAAAAGCCGGCGGAATACTCCGCCGGAAAGGTCCCGTAATTACCTGGGCATACACGCGGCGCGAACGCCGCTAGGGTAAATATTTAGAACTGATAGGCAACCCGCAAACCAAACTCCTCAGCCCAATCAAAGGTCTGCATAACATTCTCGTTAGCATTGGATTTAAGGTCGTCGTCAATGTAGCTATAGAAGGCCTCAATATTCCAATTGCCGCTTGGCTTCCACTTCAATGCCGGCTGCACATAAATACCGCCGCGAGTGTCGTACAAGACCGACAGGTCAGCCCGCCATACTAAACCGGGGAAAGGTTGTTGTAGCGCCAACACCAGTCCATCCCAGCCATCGACGCCGGTAGGTGCATTATCGACCGTGCCGCCCATGCCGCTTAGGTGGCGACCAAACAAATCACTCTCAGTGCGGTGCATCCACTGGAACACGATATAGGTCGCAGGAAAATTCCGGCTAAAGCGCTGGTATTTTTCTAATACCAAAGCCGAAATATATTCATCTTCGACCAAATATTCCTGACCAAGATCTGGCGAGGTAAAGACACGGTCCGGTGTAAATGACACTTCAAAGTTAAGAATCAATTGATCAAGCCAGCTACCAGGTTCGCCGGTAAATATGTAATTGAACCCTGTACCAAAGACATCTTCGCGCTTGTATTCACGCTCCAAATGGCCGCGTAAACCACCCATGCCTTCGCCCGTGGTTAGGCTGCCACCAACACCGCCGGTCAGAATAAAGAACAAGTCTAATTCTTCTTTGGCGGCATCGATGCCGTTAACCGGTCTGGCTAATAGCAACTGAGATGCAGGGAAGTCGGTTATCAGATTATTTAAACCTTCAACACCGTCGAGTCGCGCCATACCTGCGTAGGTAAACCATTCTTCGGCGCTCCACACCCCGGTGGGATCAACTTCGAGAGGCGTTTGCGCCAGAATTGCGCCCGTACCAGGCAAACCCGGCGCGTCGCGATTCACCCCTGAAGCTGTCCAGCGGATAACACCATCCGGGTTATAGCGATTGGTATACATAAATTGCATACCAAAGTCGCCCATATTCCCTTTTAGACGAAAACCGCTATTTAGCTCTTCGTCGACATTGGTGTACCTATCATGAATTGTAAACTGACTGGGTATCACATTGTACGGCGTGTTTGGGTTGGCATAAATGCTGGGCTGAAATGTTTGGACAAACATATCTAATTCCCAACTCGAATTGACTTGATAAGACACTCGAATAGCAGGGGAAGCAATACGCTCATCTGCATACTCTTCAGAGGCAAAATCCAAGATCAAATGGCGACGCAAATCCAAACCATTAGCAACGTCCATCACCCGAAAGAACAGCGCCTGCCCCCAGGCAATTTGCTGATTACCGGCGCGCACCAATATTGGCCCATTTTGATAATCCAAATATAGCGACGGGAAGTCGACCATGTAATTCTCGCCAGCCACTTCTAAGCGGTTTTGTTCACCACCCGTTTCAAAATCATCATACTCAAAATAGTTCGGCTCGCCATACAAGAACCCAGACGCATTACTATTTACGCTGTTAGGGTCAAATTCATCGTACTGCGCCATGTCAAAAATACCGCGGATTTTGGCCGTTGCGGAAAAGTTATCGCTAAAACGAAATTGCAGTGTGTTCTCCAAACGCAGCTGCGTAAAATTGAAATCATTATTTGCCTGCTCACCATTACGCGTTGCAGAATCACGAATTGGCACGCCAACGGAAATCGGCAAATTCAAACCCAGCAAAGTGCCAGCATTTACTCCACCGTAACGGTCGACAGACTCGCCATTAAATATATTACCGCGCTGATTAAAGGGGTTTTCTTCCCCCACTGTTTTTGCGGCGGCCTCAACACGAATAAAGCCGCTGGAACTATAATTTATTCCGAATAGTTCGCCGTTTGCCGACCACGCTGGGCTACTCAAGCCAAGTGTGGCAAGGGTAATAGCTGTCGCCAGCTGATTATTATTTTTCATACCCGTATATCTCCAGATGAAATTTTATATAGAGAGCTTTAGAACGTTCGCTTTCTCACCGACAACATAAAAATCGCCTTTATAAACGCCTACGTCGCAATACCATGAACCCAGTAACTGATCGTTATCCAAACGCTTTGCGTGGCTAGCACCAGCATCAATAGACAGCGCCTCGCGGATCCCAGTCACCACTGCACGGTCATCGCTGCGTACTGACACGTCCAGCAAAATCGCATCGCTGCCAGATTCGATTTTTGACCACGTTTCACCACCGTCCTGGCTGCGTAAAATAGTGCCGCTTTGCCCTACCGCATAAGCAAGATCTCGCTCACCAAAGGCTAAACCAAATAATGATTCATCGCCCGAGTTCAATGCCTGCCACGTTTCGCCACGATCTTCCGAGCGAGCGATCATGCCAAACTCACCAGCCATATACGCGCGCCCCCGCGCATCAACAGTGACGTTATATACATGGGGCTCGTAAGACTGACCAATTAACGCCGGCCAATCGATAGTGAGCTTCTGCCAGCTTTTGCCGTTATCGAGCGAGCGGATAAGCGTGCCGAAGCCGCCGGAGGCAATAACAAAGCCATTACCATCTTGCGCAACAGCAAACAAACGCTCTTTGGTGGGTGACTTCTGTTCCTGCCACTTTTCACCATTCCGCCAAACGATCGCGCCCTGCTGACCAACGGCAATCGCATTGCCGCCGACTTCTGACACCGCCAACAGTGAGCGACCGGCTAGGGCAATATTGACCCTTTGCCAAGTGCTACCATCTTTACTGGTGCTAATTTGGCCCGCGCCGCCTACGGCAATAAGACCGTCGGCATTGGCATTCACACTAAACAAGGCCTCATGCGCATGCCCTTGACTCACCATTTCACTTTGCAATGACGCTGCGTGTGCAGCGCTCATCAGCGTAGAAAATAATAAGGCTGTCGCGCCCAGGGCGAACTTTGCTAGCGTATTCACATCAACCCCCAAGGCGCTGCATAGCCTGAACGGTGAGGTATTTATTGAAAACATCCACATCACCAGGATCGTAGTTGCTCTCGTAGCCACCCGTTACCGACTTAGCCTGCACAAAGCGACTCATGCGGTTCGACTGCACATCATGGCTGTGCACGCTCGACCAGGACCAAGCAGGGAATGCGCCGTCGTTGCGTGTCATTTTGTCGTTGTCTTGCATCGCGTAATGCGGTTCAAAGGATTTCCAGATTTCACCGCGGCGGTCGTAAATCACATAGGCGACGTACATCTGATTACGCACATCAATCCAAACACGTTTTTTACCCACTGGCGCCCGCGCATAACCTGTTGGTTCGCCTTCAAGCACGATGCATTCAGGAACAAGCTCCATATAAGTATCAAAGAAGGTTTGATCCTTTGGCCCACCGTGTACTGGTTTTTCCCAGTTATCGTGATAGCCGCCGTGAAAATTGCGAGAACCAATAGCACCTAACATTGGCTGACGACCAATGATTTTGTAATTGCCCCAGGTTTGCAGCGGATCACCCGCCGCCCACGCGTCTGACAGGAACAGGGTAATGCCCGGCACGAGTGGTTCAAAACGCTGGTTAGTGGGGAACTGACGCACACGTCGAAAAGCGGGAATATAGCCATGTAATTCGGGGAATTTACGCTGATCGTAGTCCCAAATATTGAGGAACGACGTACCCGCACTGTCGTTAGGTGCTGTAAAAAATACTGATTGATAGCGCAGCAAATCTTTCTTGCCCTTCCAAACCGTGCCATCAGTACGCGCTGTAGTGTTTAACTCTGTCCAAACAAAGTCGTACTGGTATGACAGATCACCGGAGGAATCGATATCCCAGTCACGCACTGCATACTGCGAGAAGTCATGGCGACCCCAGCTTAAGGTCAGATTGTACTGCGCTTCGATACCATTTTTAGGCTCAGGGAATGGCGTACCGCCAATCCACGGCTCACCGCTTTTCGTATACACATTACCGTCTGCACCGATTACCGCCTTACCCTGATTTTTTAGGGTTGCTTCCAAGTATTCTGTTGGAAAAATCCGACTAACATCTTTAACTGGTTCAACAATGTGAATGCGACGACCCATGTCCTTAACATGCATATACGCAATCGGATCTAACAAATCCTTTACGTGTTCAACATTGTCAGCGGTAATGACATCGCCCGTTTTAACTTTACCCTTGGTGTACATTTCAATAGAAAGCAACTCATCGGGATAAGCTTTACTAACGTCGCCCGCATTGGCAATGATCGGCCAAAGTGGTGCCAAAACGCCACCTGCGCCAATGCCCTTTACCGTATTTTCCATGAACCGGCGGCGACTGTAATTGGTGTCATATTTTTTAATGTGCATAATATTCCTCCGGGATAAACCCTTTTATTGTTGTCATTTACGTAATGAAAGCGCGATGTAACAAACGGGACTACTAAACTGCTTCTACTTTTAAACTATGATTTTCAGCGTGCTTTTTCTCAGCGTCTTCCGCCATTAATTTGGCAATGTCGACGCCTTCGCCCAATACCATAATGTCTTTACTCGACACAAACTTCGGTTTGATAACCCAGACCAACAGTGGCAACACAACCAGGGCAATCACCATGTTAATCAACATAACGAGTACCAGGAGCAAGCCCATATCAGCGAGGAATTTAAGCCCCGACAGGAAGTACCACGGCAGGATACCGATCAGCATAATGCTCGCCGTAAACATAATGGCCTTACCCGTGGTGGTGAGTGCAGCGGTAATTGACGCACCGTAATCCTCACGCTCCTGGTACTCTTCGCACATGCGGCTCAGCAAATAGATGCCATAGTCGATACCAACACCAACGCCTATAGCCGCAACCATCAGTGAATTAATATCCAAGCCTATGCCCATAAATGACATGCTGGTGGTAAGAATCATATTGGAAAGGTTAACGGGGATAAGCAGCACCATACCCGCTACCAAGGACCGGTAGGCGTAGCTAGATACAAGTAAGATAACAAGATTCAACAGCCCCATAATCAACCAGTGATAACGCTCTACCACATGATTGATAGCCTGCTGAATCGCGATGGTTCCGCTGCCAAGGCGCACAACAAAATCAGGGTGGTCGATACCAACCGTGGCGATCGCCGCCTCAGCGGAGGCAAGTGCATGATCGACCGTGTCTTGCTTGTTATCGGGGTACCAAAATGAAACCGTGGCATTCTGCAATTCAAAATCGACCACATGTGAGTACGCTTTGGGACTTGTACCCATTAGTACCGCTGAAGTAGCTGCATTCACTGCGGAGTCGGTGTCATCTAATGGCAGCCATTTTGGATGCCCGCCCGAAATGAGGCGATTGGCATCCATCAAAAAATCGCCAAAGGACAAGGTCGCACGAGGGGCGTCTTCGCCGGCTTCCATTATTGCCTGAAGCTGGAGCATCGTTGCCACGGTTTCAGCTTGGCGGGCAACCCGGTTCGGGTTTGAAGAATCTTTAGCCTCTAAGATGACTTCAAGCGTGTTTACACCCGGGAAATGATGATTGATCTCGGACACCGACACATTGTATTCAGAATCCTCCCAGAGCAAATTACTGCCTTCAACAGGATTGCCGATCTGGATCCGCATAGCGTGGTAGGTAGAGAACACCGCGATCAATACAACAACGACTAAGGTATACGGTGCTCGCTTGCCCTGCGAAAAGGTCGCTATCCACGCCAGCACGGATTTCACTCGGCCATGCACACCACCGGAGTCATTAGAAATAATCTTGTCGAGATTTTTCGGTGCGGGTAGCACAGAAAGTAACAAGGGCGCCAGAAAAACCCCTGTTGGCGCGAGCATCATCGCCCAGAATCCGCAGAACAAGGAAAAGCGCTCCATAGCAGGAATCGGCGCAATAGAGATTAAAAAGATACCGGCGGCATCCGTAATTATTCCCAGAATCGACGGCGCCAGCATGAGGCCAGTTGTAATACCCGCGGCACGCACTTTGTCGCCGACCTGAGCGAACACCTCGTAGAACCGCTCCGTAAACTGCACGCAGTGACTGAACGAACGCGCAATCAACAGCAGCGGCACAATCATCAACAGCGGTTCTATTGGCAGCTTCATCCAGCCCGCGAAACCAAAACCCCAAATCGCGGCAACTGTACTCGCAAATATAGGCGTTACCACGCCGGCAATATTCTGGGTATACAACACAAGGGCAATAATGAGCGCACCCAAGGTTATACCAAAAATCCCTATCATCTGGTGTTGATATTCATATACCCAACCAGTCAATGCCGGCTGGCCAGCCATATACACTTCATGGTTAGCATCGCGAGCGTTATCCGCAAGTGATTTAACAAAGGTAAATGCCTCGCCGTAATCTAAGCGCTGCTCTATGAATGTCGCTGAGATGAGTGTCGCTGTCTCGTCGCCAGATATCAGGAACTGCTGAGCATTAGGCGACTTGCGCACATTCTCTTTAAACTGAGCGATCTCCTCGGCCGTGGCAGGCACTGAGTCGCCCATTAGCGGTTGCGCATCAATACCAAACGGTGTGGCCTCGGCGTAGCGCGCTTTAGCGGAAGCGATAGACAGAATCTGATCGTGATCGACACCTGGTGACAAATCGATATCGCGGGTAAGCTGCCAGACCTTCGCAAGTGTTTCCGAATTATAAATATCACCGTTTTTTGCTTTCACCATTAAGGTAAATGTTAAAGGGTTACCAAAATTCGGGTGATCTTTGAAGACTTGAATGAACGGATCGTCTTTGGGAAGTAGATCAGAGAAAATGGTTTTTAGCTCAACATTTTTCAATCCCATTGCAAAAAACAAAGTGACTATCGTAAACAAAAACCACGCTGTTTTTCTATTCTTCAGAACAGCCATTGCTATCCTGTTTCTTATTGTATTCATGAAGTTTTACTACCCCATACATTGCAAAGAGATACTACCTAAAATCTTTCTGCATCAATTATTATATCGCCGTGGTGAAACCACTATTAAGCAATTCTAGAATCGATATTAGTCTTGAATAGCAGAATCGGTAATGATTATTACCGACCCTTTCACTGTTTATTTGCGACAGTTTTATTTTATTTTTTGGCTTACGAAGCAACGTCATAAACGTGATTTTTTTGCTCCATAAAAAACTCATAGCAGAATCGAGATTGTGGCTTTTCTGATGCAGTTTTAGGTATTTCTGACATCACCTGTATAAAGCTTGGCAAGTCGTTACGACCCAGCACTTCTCTACAGTGATTAACCAACACATCGGGATCAAACAATCTCGCTTCCACTGGCACGACGGCGGCGATAATATCTTTCTCGCCCGGCGCGCCGTTTAAAGATGGAATACCGTAAACAAACACGTCTTCTACATCTTCAAACTCAGCAATAATTTTCTCGATTCTGGCGACATCAACAAACTCACCATTGCGACGAATTTCATCACCTTTACGACTATCAAAGTAATACCAACCGTCTTCGTCTTGATGGCCAATGTCACCCATGTACAGAACACCGTCGCGGGTCTTTTTATCCGATGCTTCAGGGTTCTTATAATATTCAACCGCTAGCTTAGGCCCCACTGCAGCCTCAAATACAATCTCACCACGCTGACCTGGCGGACAGGTATTACCCTCCTCATCTACAATCCGGGCAATTAAACTTTCTGGTGGTTTGCCAATACTACCGACGGGGCCCGCACCAGGCGGATTAAACATCATGCCGCCCTCCGCCGCGCCATAAAATTCAAAGAGCTCTACGTCGAATCGCTTACTGAAGTCATGCCAAATTGCACTGGGCATACCGGCACTTAGAATAAATCGCACCGGGTTATTCGCGTCATTCGCACGCACCGGCTCGCTGTAGATCGCGGTGGTCATGCCCCCCAATAAATTAAAAGTTGTACAGCTATAAGCACGGCAAATATCCCAAAGGCGGGATTTGGTAAATTTACGGCTAATAACACCACGAAGCTCCATTTTCAGGATATTGCCCAAACTAATAAGCTGAGCATTGGCATGAGTAAGTGAAAGCCCGGTATAGGGACGGTCATCTGCATTGAGCCCAATCATCGGCCCAATAGATGCGACAGCGTCATAACGAGTGTAGGGAGCGCGAATGGCTTTAGGGTCGCCGGTGGTACCGGATGTGTAGAGCATTTGCATTGTTTCATCGGCACTTCGCACACGCCCTTCGGCTTCGTTCAGCGCAGCGTTAGCAATATCACTCCACTTCCGCAAACGGGAATCGCCACTGGGAAGCTTGCTTAACTCACCGCTCTTTAACACCCAGATCCAGCGTATTTGCGGCAAGTTTTTACATGCGGCCAACACATTGCTTAGGCAATAGTCAGCACATATCACGCCTTTGCAATCGGCCCAGCTAAGCATGTACTCCAAACGCTCACCATTGGTACGCGGATCAATAGGCACAAAAACCGTTGCGGCGAGTGAACTACCAACCATGCAGTCGACAAATTCAGGATGATTTTGCATAACCAATGCAAAGCTATCGCCCGGCTCCATGCCTTCGGCGTGCAATCCTGAATAAACACGCTGACCCTGTTCCCACAGATCCCGATATGTTCGTTTATCATGCTCGAAATCACCACTGGGAAGCACGTTAACGAAGGTAAGAACATCTAAGTTTGGATTGGAATTTTTCTTATCTTCAATTAAGTTCGAAAATATTCTAAGGTCTCTCATATCCGATCCTTTTTATTCTTTTGACAAAATACTTAATACCAGCGCCGCAGCATCCGTACCGATATAACCACCACCATTTTCTGCCAGCGCTACCTTGGCGCCACTGACTTGACGCGACCCAGCCTCACCACGCAATTGCGTTACTAACTCAACAATTTGCGCTGCGCCGGTTGCGCCAATAGGGTGACCCTTGCGCATTAAGCCGCCAGAAGTGTTTACCGGCACACGACCACCTAGTGAAGAGGCACCACTGGCCACAAACTCACCACCTGCACCACTCTCACACAAGCCGAGGTACTCGTAGTACTTAATTTCAGAAATCGCAGAGGCGTCGTGTAGCTCAACACAGCTAATATCTTCCGCGCACATTCCAGCCTGCTCGTACAGTTCAGCTACCGCGCTAGAAACCATTGGCAACTCGCCCTCAGCTGCATCCCAGCCGCTATTTAGGCTCGATGCGTTCACGCGAATACAACGCTGCTTACCAATTTTCTTGGCGTATTTTTCACTAACAACTATGACCGCCGCCGCGCCGTCACCAATTGGAGCGCACATTGGCAGGGTCAAGGGTGAGACAATTTCGCGTGCAGCGAGAACATCATCAACTGTAATGACGTTTCTAAACTGGGATTTTGGATTGAGGCTGCCATGCACCGAATTCTTCGCGGACACGGCGGCCAATTGTTCCCGCGTTGTGCCGTATTGATGCATATGCTCCCGCGCCCAGGTAGCATAAATATCAATGAAAATAGATCGACTGCTGCCGGCGCCGGACATATCTAGGGGTTGCCCAATAGCCTCATTGCGCGCTTTTAAACGCGCGGTAATCGCGTCGGTTTGCGTGACATCAATTGACCCAGTAAATACCGAGAAGGTTTTGTTCTTATCTTCGTGGTAAAGCTTTTCATAACCGCAGACTAGAACCACGTCATAGACCCCCAAGGTGACCATGGTGCAGGCTTGCTGAAATGCGGTTGCCGATGTCGCGCAGGCATTCTCGACATTGATTACCGGTATTTTACTGATGCCCATACTGCGCAAGGCAACCTGTCCGGGCACACAGACTTGGCCTGTTATCACCGCACCGGCCGCATTACCCATATACGCGGCATTCAACTCTTCTTTAGCGATACCGGCGTCCTTCAGTGCATCCTTGATAGACGCACACGCCAGCTCGTTAAGCGTTTTATCCATAGCGTTGCCAAACGGCGTCATACCGACGCCGGCAACATAAGCTTTCTGCTTCACGAGTTCACCGCCTTATGCCAGTTTTTCATTATCGATGAGGTAACTACCACCCTTGATGGCTAGCATTTCATTACAGCCGTCTTCGATAAGCGATGCGCGTGCATCCCTAAGCATTTTTTCTAGGGGGTATTCCTTTGTCAGACCGTTGCCACCAAAGATCTGCAGTGCATCGCTTGTCACTTCAAAGGAGTGCTGGGTACCCGTGGTTTTTGAAAACATTGCAGCGCACAGCGACGGGGTCGCCAATTGCGGATCATTGTTAAAGTTAAGGCCTCGACGAGTAACTGCGCGCGAAAGCTCAACTTTTCTAAACATGTGAAAAAGCCGGCTACGTACTGATTGGTGTTTGATAATAGGCACGCCACCCGCAACACGCTCATGCGCATAATCCAAGGCCAGATCAGCCGCCGCTTGCGACAGACCAGTAAATGTCGCGCCCATCAATGCATTGGCTTCAGCGTGAATGCAATACACCGCGCGCTGATAATCTTCGGGGCCAGCAAGTAAATACTTTCGTGGAATACGTACATTATCAAAGAATATTTCGCCTTGATTTAAGGCGCGCTGACCGAGTTTATCTAATGGTTTGCCGCGACTAATACCGGGCAGGTTCATCGGGAACACCAGAGCACAGCCTTCGCTTACTGACGGCCCATTTCCCGAATCGGCGGCGCAATAGATAATACATACTTCAGCAATAATGCCATTGGACACCCACGCAGACTTCTGACCATTTAAAATAATATCGTCGCCGGTTAGATCGGCCACTAAGTTTGGCCGACCATAGGAACTACCGGGATAAACAATTTGACCACTCGGATCGAGCATATCGCTACCATGATCCGGCTCAGTGATTCCCCAGCAACCCAGCATAGCGTCGGGAAACTCTTCTAATAAGTCTTTGCGTCCGAACTTCGCACACAGCCATTGCGGCAATATGCCCGCGCCAACTGATATCGCTAAGCCGGCGTCGCCGTAGCCTAACTCTTCAAATAGAATGGAGAATAACAGAGCCGCTTCTTGGGGTTCCATTTCACCTAACGCTTCCACTGTTACGCCAAGTTCCAAGTATTTTCTACGGAATTCCCAGAATGGCGAATCCTTCGCTATAGCTTCTTCGGGCGTCATTCGATCAAGCTTAATTCCGATTGGTCGAACCACGTTTAACGCGAAATTACGGAGAGTTTGCTGAAAGTCAGCAATGTGTTCCGGTAGCGCCGCTTCGGCCCCGGAGGAAGTAAGCGGCCCTTTTGGCGTTGCCGCCCAAGAGTATATTGGGGCGTCTAGATTTCGGTATTCGGTGGTTTTTGGGAGTTCGAGTTCGGGCACTGATTGAGTAGACATTTGCTCACCTCTATTCTTATGGATTTTATTAAGTACATCAATTTAGGCGTACATAATATTGGCGTAAGTGTAGAAGCGAGATGTTTACAGAGGACATTATGATTGTTAATCTACGACAGCCCTAAAAAACACAATAAGAGATTCTAGCCATGGAGTTAAGGTCGTCACTAAGCACTCCTCCTGCCAGACACCTAAGCTATGGGCTCAACCCCTTGATCTCATTGCTTAAAGAATACAACATTGACCCTATGACAATTTTAGCCGCGGCAGGCATTCCACCGCAGGCACTCGAAGATCCGACCTACCAGTTAACACCACATCAAGAGCTAAGCTTCACCACTGAAGTTATTCGCAGCATCGACATTCCTGAACTCGGGTTAATTGTTGGTGGTCGCTACCATTTATCGGCCTACGGCCTGCTTGGCCTCGCTATTATGACTAGCGAAAATTTGTTAGCGGGCATGACTGTTCTGTATAAAAACATATTAATGACATGGACATATATGTTTTGGAACACCACCGTACGCGGCGAACGCGCTTACGTAAGTTTAGAAAAATTGCGTGACCTAGGCGGCAGCCATCAGTATATGATTGATCGTGGCTTAGTTGCATCACACACTATTTTCAAAGAAGCGCTAGGCAAAGAGTTACCCGTCTTAGAAGTGCACCTTAAACAAGCCAAGCCCAGTTATGCACAGGCCTATAGCGATTATTTTAAGTGCCCGGTACATTTTGATGCCGCAGAGAATTACTACGCATTCGACAGCAAATTACTATACGAGCCGCTCGCCCAGTCCGAACCGGAAACGGCCAGAATCTACGGAAATCAATGCGAAAAAATTTGCGTGCAACTGGCTAGAAATAGCACCTTCTCTGACATTGTTCGCAATCAGATTTTATCGTCACCCAGAGAAATTTTTACGCTAGAAACCATTGCTGAGCACCTGAACATGACCGCGCGCACAGTTCAACGCAAACTCACTGCAGAGCAAAGTAGCTACAAGGAAATACTCGAGGATGTGCGCCACAATCTTGCTATAGAGTATTTGCAGAGCACGAGCTTTACCATTGAAGAAATTGCGATAAGGCTAGGATATTCAGATTCATCCAGTTTTTGTCACGCCTACAAACGCTGGACTGGCGTAAACCCCAGTGATATCCGTCACCGCGATTCAGCAACATATGCCGCACGAAAATCAGACGGCGGCACACCGGCCCAGCGCCGAAAAGCATTAGAGAAATGCGCAGGATCACTATAACCCAGCAATATCGAGATTTGCTCTACGCTAATATTGGTGGTGTATAAATACTCCCTAGACAATTCAAAACGGAGGCCGTCTAGAATCTGTTGATAGCCAACGCCGTGCGCTGTTAGCTTGCGACGCAATGTTCGTCCCGACATATTCAAGCGACTCGACAGCTCATTTATATTCGGGAAATACCCGGGCCGCAACAAAATCAGCTCGCGCACCTCATCTACAATATTATACTCTTCTGTTAACCTCGCCCTTAGGCGCTCACACCGCTCAATACATAAACTTGCCGTGTCGCTATCACACTGTAGAACAGGTATATGTAATAGAGAGTCAGAAAATACCAGTGTGTTCTCATCCGCGTTAAATGTAACAGGGCACTCAAAGTACTTCTCGTACTCCGCGAGGCCCGCTTGAGGTCCGCTGCTCAACGTGGCAGAGTGCAAGCGAAAATCCTCACCCATAAGGCCACGCAATATCATCAAGGTTGCGATCATCTCGCGCTCATTCAACATTGCAATATCGTCAATATTGTAATCATTAGAACTCATACACATAACAACGTGATTGCCCCGAAATGACAGGCTGTGCTCATAAAATGCAAAACTCAGCTCAACATACTCATACGCTAATTTTAGCGCGTCACTCACTGTCGCCGCGCTCATCAAGGCGTAGCCATAAATTCCAAACAAGGTTAAGGGATAACAAGCGCCAACTTTAAGGCCAATCGCATTGTTAGCCGTTGCCTTGCGTAAATTTCTTAAGAAAATTAATTCCTGACTTAAGCTGACATGTTGCTCTGGCTTATTAAGGATAGACAGGGACAACCCGGTACCAGTTAGCGCCTGCCCCACTGAAACACCCTCTTCACGCAAGCGGGTTAAGGGGGCAAGAATCGTTTTTGCAGAATGATACTTTGGCTTCATAGAATGCTCATTTTTATTTCAAAATATCACTGCTGTCCGTTTTTCGCAAGGGCATGTCCGTTTTTCGCATTCTTAATATTAGAGGCATTCGCTACCTTGTGATACCGCCAGCAGTGGCATTGCTGGCAAAAAGTAATACCTCTAACAATAAGGGAGCAACACCATGTCTGATTCACCACGTGTACTAATTTATGGCGCGAGCGGCTACACCGGAAAATTGGTAGCTGAATGCCTCTCGCAACGCGATATGCCCTTCTACTTTGTTGGGCGAAACAAGGAAAAACTCGAAGCTTCGCTGGCGATTGTTGAAGAACGATTGGGTCGTAAGGCACCGGCAACAATCGTTCAAGCAGCCAATACTCGCGAAGCCCTCCTTCCCTTATTTGAAAAAGTGGAAGTTGTCATCAATGTAGCGGGTCCTTTCATGCAGTTGGCGTGGCCGATTGTAGAAACCTGTCTAGAAACTAACTGCCACTACCTCGACACTACCGGCGAACAAGACTTTGTTATTGCAGTTCGCGACCAGTATGGCAAAGCCTTTGCGGAAAAAAACTTACTGCTTAGCCCAGCCAATAGTTATATGTGGTGCGCAGGCGCACTGGCATCTGAAGTGGTATTGGAAACTGAAGGCGTCGACAGCTTAGACCTAACTTACCAGATCAACGATGCCCTGCCTTCGCAAGCGTCCACCAAGTCCTTCCTGCGCATGGTAAACAACCCACAGTATTTACTCAAAAACAACGAAATGGTTGAGTGGCAAGGTGACCGTCACTTCACAATCAACGTTCCGCATATGTCGCAACCCGCACTTGCTCTACCCTGGAGCGGTGGTTGCGAGCCGGTTTGGTTTGAACACGACGATCGCGTTATGAACTGTAAGGTGCTAACGGCTTTTGGCGACGAAATAATTGAAAATGTGGTAGCCCTGATCCATCGATTTAACAAAGAATCTGTTGGCATGAATCAGGAACAGCGCGAACTGCTAACCAATCAGTTTGGCGATGAAATGACGCCAGCGGAGCCACCAAAAGACAGCCCAGACATTCACCGCACGGTTATAACATGTATTGGTCAAGGCCGTCAGGTAACGACCGTATTCCCACTGTCTTTGAATGCACCATACACCTTTACCGGTGAAATTTGCACGGAAGCTGCGGAGCGCTTGCTCAACGGCGAGTTAAAGGCCGCAGGTTTTCAATCTGCTGCAGGCGCCTTCGGCCACCGTGAGCTGATCGAGAAATTCCACAAGCTAGGTTATATGAATAATCCTTGGTTATAAGAGTCAACAACCGTTTAACGCCCTGATCGGCAATAAAAAAGGCTTGGTTCATTTGAACCAAGCCTTTTTTATAATCTATAAGTTATAGTTGCGCTTTTTTACTTGCTAACTACACAGCAGTTTCAGTCGAACGCCAAACTACAGCAAAGAACATCGCAAAAATCAGATCAGCAATGACTAGCACGCCGAAGCCAATTGGCGCATTAAATAAAGCGATATCTAGCCATGCAATTGAGAACACCACAATTTTCCCAACACAGCCCATCCAAACAATGTCTTTATGTAGTAATGGATTAGTCGATATAAGCCAATAACCCACGCCAAAAACAAGCACTAAGCCGGCAAACTGATGCATCCAGGGTATTGCCTCTATCGTCAAGGTATCGCTCATCATTAAAATTTTGAACAGCAACTCTGGCGCAAACAATATTGCAAATGCTGCAGTAAAATTAAAGATAGCGGAGAACTGAAAGAACCCCCGCCAAGCACGACTATTTTTCATGTATTTGTGCCCCTTTTAGCTTTTTGTTATTTTCAGAAATTCGATTCATTAAGGCGCGACCATTAATCAAAGCCCAAGGAATAACGAGGCCTGATTGTGCTTTATAGTCTGCCCAACCAGGGTGACGTGATATAGCATTATCTTTGCCTTTCATTCTAGCCAAAAAATAAATAGCCATATAAGCGTAGATCGCCCACGCAATCCAGTGGTTGGCAAGCAGAGCATAAGCAGCATAAAGCATTAACTCACCAAGATAGTTAGGATTACGGGTATAGCGGTACATGCCCTCGCGAATCAACCCAGATTGACTGCGGTATTTCAGAATCCAATGCCGCTGACCGTCGCCCGCCATCATGGTAACCACGCCCAATGTGTGGATAGCAATGGCGATAAACAGCATAAAGCCCGTGGGCTCAATAGCCCGTGCGATAAAGAGCCAGGGCGTAAGCCAATACCAAGCGATCAATAGCACGTATAGATTGATAAAACCAAGAAAGCTCAATTTATTCTCTAACTGATGATCACGGAATCCAAAGTCCTTTATCAACCAGCAATAGCCATAAATGCCATGTAAGCCGAGGAACACCCAGGCGCCAACGCTGAAATTATCGTAGTAAGTCATCATGGCATAGATAATGAAAAGGGTAAAAATCTTATGCAGATCAACCGCCCAGGCCACTTTCATAAACGGACGTCCAGGGGCATTAAAAATAGTCATGTCGGCAAAGGCCAGAAAAAATCTTGCCCAAAACGGCACGGGCTCCCGTGTAACAGTATTCATATCCACCTCGCTTGTTATGATTTTATTTCGCTCTCATAACCTACGCTTAACGGCAGAAATTAGAATAGCAAGGCACGACGACTTCGCTGTTAATACGCGACAGGACATCGCGCTACAACTCCATGACGAAGGGAAACCGGTGAACGAAGGCATTCACGTTCTCACCTTATCTGTCAGACACACTGCGTGTCTGATGCACTTACACATTGTTTCCTTATTCGTTGCACACTGTTTCATATATGCATTGCTATAGTCACCGCAACTACAACGAACACTGCAATGCAGCAGACCAATAGGAGTACCGCCCACCATGAAATTAACAAGCGCAACCGGAATTATTTTATCGCTAATCGCTAGCAGCGCCATTGCATGCGCGCAGCCGCATGAGCGCGGTGATGACAACGGCCAAGGCCGCCGCGGGCCACCGGCCTTCGCTGAACTGGACTTAAATAGTGACGGCGCCGTAACCCTCGACGAGTTCAAGCAAAAGGAAGTGCCACATGGCGACCACGAGAGCATTTTTAGCGAGATAGATGCGGACGGTGACGGTTTTATTAGCGAAACAGAACTAGCCGAGCATAAGCCGCCACGCCGCGGCGGGAAAAAGCCCGAGTAAAGCGTCTTAATCACTCAAGTAGCTTAGAGACAATTACGATGATAAATCCCCTATCAAGCGCACCACCGCCGCCTCCTCAAGGCCAAAGGACTTCGCCCGCGTTAAGCGATGAACAAAAGACCTTGATTAGCGACACCTTAGAAAACGTTGACGCCGACAACCTCAGTCAGGCTCAGGCGCTAGAGATTGTCGAAACCTTCGCTGCTGCGGGCATTAATCCTAGCAAAGAACTGGCGAGTACACTCGCCGATGCGGGTTTCGATGCCCGCACAATCGGCGATTTAGCCAACAGTGCGCCGCCTGTTCCCCAAGCTACAAGCGAGCAAGTCGATTTGAGTGATTTAGTTGATTACCTCGATACCTTGTTAGAAAAAGTCAGCGGCACTGCGCTTAGTGAGACAGATAAAACCAGCGTTTATGATGGCTTGCGCGAACGATTCGGCTTAAACGACGGCGAGTCTATTTTAAATGTAACAGCGTAATTAGCTAATTTTGATAGATACAAGATACAAGCCGATCACCAGCCTACATGTAACTACCAATCCAGGTCCTATGAGTCACCCCCCATTCTCTTCAACGAGATGGTCTTTGGACTGCAGACCTTCTGCAGTCCCTTTTTAAATTAGCCCCACTGCACGACCGTCGTCTCGCCGAGCACGCTATGTGAACACCTACTCCCAGAATCATAATTCTTCCGAACGTCAGCTAGCTGTGTCCGATTAAATCGCCACAGAAGCACTTGCTAAAGTTTAGAAACGTAGTACTCTCATGGTATGAATAAACAATCATATTCCACTCAGCAAATCTCCTTCGGCCTACGGGAACTCTACCCCGTTAGCGCCTTCCTCACTATTGGCGGTTAAGCGCAGTATTGTCTTAATCGCCCGAAAATAAACGACCAATCAAGCGAGCAGCTCTGAGGATTTTCAATACTCGAGTTTAATTTCTGTACGCACTGTTTTTTGCTGGGTGAGGGTTTGTTATGCCTATTGAAAATGAATTAATTATTTCTGAATCTGACTATGAAAAACTATTACGGCTAGTTAAGGTCAGCCGATCCGATGCTACGCTAGCGCTCGATAAAGAGCTGTGCAAGGCGGATGTATTTCCCGACGATAAAATGCCTAAAGATATCGTTTCGCTCTACAGCAAGTCACATTTCAAAGACGTAGATACCGGTAGCAAACGCGCGGTAACCATTGTTATGCCCTGGGAGTCTAGTGTTACAGAAATGCGTATTTCTATTCTTTCACCGGTAGGCATTGCGCTGATAGGTGAACGCGTAGGCAAGGTAATTGAGTGGCCACTTTTGCACAATCGCTCGACGAGGCTCGAAATTATTGAGGTATTACGCAAAGAGAAAAGAGTGGCGGCCAGCGCCTAAACTGCGAATGTAATGGTCCTTGCTACTGCCCATATTTTTTTATACATAGATGAGCAGCAAGATAAGAGACTGCATTTGTAAACGCTGTCACATTGCCCTGTGTACACAAAGGGGATAGATCTGACCAAAAAGCAGAACTGATCCCCATTTACCGACTAATGCGCTAAAGCCTCGGTCAACGCCGCTTTGAAGCGCGAGAAATTTTCGACCTGCGGCAAATGGCCCAAGCCCGACAATTCAATTAGCTTAGCATTAGGTATTAGCGCAGCGGCTGCCTTGCCTAAGCGGTCGTATCGTCCAAGTTCATATTCGACCCCAGTTCGCATCCAATTTCGCCCAGGACCAGTTCTGTCACGGGTGCCAATGATCAAACTAACCGGTACAGTAAGATCCTTGAACTCAGTAACAACCGGCTGGGTAAATATCATGTCGTAAGTTTTTGCATTGACCCACGCTACCCGATCTTTATCCGCGCCATTCAGCTGACCAATCATAAAGAGGGTCAGTTCTTCATATTGCTCATTCCACTTGCCGTCATAGTAGTTTTTTTGCTGATATGCTTTTATGCTCTCTGCTGTTTTAGCCAACTCACCCTTATAAAAGAAGTCGGTATCCTTATACTCGACGTATTTTAAATAGTTCTCTAGACCAATCGGGTTAAGCAAAATGAGCTGATGGGTGGTTTGCGGATACATTAGCGCAAATCGGCTGGCCAACATCCCACCCATCGAATGCCCAATAACAATCGTCTTTTCAATCTCGAGAGACGCCAACAAAGACTTGGTTTGCTGTGCCATAACAGCAAAGGAATACTGATAATCGGTAGGCTTAGACGACTTACCAAAGCCTAGCTGGTCAGGAATGACGACCCCATAGCCCTTTTTCTGTAAAAATAGCGCGGTATCAGTCCAATAGTCGGCATTGAAGTTTTTGCCATGTAGCAGGGTAACGACGGGCTTATCAGCATCGCCTTTGAGGTAGATATACGCCAAGTTCAGCGATTGCTGCTGAGATCGAATGGCTAAAAAATTTACATCAAAATCATATTCGTAACTGCTAAGTGCCGCGTCATACACAGGCTTCGAACTACTTTCCTGCTTTTGTGCAAACGCCGGCAATACCCAAAAAAACGACAAGGCTATAGCAATCAATTTAAATCTGGACATAGAAACTCTCGCGTTAAACGGACACGTATACAAGCTGCACATGGTGGACAAATCCAAAATCCCTTAATTTCAAGACAATATAAGCTGCAAGGTAAATCTGTGGTGCTCATGACGGCAGGCATTTGCTGCTTTAACATTCCCATTTACCGAAGTGCAATGCAAGCCGATAGATGATCCAAGCCCACGTCAATATCGCAAATGCGCTACAGAGTGATCGCTGCGCAATAAAAAAGATTTCTCAGCAACGAGTGTAGCCTTCGACAACGAAAATCACGGTAGTTTCCTGCTATCAACGAAAATGATTACCTTCCGCAAAATTAAAGGTTTATGATCAACTCAAAGCGTCACATCAAATTTTTGTCACATATCCTTCATAGTAACAAGCTACTCTCGGCGCAATGATTTTGAGCTATCGACCGATTTTCATCGGCGACAATCTTGATAGGAGAATATGACTAATAAAGTGATACTGATAGTACTCGACGGTCTCGCCTACACCACTGCCGAACAGTGTATGGGTTACCTCCAAGGCCTCAATGCCCAGGGATCGACCACACTGTATAAGCTACAGTGCGAGTTACCCTCTAAATCTCGCCCGCTATATGAAACCATTCTCACTGGCGTGCCCCCTGTTCTTAGCGGCATCGTGCACAACGATGTAAACCGCAACTCCAATCAGCAAAGTGTCTTCAGCTTAGCCAGAGGCGCTGGCCTAACTACCGCTGCCGCCGCATTTCATTGGTTTAGTGAGCTATACAATCGCAGCCCCTTTGATGCGGCGCGCGATCGTCACACCGACGATCTTGAGCAACTGATTCAACACGGCTGCTTCTATCATGGCGATCACTATGCAGACAGCTATGTCTATCTCGATGCGGAATCACTGCGGCGCCGCTACAATCCAGATTTTATGTTGATACACCCGATGAATATCGACAACGCTGGACATAGCGCAGGGCTTGATAGCGCACATTACCGCAATACCGTACGGACTTCAGACGGAGAGCTGTCGAAATACTTACCGACATGGATTGAAGAAGGTTACCAAGTCCTGATCACTGCAGACCATGGCATGAACGGTGACAAGAGCCACGGCGGCATACTCGCGGAAGAGCGAGATATTCCGTTGTTTGTGATTGGGAACGGTTTTTCTCACCAAAGTAATTGTGCGCCTAAACAAACTGAACTCTGCGGTTCTATATGCGAACTACTTGGCATTAGTGGCCACAGCAAACCAGTGGCAAAGAAGATGTTACGTAGTGAAGTAGCACTGGATAAACCGTATATGACTGCAGTTTAATCGCCGCAAATTCAGGAACATCCCGATTAATAACAGAAATAAGATTCAGGCTAAATCAGCTGTCTTTTCCTTCCATTTTCGCCTTTAGATCAGCAAAAGGATTAAACGTCGCGGCTTTCACTTTCTTCTCTGTAGTGCTGCCATAGCGCACTAAGTTCTCAAATTTTGTGTGTTCTTCATCATGGCAATAAATGCACAATAGCTCCCAATTACTGCCATCAGCGGGGTTATTGTCGTGATTGTGATCGACATGATGAACCGTCAACTCAGATAAACCCTTGCGCTCGAAATCACGCGCACAGCGCCCACAAGTCCACGGGTATAGCTTTAGCGCTTTTTCTCGGTAACCACTTGCACGCTTGGCATTGTATTCTCGCTGCTCAGCGAGCACCTGATCGAGCGTTTTTTTCTGGCTAGTCATAGTCATACCTTTAAGATTTATTATTTCCCATAGACTACTGTCTATTTATAGCACGACAAAAAAAGGGCGGTTGATAACCGCCCTTTTTACACATCATCACATTATTGCTTATCTGACTACAATGTTGAACCTGTAGTACCTGTAGCACCGGTTCCACCCGTAGCCGTTGTACAGGTTTGGCTACCAAGTACTAAGCGAACACCATTGTCACTCACTTGCGCAGGCGTAAAGGTCGGCGTTGAATTTGTACTCCCATCTGCCGTCGCAGAGAAAATAAAGGCCACATTAGAACTTAAATTTGCGCTACCCGTACCACTCTCCGCCCCCAAAGGAACATTGATCACGCTGCTGTCACCACCGGTTACAAATGCCGTGGCGTCGCTAACTGCAACGAATTCACCTGGAATATCGCTACATGAATTAACGACCGTAAAATCAACGGGAATATTTGTCGGGGCGCCAGGGTTGGTTTTATCTAGTTTTATCGTGCCGCCATCCAATTCACAGATGTTACTCAGCGAAAGCTTACCATTTTGAGACAGTATCGGGTCGCCAGCAGCGGGCTCAAAAGTCGCTATCAAGCTATCACTGCCCTCTTTAAGCTCAAACACCACAGGGAAGTTCGGTGCGCGGTACACATCAACCGAAGAGAATGTATCCAAAGAATATGCGCGTTTAGTCCGCGCCCAACCACCGCCACTTTGGTAGTACGACAGAGAGAACTGCCGCGTATTTGGCTGACCAGCGGCGTCAATGACATTAAAACTCGCCGGAGCATAAACACTCGAATTACAGTAGTTATACCAGTAATCCAGATTAAAATACGTTAGGTGATCGGTTTCAAAAGAAACAAATAAGGTGTTGTCGGACTTACTTTCAACCGTCGCGATGATCGGCAAACCGGTATCTGGATCTAATTGCGGCTTCCATTTTCCCGTCAATTCGTTGTATGTCCAGACGGGTACTGTATCGCCAGCGTTTACAGTGCCAACAGGAGCTGTATCAACCAATCCCGCTCCAGTTGCATTGGCAGGAAATGGCGTGCCTGCAGGTATAGTAATTTCAATTGACACGGGATTACCGCTGAATTCAGTGATTAAATCACCATTTGAATCCCTCAATTCAATTGCCGCAAAACCTGCCGATGAAAATGAACCTGATTCGGGCGTACTTGGGTCATCATCTTCTATCGTTGTATCCAAGCCACCGGGAAACAGTGCCAATGAGCCGTTCGACGGCACGAAATCGGGATCAACATCGGCACCGGTATCATTATCAAAATGCACCACGGTTAACGTGAGTTCGCCAGGCGCCGCCGGCGCGCCAGTGCTGGTTTTTAATTGCGTACCAGCGGGAACGGTTACCGACGTTGTGCCTTTTACAGCGGCAGTATTGCTAGCACTATCAGCAGCTCGAGTAATCGTACTACTGGAAATATCGGCCACCGTATTCGTCACGCCGCCAGCTGACGTTGCACTGCCAGTAGCAGATTGGCTTGCAACAGGAACAGACGCTGGCGAATTTATTGCGGTCAAGGTGATAGTTATAAGGTAATCACCCGTAGCCGTAATACTTTGCAAAGAGCTGCTGGATACAAAATTTGGCGCTGAACCGACAAAAACGACATCTAATGGATCATCGCTAATAAGTGGCGAAGTAGACAATAAATTCAGGTCAACTACCCCACCCGTCCCAGCAACGGCATCGTCAACAACGCTGTATTCCGTTTTGGAATTATCACCTGATGCTAGGGAAAAACGTGGTGCGTCGCCTTCGCCACCCACGGCATCAACAATTCTGATGCTACCCGTATTCAAACGTGCACCGCTTTGGTCAACCATTTGCACTCTAAAGGTACTGGTTTCTACTGCAGGTGATTTCGCTTTGCTGTCATTAAAACACCCCGGCAGTACGCTAGCCGAAACAAGGCCAACAACAAGCGATTTAAACCGCAAAACATTCACACTCTTCGTTTGAAGATCCATTTCCATTCCCTTTCATTTTAAAATTGACACTAGTATACAAAGTAATAACTGCGCGGAACCGCCCACTAGATTAATATCGCACTTAAATTAAAATGATATCGAAATCTAGAACTTATGCCTCAATTGCTGGCCTACTAACGTCTAAAGCTCAATAATCAACGTTAAATAACTTAACCAATATAAGCAGTAAAATAAACCCAAGCGCATTAATTAATCAGCTTAATCACCAATATCCAGCAAAAAAAAGGCGCCCGAAGGCGCCTCATCAATCACTCAAGCCCTATTTAAAGACTCAATATTTTCTCACCACGCGCGATACCGGAAACACCGCTACGCACGACCTCCATAATCGCCGCTTCGCCAACAGCCTCTAGGAAGGAGTCAAGTTTGTCAGCCGCCCCAGTCACCTGAATGGTGTACACGCTGGGGCCAACGTCGACGATCTGACCGCGAAAGATGTCGGTGCAGCGTTTGATCTCGGCACGCTGGGCACCGGTGGCACGCACTTTAACCAACATCAGTTCGCGCTCTATATGAGCACCTTCGGACAGGTCTACCAGCTTAACGACGTCAATCAGGCGATTGAGGTGTTTGGTGATCTGTTCAATTTTGTGGTCATCGCCAATCGTGGTTAAGGTTAAGCGCGAAAGTGTAGGGTCTTCTGTGGGCGCAACATTGAGGGTCTCAATGTTGTAGCCGCGCTGAGAGAACAAACCTACCACCCGCGACAGGGCACCCGGCTCATTTTCCAACAATACCGAAATTATGTGTCGCATCATCTCAGGTCCGCTCCGTTTTGCTCAGCCACATATCACGCATGCTGCCATTAGGGGCAATATGCATTGGGTACACATGCTCGTGTGGGTCTACGTGAATATCCATAAACACCAGATCATTTTTACGGGCAAAGGCTTCTTTCATTGCCTCTTCTAAATCGCTTAACTGGGTAACTTTAATACCGACATGGCCATAAGCTTCAGCCAGTTTCACAAAGTTAGGCAGCGAGTTTTCGTAAACACTTTCTGAGTAGCGGCCATCGTACTGCATGTCCTGCCACTGTTTAACCATTCCCAAGTAGCCGTTGTACAAGCTGATGATTTTCACTGGAATTTTGTATTGCGCGCAGGTCGACAGCTCCTGAATATTCATCTGAATACTGCCCTCGCCAGTAACACAGGCAACGTCGGCATCAGGAAACGCGAGCTTAGCACCCATTGCCGCAGGCAGACCAAAGCCCATGGTGCCGAGACCGCCAGAGTTCAACCAACGGCGTGGCTCGTCGAATTTATAGTACTGGGCAGCAAACATTTGGTGCTGACCAACATCTGAAGCGACATAGGCCTTGCCGTGGGTCACTTTACACAGAGTTTCTATAACCTGCTGGGGCTTGATGAACGGCGTCGTGATGTCGTACTGCGGGCGCACCCACAGACCGTGGGTGTCACGCCACTCATCTATTTGATTCCACCAATGTTTCAGCGACTCTTTATCTGGCAGGCTCGCGTCGGCGGCACGCATTTCGTGAATCACTGCGAGCAGGTCATTCAGCACAGAATCAACGGGGCCAACAATCGGCACGTCGGCCGCGATGGTTTTAGAGATCGCCGCGGGATCAATGTCGATATGAACGATCTTGGCACCGGGGCAGAATTTGCCTGTGGTATTCGTAACACGGTCATCAAAGCGCGCGCCAACCGCCAAGATCACATCGCTGTGATGCATGGCATTATTCGCTTCGTAAAAGCCGTGCATGCCCAGCATGCCGACAAACTGACGGTCGCTAGCGGGGTATGCACCCAGGCCCATCAAAGTATGCGTTACCGGGAAATTTAGCTCCCGCGCCAAAACTCGCAATTGTTCAGAGGCATTACCCTGCACAACACCGCCACCGGCATAAATAATTGGCCGCTTAGCCGACAGTAGCAAGCTGGCGGCTTTTTTGATCTGACCAGAGTGGCCACGCGTTGCTGGGGTATAAGAGCGCAGCTTTACTTTTTTAGGGTAGTTGTACTCGAATTTGTCGTGCGGATTGGTTAAATCCTTAGGCAGATCGACAACCACAGGGCCCGGACGGCCAGTAGTCGCAATGTAAAATGCCTTTTTAATAATCTCTGGAATATCTTCGGTACGCGTGACCTGAAAGCTATGCTTTACGATAGGTCGAGAAATACCCAGCATATCGGTTTCCTGAAAGGCGTCTTCGCCGATCAAGTGACTCATGACCTGACCTGACAACACCACCATCGGGATGGAGTCCATGTACGCGGTGGCAATGCCCGTTATGGCATTGGTTGCACCAGGCCCGGAGGTGACAAGCACAACACCGGGTTTGCCGGTAGCACGGGCATAGCCATCTGCCGCGTGGGTCGCCGCTTGTTCGTGACGCACAAGAATATGCGGCACCTTGCAGCTTTTAAATAAAGCATCATATATATGCAGTACGGCACCACCTGGATAGCCGAAGATGAATTCAACACCCTCGTCTTCCATAGCCCGTGCGATCATTTCGCCGCCAGATAACAATTCCACTGAAATACCCTCGATTCAGTTTGAATACGCAAAAACTTGTAAAAAAATAGCCCGAGCGACAAGCCCGAAACTCGATTAACAAGAACAAAGATGTCGAAACACATTACCACCGGTTACTCAGCCGACACGGCTGATTTCCGGGCGAAACGCCAAAAATGCTGCAAAGCAGCGTTTATATGCAAGGCGGGATAACGCGATGCGGGCAATCTCGCAACACAGGTCATGTGTCTGCAGAGTGAATGGAACTACAATTTTGTAGCCGTACGACACGATGAGCCGCACGCTGTACTTTGGCCGCAGGTAAGCGACGCGGAAAACAGCCATTTGCTACCATAAAGATAGACCGCGTATTTTTTAACCTATGGCCCCTTATGTCAAGGCAAAATTCACTGTTAATTCACGCGATTAGCTGACTTGGGGCTAATTTCAGCAGTGCCAAGCACATATATTGAGCTGGGTTTTTCCTCCTTGCTGAATATCTGCCATAATCCCTTATAACTTATCTTTACGGCACGAATACGCAATGAATAAGACTCTACTGATCGCCAGCCTTTTTACTGCCCTTGTTGTTAGCAGCCTAAACAGCTATGCCGAGAAAAACGGGTACTATCGATGGAGCGACGACGAAGGTAAAACCCACTTTACCCAGCAGCCGCCCAATGGCCGGTCGTCGGTATTTATTAAAACCTCAAGCGGCTATAACTCAGGCGGCAGCTTAGACAGCGACCAAGCCCCAGGGCAAAGTGAAGGCGCTAGCAACGACATAGCCAAAGAAGAAGCAATTCCCGAAAAAATGGAAGTGCTTCCGCCTAAAAACCCCGAACTATGCAGTAAGGCCAAGGCGAATATGCAATCCCTCGCCACCAATGGCACCCGCATTCGAATTAGCAATGCCGATGGCAGCAGCCGATTTTTAAATAGCGAAGAAATTAATGAGCAGAAAAATCGCGCTCAAGAAGTAATTAACGTGCACTGCAATTAAGCCCTTGGTTTAGTTTGCAGGACACGTAACCCAAAAGAAAAGAAGCAACTCAATAATGTGCTGATACGTAGACCGCTATACTAATCTACGCATCAGCACATTAGCATTAAGACTTATTGCAGCCGCGGCGCCTTGAAAACGATTTTCTCGTCCTCAACCGTGGCACTGATCACCTGCCCAGCGATGAACTCCCCTTTCAGTAAGCTCTGCGCCAAGGGGTTTTCAAATTGCTGCTGTATCGCTCGCTTGAGTGGCCGCGCGCCATAAACCGGATCAAAGCCAATATCTGCCAAGCGGTCTAAAGCTTCTTCGCTCACTTCAAGCCGCAGTTCACGCTCAGCCAAACGGCTGTTTAGGATATCCAGCTGTATACCGGCAATCGCCTGCACCTGAGTGCGATCAAGGGGCTCAAATACCACAAGCTCATCAATCCGGTTGATAAATTCAGGACGAAAATGCCCCGACACCACACTGAGTACTGCGTCGCGAATCTTCGGGTATTCGCTACCGGCAACAGTCATCTCTTGAATGACGTCCGAACCGAGGTTAGAGGTCATGACAATCACGGTATTGCGAAAATCTACCGTCCGGCCCTGACCGTCGGTGAGGCGACCGTCATCCAAGACCTGCAGTAAAATATTAAACACGTCCGGATGGGCCTTCTCCACCTCATCCAATAGCAGCAGCGAATAAGGACGACGGCGCACTGCCTCAGTGAGGTAACCGCCCTCTTCATAACCAACATAGCCCGGAGGTGCGCCAATCAATCGCGCCACGGAATGCTTCTCCATAAATTCCGACATATCAATACGCACCATCGCGTCTTCGCTGTCGTAGAGGAACATCGACAAAGCCTTGCACAGTTCGGTTTTACCCACCCCAGTTGGCCCCAAAAACATAAAGGAACCGTTAGGCCGATTGGGATCACTTAATCCGGCGCGACTGCGACGCACGGCATTAGACACGGCTTCTACCGCTTCGCCCTGGCCAATCACGCGACGATGCAGCTCATCTTCCATACGCAGTAATTTATCGCGCTCACCTTCCAGCATTCTACTAATAGGAATACCCGTCCAGCGTGATACGACCTCAGCGACCTCTTCTTCCGACACTTTGTTACGCAGCAATTGCATAGTGCCGTGATCCACAGCATCTGCAGAGGCAAGTTGTTTTTCCAGCTCAGGAATTTTCCCGTACTGCAGTTCTGACATTCTCGTTAAGTCGCCCGCACGGCGCGCAGTTTCCAGCTCCAGTTTGGCCTGTTCAAGATCCACTTTGATTTGCGCAGAACCTTGCAGAGCGGCTTTCTCGCCTTTCCAAATCTCATTTAGGTCAGAAAATTCCTTTTCAACCTTGGTGATATCCGCATTGAGTATTTCCAGTTGTTTTTGAGCCGCGAGATCCTCATCTTTTTTCACTGCCTCACGCTGAATTTTCAATTGGATCAACCGGCGCTCGAGCTTATCCATAACCTCAGGTTTAGAATCGATTTCCATACGAATACGGCTGGCGGCTTCGTCGATTAAATCAATCGCCTTATCAGGCAACTGCCGGTCGGTAATATAGCGTTGCGACAACTTGGTAGCCGCAATGATTGCCGCGTCGGTAATGTCGACGCCGTGGTGCACTTCGTAGCGTTCTTTCAGGCCGCGCAAAATAGCAATGGTGTCTTCCTCAGAAGGCTCTTCAACCAACACTTTTTGGAAGCGGCGTTCGAGCGCAGCATCTTTCTCAATCGACTGGCGATACTCGTTTAACGTCGTGGCGCCCACGCAGTGCAGCTCGCCCCGCGCCAAAGCAGGCTTGAGCATATTGCCTGCGTCCATTGCGCCCTCAGCTTTACCGGCACCAACCATGGTGTGTAATTCGTCGATAAACAGAATGACGCGGCCTTCTTCCTTAGACAATTCATTCAGTACCGCTTTCAAGCGTTCTTCAAAATCACCACGGAATTTTGCGCCAGCCAACAAGGCGCCCAAATCCAAAGACAAAACTCGTTTATTTTTCAAACCCTCGGGCACTTCGCCATTGATAATGCGCTGCGCCAAGCCTTCAACAATCGCCGTTTTACCCACGCCGGGTTCGCCGATCAATACTGGGTTATTTTTAGTTCTGCGCTGCAAAACTTGAATGGTGCGGCGAATTTCGTCATCGCGCCCAATGACGGGATCTAATTTTCCCGATTCCGCGCGCTCGGTTAAATCGATAGTGTATTTATCTAACGCTTGGCGCGACTCTTCGGCGGAGGCGTCATCGACCGCTTGGCCGCCGCGCACTTTGTCGATGGCCGCGTTGAGCGCGACTTTTTTAACGCCGCTGTCGGCAAGCAGCTTGGCGGCTTCATCGTTGGCTTCCAACATCGCCAGCAGCACCAGTTCACTTGAGATAAAACTGTCTTTACGCTGCTGTGAGAGCTTATCCGTCACGTTAAAAATTCGCGCTAACGCTTGAGATATATGCACATCGCCAGCGGCGCCTTGCACTGTTGGCATACGATCTAAGGCCGTGGCAATACTCTGTTCCAGCAAGGGAATATTGGCACCAGCTTGAGTCAGCAAGGGCTTGGCACTACCGCCTTGCTGCTTAAGTAACGCACTGAGTAAATGCAGTGCTTCGATATATTGGTGGTCTTTACCCAAGGCCAATGACTGGGCATCTGCAACCGCAGTTTGCAAAGAAGTAGTAAAACGATCTATTCGCATTTTATTTCTCCGACAACGATAAAGCGAAGGCGATCACCTTCACTAGTCATGTTGTATAAATGGGGGAGCGTAGAGCAGATTTCAAGATGTTAGCTAAGATAGCCCAGTCTATAGGACTAAGGCTTGATGTAGATCAAGCTCAACTGACGACCGGTGACACCGTCGCGACGAAAGGAGTAAAACTGCGCCGATTCGGCAAACGTGCAGCGCTTTGCACCGCCAACCCAGCCCACACCAAATCCACGCAACTGCGCTTGAGCGAGCGCGTAGAGATCGGCATGGTAATGCCCCGGCTTAGTCACAACTGGTGCAAACGCCGAATTAATTTCGGCCGACGAGGGGCCTCGAAATTCTGCCTGAAAGGCTTGGTATACCTCAGCGCCAACCTCAAAATTAGCTTGCGAGATTGCCGGGCCAATCCACGCCAATAGCTCATCGGCTGGACAATTAAATGCGCGAACGGTATTTGCCAATACGCCTGCGCACAGCCCCCGCCAACCGGCGTGGGCTGCAGCGACTTGACTACCGTCACGCCGACAAAAAAGTACCGGCACGCAATCCGCTGTTAGCACCCCGCAACCCAAGCCAACTTCACTGGTAACGCTCGCATCTGCAGCAAACACAACGTTTGGCCGCTGCTCTAGCCTAACAATGTCGGTGCCATGCACCTGATTCAGCCAGGCAATACGGTCTAAGCCACCGCAACTTGCAAGCAAGCGATCGCGGTTTTCCGCAACTGCCGCCGGATGATCCGCAACGTGGTCACCGAGATTAAAGCAGCCATAGGGGGCTTCACTCGCCCCCGCAAAACCAGCAACGCCGGTTCTGGTGGTCGACAGCGCCACAATCGACGGCGGTGCCGGCCAATCAGGCTCAATCCACACTCAGCGTACGTCCTCAGTAGACAGAACGGCGATTAAGGCCTTCATGTCATCTGGCAGCGGTACTTCCCACGACATGGTGTCGCCGGTGATGGGATGTTCCAGTTCCAAGCGACGGGCGTGCAAGGCCTGACGGCCAAATCCGCGCAGCGCAGTAATCAGGGTTTCACTCGCGCCCTTGGGTAAGCGTGGTCGCCCAGCGTAGAGCGGATCACCAATCAAAGGGTATTTGATGTGGGCCATATGCACCCGTATTTGGTGCGTGCGACCGGTTTCCAGAAAACAACGGATATGGGTGTGATTCAAATACCGCCGCGTGACACGGTAATGGGTGATCGCCTCCTTACCGCCAATTTGGGTCACCGCCATTTTAGTCCGCTGGCGGGGATGCCGGCCCATGGGTTCTTCGACCGTACCACCGCCGGTCATGGTGCCAAAAACCACGGCATCGTATTCCCGATGCACCTCTCTGGCCTGCAACTGCGCAACGAGACTGGTATGAGCTTCAAGTGTTTTGGCGGCAATCATCAAACCCGTGGTATCGCGGTCGAGGCGGTGAACAATACCCGCACGAGGAACAGTAGCGATGTCAGGGAAGTGATTTAGCAGGGCATTCAATAGCGTGCCGTCGGGATTACCCGCGCCGGGGTGTACTACTAAGCCCGCTGGCTTGTTTATTACAAGAACATGTTCGTCTTCATAGACGATATCAAGCTCAATTTCCTCTGCCTCCCAGCGCACTTCCGGCTGTAATTCGGCGCGCAATGCCAGCTTGTCGTCTTCGTAAACCTTGTCACGAGTACGCTGAGCCTCACCATTGACGGTGAGTTCACCGCTTTTTATCCACGTTTGTAGGCGCGAACGCGAATACTCCGGGAACAACTGGGCCGCCACTTGGTCAAAACGGTCGCCATTGAAGCCTGCAGGGACAATTTCCTGTCGATCTATAATCTCGGTCATAGCTGATTCTTTATACCATCTTCGCGCTGTGTTTAAATAGCAGGCCCTTGCTAAGACAAGGGGTCATCGGGGATATTCCGCTATTTGGAAAAATTACATGAAAGCTGTCGTTAAGGTCTTTGCACTTCTCTTTATAAGCATATTGGTTGTTGGCTGTGCCAACCGCCCAGATCGGCCCGAAATGTCGGAGCGAGAAATCTACGAAGCTGCGCAAGGCTACCTGAAAAGCAAAAACTTTTCATTGGCCGTGGAGAACTTACAGCTCCTAGAAAGCCGCTACCCCTTCGGTCCCTACGCCGAACAAGCCCAGCTAGAGATCATTTACGCTTATTATCGCGGCGGTGACAACGAAGCGGTGGTTGCTGCCGCAGATCGCTTTGTTCGCCTTCACCCGCAACACCCAAAAGCTGACTACGCCTATTATATGCGCGGCTTAGCCAACTATACCGACGGCGAGGGCTTTTTGGAGCGTTTTATCCCGACGGATATGACCCAGCGCGACCCGGGCACCACAATTCAGTCTTTTGACGACTTCCGCCAATTGCTGCAACGTTACCCAGACAGCGACTATGCCCCCGACGCCAAGGCGCGTATGGTGCAATTGCGCAACCGCCTAGCGCGCTACGAAATCAATGTCGCTAATTACTATTTCAAACGTAAAGCTTACTTGGCAGCCGCCAACCGTGGCCGCTACGTGATCGAAAACCTGCCGCAAACCCCCGCCATACCAGACGCCCTAGCGGTAATGGTACAAGCCTACTTGCTGCTAGAAATGAACGACTTAGCCGATCAGTCGTTGATGGTGCTGCGTAAAAACTATCCTAATCACCCATCACTCGATAAAGATGGCAACTTTGTAAGCCAAGTTGGTCTTGACCAAGAAGGCTCGCTTCTCAACAAGGCGAGCTTGGGCTTGCTTGATCGCTATGAGCCACCAAAGTTTGATAATCGGGAAGTAACCGAAGAGTAAAGAGCAGCCTAGTCCGATGCTTGATCTCGGACGCCTGACGTAAAAAAGCCCAAGATCGATGTAACGATCTTGGGCTTTTTTACAGATAAAAACAGATCAATCCCCAACAAGCATGGCGCTAGAACAGTCCGCTTTTCGTCAGACGCCCGACTTCCGGCACCAAGCTCACCCCTAACATCAGACTTCTGACGCCAGGCCAATCTAGCCCGCCGTCGCGTCCACGTATTCAGCCAACTTCGCCTCGGCTTCATCGCCAAACAAAATCTCGCAGGCTTCGCGCAGGCCGGGAGCATTGATTATGTCTTCGCGGCGCACGACAAGTGCTATTTTTGAACGGCGGCGCAGGAAGTCATCTAGCTTGGTAATCATTTCGCGTCGACCGGCGTGTTCAATTTCACAACGTAGGTATTCGGCATTTTCAATCAGCAACTCCGCACTACTGGGGTCTTCGCGGATCATCTCTAGCATTTCGATGGCGCTGCGGCCGTAGCGCCGCCAAAGACGCTGAGTCAACGGCTCCGAGGAACTAGGGTCGGTTAAGGCATCGAGATTCATCAACCTCGCCTGATGCAAAAACTCGCGTTTTACGCTATTGCCCGGCTCGCCATACCAACGCTGATTGGCGTAGGGTACTTTTATCCCTAAGCTTTCTATCCATTCAGCCACCTCGTTTCCCACATTAATGCAGTCGGTGAGCTTGCCACCAAAGATACTAAGGTGCTGATCCTGCTCGTCTACATCAATGGCGTGCTTACGCGACAATTTAACCCAATCGGCCACGCCATCTTCACCTTTTAGAGCGAGTGGCCTTACGCCACAGCGCTCAGAAATAATGTCAGCAAGACACAACGGCTTTTCCAGTTTGAGTAAAGCATTTACATTGTCCAAGACAAAATGCCGGTCTGCATCAGTCACTGCAACCTCAGCACTTTCTACCTGCGTATCGGTGGTACCAATACAGGTCTTGGGCCCCATCGGAATAACAAAAAACAAGCGCCCATCGCTGGCAAAGAAGGTAAGTATGCGCTGAGTCTCGGTAACCCGATCAACAATCAGATGAATACCCTTTGAGAACAAATGGCGATGCGCAGTGCGCTGACCGCTCAGTTTATTGTGCGCGTCTACATAGGGGCCGCAGGCATTTATCAGCACTTTAGCCCGAACGCTGAATTCTTCGCCGCTGATATTATCGCGCACCTGACTATGCCAAAAGCCATCGCGCCGCTCAGCACCGAGGGATTCGACATAATTCGCAACAATACCGCCGTAATTAAGACTGGTGCGCACAAAGTTAAAAACGAAACGCGCGTCATTGTCGTAGAGGTAGCAATCCGAATACTCAAAGCCACCTTCCGCGTTACTGGTATCAATCACTGCCTCTGCCTTCGCCAACGCGGCGCGGCTCATATAGCGCGGCGCGCGGGTTAAAAAACGACCAAAAACCCAGTAGGCGATAGTGCCCAAATACACCAAAAATGCAGGAAACCGAAAGCCACGCTGGATTGTAGTGAGAAAGCGAATTTCCTTCACTGTCGACGGATAACTGCGCATTAGATGGTTGCGACTACGACAGAGCTTATTGACTAGGAAATATTCGTGATTTTCGAGATATTTTATTCCGCCCCAGGCCAAATTTGAGGAGTTAGAACTCGTTAAACCGGCAAAGTCACCACGGTCAATTAACGCGACTTTCACACCTTTCGCGGCGAGCGCAGCAGCCGACACCGCGCCATTAATTCCGCCGCCAAGAATCAGAACATCGAAAGTGCCCTCCCGGAGCTTCCGTACATTGCTTGCCCGTAATTCCATGCTGCCCTATTCCCAGATTTTGTAGAGCGGAGATAGCCCATCAGGGATACCTCCGACCGTCATGTTGCCAAATTAACAAATGAATTACGGTTTAATCGCCGATGGGCCACTTCTGGGTAATTGGGTAACGACGATCTCGACCAAAGCCCCGTTCGGTGATACGTGTACCTATGGGCGCCTGCCGACGTTTATACTCATTGAGATCAATGAGCCGTAAAATCCGGTAGACCATATCCCGATCAAAGCCATCAGCAATTATAGTCTCAGCACTTTCATCGTGTTCGATATAGCGTTCAATAACCTGATCGAGAATTTCGTAGGGCGGCAAGCTATCTTCATCTTTTTGATCCGGCGCCAACTCAGCTGATGGCGGTCGATCAATCACTCGCTGAGGGATAGCTGGAGACAAGGTATTACGATATCGAGCCAGCTCAAATACCCGCACCTTGGCGACGTCTTTAAGCACGTCAAAACCACCCGCCATATCGCCATACAAGGTGGAGTAACCCACCGCTACTTCACTTTTATTGCCCGTAGTGAGTACCAACGAACCCTTTTTATTGGAAATCGCCATCAGTAAAACACCGCGACAACGAGCCTGTAAGTTCTCTTCGGTTTTATCTGGACTCATGCCCTCAAACTCATCACTCAAGGCCAACATAAAGGCATCGTAAACCGACTCAATGGAAATAACCTGATAGCGCACTTTGAGCATAGCGGCCTGCGCCTGCGCATCTTCCATGCTCATTGACGCGGTATAGCGAAAAGGCATCATCACGGCTTCGACGCGATCCGCACCCAAGGCATCAACAGCAATTGCCAAGGTTACTGCCGAATCAATGCCGCCCGACAAGCCCAAAACCACACTCTTAAAGCCGTTTTTATTCACGTAATCGCGAACGCCCAGCACCAGAGTCTCGTAAATATCTTCCAGAACGGGTCGTAAATCACTGACTTCGCCTTCTTCAAAGCGCAGGCGGCGGCCATCCCAATCGGCGGTAATACAGCTTATGTATTCAATATACGCCGGGCTACGCGCGATTAATTCGCCTTCCGCCGACACCACCATTGAGGCGCCATCAAAGACCAGTTCATCTTGGCCACCAACTAAATTGCAATACACCACCGGCATACCGCCCTGCCAAGCCCGTTGAGCTAACAGGGCCTCACGCTCAATTTGCTTACCCGCATGGAACGGCGAGGCGCTTAAATTAAGCATCAACTTCGCACCTTCGGCTTTGGCACCTGCGGTGGGGGCGTCTTCCCACACGTCTTCACAAATACTGATTGCCGTCGGCACCCCAAAAATATTCATCACTAGGGTGTGCTTGCCTTCCGTAAAATAGCGTTTCTCATCAAACACGCGGTAATTTGGCAGGCATTGCTTATGGTATTCATTGACCAATTTGCCGCCAAAGAAAACTCCGGCGGCATTGTATAACTTACCGTCAATCGAACGTGGATACCCCAAAACCACATAACACTGCGGGGCTTGGCTTGCTATTTTTTGCAGCGCGCGCTCAACACGATGAACAAGACTGTCGCGCAGCAGCAAATCTTCTGGCGGATAGCCCGTTACCACCAATTCTGGAAATAGAATCAACTGAGGGTCGTGGCGAGAAACCGCGGTTTCTATGGTGGCGATAATTTTATCGGTGTTGCCTTCGATATCCCCGACCATCGGATTTATCTGAGCAAGCACAATACGCATTGAAGTCATTAAACGGTTTCCATCTACTAAACGGGGCTAAATTCGACTTTGTTGACTTGAGACAGCACGGCGCACAAGCCAAGACGCGCTATTCTATCAAATAAGCGGGAGTGCATCCCCCTCTACGGACGTATAAACTGAGGTCAGAATCAGCAAAGGTATATTATGGCCATCGCCCACGATCATATCCAGCAGCGCGCGATTATGCGCGTACACAGCGCATACCGCTTTGTTTTAGCAACAGCCCTATTCATTGCCTTAATGTTTGGTCCTGCCAAGTCGACGCTCGGTGCCAGCGCCCCACAAATTTTTGGCTTTGTGGTCTCCGGCTACGCTGTTTTTGCACTTGGCCTAATGTTGCGCCACTATTTCACAAAAGGAAGTTACTCCCCAACCCAGCTGTTCTTTGAATTCTTTATCGACATTGGCGCGATCATGTTTATGAGCTATTGCTCTGGCAGCGCCGACTCCGGTTTACCGTTGCTCCTCATTGTCTCGATCAGCGCCGCGAGCATCACCCTGCCGAGTCAACTTAGCCTAGCAATTGCCGCGCTCGCGACCATTTCAGCCATTAGCGAGGTTGCCGCACACACACTCTATGAACAGGTAAGTGCCCAGCAGTTTATAGTGGCGGGGATTACCGGCACGGCCTATTTTTCCGCCGCCATTGCCATTCGCTACCTCAGCGCTCGGATAGTCAAAACTCAGCAATTAGCAGAACGACGCCGCACCGACATCGAAAAACTTTCAGCCATTAATCAGCGGATAGTCGAAAGAATGCAAACAGGCATCATCGTGATGTCCCGAACCGGCCACATCAAACTCATCAATGACGCCGCACAGGAGCTCCTCGACATTCCAACTGCCGAGGCTGATCAGGATCAATACGCGCCAGCCGTGCTCATTGAAATGGCAAAGGAAGGCGTCAATCATTCACGGATTATTGCCGTTGGCCCCCAGCACCTCGACGTTCACGTCAATATGACCAACCTAGAAGCGCAGGATCACAGCGACTGCCTTCTCTATATTGAAAATATCAGTAAAATAGCGCAGCGAGCCCAAAACTTGAAACTAGCGTCATTAGGCCGCTTTACTGCCAGCATCGCACACGAGATCCGCAACCCTCTCAGCGCCATAAGCCACGCCGCTCAGCTCCTTGGCGAAAGCCCCAACCTTGACGCCAGCGACAGCCGGTTTACCGAAATCATCCAAAATCACGCGTTGCGGATGAATGCGATCATTAAAAACATACTTGAGCTGTCCCGCGGCCGAACCTCACAACCGGAACGGTTTTCACTCGGCGACTGGTTAGATGCATTTGCAAGCGACTGGCGGCCAACTGAGCGCCATGAATACACAATAAACATAGAAAAACTCGATGAGACTGACACGATTAAAGTCGACCGCAGCCAGCTAAACCAAATCATCTCGAATATTGCCGAAAATGCCGTTCGTCATGGCGCTGCTGCGCAAGGCACTGCTGAACTCCATTTTCGCTGTAGCACCCTTGCGCGATCAGGCGCCGTTATTTTGGATATTATCGACAATGGCGACGGCATCGCCTCCGAGGATATTGATAAAATATTTGAACCCTTTTTCACCACCCAAGCTCAGGGCAATGGCTTAGGCCTCTATTTATGCCGTGAACTCTGTCTCGCGAACCAAATACATATTTATTATCACCGCACTGCGCACCAAGAAAGCTGTTTTCGCTTACAATTCTCCCACCCCGATCGCGGCACATTACCCGAGTAAGTACTAAAATCTATCGAGATAGCGATTTGAAAGAGCCAACAAATATGCAGCAAACCGTACTAATCATTGACGATGAACCCGATATTCGTGAACTACTTGATATCACTATTAGTCGTATGGGTTTGCACACAATCGCCGTTGGTAATGTTCGCGATGCACTTCAGGCACTCAGCAAAACAGAGAACATTAGCCTCTGCCTAACCGACATTAAACTTCCCGACGGCTCTGGCTTAGAAATTGTTCGCCATATTCAGCAGAACGCAATGTGCACCGCCGTGGCAGTATTAACGGCCTATGGCAGTACCGAACTGGCCGTAGAAGCCTTAAAAGCCGGTGCCTTTGACTTTATCAACAAGCCCGTCTCAGTTGAGCAATTGCGCAGCCTCGTAAAAACGGCCCTGAAATTAGATCGTCGCGAAAATCAATTTGACGGTAGCAGCAATACCCGCTTACTTGGCGAAACTCAAAGCATCGTCAATCTTCGCGAACAGATATTAAAGCTGTCGCGAAGCCAAGCCCCGGTATACATCAGTGGCGAGTCTGGTAGTGGCAAAGAAGTAGTAGCAAGGCTAATTCACGCCAATGGCCCGCGTAGCGACGCGCCGTTTGTACCGGTAAACTGCGGCGCAATTCCGAGCGAATTAGTTGAAAGTGAATTTTTTGGCCACAGTAAAGGCAGCTTCACTGGCGCCTACGACCACAAAGAAGGTCTATTTGAGGCGGCCAATGGCGGCACCCTCTTTCTCGACGAAGTCGCCGACCTCCCCCTCAATATGCAGGTTAAATTACTGCGCGCGATTCAAGAAAAGGCCGTACGCCGGATTGGTTCCAACCAAGAAATCCCCGTCGACGTGCGCATTCTCAGCGCGACCCATCGCGATTTAAGCAAGGCAGTGGCTGCAGAGCATTTCCGTAGCGACTTATTTTATCGGATCAACGTGATAGAGGTTCAAGTGCCCAGCCTTCGTGATCGCGCTAGCGACATTCCTCTACTAGCGAAATTCATGCTTGAACGCATTGGCCGCGATTGGGGCGTAAACCCGCCGACCCTCGACAAATCAGCCTTAAATAGCCTCTGCAATTACGGTTTCCCAGGCAATGTCCGCGAGCTTGAAAACATCATTGAGCGCGCGGCGACTCTTTGTGAAAAAGGTACAATAACCGCCAGCGATTTGTCGCTGCCGAGTCCCATCCAACAAGCTAACATCCAAAATAAAACATCGGATAGTGGTAGCCACTTTCTCGCCGCCAGCGGGCAGTTGGAAGAGTATATAGCCGGTATTGAAAAAGAAATTATCGCCGACGCCTTAGAGGCAAATCGCTGGAACAAAACCGAGTCGGCTAAAAACTTGGGACTGACCTTTAGGCAGTTCCGTTACAAGCTGAAAAAATATAACTTAGAATGAAAAATGGCGACTTATAAGTCGCCGTTTTTCATTTATATTACTGGTAGTAAAAATATGTTCTCTTGCGCCCACCAGACAAGTCCAGCTCTGGGTCACTGGGGTCAAAGGGTGAAGGCCCCGCACCACCTATAATAAACGGCACTGTTTTACCGTCGATCGTCACCAAACCCGCAATAGGCGAAGGTGGTAGGCCACCGCCCGCAAAGGTTTGACGATGAAAGCTGCCCGCAAATAAATCAATAATATACGCACCGGCATTTCCTAGGTTTGCAGTACAGCTCCCATTTGAGGGCACATCAGGCTGGTTGGTACCAAAATAGACTTTACCTGCAACAGCCAGGGGCGCGTTAACGCCTTTTTCGCCATCGCGTAAATTAATGTAATAACCATCAAAGCTGCCGTTTGCAACACCGTCAAAACGTAACTCTTGGGCGTCGGCATCAGTGCAAGCCACTAAGTTACCGGAACCGTCTATACATTGAACGTCGGTCTGGTTCACAAGATCTGAGTCGGTAATTACCGCGGTACCACTAGCGACAGATTTGCCCTTATTAGGGTCCATAATTAGGTAAAAGCGATTATTAACGTTATAGGCCAATCCGGCGGTGGTTTGGTCAGTATAAAGCGGATGCTCGCGATCACCCGAACTCAGTACAACCGCATCAAAATTATTGGTTGGCACCACATCTGGACCAAACAAAAATTTGCGCGCGTCATTACCGCTACCGCCGAGCGCTGCCAATTTGGTCATCTGGAAATCTGCGAAGGTCGGCGTTGCGGGACTATTCGCCTCGAGATCAACCCGCCACACATTACCACCAACGTCAGCGGCATAAAGCCGGTCAATATAGCCGTCGATATCGCGATCTAATAGCGTAATATCGGCAGGAATTGACTTAGTAAGCGCGGATGTAATTACACAGGTTCCGCCGGTAGCCAAAGTCACCCCGGCACAACTAGGCAATGCCGCCCACAATACGCCGCCGGTGACCGCATCTACAATCAATATACCGCGGCCCATGCTATTAGTACTTGGCGCGGGCTCAGTGTCCTCGGCGGGGTCATAGCCCGCGCCAAAAATCAGCACTGGATTGGTATGACTTTTAATTTGCGCTACCCGAGGCTGCGACCAAGTCTGCCCTAACTCCGGCACATCAGCGTTACTTAGTCGCCAAAGGAATTTGGGAGCAGCCGGGTCTGTGACATCCATTGCATAAACCAACCTGCCACCGCGACGCGCCGACATGTAAATATATGACTTACCTGCAGTTGTTGTCCCTGTGCGGCCGTCTTGAAGTACCGTTGTTGTACCATCGAAAAAGTAATCGCGCGGCGCGGCACTGCTATCGACTACCGTTGGATATTTTACCACGGGATCGTTTTTATACTGTCGACTTAACTTGTCAAAAAACTCAGGCGCGACAAAACTCCACAGCTCGCCACCAGGCCGAACTGTTCCAATATAGTCGTCCTGATTGCCGTTTATAGCGCGGAAATGGCCGTCATTAGAACCGTAGTAAACAACAACACCGGTAGATCCGCCGTAGTTTATAACGGCTGGTCGTGAGTGCAGAACATCACCATGGATAGAACCACGCACTGAGATAGGACAGGTACTGGAATCTCTAGATTCTGGGGGGCAGGGCCCGCGTTTTGTCTCATTACCGACGATGTCATCGCCGCGCATCCAATTCACTAAATTCTCAGCTGTTAAGGTTTCTACACTGCTACCGCATGAAACAGACGCCCCTGACCCCGCTAATGCGTAGTCCCCTAAAGTAGTCACATAAGAATTGCTATCTATAACAGTAGTAACGCTGCCTAAAATAGTGCCCTCCAAGAGTTCGGCATTCACTGTGTCGCTTGTATTTCCGACCGTACAGTTTTCTAATTTGATCTGATTACCTTGAGATAAACCATGATTACTCTGAGTGATAGTTGCCGCTTTACTAATTTCGACAATAGTCGCGTCAGTATAACTACCGTTATTAGGGATATCTTTGCTGATAACGCTGAAGCTTGTATTACTGACATTCGAAATTTCGCAAGGCGTAGCATAGGTGCAGGTTTGCTTATTTGTCGCTAAAGTATCATTCCATGCCCCAAGAATTACGACTTTATCAGTGGTAGCATCAAGATTAGTTCCACCACTGCCATCATGAGTAACAACGCAAGTTCGGCTATTACCATTTCCAGAACACGAAGTTGAAATAGCTTCACCGGTATCGGATCTACCGACAACAATGGTCGCACTACCACCAGCTTGGGGGGCACTCAAAATTCCGCCAAGATTGCCAACAAGGGTGCTATTCGACGTAGCAAAAACTGGCAGCGTTGTCGCCGTTGGACAGCCACCCGCCGTATTACACGTTAATACCTTGCGGCTAGCGCTGCTAGTAAGATTATTGATACGCAACATTTGACCTGCGCCGCCTTTCTCAACTAAATCGCCATCAGGTGCGTCGTAAAAAAACGCATCGCCTTCTGGGCTATTGCGCCAAAAACCATCAGATGGCCAATTCGTCACTGCAGTTCCATCACTATTTTCTGGCGCATTATTCGTCCAAAAACTAGTAGCAGAGCTCGCAATAGCGCCGGTCACGGGATTCGTTACCGAGGTCACCGCAGCGGATACATCCTGAGTTGCATCGGTTAAAACGGTATTACCACCCGAATCAAAACCTAATTGATATTGTTTAACGTTACCGTTCCAGCGAGGCCCAGCTAAACTATCGGGTCTAAACATCGCGATGAATACTTGGTTCAAATAAGTACCCTGGGTATTCGCGCTAACAGGTAGGGTGGCAGACGAGAACACGCTGTTAACGTCCTGCACTTCGTTAAATATCTGCAACAGAATTTCAGACAACGCCGCTGACTGAGATTTTTCTACTTTAAACGCTTTGCCGCCACCCTCAGTCGCTAAATCAGACAGAAAATTAATTTCACCCGCCAATTTGGACTCTAGTTCTGGGTCATACACAGCAATCGAGTAAGTTGTTACATTGCGATCACTCTGGGCGCTATTATCGACATCCACCAAATTCATAAACCGGGTCCATTCATCCCCCCAATATTTATTATTTGAAGCGCCGGAATTATTCAGCAAGGTCACTGAACGCGGGGTGCTAAAGAACTTATATTTTTCAGAACTAGTGCTGTAACCAAATGTCGAGGTCAATTCATTTTTCAGCAGTACATCAGGGTTACCCGTACCGTCTGCGACATTAGCGTTTTCCTTGGTAGCGTTGCCCAAATAAACCAAGACTGCATCACGACATTCTGTTGCTACACTGGCCAATGTACTGTAATTCACCCCTGAGCATGAAGTCGACAGGCCGTTTAACATCGCCCAGCTTTCCGCGATCAAATCACCTAAACGCGATTGGTTCGCCAACTCTGATTTTGAAAACTGCTTTAACAGGGCGATAAACGAGTCGATCCCGTCACTGTCGAGCAAGGTCGGCGGCACCATTAAATAACCACAGCGATTATCGCCATTGCCGAGGCTCGTACCATTATTAAAGCTACTAAAGCTGTTCTGATTAAAAACCATTACACCAATTTTTATCGCGCCTAAAAGCCCCGCATTAGCAGGCTGCTTTAACGACAACATGGTATTAACAATTGCGCACTGCTCCATACCACCAACAGTATCGCCTAGCGCAGGCTCACCACTGCCATCAGAGTAGGTACAACCATGAACAACATTGGCATTGGAGTTCGCCGAACTGTGCCACCCAAGCAACACGGTAGGTGGATTGCCACTGGCCGGATTAAGACCGGAGAACAAATCGATATCTTCAGCGATTGAATGTGACGATAAAACACTCGCGGATAACACTGCCAGCATACATGCACCGTATTTACAGATACGTTTCATACTCGCTTCACCCCAATATTGACTGGTCGTAGTAATATGTTTCATAAACAGGTGGTTCCAATAATCGCGCGCAAATACACGCCTTGGTGCATCGCTACATCGACGCCAGTCTTAGCATCACTAACCCGAGCGCCCACGTCCCATGTCATTTTGCTACACCAAGAATTGCCGGCGCTGGAGGCCCCAGAAGCGTGAAACAGACCTGAGTTATTTTGCTGAGCACTACCAAGACATTGCGCATCATGCGGGTCCGCAACGTCTAAAGCGGATTGTAGAATAGGCACCGCTCGCAAACAGTCTGGCGGGGCAACCACCGCGATCATGTCAGCGACTCCGTCACCATTAAAATCGCTATTCACGAAGGCATCACTTGTTGGCAACGGCAGTGCGAAATTTGCGGGATTACTTATATAAGACTCCACACCATTACGGGCCGCCATTTTCGCTTCCATTCGGTACTGTTGATTGCCGGCGATCTTGAAATTAATATTGCTGCCACCAATCATGCTCACTACGATTACACTGAATACACCAAGCATAATCAATACGACAATTAATACGACGCCGCGCTGTTGCCTGCCCACAAACTGTCCGCTCGCTTTCATCACTCTCTCGCCCCGGCGACATTAGGTATGGTTATAACACTTGAATAAACTTGCCGCTTAAAACCATCAGTGAATGGCCCCACGCGACTGGCGCGACCCATATCAAAGGTTTTGCCATTATGAATATCGCCAGCGACTTCGGAGCCACGTACCAGTAAATACACCCGCACAGAGACTACATCTGCCCAGTTTTCTGCATCAACCGTCGACCAGCCAGCTGTTGTGCAAGTACTCGGGGCAACATCAACACTAGGGTCATCAACATAGCAATCCGGTCCGCCGTCAACATTTAGATCAATTCCATAGGAAAAATGCATATCTTCGACGCCGCTGACTAGGGCATGAGTGCTTGTGCTCCCCCCCATGTATTCACGTACTTTTAAGCTGGGTTTACTATCTCCGCCGTCGCTGCAATCTTCGCAGTTGGTAATAAAATAACTGCGCACTTGGTAGGGCCATACTTCAGCTTCAGTGAGGCAGTCTTTTTCGGTCAGAGTTAAATTGCTTGGATCTTTATCAAAGACAAAGGCGGTAGTAACGGTGCTGCAATCGGAAACTTGAAAGTACGGTACGGTGTTGCCCGCAGAAAGCGTACTGGCCAAAATCGGTGTCGGTGCAACACGATGAACAACAAGGGCCTCGGAACCGACAACCGCAGATTCATCCGAAATACAGCTTGGCAAAGCTGTTCCGCTCGCGTATCCCGCCACCGCTACCGGCAACTGCGGACTAACTGCCGAATTATTAAAGCCCAGTTCAGATAGCACGCTACCCGTAGCACATGGATCTGGCAGCGTTGGTGTTGCCACACCAACTCCTGGATGAAAGCGACCGTAAAAGCCAGCCATCGCTACGTCCTCGGCAAATAACTGCAAGGCATATCGGCCGTTCTCAATTTGCTCCGATGTTTTCGTCAGTGCTTGGCGCGTACTGCTCACCGACGCAATCAGACTGATAATGCCCAGTAGCATAAAGGCGCCTAGACTCAGCGATATGAGTATTTCGACTAAAGACAGGCCTTTGCTGCGCGAAAACCGCGGGGTGAATGGCATCATGATAGGTCACCAATACGGACTACCGCGCTTACCGTGCGGCGCAATTTCTCGCTACCATAGTCATCTTTACCACAGGTATTGTCCTCTGTTGGCGCCACAGTTTCGCTTAAGCCTTGCCATGCAACGGTAACGCGATAAATTTGGTCTACTGCACTCATCTGCACAATGCAGCCGCGAGCGCCAATCATTGCGCCCACGTTTTCAGTATCGCTATTTTGCTCTGCAGTACCTTGTAAATTGGCATTCCAATCCGCTAGATCTGCATTCGTTCGCGAATTTTCTTCAGCGGTACCTGAACTACAGGCAGTGATACTGTCCACACCGTAGCCTAACGTCATTCCCGTCGAGCCATTGGAATAGCAGCTCACAACATTACGGTTGCCATTAATACGATCCGTGATGTCTTGCAGTAAATTTAACGCCTGTAAACGCTGGTAAGCCTCCACTTCTTGCTGGACCGTTCTTACCATTAAACCCGCCGCGCCCATCATGCCGACCAAAAGCACGACCAAGGCCACCAGGACTTCGATTAAGGTAAATCCATTATTTTTTACAGAAGGCCCTTTCATTAGCACGCCCCCTTTTTACTTGACGGCTTACCATTAAGGGAAATAGCAACGCAACGGGTTCTGTCTGCGTTACCAGACGCCGGCGCCACGGTAAAACTCACTGCAGCAGTCGCTCGACCACTGCTGTTGTAGCTAAAGCTGCTTAGTGCTGCCGAAATTGCAACGCCGCCTACTGGGTCTTCGACACGCAAATCGGTCCCTCCAGCACGTATTGTCCAGCCATTCGTCCAGCCGCCACTCGCCTGCGTAACCGCTATCGTCGCATTACGCGTCACGGCTTCACTTCGCGCTAAATTAATCGACGACATCAGGTCATTACTGACACTGCGCACACGTTGATTTTCAATCAGACCATTAAAGGAAGGTGCCGCTATAGAAGCCAAAATGGCCGCTATGGCCAAAGTGACCATAAGCTCGAGCAAGGTAAAGCCTCGTGAGGTATTTGGCCTAAACATTAATTCCAGCATCGACTTGCTCCGCTGGCGTGGCCTTTCTCGCCTTTGCTGTTCAACGTAAGCGTGCCACAACTATCAGAACTTTGCGGCCCAGTTGATATCGGTGTGGCAGTAACGCTGTAGCTTGGCGGTGTAGTGGTGTTATCACCAGCAGTCGCAATAGTGTAATTACTGGCAATTTCATTTGGCGGGGTAGCGCCTAGTGCGGTCATATCAGCGGCATAGGCCCGGGTATCTAAAAAGCGCCGTTCTTGCAAACCGGCAACTTCCAGTAAATAGCTAGCCGTCGCTGTACGATTAGCGCGCATCACATAATCACGGTAGGAAGGAAGTGCAATTGTGGAAATGATCGCAATAATCGCTATTGTGATCATGAGCTCAATCAGCGTAAAACCGCGTTGGCGACGGACGTCGTTCATTAGCTGCTAGCATCCTGTAAATTTTGACATTTACAGGCTAATCGGGGGAACAAACAATGTCAGTTAGATTCCGACAATTGGTCGATTTTCAGTGACAAGCGGCCGGCACACCAACTAATCTGTATCGTTAGACGCCGACTGCCTTCAATTTCCTTTATCGCCGCCAGCAATCAGCAACGGTTTTACTTGAACCGGAGGGCTTATCAAGCAGCGCCAGCTGCCCAGTTTCATCTAAAGTAAAGTTCCCACAGGCATCCCCTGCCATCGGGCCGCTGCGGGTCGCCTTTAGGGTAAAGGTATTATTTGCCGCCGCAGTGGCCGCAATCGTGTAATACGGAGTGCCATTGTCTGGCACCTTAGTAACAATAACCGCAGGCAGGGTTGTACCACCAGAGACCGTGGTATAACGACCATTGGCAGAATAGAAGCGCTCCAGGGCCTGTGCACTGCTAAACAAGGCGTTGCTCGCTTCATTACGCCGAGACTTGGCAATTTGCTCTTGGTAACTGGGGTAGGCGATCGAGGCAAGAATCCCAATAATCGCCACCGTTACCATTAATTCTATTAGGCTAAAACCCAAATCTCTTTGCACGCATCTACTCCTCACTGAAACTGTCTCCATGACTGCCGCCCGACAAGATCACTCTCACCGGAGGATTCCGTGACTACGCCGATTGTGCCGCTACTGCCCGAAGTATACTTATACTCCAAGTCACCTGCACCGATGATACCTGGCGTTTTGATCATTTCGTCACTGCCTCGGCCACTAATGGGATAATACTTGCCATCAAATAATATTTGATCCAGATCGTCGACTTTGCCGTCATCGTTGGCATCAAGGCTTGGTGAGCTAAGCCGTCCACCATTTTGTGCATCCAACTCCATTAACCAGCTGCTGCCACCGTAGCCGCAAACGTCACTATTAGGAATGATAGTAGTAAAAATAATCCTACCGCTACTCAATATTGGTTTAGATACCGCCCGCTCCCCTGTTGCTGCGCCGGAGGGTGGCGCCAATTTCAGCTGCCAACCATACTCAGGGGCAGAGTCCGGGCTATTATTACTGACCAATCGCGCGCGGAAACTCGTGCTGCCACCACTGTCAATCAAATCGCCGACCGCTTCGTATACAACAGTTTGCGCGACTAATTTCGACCGGTCAGTCACTCGGACGCCAACATCGCGAATACCATAAAAGTTTTGGATTTGCGGGCTTGTAGTAATCGTTGCATCGGATAATTCAAAATATTTACCGGTGCCAAAATAAATCATGTAACCACTGTCAGCATGTGAACCGACTGTTGGGCGTGCAGTAATCGGCTGAACGACACCGGCATCATCTGTCGCCACAAAGAGCGGTTTGGGAGTTGCACCCTCTTTAAATGCAACATCCCAAGTAGCAACCGCATTGCCCGTTAAATCAAACTTCCAGAGATTACCCTGCAGGTCGCCGGCATAGACATAATCGGTAATTCGATCACTATCTACATCAACAGGCACCGGTGTCGACAAACCATTACCGACACCACTCAAACCGGTATCTATTGCTTTCAGCAACACACCTGTGGCGAGGTCAACCACAAACAGTTTCACATTATCGCCAGAGTCATAGCCATTACCGAAAATAGCCACCCATTTATTACTCGCGGCAAGACGCACTACAACCGGCTCGCTCATGGCCACACCCAGCTTATTAACATCGAGTGCCGAGGTTGCAAACTCCCAAAGGAAATTGGATTTAGACATCGTTGCCGGATTGGTCACATCCAAAGCAAATACTGAATTCCCACCCGCGCCCATAGAGCCAACGACTACAGTTTTCCAAGCACCATTGAGATAAACGTCACTCGCCCGTGGCGAACCGTCCACTGTATATGTGTGGGTATAGTCTTGACCTGCGATTTGCGCTAATTTCGGAATAGATGCCACGGGCATATAGGCAAACACCTCTTTCCCAGTAGCAGCATTGAAGCCATGCAACATGCCGTCATTCGCGCCAACATAAAGCATTGAATTTCGCGATTTTTTATCCGTCAGAAACTTAGCGTAACTACTGCCTTCGGTGCCAGACAAGACGCTAAAACCATAATCCGAAATATTATCGACAAATGCGGGATCAGAGTTAACGATATCGCCGAGGGGTACTGAGCGCGCGCGCAAAGTTAGACCTTCTTGACTTTTATCACCCCGCAGCCAGTTTAGGCGGTTGATCCCATCAGTCACGCTCCCGTTAGCTATCAGTGCTGTTTGCTGGGTCGCTGAAAGTAGCAGGAAGTTTGCCGCAGTAAAGTCTAAGGCAGTTTTAACGAGCGTACCAGGCGCACCTACCCCGACAAAGATCTTCCGCGCGCTAATGTCTGAAAAACTGGCGGTATTAGTATCCCAGGCAACATCATCTAAGCTGCCATCAGAGTTCAGATTATAAGCGAGTATCCGACCAGACCACTCTAAACTATTGAAACTTGCTTGGTAAACGAGCGTACCTGAATCCAAACGGGTTGAGTTCGACGCGATAGCAGATGCCGACGATTTACTTTCATTCGTAATCGCCTGCAACACTGCTGACAACTCGTTAGCAAAGTCGTTAGGCTCGGCCGCACTAAAGAATCCGCCACGGGTATTTACCCCTGCGTGGAGTAGATCATCAATTTTATAGAGGTCAGAACTTTCTGGGTTTGGCCATGTGATATTGGCACCAGTTGTCTGAGCAGCGAAGGCTTCATCTGGGTCTATCGTTCCCGTTACGCCTAAGCCCACACCATAGGTGACCATATGTTGCCAAAATGCAGGGCTTGTTTTACTCACCGGCACCAAATTCAACATATCGCTGCGCAGGTCATTTTTCCAGTAATACATGGCAACGTCGGCCAGAGTATCGTCACGGTCATCTTTGTATGGACTCACAGCTTTGTAAGTCCACGACTGGCCAGTTGGGCTGGTATGCGTGGGCCCATTGCTGCCGTCATTATTCTTTCCGGGGTCGCCACTCACGTCGCCACCCGACCAATAGCCATCCGTCATCAAGACCGTATAATTTCGACGACAGGCCAATTGATCAGTTTTATCATCAGTGCCAGGTGTATTTCCCCACGGCCCCTTATTATCTGTGCGTGAAAAATATTTCCCGGCCGCATCAATTGCGAGCCGCAATGGTGTTCCCGAACTCGGAATAGTGCGGCCGTATAATGATTGGAAAAATGCTTCGCGATCATCACCTTCAAATTTTCGCACGCCATTAACGATCACTGAGCTGTTAACGCCATCAATATTGGAACTGTCTTGATTAATACTGCCAAAACCGACACGCAAACCCTCGCCCTGTTCGGCAAACGCAAACCCTGAGCCTCCTCGAGCCATCAAAACTCGCGAGCGATAATAGGTATACCAGTTAGCAAAATTTTGCATCTCTTCATTGTATGTACACTGACTGAGCAACAATGCGGTATCGCAATCACTGCGATTTTCACGACCATGACCAGTAAAGGTTTGGCCAGACTTAATCTCCTTTTTCTCGTAGCTAGTCGATTTCCACGGATCGCCGCTGACATACCAAAAATACGTCGCTGGCCAATAACTTTTATTACTTGTTGTACTACTACAGTCGCCATCACTTTCACAGCTCAACCAGCGGTTGCTATTGTAATTACTATTACTAACGGTGAGATTACGGCAATACTTAGCATTAAATGATGCTGTTGTGGTTTCAGGGTTATGCAAGGCGCAACTCGGATTAGCCTGCGGATAACTGCCGCCATCGGCATCCACCCAAGGCTCGTAGGTAGTAGATGGATCGTAATAAATTGTGTTTATTTGAGGTGAGCGAGACCGCGCATTATAAGGATCATTAGAGTCGACAGTTGGCACATAATTTGAGTAATCGCTGCCGCCGTAAACACCGTCTGCACGCGGAAAAATATAACGGCTACTGCCAAAAATTATCTCTCCAGGCATCAACTCAAAATGCATGGAACCAGAGTCATCCAAAATATAAAGAATATTGGGCGCAATAGACTGAGTTAAGAATAAGGGCGATTGCGCAATGCCTGTTTCCACAACCTCAGGTGTACAGTCTTTTTTAACGCCCTCAACGGTAAATTTCCCGATACAGGTATAAAGATCTTTATTACTGTTTATAATCGTAAGACGGTTCCCGCTGTAGCTAAAAGCATTCACCGGACAGCTATACCACAATTTTTTCAAGTCATAACTAACAACCTTATTTACTTTTTCAAGGTCGTTAAACGTATAAGACTTATTCTTGCTGTTATTGCCGACATTGCCGCTGGTAGTCGACTGTATAATACAACTATCAAGCGCCGCCGCCGGCAGAGCTAAAGCCAGCAGACTGCTAAATACCATCAATTTACGTAGGGTCAATTTCACCCATATGCGCTGTTTAGTTGATGATTTCATAATACTCTCCGGCCCACTGCAGCCTTAATCAATTCAAACGTTTAAAAGTGGTTGTCAACACCACCATACTGCGATCGCTGGCACCATAACCACGGGCGATAATGCGGAAAAACCCCGCTTTACTCACCGGGCGATCCGAATCCAAAACTACCTTCTTATTTTCTACACCATTCAATTCTTGAACAATGTATTCTGGCTGTTTTGCCACACCAGCAACATTAACCGCCGTCACCACCCAGCCCTCAGAGGCGTAATCACGCCAGTCTGGGTTCAAGCACGCAGCCCGATCATCGTCGGGGTCAGGACACGACTCAAACAAGCCATTAGTCCCGTTAAAACTTGGTAAAATACCGTTAGCTATAAAATTCTCACCGGTTCGCAATGCCGCTTCAGCGGCCTGAAAGGCGATGGTATCTTCCTTCATATTACCGGCCATACGTTCTTGCAGCGTTGCAGTTTGCATTGATGCCACACTAATAATGGTCAAAATCAGCAAAAACACCAAACTCACAATCAGCGCCGCACCGCGCTGACGGTGGATTCGCTTATAGCTTGGCAGTGCCATAGACCTCATTGCATTTTATTCCTGATTGCAAATACGTTAGTAAAAACCTGACGCAAACGGCCATCGTTATTGGCCACGGCAACGCCATCACGATCCACTAACTGCTGCGCATTCACACTACCATCCTGCCCTACCACATTGTCTTCCAAGCCATATAGCGTGAGCTGTATACGCACGCTCAATACTGTAGACCAATCTGCGACAGCCGCAGCAGTCTGATAAGCGTCAACAGCAAGATCACCGTTATTATCGACTCCGTAGCTTAACTGCATATTTTCGACGCCTTCCACTAATTCAACGGGCGCCGGTGTTACCCCACCAGTGCCGACACCGCGCTGCTGGATAAACAAGGCATTTACCGGATTGCCACCGGAACTCTTTCGGCCGGTATCACGAATAAAAAAGTCGATTGTTTCAAAACCAAAAACCTCGGCCTCCCCGGTATAAATTTTACTTAAGCGGTTATCCGAATTACTTCCGTTGGCATGGGTAAACGTTGCCTTGCCCTTACCCGCTTCTTTTGGATTATTCGTGATTCGAAAAACATCAGCGCTGGCGCAATCGCTAACCATTACATAATCACCTTTAACAAAACCAATATCGTTATCTTCAACTTGAATATTCGCGTTATCTGGCGCGTAATTGCCAGTTATCGTTAGAAATTCGTCGGACGCCCTTTTTAAACGAACAGTATCAGTACCTACAACCGCATTGAGCGCGTTACCGCTCACTACATTATCCACACCAACCAGCGCAGTGGCTGGGCTAAAGTCAACCTCAGAGGCAGGCTCGGCGATATTATTAAACTCCGCGGCCCCAACTGAGCTGCAGCCCATATATCCCGCCATACGAATTTCTCTGGACAAAAACCGCATAGCAAAACGCGCATTTTCTTGAATAACCGCCATGGAGTCTTGAATTTTTGAGCTGCTATTGGTCGCCAAAAACACCTGTATCACCGCAGTACTTAGCAAGATTCCCAAGGTGATCGCGATCATCAGCTCAACCAAGCCAAAACCCGCCTGCCTATCCTTACGTATCGCAGCCATTAAAATACCGTCACAAATACAAAACTTTCAATATTGCCGCCACCGGCCAGTCGCGACTTAGCCAGGCGACCTTCATCCCACTGCACCGTCACGGTAATTTCATTACCATTGCGACTGATCGCCCCATCACCACCGGGCAGGCGTTGCGCTAACTCTTGCAACCACTCCCGGCGGTCAACATCAACAATTCCATCGCCGCTGGGCGCGTCCGCATCCACCGCGATATCATAGTTGCCCGCTGTGGCGTTTGCGCGATTTGCTCTCATGCGATCGGTAATATCGTTGGCTAAAAACACCGCGTGGGAGCGGAAATTCGCCACTTGATTAAACTTTACAGCGTTTAACTGCAAGGCTGCGGCACCCATTACACCTGTTGCAGTCACTAAAACTGCAATCAATACTTCGATTAAACTTGTTCCGCGTTGGCGATTTAAATTCATGGGCACACCCTATCGGCAATACTCGTTTGGCCACTTGGGGTTATCGTTAAATCTCGGTCATGTCCGCATTTCTCAGGCTGACTACGATAGCTAAAGGTCACTGATTGTCCCGACGCCGCGAAACCCTGGCTGTCAAAACTCACTTCCGTCACAGCTGAACCGTCGATTTGCGCAGTAATAAGTGCGCTAGTTTTAATCGCAGTAGCGACTTTGAATTCTTCCCCACTATCATAGCTGCCATTAGTATTAGTATCGGCCCAAACTCGCCAACCCTTAGCCCAATCGCCGTCGACTGCGGTTAAATGCACTGAACGGGCCCGAACAACAGCCTCAGATCGCGCCGCCACCAAGTTTTTCAAAAGCTGTTGTACATCTGCACGCTCACGGGAATTATCGATAAAGCTGACGAAATTGGGCACCGCGACAGTCGCCAATATAGCGACCACTGACATTGTGACCAATAACTCTATCAGGGTGTAACCCTGCTCTTTACCCACTGCGAACTGCATTTTTCTTCCTTGCAAGCAACTTGACATTAGCTATTCAATACGTAGATTACTGTACATCTGATCATTCCAGTTAAATATGCGGAGTAACCCGCATATCTCTAAGAAATGTAGTTCTTAATACACTTAAACGCCACTATTGTGCAGTTTAAGCCACTATGGAAAGGAGTCCATAATGGAAAACCGAGGGGTCACCCTGATTGAGCTCATTAGTGTGCTCGCAATTAGCGCTGTTTTGGGCCTTGTCGCCGTCCCGGCGCTAAACAGCCTTATTCAAAAACAGCAGCTCCGCGCAGCAGCGTATAGCCTATACCATCTACTCATAACTGCCCGCGCCACGGCCATTTCCCAGCAAAATAGAATTAGCGTTTGGAATCAGGATGGTGATTGGCGAAGCGGTGTTGAGGTGTTTCTCGACAGCAACGAAAATGGCCAGCGCGAAAGTGCCGAGACCCGGCTCTATGCCGCAGCAGACCACGAAAATATGTCTATTAGTGGTAACAGTCCAGTAGCCAACTATGTTTCTTATATTCCAAACGGCCGCGCCGCTAAGGCGAACGGCGCTTTTCAAGCCGGTACCATCACCCTATGCAAGTCTGGCGTAAGCGATCGATATCAATTAATTATCAGTAGTGTTGGGCGGCTACGCCTGCAGAAATCAACAACGAGCAGCTGCCCATAGGTAATTTAGTAAAACCCTAGGAGACATCAACCAAGCGCAGCTCTTTTGGCAATGAAAAGGTAATGTTTTCTGGACGCCCAGCAAGCTCTACTGGGGCTTGCGCGCCGAGGTCACACAACCGTTGCACCACGGCATGAACCAGCACTTCTGGCGCCGAAGCACCCGCAGTAATGCCGATGCGCGGATTACCCGCCAACCACTCGCTGCGAATATCCGTCTCGCTATCAATTAAATAGGCTTTGCAACCAATCCGCTCGGCGAGTTCGCGAAGCCGGTTGGAATTGGAACTGTTTGGGGAGCCAACCACCAAAACCACATCCACTTGTTGCGCCAAGGTTTTTACGGCGTCTTGGCGATTCTGGGTGGCGTAGCAAATATCATCTTTGCGCGGCCCCTCAATATTTGGGAACTTGCTGCGCAGCGCGTCAATTACTGCGGCGGTATCGTCCATAGACAAGGTGGTCTGCGTTACAAAGGAAAGTCTGTCGGGATTCTTAACTTCCAGCTGCAAGGCCTGTTCAACATCCTCAACCAAGTAAATGTCGCCACCCTGAGCGCCGCTGTATTGGCCCATGGTTCCTTCAACTTCTGGGTGGCCCTTATGACCGATCAGCACACACTCACGGCCAGCCCCACTAAAACTAACCACTTCCATATGCACTTTGGTTACCAGTGGACAGGTTGCGTCAAACACCTTTAGACCACGGGTTTCAGCCTCTTTACGAACAGCCTGCGACACGCCGTGCGCACTGAAAATAACGATTTTGTCGTCGGGCACTTCGACCAGTTCATCGACAAATACCGCGCCGCGTTGACGAAGATTTTCGACCACAAATTTATTGTGAACCACCTCATGACGAACATAGATAGGCGCACCGAACACGTCTAGAGCGCGGTTCACGATCTCGATCGCCCGATCAACACCGGCACAAAAGCCCCGCGGATTGGCCATCATTATCGGCATTTTTATCTCTGAACCCGCCACTGCACCACCTTTCTGTTCAATCAATCTATGACTTTACCGCAGACTGCGCGCTTACTTTCAGAATTTCAACTCGGAACGTCAAGTTCAAGCCGGCCAACGGATGATTAAAGTCAACCATCACCGATTCATCACTTACTTCGCTCACCACGCCAGGTAATTCTGCTCGCGCTGCGTCGGCAAAGGAAATAACCAGCCCCTTTTCCAGTGCCATATCTGCCGCAAACTGGCTGCGGGGAAAGCGCTGAATATTCGCCGGATTGCGTTGACCAAAAGCATCTTCTGGAGCTAGCGTAAAGGTTTCACTGGCGCCCGCACACAAACCAAGCAATTTTGCTTCTACACCCGGCAGCAAGCTGCCGTCACCGTAATTAAACGTTGCCGGCTTTGCCCCAAAGGTAGAATCTACATCGTCGCCACCAACAATACTTAGGGCAAAGTGCAGGGTAATTTCAGTACCGGGCGCAATTTTCATATCAGTCATTGTTCAAATACTTCCAGTCATCGCTCAGGATGATTTTTCAGGCTCAGGATTTAAAAACATATCCAAGAGCAGTAAAACGGCACCCACACTAATCGCAGCGTCAGCAATATTAAAGGTGGGGAAATAATGGTGGTCCCAATGTACCGAGATAAAATCGATAACATGCCCAAGCCATACACGGTCCCACAAATTACCCAGTGCGCCACCCAACACTAAAGCCAAGGCAAAGGACAATAGCCACTGCTCGCGTTTCAGGCCTTGCAGCCAAATTCCGATATAAATACTCACGCCAAGGGCAATAACGGTAAAAAACCAACGCTGCCAACCACCGGCGTCACTCAAAAAGCTAAACGCAGCGCCCCGGTTATAGTGCAGCGTAATATCCAATACTGGCAGCACGGTATGCGGCTGAGCGTAGCTCAGCATGCTGTCAGCAAAATATTTTGTGATCTGGTCTATGGCAACAACCGCGATGACCACCAGCAGCCAAAATACGCGGCTGCGGCGCTCGGCTGCCTGTTCGGAACTTACCCCAGACTCAAGCATAGAAGCGCACTTCGCCGTCACCGTCGACGTTATCAATACAGCGGAAACACAATTCGGGATGATCCAAAGACTGTCCCACCTCTTCGCGGTGATGCCAACAGCGGCTGCACTTTTCGCCTTCGCTTGCGGCGACACGCACCTGCAAACCTTCAACATCAGTGCTCATTGCTTCATTGGCCGCCGACAAAGGAGCCAATCGCGCAGCGGAACTAATCAGTACAAAGCGCAGCTCGTCACCCAGCTTAATCAAGGTATTCATCAGTGGTTCGTCGCAAAACAAGGTCACTTCAGTGGCCAAACTGCCGCCGACCAAACCTTCTTTTTTGGCCCCTTCCAGCACTTTATTAACCGCTGACTTAACGGCTTGCACCGTCTCCCAGAAGTTGTCGTCCATGTCCGCGTCAGCATCCATGCGAATCAAACCCTGATACCACTCAGCGGCAAATACGCTGCCATTGTGTTCGCCGGGCAAGTGCTCCCACAGCTCGTCCGCAGTAAAACTCAGTATCGGCGCAATCCAACGGGTGAGTGCTTCGGCAATGTGGTACATAGCCGTTTGCGCTGACCGCCGCGGCAAGCTATTCGGCTTGGTGGTGTACTGCCTGTCTTTAATAATATCCAGATAAAAACCGCCCAATTCCAGCACGCAGAAATTATGTAACTTCTGGTAGATCAAGTGGAATTGGTAGGCCTCGTAAGCGGCGACGATTTCGTCTTGCAATTCTGCCGCCCGATGCATAATCCAGCGGTCCATGGCGAGCATATCGCTAGGCGCAACGGCGTGTTCCTGGGGTTCAAAACCAGCCATATTGGCCAACAGGAAGCGTGCCGTGTTACGAATGCGACGATAGGAATCAGCAGTGCGTTTAAAAATCTCGTCGGAAACCGTCATTTCATTGCGGTAATCTGTCGCCGCCACCCACAGACGTAAAATATCGGCACCCAAGGTGTTCATCACTTTTTGCGGCGCGACCACATTGCCGACCGACTTTGACATTTTGCGGCCCTGTGCGTCCACCGCAAAACCGTGGGTTAATACGCTTTTATAGGGCGCACAGCCATTGGTGGCCACCGATGTAAGCATGGATGACTGGAACCAGCCACGATGCTGATCAGAACCTTCCAAGTAAAGGTCGGCAGGAAATTGCAAATTATCGCGCTGCGCTAAGACCGCGTAATGAGTAACACCAGAGTCGAACCACACATCTAAGGTATCGCTCACTTTAACGTAGTCGCTGGCGTCGTCACCCAGCAGCTCGCTTGGTTCAAGGTCAAACCACGCTTGAATACCCGCTTGCTCAACGCGCTTAGCAATTTCTTCTATCAGCGCAGGCGTATTGGGGTGCAATTCAGCCGTGTCTTTGTGAACTAATAAAGCAATCGGTGCGCCCCAAGTACGCTGACGCGACACGCACCAGTCTGGACGCTCCTGCATCATGGACTCAATGCGCGCGCGACCCCAACCGGGCATCCAATTTACCGCGTCAACTTCCTTCATCGCGGTATCGAGCAGACCGTTTTGGCTCATGCTGACAAACCACTGCGGCGTAGCACGGAAGATAATCGGGCTTTTATGGCGCCAGCAATGCGGGTAGCTGTGCTCCAAGGGCTTGTGCAATAACAAACGACCACGCTCGCTTAAGGCCGCAATCACCGTGTCGTTCGCTTTGAACACATGCTGACCAGCGAAGAGTTCGGTGTCCGGCAAGTAAGTGCCGTTGGCTGCAACTGGGTTATAGACCTCTAGGCCGTAGGCTTTGCCCACCACAAAGTCATCTTGACCATGCGCTGGCGCGGTGTGAACTGCACCAGTACCGGCGTCGGTTGTAACGTGTTCACCCAGAACCACCGGTACTTGGCGGCTATACAAAGGGTGTTGCAGTAATAAATTTTCCAGTGCAGCGCCTTTACAGCGACCAAGCACGCTAAAGTCTTCAACGCCGTAGCGCGCCATAGTGGCTTCGTGCAGGGCCTCAGCCAGCAAGACCACGATAGCCTCGCCATCACTACGCGTGTATGAAACCCACACATAATCCAACTCTGGGTGCAGGCTCACCGCCATATTGGCAGGAATTGTCCATGGCGTCGTTGTCCAGATCACCAGATTCAACTCACCTTCCGTATCAACAGGCAAGCCACCCGCCGCAAGCATCGCAGCGCGATCTACCGCTGCAAAGGCAACGTCAATCGCGGGCGAGGTTTTATCTTTGTATTCGACCTCTGCTTCGGCCAGGGCCGAACCGCAATCCATGCACCAGTGCACGGGTTTGAAGCCTTTGTGCAAGTGACCGTTGTCGACGATTTTGCCAAGGGCGCGAATAATATTGGCCTCAAAGCCAAAATCCATTGTTAAGTAGGGATTATCCCAATCACCAAACACGCCGAGCCGCTTAAAATCTTCGCGCTGGCCGTTCACCTGTTTGTAGGCGTATTCACGGCACTTTTCGCGGAACGTAGCGGCGTCAACTTTGTGGCCCGCTTTGCCGACTTTTTTCTCAACATTGAGTTCAATGGGCAGACCGTGGCAATCCCAACCGGGCACATAGGGCGCATCAAAACCACTGAGGGTTTTCGATTTAACGATAATGTCTTTAAGGATTTTATTGACCGCATGACCAATATGAATATCACCGTTGGCATAGGGAGGGCCATCGTGAAGTACAAACTTTTGCCGCCCTGCACGGGCGTCGCGAATTTGCTGATAAACGTCCTCTTCCTGCCAGCGCTTCAGCATACCGGGTTCACGTTGGGCCAAATTTGCCTTCATGGCAAAGCTGGTCGCGGGCAGGTTCAAGGTGTGTTTGTATTCACTCATAGTGGTTTTTTACACATTCCAAAGGTTTAAAGATCAAAAAAGGTTCGCGCCTGTTCAACATCTAGCGCAATTTGCGCCTGCAGGGCGTCTAGTCCGTCAAACTTCACTTCATCCCGCAATTTTTTGCGAAATACCACGCGAATTTTGCGGCCGTAAATATTCTGATTAAAGTTCAGCAAGTGCACTTCTAAAATCGCTTTTGATAGATCACCAATAGTTGGCCTAACACCAACATTGGCAACACCGGGGCACATGCCGTCGGCGGCGCCGTATACTTCTACGGCAAATACCCCTGAAAGCGGTGCACGCAAGCGGTGTAATTCCACGTTCGCCGTTGGCGTACCAATAGTGCGTCCTAATTGTTGGCCGACAATTACCCGTCCAGAAATACTGTAAGGACGACCCAACAAGCGCTCGGCGAGCGCAAAATCAGCCTCAGCCAAAACTTCGCGAATACGCGTGCTACTCACTCGCTCGCCGGAAAATTGCAATGTGGCAGTGTCGACCACATCAAAGCCATCGCGCTTACCCACTTTGCGCAGCAAATCAAAATCACCGCTGCGATTGCGGCCAAAGCGCAAATCATCACCCACCACGATGTATTTCACGCCAAGGCCTTCCACAAACAATTTGTGAATAAAGGCCATGGCCGTCATATCCCGAAATCCGGGGGTGAATCGAATTCGCAGTACACGGTCTATACCAAGATCGCGCAGTGCATGAAACTTCTCGTGAAAGCTCATCAAGCGCGCTGGCGCATCGTTTGGCGAAAAAAACTCACGGGGCAGCGGTTCAAACAGAACGACAGTAGAGGGCAAGCCCATTTCCTTACCCTTGGCAATGAGCTGGCGCAGCACGGCCTGATGCCCCAAATGGACACCATCAAACGCGCCTATCGTAGCCACGCAGCCGCGATGTTCGGGGCGAAAATGTTTAAATCCGCGGATTAACTCCATGCCTACCGTCATTCTAATTTACAAAGCGGGTGATTATAGCTCAGGACGGAGCCGGACTAAACGCCAGTGTTGTGCTAATCACGCCCCCGCAGGAACTTAGGCGCGGGGTACTGAACCACGCAAATCCTTAAGCCGCAAGCCACAGGCAAGCATTACTGCAATATAGACGGCGCTGCCAGCCACGCATAAGGCCATTAGATGCATCGCGCGTTGCATAGCCCCCCACTGCTGCCAGCCATCGAACCACTGCAAGCCATACCAAAGACACACAGACATTGCAGCCACAGCCAAGCCTAGTTGCATACAATACCGACCCCAGCCCGGTAGGGCTTTAAAACCTGCCTTGTGACCAAGGCCGCGATACAGCAAGCCGGCATTAAGCCAGGCCGACGCTGCGGTTGCCAAGGCCAAGCCGGCGTGGCCAATCTGCCAGTAGTGGTGAAGCGGAATGACCAGCGCAAGATTCATCACCATATTTGCGACCATGGCGATAATACCAATACGCACCGGTGTTTTGGTGTCTTGACGCGCGTAAAAACCCGGCGCCAATACCTTTATCAACATAAAGGGAATTAAACCTAAGGTGTAAGCGCGCAAACTGAGTGCCGACATCGTCACGTCGCTAAGTTTCATTTCGCCGTATTGAAACAGGGTGACCAGGATCGGTTCCGCCAATAGCAGCAACGCCGCTGTTGCCGGAATTGCCATTAACAGCACACTGCGTAAACCCCAGTCCAAGGTCGCGCCAAAGGCGAGTTCATTACCACCGGCACGCAGTCTCGATAAATTAGGCAAGACCACGGTGGCGATGGCAATCGCAAAAACGCCCAGGGGCAACTCCACCAGCCGGTCCGAGTAATACAGCCAAGAAATGCTGCCCGTGGGCAAAAATGAGGCAAGGATGGTGTCGAGCAATAAATTAATCTGACTGATAGACACGCCAAACAAGGCCGGAATCATCAGCGTAATGATTTTTTGCACACCGGGATCTTCCCAAGCCCAGCGCGGCCGCGGCAGCATTTGGATACGCTGTAAAAAAGGCATTTGGAAAACCATCTGCACTGCGCCGGCCATTAATACGCCCCACGCTAAAGCCATGGCTGGCTCGGCGAAATATTGCGACATGTAAACGGCCGCAACAATCATACAAACATTAAGCAATACCGGCGTAAACGCGGGCACAGCATAGCGACCAAAGGTATTGAGTATGCCGCCGGCAAAGCCGGTCATGGAGATCAAAAACAAATAGGGAAAGGTGATGCGAATCATATCGGAGGTGAGCTGAAACTTTGCTGGATCATCCCGAAAGCCCGGCGCAAATAGGGTTGCCACCAAGGGCGAGGCGATCACCGCCAAGGATGTCACCAAGAGCAATACGCCACCGAGTGCACCCGCTACACGGTCAACTAATAGCTTAATCGCCGCCGTATTACCGTTCTCGCGATACTCAGACAACACCGGCACAAAGGCTTGAGAAAATGCGCCCTCAGCAAATAGGCGCCGTAAGAAATTAGGAATTTTGAAGGCGACAAAAAAGCAGTCAGCGTTACTGCTCGCCCCTAAAAAGTTGGCAATCACCACATCGCGGATTAAACCCAAGACCCTAGACAACAAGGTCATTACGCTCACCAACAAGCTAGAACGCAATAAGCCGCGCTGCTTCGCCGGCCCTTTTACCGCACCGGCGTCGCTCATGCCAACCACCGCTGCCGAAGCGCGTCGCGATTCAAACGCAGCCACTGCAAAGCGATTAAATTGTGCGCGCTACTGACCTGCCCGGCATCCAGCATTGCCATTGCGTCAGTAAAGCTCATCACCTTGGCGCAAATATCTTCACCCTCTTCGGCTAAACCGAAAAAGCCGCCCGCGGTTGCTAAATTGGCACGACCGCAATACAAATAAAAATACTCATCACTGCCACCCGGCGAGGAGTAATATTCGGCGATGGCTTCCATCTCCTGAATGTCTATTCCCGCTTCTTCCAGCGCTTCACGACGGGCGACATCCTCCGGGCTTTCATCCGGCTTATCAATAATTCCCGCGACCAGTTCGGCGATCCAAGGGCTAGCCGACCGATTCATTGCACCGACGCGGAATTGCTCAACTTGCAGAATACAATCTAGCACCGGGTCATAGGGCAATACGCCAACCGCGGGCCCGCGCACAAATAGTTCACGACTCAACCAGCGACCCCAACCGCCTTTATACAAGCGATGACGCAGGCGATACTCCCGCACTTGAAAAAAACCGCGCCAAGCAGCGCGGTCTTCATCTATTTCTACATCACTGCGTTTGAAGTCAGCCATTACGTATTTGAACCACCTCTAAAATCGACGCTCGGTATACCAGTTAACATCCCGAGCGTTTTTATCCACCTGATCAACGACATCTAAAATCAAGGCAAACAGCGCCATGCGCACTAATACGCCATTATCTGCCTGGCGGAATATCGCCAAATTCGGATTATCGTTTAAGTCGTTGTCGAGTTCATTTGCCTCGGTCCGCGAGTCCCGCGGCAACGGATGCATAATCACCGTATTCGGTTCACAGTTGCGGGTGTATATCGCCTGATTCAAACGGTAGCGGCCGCGGTATAAATCGGCCTCGGCGCGATCGGCAAAACGCTCTTCCTGAATACGGGTGGAATACGCAATATCGACTTTAGAGATACTGCCTTCCATGACATCGGATTCGACCACGGTATGACCCGCACTACGCAACTGCTCTACAATCTCGCCGGGCATTTGTAGCTCGGTAGGCGAAATAAGTACCACAGTTACATTGCGGTATAGGCACAGCAGTTTACATAGAGAGTGGACCGTGCGGCCGTATTTCAAATCGCCAATCATGGCAATCCGCAGGCCGTCGAGGTCGCTGCGCCCCTGATGCAGTAGCTCCTTACGAATAGTATAGAGATCCAGTAAGGCCTGACTTGGGTGCTCGTTAGCGCCATCGCCACCATTGATCACCGGCACGCGACTAGCAGCGGCAAACTCGGCAACTGAACCCGATACCGGATGGCGCATAACAATCACATCGCTATAGCCACTCAAAACCCGCGCCGTATCATAGAGCGACTCGCCCTTGGCGATTGCTGAGGTTTCAAAACCAGTGGTTTCCCGAACTTCGCCGCCGAGCAAATTAAAGGCACAACCAAAACTCACTCGCGTGCGGGTAGAGGGTTCAAAAAACATATTGCCGAGTATTGCGCCGTCCAGCACCTTGGTCACCCGCTGACGGTGAGCATAAGGCTCCATGCGATCGGCAACCTCGAACACTCGTTCAATATCTACGCGCTCAAACTGACTGATCGAGAGGATATGGCTGCCAGAAAATTTCAAAAGGGTCTCTCCGCGTTAATTACACTGTTTCAAGAACTTCGGCACTGCTACTGCCTTCGTCAAATTGCAAACTCGCCCAACGTGAATAAAGGGGCGAGCTTTGCAGTAACTCGGCATGGTTGCCGGTATCAACCAATTTGCCGTGATCAAGCACCGCAATAATATCGACGTCCACCACGGTAGCCAGCCGGTGGGCAATGACAATAGTGGTACGCCCCTTCATTAAAAGTTCAAGGGCTTGCTGAACCTGATATTCACTTTCGGCGTCTAGCGCGCTGGTAGCCTCATCAAGCAACAATAAAGTAGGGTCGGCCAAGATCGCCCGGGCAATCGCGATACGCTGACGCTGGCCACCTGACAAGCGCACGCCACCCTCGCCCACGAAGCTGTTATAACCATCGCTTAGCCGCTCAACAAATTCATGCGCGTAAGCTTTGCGCGCTGCGTCTTCAATTTCGGCCATGCTGGCATCAGGCTTACCGTAGCGGATATTGTCGGCAACAGTGCCAGTAAACAAAACGGGCTGCTGGGGCACAATGGCAATTTGCGAGCGCAAATCCTCTAAGCTGAAATCGCGAATATCGATCCCATCGAAGTAAATAGCGCCACCCTGCACATCGTAAAATCGCAAGATCAGGTCAACCAAGGTTGACTTGCCCGCACCGGAACTGCCCACCAGCGCCAAACTACTGCCTGGCTTAATATCCAAGGTTAGACTATCAATAGCCAACTGCTCTGGTCGCGAGGGGTAACTAAAGCAAACTTGTTTAAATTGCAGATGCCCCTTGGGCTCAGCTGGCAGCGCTACTGGCGTGTCAGACGACGGGACTAGATTTTCAGCTGCGAGCAATTCTAACAAGCGCTCGGTGGCGCCAGCGGCGCGCTGTAAATCACCATAAACCTCAGAAATCGCACCCACCGATGCCGCGACCATGACCGCGTAAAAAATAAACGCCGCTAATTCACCGCCGGTAATTTTTCCCGCCATTACATCGAGGCCGCCGACCCACAGCATTGCGGTTACCGCGCCCAGCACTAGCGTTATCACGGTAGTGCTCAACCAAGCGCGCTGTTTGATACGACCAATAGCCACCTGAAATGCAGACTCAACATGCCCGTCAAAGGCCGTACGATCAAGCTTTTGATGATTAAATGCCTGCACCATTTTAATATTTTTAACTGACTCGCCTACAAAGGTACCGACCCCTGCAATTTTATCCTGACTGGTGCGCGATAAACTGCGCACCCGGCGACCAAACACAATAATCGGCACTACCACCAAGGGCACGCTGAGCATCACCATGGCGGTTAACTTGGGGTTGGTTACAAAAAGCCAAATCACCCCGCCAATAAACATCAGAAAATTACGCAGCGCGATCGATACCGATGAACCGATGACCGTTTGTAACAAGGTGGTATCGGTGGTGATGCGTGACTGAATCTCGCCACTGAGGTTGGTTTCGAAATAGCCGGGATGAAGCTGGACAACATGAGCGAACACGGCCTTCCGCAGATCAGCACTCACCCGCTCGCCAATCCATGACACTAGGTAAAATCGGGTAAATGTGCCGGCGGCCAACAACAATATCATCGCCATAAAGAATAACAGCGCTTGATTTAAGGCCGCTTCGCTGGCGCTACTGGAGAAGCCCTGATCGACCAACATACGCAGGCCCTGACCAATCGACAGGGTAATCGCCGCAGTACAAACCAATGCAATGCTGGCGCCAATCATTTGCCAGTAATAGGGCCGCAAAAACTGCATCATGGCCTTTAATACGCCAACGTTTGTGCTTTTTGCTCGTTCCGGACCGCTATCTGCCATTACCTTCCCCTGTTTATCGCCGCGCATTATCGCCTGTATCAGGCCTGCGGGAAAGCGGCGTTTTGATCGCTGATCAAGCTATCTTTGGCACTGCGCCGTAGTTTTTTTATTGCTGCCTCTCGCTGGGAAGCTTCTGAGCGGTTTTTAGCCATTTCACGATAGACAATTGCATCGGCAGGATCGCCGCGAAAAAACTTCGCACCCCGACCACCCTCACCGCAATGCTCACGAAAACGCCGATCGGGATCCGTGCTGATACCGGTATACAGCTTACCGCTGCGGCTCCGCACCATATACACCCACCACGGGGACGTCACAAACCTTCCTGCTCCAGCGCGTCGGCGTACTCCGCAAGTTCGTGAAGGATCATAGTGTCGGCAGAAGAGCTGCGCTCCAATGCCAATTCACCAAGGCGACGGCGAAAATCAACGAACCCTAGCTGCCCAGGCTCCGGCTGCCGCAGGCGCTGTCGACAAAAATCTAACCATCGCTGACGCTCAGGACCAGACAATGTCATTGGGTAATTACGTGCGCGATAGCGCCACAACAGTTCTGGTAGACGCTGATCTCGAAAAGGAAACGATTGCGTAGCCAGCGATTCGGGGTCGCTGCTGCGCACCGCATCCATCAAATGGCGATCCTCTCCACTGAAAAATCCACCGCCATAGAGCATTACATCGGGATCACTGCTCTCAGTAAATTGACGAGCACCAAACAATTTTTGCAACTTGTCTTTAAGATCAGCACTTTTGCGAATGCGCTGCCAATTACGCCGACACTGATCCATGTCAAGCTGCAAACGCTCACACACCGCTTCATCCAGCAACTTGGCCGTAGCGACGATTGGCGCGCGATTAATATGAATTTCTTTTAGCGGGATACGCTCTGCGCCCTCCGGTAAATCCGCCGTGGCGCTAAATACCCGAGCGGAAATTTCCTCCACCGACAAGTCAATCAAGGGCTGCGGATCAACACTCAGGTCGTAGACAATCACGCTGTTTTTATTGTCGGGATGCAGGGCCAGCGGCATCATGAGTGCCGAGCAAAACTTAGCCGCAGGCAAACGACCCGACACATGCAGCACCGGCACTTGGGTGACGGTATCCAGCATCGCCGCGACCGTGCGTTTGTCGCGCATACTTAAGGCGTAATCAAATAATTTTGGCTGGCGCTGTTTGAGCAACTTAGCCAAATCAATGGTGGCGTAGACGTCCGACAAGGCATCGTGCGCCGACTCATGACTCAAGCCATTGGCCGCCGACAATTCTTCAAGGCGAAAACTGGGGGTACCATCTTCCCGCACCGGCCACTCAATACCATCAGGCCGGAGCGCCCTGCACAACCGCGCGACGTCAATCAAATCCCAACGGGAATTGCCGTTTTGCCACTCACGAGCATAGGGATCAAAAAAATTGCGGTACAGAGTGTAGCGCGTCACTTCGTCGTCAAAGCGAATACTGTTATAACCAACACCACAGGTGCCGGGCTGCGCCAATTCCGCGTGAACAATGGCAATAAACTCCGCCTCAGACACTCCGTCTTGCAGTGCCTGCTGGGGCGTAATACCGGTGATTAAACAGGCTTCAGGATGGGGAAGATAATCCGGGCTCGGTCGACTAAACACCATTAAAGGTTCGTCGACAATATTCATATCTGTGTCGGTGCGCACCCCGGCAAACTGCACCGGCCGATCGCGAGCGGGATTAGCGCCCCATGTTTCGTAATCGTGCCAGTAGAAGGTTTGATTAGCCAAGGTGTGCTCCTATACGCGAAAAGCGCTTACTCGTCTGGTGTCAGATGTCAGGCGTCGGACGCTAGACCGCTCATATCTCGCCTTGCGTCCGACTCCCAACGTCAGACGATTTCTATTGTCTGCGCTTCGATCTTGGCCTTCCAAATCTGTGGCCCGATCTTGTGTACCGAATCACCCCGCACATCCACCGCAACGGTCACAGGCATGTCTTCAATAGTAAATTCGTAGATCGCTTCCATTCCCAGTTCAGGGAAGCCGACAACTTCGGATTTCTTGATCGCTTGGGCAACCAAGTATGCCGCGCCGCCAACGGCCATTAAGTAGGTAGCGCCAAACTCTTTGATTGCCTCAATCGCCACATCACCGCGCTCAGATTTACCGATCATGCCCATCAGGCCAGTTTCAGCTAGCATGGTACGGGTAAACTTATCCATACGGGTCGCGGTAGTAGGGCCTGCAGGGCCGACAACTTCATCGCGTACTGGGTCTACAGGACCTACGTAATAGATAAAACGACCTTTTAGATCGACCGGCAATTCTTCGCCCTTGGCCAGCATATCGACCATTTTCTTGTGGGCAGCATCGCGACCGGTAAGCATTTTGCCACTTAACAAAATCGTGTCGCCGGGCTTCCACGTCGCCATTTCTTCTTGAGTAACGGTGTCTAAATTAACGCGCTTGGCGTCGCCCGCTTCACGCGTCACTTCTGGCCACTCGTCCAATGATGGGGGCGTCAGTGCTGCTGGACCGCTGCCATCCAATGTAAAGTGAGCATGGCGAGTCGCCGCACAGTTGGGGATCATCGCCACGGCTTTGTTTGCTGCATGGGTCGGGAAGTCTTTCACCTTCACATCCAGCACAGTGGTCAAGCCACCGAGACCTTGCGCGCCAATACCCAGCTTATTAACTTTTTCGAACAACTCTAAACGCAGTTCTTCAGAACGGTTGCTGGCGCCGCGCTTTTGCAAATCATGAATATCAATGGGGTCTAACAGAGCCTCTTTGGCAATTATCATCGCTTTTTCAGCCGTACCGCCTATACCAATGCCCAACATACCTGGCGGACACCAGCCCGCGCCCATAGTCGGCACCATTTTCAGCACCCAATCAACGACTGAGTCGGAGGGGTTGAGCATCGCAAATTTAGATTTCGCCTCTGAACCGCCACCTTTGGCCGCAACGTGCACTTCTACAGTATCGCCGGGCACAATTTGGTAGTGGATAACAGCTGGAGTATTGTCTTTGGTATTGCTGCGCGCACCATCAGGATCATCGAGAATTGAGGCGCGTAGAACGTTGTCTGGTAGGTTGTAGGCGCGGCGTACGCCCTCGTTGACCATGTCGCTTACGCCCATGGTGCCTTCCCACTGCACATTCATGCCCACGGTCAAAAATACCGTGACGATACCGGTATCCTGACAAATCGGGCGCTTGCCCTCAGCGCACATCCGCGAATTAATCAGAATTTGTGCCATGGCATCTTTGGCGGCGGGGTTTTCCTCGCGCTGATAGGCTTCATCCATCGCGCGGATAAAATCAACGGGGTGGTAGTAAGAAATATACTGCAGCGCGTCGGCCACACTCTGAATGAGATCGTCTTGACGAATTACGGTCATCGGAGGACTCCTGAAATGATGGCGACAGCGCCCGGAATGGCGGCAGAGTATACACTAGCTGACCGGCGGTGGTGTAGTGCACCACCGCCCATAAGTTTATCGAGGGGACGGACTGCCCGCGTGATACTGCGACATAGTTAAGCGCATAGACTCAATATCGCGATTTACTTGCTTGCGGAAGGCGTTGATCGAATCTAGCCACTCATCGTTCTGAGTCACTCTGCGCTCAAGATCCTTAACCCGCGCATCCAAGGCACCGCCAGAGGCGACTTGTTTGCCCATGTCCAGCAATTGCTTGCGATTCACTTCCGATTGAGCAATAACGCGATCCAGTTTACCCGCCATTGAAGTGAGTGATTCGCGCTCAGAATTATAGGACTTCACAATTTTAGCGACTTGTTCGTCGCTGACGCGCAGTTTCGCTTCAAGGGCGGCAATGCGCTTTTCAGCCTTTGCTAAATCGGCTTTTTGCGTCACCAAACTCGCCTCGTGCTGCGCTAGCTCGTCTTTCTGTTTTTTCCAAACATTGTCCCACAACTTGCGAACTTCAAAATCCAACTCTTTAAGTTTTACCTGAGTCGAAACACTGCTCTCAGTAATACTTTCATCGGCGACGGACAAACGCTGCTCAAGCACATCAATTCGGCCTTGCCCGCTTGCTAGCTGTTTTTGAGCATTGGTCAATTGCTCATAAAGATAATACGAGGCGCCCGTCAGCGCTAAGACCAACACCGTGAGCATAAACATTACAAAGCCACCGCCACCACTTGCAGGTGGTGGCGCAGACTGCGTCTTGCGCTGGGGGGAGGCATGGACGATATCGTCCTCATCGATCGAGAGTGAAATTTTAGGTTCCTGTCTTTCCGTGCTCACGCGTAATAACTCACTCTAATTAGGGGCAGAAAAAATCCATTATGACACTGACGTGACGGGGCTTAAAGCACCACTTGGGCCATTTGAGCAGCAATCACTACCCAAGTTCCGCGGCTTTGCTATACTTCGTGGGTTTTACGCTAACACAGCGCGACCCATGGTTGTACATTGTATATTTTCTGCCGTGAATACAAAAAAACCAAACAACAACAAAACGCGAACGAGGACTCTTTAATGGAAGCATTTATCTCCCCAGATCTATTACTACGCTGGCTGCACGTTTTATTCGGCATTACTTGGATTGGCTTGCTGTACTATTTTAATTTTGTGCAAACTGAATACTTTAAAGAAGCCGAACCCGCCGCCAAAGCAGATGCGGTTAAAAAGCTTGCTCCCCGCGCACTGTGGTGGTTTCGCTGGGGCGCCATGTTCACCTTCCTTACTGGCTTAGGCTTATTGCACTTCACCATGGCTCGCGGCTTAAACGGCTACATCATTATTGGCGCGCTAATGGGCACCCTGATGTTCCTTAACGTATGGCTTATTATTTGGCCAAATCAAAAAATCGTTTGCGGCATTGTTCCCGGTGACGCAGCAAAAGCCGCCCCCAAAGCTGGCCTCGCCTCACGAACGAACACCTTGTTTTCAGCGCCAATGCTGATAGGCATGCTGGGTTCTTTCCACGGCGCAGGCGCCGCTGGTGCAGCCGCAGTAAGCAAAGCAGGCACATCGATCAGCTTAGGCCTGTGGATTTGTATCGGCTTAATCGCCTTGCTTCAGCTCAACGCCATGTTCGGCAAAACCGGCCCAATGACCACAGTAAAAGGCGTCGTACACTGCAGCATCGCGCTTGCCGTTGCGATGGTTGCACTACTGCAATTTGTTTAAGTTAAAGCCGCCAAACTAAAAAGGGGGAGCCATTCAGTTGGCTCCCCCTTTTTTTTGCCTTGCAGGGTCAGATTAAAACTGACCAGTGCGCAACAAAACCAGCGTACAGGCTTCTTCACAACGGATACCTGACACCGCCAACGCCCGCATCATTTCTTTTGATTCAGTGCCCGGGTTAAATATTACACGCCGAGGTGACAGAGCAATAAGCTGCGCAAGATCTCTTGCCAATAACTCAGCACGAACATACACACTCACGGTATCAATTTTTTCTCGCAACTGCGCCACACTCGCAACACAGGGTATGCCTGCCACCTCGCGGTGATAGGGGTTTACCGGCAATACCTTATGCCCGTATTCAGCAAGCAGCTTTACAGCCTTATAAGAGTATCGTTCTGGTTTTGGACTCGCCCCCAGTACCACAACCGCTTCAGCGGCGACCTTATTGAATTCTGCTGGCACTTTTTGTCCTCACAAAAAAAACCGGACGACAAGCATCCGGTTAGAGCAAAGCAAAAGAATTTATTTCTTTTGCTGACCGATCCAACGGCGCAATGTAGACGCTAGCTCTTGTGCATTATAAGCCTCGGCGTCATCAGGCATTGGATCTTTACCCATTTTAATTTCCAGTGACGACTGGTAATTAGTGCGGGTCGTTGCTGTTGATACTCCACCGCTAAGGCGCGAGGGAGTTTGGGTAACTACTGTGTCGCAACTTACCAATCCGCAGCGCTGATATACTGCCGTGTGGCCGCCAAAATCATTAATCGCTGAAATACCGCCAGTTGTGCGTGTTTTACCTTCGGTATCGCGATTAACCAAGTGAAACCAATTATAGCCATTCTGCAGAGTCAATTCTGCCGCTCGCAACATCGCGTAGTCGTTAACCGTTTCTTTGTCTGTCATGCTATTGCCGGTAAAGGTCACTCGATAGCGATCACCGCCAAGCTGGGTTTCCGTGTAACCGTAAGCGCCACGCTCGTCCGCTGGCTGGTATACAGTGCCACCACTACTACAAGCAACTACCGCTGTTGACAACAATGCCACTAACACTAAATGTAAACGCATATTATTCCCCTCTCGATTTACAACTGGCCGCCGACACCACGGTATCAACGGCAACCTTGAACTTGTGTACGTAATAATACGTAATTGAGATTAACTGAAACTGAACAGAGTTATTATATTGCGCCATTTTGCACTGTTTGCGCGCATTTAAAAAACAACAATAGCATGACCAAAGCGGCAAGCCGCCTCAGGTGCTCGTCGCCGCCAGGGTCATACTGGCTTCATGGCGCTGTCCCGGCGCTAACAAAAACTCATCAGCAAAGGCCATTCCTCGCTCAACGCAAACGTATTCAGCAAAATGCGCACCCACATCCGCAATGGTATCAGCCAGCACCGCACCGGGATTCCACACCACCACAGTGTCGCAGGCAGTCCCCTTCACGGAAATGGCCCTAGCGCCATCGCGCAGCGTTTGCGTGCCGCTCAACCCCTCATACACACGATCGATTTCACCGCTAAAACGCAAAGTCTCTTCTTGCCGGCACTGCGTCAAGTTCTGACAATTATCGAGGTATTCAGCGCCATCAACCCCATCAAGCGCAAGCGCAGACAAACCTGATACCGCAAAATAGCTGTGCATGGCAAAACTCAGCGGCATCGCCTTGTCGCTGCTATTGAGCACACTGAGATTTAACGCCAAGGTATCACTCAATAGCACATCGAGACGCGCCGAAAAAGCCCAGGGGAAAACCTGTAAATCCTCGGCGCTAGACTGAAACAAAAAACGCAACGCCAGATCGCCACCCGCAGTCTCGGTCACATTATCCAGACTCCAAGACTGGTTGCGGGCAAAACCGTGCTTGGCTAATGCCGGTTCGCGGCGATTAACCCCAAACCAGGGCAAACAAAGTGGGATCCCGCCACGAATAGCCTTGCCATACTCAAAGGTTTCCAATGGGCTCAGCCACAGTAATTCGTGACCGTCACTCGGACAAAACGACAGTATTTGCGCGCCCTGCAAGGCAATCACGGCCCGGCATTTTGGGGTAATGCATTCTATAACCGGCAGCTCCCCTGCATTCGGGTACACATCGCAGGCGGCGCGCAAAATGACTTTGGTACTGGTTAACTCAAGCTCATCTGTAATCATCTGTTGTCCAAACGGTATTGTTCTAGAGAGCGACTCTGCGCAAAGTGAGCATCTCACTGGCGCCCTTTTGAAATTGATACGGGACTGGCTTCAACTCAGCGTGGTAATCCCGCGCGTTAAAATACCGGAGCACACCGGGAAGGTGCTGCGATAAGCGACCATCAAGGCTAAGCAGTGGGTAGATTCGCACTTCCTTGGCGACTCGGCACATTTCAGTTAGCGCTTCAATATGCTGTGCAGCATCGATCTGTTCGCTGTATAAAAACAGCAGGTGGGAGCACAGTGCCAAATCAAACTCGTCATCAAAAAATGGCAGTTCGGGTAAGCTTGCGTCAACATAGCGGCCCTGCGCCAAGCCCAAATCAAAATCATCCAAAAACCGGTTCATTGCCGACATGCGAACCGAACCGAGATGCCCCGGGTCGCGAAAACTACTCCAATAATAATTATCGGCATGGCGGGCAAGCTCGGCAATCATGCCCGGATAAACGCGCTGAATCCGACTACTAATTTGGTCTTTAGTAAATTGGTATATTGGATCAACCGACATAATACGGCCGCCGCTCTGACTCAGTTCGGCATTAAAACTTGCAGGGCCATCACCGCAGCCAAGAATATGCCGTTCCAAATCCCCTTCGCGAAGCGCGAACATACGGCAGTACTCCGCGTATGAACGCCCCCAAGGCACAATTGACGACAGTTCCAAAACACCCTCACTCAATAGACGGACGACTAAGCATTACAAAAACAACGGCGCTAGCAGCACTGCGGAAAACCGTTCGACAGCCACCGCTACCAGCCCCTTGCAAAGAAAGGATTCAAGTATAGAGAGGACAGCGCCTCCGACACAAATTCTTATCGAGGTGACGCTGATATATTTTCAGGTATCGCGGCATGCAAACTAACGCCGACGCAAAGAATTCCGTTCTATAGTGCAGCTCAAAAATCGACTGAATTACGGAGCCACAGCCACTGCAATCGCGTTCGCAACAGCCCCGGCAAAGTCAGGCTGACCCGCCGCATCTACCGCAAACAGTGGCAAGCGCACATTGGCCGCGATATTGACTACGGGAATCGTCAAGTCCCGAGAGTATGACTCAAGGTATTGCGGATGATAGCCACTGACCCACAAGCCCAATTCATCGCCAACAGCTAAACGCTCAGCCACGCCGACCAAATCGAAATCTGCATGACTACCGAGCCCACGCACCGGCATAATTTGATCATCAACCAAACGCCAATCACCACCGCCATTGCGGACCGCGAGTCCCACAAACAGTATACTGTCGCAGCCGCTGCGAATGGTTGGCACGCCACCCAGTTCACAAGCGGCGTCATTCAGCATCTGCGGCGTCGAAACCGTCATATCCATTTGGGGGATACCCGCGACAAGCAGGCCATTGGCGTCACTCACTGTCAACAGCGGTATAACACTGACATCTTGCGCTAATACATGCGCGGCCTGTGCAGCCACCCCGTTTGGCACATTAGCCAATGCAACATTGTTAAACTCAGAGAAGCTCACTGCAGTCGTATCACTTTCTGCGCGACGCGCTTTAAACTGAGTAACGGGGATATTGACCGCGTCGTCATCCGCCAGCGAGACACAAATTTCGTTCTCGCCGCTAAGGTCATCCGCCGCTGGCTCCCCACGCAATTTGGCATTAAACCAATCGATTGTAGCACTGCGCTGGGTCAGGTCACCGCAAGCAAAGTTGCCGCCCAGAGCTTGAAAGTATATCGGCTCCGGTGTTTCACCAACAAAATTGGGAATAATGTGGCCACTTTCATGCGTCAACATCCGCACTTCATGGCCAGTGCCCGCGGCACGTTCACTCAGACACTGAAAATTCCACCAGGCGTCATTGAAATTAAACAAGGTATCGCGAATACCCTGCGTTAACAGAATATCGACTCCCGGGTGTCCACTGTAACTATTACTACCCGGCGCCTCATTAAACTCACTACTAATATTATTGTTCAGCTCGCTGGCCGCAAAACTATAAGGCATGGTCGCCTGGTCGTTAAGCTCACACCAATAGCGAGGGCTATGGTAGGCAAACCAGTCCAGGGCATCGCGCGGAAATTCATTCGTCGCGATACCGCGCAATAGCGTTTCTTTAACAAAGGGATCGAGTCCCCGCGCCAGCGGTGATTCTTGATTTTCAAAGCCCGGCTGGTAACTTCCGGCTTCACCACCACCAACCAACAACAAGCTCCAGCCCGACTTCACCACGTCACCGGGGTTTAAGCTGAAAGGCAAATAGTGCCAAGTAATATCGGGCACCATGGCATCCATGCGCTGTTTTTCATCTACGCCATGTATCAATAACTGGTAGCCGCCACCGTAGCTCGAGCCCACAGCACCGCTTAGTAGATTCACACCGCTAGGGACACTCACTGCTGGCGTCGGGCGCGCCGCTAATTCTCCAGTAGCCTCATTACGCCAGGCCAAGTAATCCAAATTTTCTTCAGCCCAATCCAATATCTGTAGTAAATCCAAACCTTCTACATCCGGATCCATAACCCGGACCGTGCCGCTGCTATCGCCAAAACCGCGCTGATCAATACTGATCACCGGATAACCAGCCGCCACCAACAGGTCTAGGGCATTGCTACTGTAATCGCTGGCCGCTGGATCGCTAACGCGCGCGCCACCAAGGCCATGGCTGTGCAATATTAATGGGTGCGCGCCCAAAGCACGCGCTCCACAGTCCAGCACTGCGGGTTCGAAAACTTCAAAACTGATGTTCTCGCCGCTGGCTGAGGGCAAAACCACTTGGTAATGACGGTTCGCCGCAACGGTTGCGAAACTATCGCCACAAGAAGCATTGACCTGCGCCGCTGAGCAACCATTGGCATCGACACTCGACAGCGCCGCCGAATCAGCACATAAATCATTTTCATTGCCAACCCCATCATCATCGCTATCGCGGCCGTCTTCTGGGTCGCACATATCACCAATATCATCGTTATCGAGATCTTGCTGATTGGCATTACTCACCGCGGGACAATTGTCTTGGTCGTCAGAAACGCCGTCGTTGTCAGCGTCATCGTCGCAGGCATTACCAATATTATCGCTATCGGCATCCGCTTGATCGTTGTTGGCAATGACAGGGCAATTATCCAAATCATCAGCAACACCATCGTTATCAGCGTCATTGTCGCAGGCATCACCAATGCTATCGCCGTCTGCGTCAGCTTGATCGCTATTGGCAATCGCAGGGCAATTATCAACACTGTCAGCAACACCATCGTTGTCCATGTCCGCCGGCTGATTGACCTCATCAGCCCTCTGACTGCGCGAAGTACTCGAACTTCCACCACAGGCAGACAGCGCTGCAAACATGATCAATGTAATTAATAGCCGGCTATTCAACATGGCAATGCCCTTTAGATTATTATCGCGAATGCAAACACAATGCTGTCGCGCTGATTTATGCCACACACTTAAGCATGTTTACACTGAATACTCAATATGTGACATAGTAAAATCGTTAGCTGCAATTCGTCGATGCATAAACCGAAACAACGTGAAATAATCCGGCGCCAGCCATATTCCCGCCTTTGAGCGCCCTTTAGGAATTTTACATTGCGACGCAGCAGCACACCTCATGCGCTCCACCGCCTGAGCAAAAAAATAAATAGATGGTATGTTCAGCGCTATATTGCGCCCCAATTCGACAGCCTCGGCAGCCTGCCCGACGTGGTGAACCCGCGCAGCGTGGTAATTTTTGGTGACAATATCCACCTCGGCAAACACGCCCATATTATCGCCGCGCCAGACAATATAATTCGTATCACCAGCTGGCCGAGCCGCTTGGGTGAAACGGAAATCCGTATTGGCAACTACTGCCTAATCTCCCCTGGGGTACGAATTTCTGCGGCCAAGTCAGTGCAGATAGGTGATAACTGCATGTTTGCCGCCAATGTTTATATCAGCGATAGCGACTGGCATGGCATTTACAATCGCATCAGGCCCTTTCGTAGCGAAAAGCCGGTGGTATTAGAAAACAACGTTTGGCTTGGCGAACGCGTTATCGTCAACAAAGGCGTCCGCATTGGTGAAAACAGTGTCATTGGTGCGGGCAGTATTGTGACTAAAGATATTCCCGCCAATGTCATTGCCGCGGGCAACCCCGCGCGCGTCATTAAGAACATCAATCCAAAGCGGCGAATGCTAAAGCGGGAGGTTTTGTTCCAGGACTCTGAACACTACTACGAAATTCAAGATGAGCTGGCCAAAATGGCATTGGCCAACAACAGCTGGCGCAATTGGCTACGCGTTTTACTCAAGCCCAATAAACAGGATTAATTTTTGAGCCTCGAAAACGACAAACCCCGACCAAGGCCGGGGTTTGTAAAGCGATAAAGCCCCACCGAAGCGGGACTTTAGGGCAAGGACTGCTTACATCATGCCGCCCATACCACCCATGCCGCCCATACCACCCATGCCGCCCATGTCTGGCATACCGCCAGCGCCAGACTCAGCTTTAGGTGCGTCGGCAATCATGCACTCGGTAGTAATGATCAGGCCAGCAACAGAACCCGCAGCCTGCAGCGCAGTACGTGTCACTTTGGCGGGATCAAGAATACCCATTTCCATCATGTCGCCGTATTCGCCAGTACCAGCGTTGTAACCGAAGTTACCGGTGCCGTTGCGAACTTTGTCCAGAACGACAGAAGCTTCGTCACCCGCGTTGGTCACGATTTGACGCAAAGGTGCTTCCAGTGCGCGCAGCGCAGCATTAATACCTGCAGTCTGATCTTCGTTGTCGCCTTCGATACTGCCGATATTGCAAATAGCACGAACCAGAGCAACACCGCCGCCAGGAACTACGCCTTCTTCTACCGCCGCACGGGTTGCATGCAGTGCATCTTCAACGCGCGCTTTCTTCTCTTTCATTTCCATTTCAGTGGCTGCACCAACCTTGATAACAGCAACGCCGCCAGCCAATTTCGCTACGCGCTCTTGCAGTTTTTCACGGTCGTAATCTGAACTGGTGTTTTCGATCTGAGTGCGGATTTCAGCAACACGAGACTGAATTGCAGCAGCATCGCCAGCGCCATCAACGATTACAGTGTTTTCTTTGTCCATGGTGACACGCTTAGCAGTACCAAGGTGCTCTAGGGTTGCTTGCTCAAGATCCAAGCCTACTTCTTCAGAAATCACAGTACCGCCAGTCAGAACTGCGAGGTCTTGCAACATGGCTTTACGACGGTCGCCAAAGCCAGGTGCCTTACAGGCAGCCACTTTAACGATACCGCGCATAGTATTAACAACCAATGTTGCAAGGGCTTCGCCTTCAACGTCTTCCGCAACAATGATCAGCGGGCGGCTAGACTTAGCAACTTGCTCAAGTAAAGGCAGCATTTCGCGGATATTAGAGATTTTCTTATCAGCCAATAAAATGTAAGGGCTGTCGTGTTCAACACTCATGTTCTCTGTGTTGTTAACGAAGTAAGGAGAAAGGTAACCGCGGTCAAACTGCATACCTTCAACAACGTCTAACTCGTTTTCAAGGCCTTGGCCTTCTTCAACGGTGATAACGCCTTCTTTGCCGACTTTTTCCATTGCTTCAGCAATGATGTCACCAATATTGGCATCGCTGTTTGCAGAGATAGTACCAACCTGTGCAATCGCTTTCGTGTCTGCGCAAGGGCTAGACAGTTTTTTCACTTCTTCAACCGCAGCGGCAATAGCCTTATCGATACCGCGCTTGATATCCATTGGGTTCATGCCAGCAGCAACTGATTTCAAGCCTTCATTCACAATCGCTTGCGCCAGAACAGTCGCAGTGGTGGTGCCATCACCGGCATCGTCAGAGGCGCGTGAAGCGACTTCTTTAACCATTTGCGCGCCCATGTTTTCTAGGCGATCTTCCAATTCAATCTCTTTCGCTACCGATACACCATCTTTAGTGATGGTTGGTGCGCCGTAGGACTTTTCTAGTACCACGTTGCGGCCTTTGGGGCCCAAAGTAACTTTTACTGCGTTAGCTAGGATATTGACACCAGCCACCATGCGCTGACGCGCTTCATTGCCAAATACTACGTCTTTTGCCATGATCTTATAATCCTTTCATTATCTAATTCGTTGATTCAAAAGAAACTTTTCAGAATTAAGCTTCTACCACACCAAAGATTTCTGATTCACTCAAAACGATCAGCTCTTCGCCGTCGAGTTTTACGGTGCTTCCGGAATACTGACCAAAAATAACCAGATCACCCGCTTTTACGCCAACCGGGCGCAATTCGCCGCTTTCTAGCAATTTGCCTTCGCCAACAGCGATTACTTCACCTTGGTTTGGCTTCTCTTTAGCAGAACCTGGCAGAACAATACCGCCCGCACTGGTCTTCTCTTCTTCCTTACGACGAACTACTACGCGATCGTATAACGGACGAATTTTCATTTTTATCAATCTCCATCAAATCAATTATTTAGAATTTGTTGACCGGTAAAACCGGTATCAGCCCAAAAGCACTCTTGCCTTTTGACCTGAACCCCCCTTTCATTACGGATTGGGAAACAGCACGTATCCCAACTGGGAAAAACCAAGCTTATCTCAGCCAAGTCACCGTGGGCTGTTCTGTAAATGGGGTTGTGGAAATGCATTTCAAGTGGGCGAACTCAAATTTATTCTTCTTTTTTAAAATCGCCTTCAATTATCACGGTCTCGCGCCGAGGGCTCGGATTCACCGACGATTCAGCCCGATCAGCACCGCCATGTTCAGCACTAGTGGACTGAAAACCGGTGGTTTGAAAACTGTTGGCCTGCATAATTCCGCGCTTAAGCAATAAGCCAACAAGCCATTGCCGTAGCGGTCCAACCAAGCAGACAAAACCCAAAGTGTCAGTAATAAAGCCGGGAGTAAGCAACAGGGCGCCACCTACCGCCAACAGCAAACCCTCTAGAATTTCCGTGGCGGGGACTTGCCCACTGTTTAGGCGTTGCTGGGCGCGCGTCAGAGTATCCACACCTTGCTGTTTAAGGAGGGCTGCGCCCACCACCGCGGTAAACACCACCATCGCAATTGTCGGCAGGCTACCGACCAAGCTACCGACCTCGATAAGCAACCACATTTCTAAAATCGGTAAAACCACAAACAAAATAAACAGAACGCGCATCAAAAACTCACTTTGTAGATACTGGTTTATTCATAAATGGGGCAAAAACCCTGCGAATTCAAGGGTGGGTAAGCCGAAGGCAAAATCAGCAGTAAAATGGAGTCGCATTGGTTTACAATCCAAGCTTTGCCTCGCGTTAAAATAGGCCTTAGATGAAGTATCACCAATATTACAAACTCATTGCACTCAGCTTATGTGGCGCGTTTACCCTACCACTCTATGCCGCAAATCCAGACTGCCTAACGCTTGCGGCACAATCTGCTGCTGAGTCTACCACCGTTGCCGAACTCCGCGAATTGTGCAAATCGCCCTTGTGGAGCACCGAAGACCAGCCACCCGCGATGATCACCGAGCCGACCCACAATAATAGTGGTGTCCTCCAGCAACGGATCGCCTTAGAACGCTTTACCGCCGACAACCCCTTTGTACTGACGCCGCATAAAAGCAACTACCTACTCCCCGTCTCCTATCGCGACGATATATTTGACTATAGTAGCCTCGTCCCAGGCAGCGATATCGCACAAGATAATATCGAACTCGAGTTTCAGCTCAGCATAAAGGTCATGGTGTGGGACTCGATTTTCGAGAATAATGGTTATCTCAGTGTAGGCTATACCAACCGTTCGTTCTGGCAAGCATACAATAGCGTGGCATCATCACCGTTTCGGGAAACCAATCACGAACCAGAGCTGATGCTCACCTTTAGCAATGATTGGGAGTGGCTGGGCTTTCGCAACGCTGGAAATCAACTGATATTCAACCACCAGTCCAATGGCCGCAGCGATCCACTGTCGCGCAGCTGGAATCGATTGATGCTCAACTTTATGTTTGAACGCGATCGTTTTGCGATGGCTTTTAAGCCGTGGTATCGATTAAAAGAAGACCGAGAGGATGACAACAACCCAGATATTGAAAAATACCTTGGTCATTTTGAATGGATGGGAATTTATAATTGGCATAACCGCACCTTGAGCCTCATGCTACGAAATAACTTACGTAGTGAGAACAAAGGCGCCTTGGAACTCGGTTGGAGCTTTCCAATCAATTCGCGCGTTAAAGCCTATGTAAAGTATTTTAATGGCTACGGAGAGAGCCTGATTGAATACAATAACGCCATCGAAAGTATCGGTATCGGTGTACTGATAAGCGACTGGCTGTGAAACTCACTGACTATTGGAAGCACGACAATGATTACCGCTCAAGAAGCCCTCGAACGACTAAAAACTGGCAACGCCCGCTTTGTTAATAAGATTAACAGTGACACCGCCAGCATCATCCACAATAAACGGCCTGAATTAGTTGAAATTCAAGCACCCTTCGCCATTGTATTGGGCTGTTCCGACGCGCGAGTTCCTGCAGAACTCGTTTTTGATCAGGGCCTCGGCGACCTGTTTGTTATCCGCGTTGCCGGCAACGTTGTTGCGCCCTCAGGTATCGGCAGTGTCGAGTTTGCCGCGCTAAGCTTTGGCACACCACTGGTTGTGGTGCTGGGTCACTCCAACTGCGGCGCCATCTCCGCCACGGTTGACGTACTCACTGGCAATAGCAAAATTCCGTCCCAAAATCTGCATTCCATTGTTAAACGCATTCGCCCGGCAGTAGAAACTTTAATGTCTACCGAGCTGCGCCACGACCACAAAGCCTTAATTGAGCAATCAGTTCGCGCCAATGTGCGCACCTCAGTAGAGCACCTAAGCAGCGGCTCACCTACTCTGGAAAAACTGATTAGCGAAGGTAAATTAATGGTCGTGGGCGCCGAGTATTCACTAGAAACCGGCGAAGTTGATTTCTTCTACGAAGATTACTGGGAACGCACTCGCAACCTAGAAGCGGAATGAACGAAGCCGCCCAACAGTTCTACGCCGTCATTCAGGCCATCCCTGAAGGACGGCTCTGCAGCTACGGCGACATTGCCAAACTCGCCGGTCTGCCGGGCCAAGCCCGGCGGGTCGGCAAACTACTCAGCCAAACCCCAAGCAATACAAAACTCCCCTGGTTCCGAGTCATCAACGCTCAAGGCAAAATCAGCTTCCCAATGGGTAGTGACGGCTATCAACGGCAACTAGAGGCACTCATTCAGGAAGGTAGTGCGGATGCGTCAGGGAAGGTGTATTGGCGCCAGCGACGATGGCCTGATTAAGAATGCCAGAAGTCGGACGCCTGAAGAGGCCGTACACTTGAGTGCTTGGCTGCCGTTACGTCAGTCACTCGACACCCGACATTTTCTTCGACCTTTCGTCAGGCATTTGACTTCAGATACCCGACGTTTTTTCCGTCCACGGGGCTACCTTAAACAACATCAACATCCCCGGCACCGCCACCACCGTGCACAACAGGTAAAAACTCGTCCAACCCACTGACTCGACAATAATACCGGTAGTGGCATTGGCAAAGGTGCGGGGCACCGCCGCTAAGGCAGTAAAAAGTGCGAACTGAGTGGCGGCGTAAGCCGGTGTCGTCGCCCGCGCGATAAACGCGGTGAATGCCGCAGTGCCAAGACCAACCCCAAGGTATTCAAAAACGATAACGACCGCTAACGCGAGCCGGTCATGACCGATTTCAGCCAGTGCGGCAAAGCCCAGAATACTCAATACTTGCACTACACCAAAGACCCATAGCGCGCGGTTAATGCCAAGGCGAATCATAATAATACCACCCGCTAAGCCGCCGATAATGGCCGCCGTGAGCGAGGCAGATTTAGCGATAGTACCAATTTCCGTGAGGGTGAAGCCGAGATCAAGATAGAACGGTGACGACAGCGCGGTGGCCATATTATCGCCGAGTTTATAGAGAAACAAAAACAACAGCAGGTATAGTGCACTAGCCCAGCCCTTGCGGTTCACAAACTCTTTGAACGGCTCGACCACCGCCGCGCGCAAACTCAGTGGCGCGATGCTGGCATCCGATGCCTCATCAATCCATAAAGTCATCGCTACGCCAATAAGCATGAACGCCGCCATCACCATAAACACGGTGCTCCACGGCAAGTAATCGCCCAGAATCACACCAATGGATCCGGGCACCAAACCCGCCAAGCGATAGGCCTGCACGTGGATGGCATTACCCAAGCCCAGCTCATCGTCACGTAACAGCTCACGCCGATAGGCGTCCAGAACAACGTCTTGGCTAGCGCTACAAAACGCCACTGCGGCAGCGCCGTAGGCAACCAACGCCACCGAAAATGTAGGGTCAATAAACCCCAATACCGCCATCGAGGCAATCAACCCCAGCTGGCTAATGAACATCCAGCCCCGGCGGCGCCCCAAAAATGGCGGCACATAGCGATCCATCAACGGCGCCCAAACAAACTTCCAGTTATAAGGGAAGCCGATAAGCGCAAACAGACCGATTTCGGTCAGGCCCACGCCTTCGCTGCGCAGCCACGCTGGCACCAGCTGAATTAAAAAATACAGAGGCAGACCGGAGGCAAAACCGGTGAGCACACAAATGAACATATGCCGATTAAATATCGCCTGTTGCCAAGTCAGCGGTGCAGAGCTTGGCATAGGTGGTGGGGACTGTTCCGTCATAATCGGTTCCGAGTATAAAGTGCGTCCATTCTGGCCTGCGGGACAGAGAATGCAAGGGCCGAAATTCGACCCTTAGGCTGACACAAAACCCGGCATCAATCTCTAAAATTGGTGAATTGCAGGGGCTGATCCAATTCCTCGGCACGCAGTATTGCCATAACGTCTTGGAGGTCGTCGCGCTTTTTTCCGGTTACTCGCACTTGCTCGTCTTGCATTTGGCTTTGCACTTTTAGCTTGCGATCTTTAATCAATTTAATGATTTTACGAGCAACATCCGAAGTCAGGCCACTTTGCATAGTCACCAGTTTTTTTACCTGCTTACCGGCGCCTTTAAGGTCACCTATTTCCATTGCTAGGGGATCAATTTTTACTTTAATTAGAGCTGATCGCAGCAGGTCTTCCATTTGCTGTAACTGAAACTCCGCCTCGGCAAACATCGTTACGGTGAGCCCGTCGCGCTCAAACCGTGCATCTACACCCTTAAAATCAAAACGAGTCTCAATAACTCGCCCAGCCTGATCAACGGCATTGGTAAAGATGTGCAGATCCACTTCTGAGACAATATCAAACGCTGGCATAGCCTAATTTCCTTTGTTATGTTGCGCCGCGCAGTTTAGCATCCTGAGACTGTGGACTGAACGTATAGCGCTAGGCAAATGTACAAAAAACAATGACAAACAAAGCGAATAACCCAGCTTGGTCTATTCTCGGCGCCGGTGCCATCGGCAGCCTATGGGCGTGCTACGCGCAAAATAACGGCCAGGCGGTGGAGTTGATTCTGCGCGATCAGGCGAGTTTAGCGGCTTACCAGGCCCACGGCGGCATTTCGTTTTCATCTGAGCAACAAACCCAATTACTCAATATTAGCGCCTGCTGTCCAGAAACCCTCGCGCACCCAATTCAACAGCTACTCATTACCACCAAAGCCCAGCAAACCATCGCGGCACTGCAGTCAATAAAAGCGCATATACACCCCAAGGCACACTTAGTTTTACTGCAAAATGGCCTAGGAATTACTGAGCAAGTCCAAGCGCATTTCCCGCAAGCACTAGTATTGCAAGCGTCGACAACGGAGGGCGCTTACCGCTCCAGTCGCTTTGCTGTCGTTCACGCTGGCCGCGGGCAAACCCTAATTGGTGCCGCGAGCATTGAGCCCAGAACAAACACTTCGCTTGCTCAATCTACGGCCATCGCCGAATCGCTCAGTTTTGCGCCGCTGCAGGTCGCGGCAAGCGAAAATATGGCGGCGGTGCTCTGGCGCAAGCTTGCCATTAATTGCGCAATTAACCCGCTTACCGTTCTTCATCGCTGTCGCAACGGAGAATTATTAAGTAACCCCGCCGCCCTCACCCACATCAGCCAAGTTGTCGATGAGATCTTGCAACTCAGCAAACAGCTACATTTAGATCAGTACGTCGAAGGCTTACAGCAGCAAGTCCTCGACGTCGCCCGGAACACCGCCAATAATCGCTCATCAATGCTCCAAGATATTGAATCTGGGCGAGAAACTGAAATCGACGCGATCACAGGTTACCTTTGCAGGCTAGCGGCGAAACAGGGTTTAACACTGCCCACCAATCAATTCCTCTACGACGAAATTCAAAGAATTACCGCACTAAATCGCCGTTAGTACGCCCGCGAGTAAAGCCACTTTGTTTGACAAAATATAGCCGCGGCCGTACAGTGCGCGCCACGTAATAGGTGCTCATACCCGCGTTAGTCGCGGCGCTGAGTTAAACGGGAAGTCCGGTGAGGCGTGTTCATACAGAACACCACCAAGTCCGACGCTGCCCCCGCAACGGTAAGTCACTGCCTTTAACAGCAAGACAAGCCCGGAACCGGCCTGATACGGATTCACCCGATGAAGCGGAGGGCTCCATCAGCGGTCGTATATTCGTATATAACCCCTACCCCTCCCTCATTGCTTCCATTTTTAGCATTGAGGTTTACCATGAACAAAATCACTTTAAGCGCACTTAGCAGTGTATTTGCCTTTACTGCCACAACTACGGTTGCCCAAAGCCACAACGCAATGGAAACCACCATTGTTACGGCGACGCGCACCGAGCAATCTATAGCAGACAGCTTGGCTCCAGTTACGGTATTTGAGCGTGCGGATATTGAGCGTATTCAACCCGTCGACTTACAGGAGCTACTGGCCCGCGCCGTTGGCGTAAGTTTTGTCCGTAATGGCGGTCGTGGCGCCGCGACCAGCCTATTTTTGCGGGGCAACCAAAGCAACCACACCCTGGTTTTAATTGATGGCGTGCGCATTGGCTCCGCCACCCTCGGCAGCCCATCACTGACCAATCTACCCCCCGAACTTATTGAGCGGGTAGAAATTGTACGGGGCTCCCGCTCCAGCCTGTACGGCTCAGAGGCCATCGGTGGGGTCGTGAATATCATCACCCGCAAATACCACAGCACCAACGGCGTTAAGCCATTATTGCAACTAGGTATTGGCAGCCAAGGCAGCAGCAAAGTGCTCGCCGCGATTAGTGGCGGCAATCACCAAACGCAATTTAACTTAAGCGCCCTGCAAGAAAATACGGACGGCGTCGACAACACTGAAGACAAGTCTGGCGTTCACGGCGACAAAGACAGCTTTGAACAAACCGCGTACAACCTGACAGCCAGCCACAAGATCAACGAGCGCGCTAGCGTGTTTGCCCTGTACCAAAACAGCCGCAGCGAAAGCGACTACGATACCAAATGCTACGGCACTCCCTTTGCCGTTTACAGCTGTTCGCCCTATACCTTGAGCGAGGTCAACGTCGCCAATATCCGTGGCGAATTCCAAGTTCTGCAAAACTGGCTACTGACCTTGTCAGCTGGCGAATCCAAAGATCAGTCACAGACCAAACACAGTTACCTAGAACCCGGTGCAGTCGGCGTTAGCGGCGACAGTTTCGACACCACCCGCAGAATTTACAGCGTACAAAATGACCTACTATTGGGTAAAGACCACGTGCTAACCGTGGGCTTTGAGCGCCTACTGGACGAAGTCGATAGCAGCCTCAATTACGGCGAAGACAGCCGCGCGAATAAGGCAGTATTCGCGCAGTGGCAAGCCGACTTCGGCATTGTTGATTTAACAATTGGCGCTCGTAACGACGACAACGAGCAATTTGGCACCTACGACACCGGCAATGCCTCGGTGGGCGTTCAAATTGCTAAGCCAGTTAAACTCATCGCCTCCTACGGCGAAGGTTTTAATGCACCGACCTTTAACGACTTGTATTACCCCTTCTACGGCGTTGCAACGCTAAAGCCTGAAACATCAGAAAACCACGAACTGGAATTACGAATCGACCAAGCGTGGGGGACCTGGGGCGCTAGTTATTTCCAGAACGATGTTGATGAATTAATTCAATATAATCCGGCAACCTTTGGTCCGGACCAAATTAAAGGTGCGAAACTAAAAGGTCTAGAACTGAGCATGGCAACTAGCCTGTATCAATGGAATATCGAAGCCAACGCCACCTTTTTGGATGCCACTGACACCAGCACAGATAAAGATTTGCGGCGCCGAGCCAGCAAGCAATTTAATATCGACACGGATCGTCAGTGGCAACACTGGGGTGCCAGTGCCGGCCTGCGCTTTGTTGGCAAACGTTACGAAGATACCAATAATACCGACGAACTCGGCAGCTACGCATTGCTAGACACCGCGATCTCATACCGATTTAACGAGCAGCTGAAACTCAATTTAGCGCTGAAAAACATCTTTGACCGCGAATACGTCTCTGCCCGGGGCAGCCTTGGCGACTATCAAGCTATTGGTCGCGAAGCCATGCTGAGCATCACCTACACTGGCAAATAAAAGGTATCATTGCCTTTTATTTTAACGCGGCCACGTGCCACTATGTGGCCGCGCGCATTAAACAGGTCACCTTATGACAACATTGAGCGACGAAGAAAAACACCAGAAACGCATGCAAATCAAAAAGGCCATGATCGACGAAAAAGTCGCCAAGGCCACTGAAGAGCGCGGCGTATTGATCGTATTAAGCGGTCCCGGCAAGGGCAAATCCAGCTCAGGCTTCGGCACTGTTATTCGCGCCCTCGGTCATGGCTACAAAGCCGCCGTGGTGCAATTCATTAAAGGCACTTGGGATTGCGGCGAACGCAATTTTATTCAGCAGCGCTGCCCAGAAGTACCCTTTATTGTCATGGGTTCCGGTTTTACCTGGGAAACGCAAAACAAAGAACAAGACCGCGAAGCAGCTCAGCAAGCTTGGCAGCAAACCAAAGTGCTGCTGCAGGATGAATCCATTCATCTGGTATTGCTCGACGAAATTACCTACGTTTTAAAATACGGCTACCTCGACGCCGAAGAAGTTTACGCAGCCCTACGCAATCGACCACGTGAACAAAGTGTGATTGTCACCGGTCGCGGTGCCCCGGTTCCGCTCAAGGAAATGGCCGACACTGTGTCAATGATCGATGACACCAAACACGCTTTCCACAACGGCGTAAAAGCACGCAAGGGTGTGGAGTGGTAGCCTTGAAGACAGCTATTGCCCTCACACTCACCGCATTATTTTGCGCTGGTTCAGCGCTGGCCGAAATCTGCGTGCAAGACGATAGCGGCGCTGAAGTTTGCCTGAACAAACCGGCCCAACGTATTATTGCCCTGTCGCCGGGCGCAACCGAATTAGTCTATGCAGCGGGCGGCGGAGACAGCGTGGTTGCCGCGGTAAGTTACTGCGACTACCCCGAAGCCGCAAAAGCCCTGCCCCGAGTCGGCAGCTATAATCGCTTTGACCAAGAAGCAATTCTGGCACAGAAGCCGGATTTACTCGTCGCCTGGATCGAGGGCAATCCCGCCGAGCAACTCGCTAAATTAAAGTCGCTTGGCCTGACTATTTACTATACTCAACTCAATGATTTTGAGGACGTAAGCAGTAGCTTAGAGAGACTGGGCAAGCTCGCTGGCAGTGCCGCGCAGGCCAAACTTGCCGCCGACAAATTTCGCGCTGGCATCACCGAGCTCGAAAATCGCTACAGTCACTCCGCACCGGTCACCGTATTCCAGCAAATTTGGAACAAGCCCTTAATGACCGTGAACAATCACCATATTATTAGCGAGGCCACACGGATTTGCGGCGGTGTGAATGTGTTTGGCGACCTACCCAACCTCAGCGCCCGCATCGACAATGAAGCAGTTTTGGCTGCCGATCCAGAGGCCATTATTGCCGGCGGCATGGGCGAAGAAAATCGTGACTGGTTGGACGAGTGGCAACGTTTTAGTGGTCTCACTGCGGTACGCAAAAATAATTTATTTTTTATTCCACCCTCAACCATTCAGCGCCCAACCCCGCGTTTGCTCGAAGGGACTACGCTACTGTGTAAGCATCTAGAGACCGCCCGTGCTCGCCGCTAAACGCCACAACAACAGCATACCTCACGTATTGCTACCGCTGGGTATATTGGCGCTCCTTACGCTTGCGACCCTCGCCCTCGCTATTACCACTGGCAGTGTCAGTATTTCAAACGCCGAATTGTGGCAAGTACTCAGCGGCGGAGGTGAGCCATTACATCGCACATTAGTATTTGAGCTTCGCCTGCCTCGGGCTTTGTCGGCATTTGGTGCGGGCGGTTTGCTTGCGGTCGCCGGCGCCCTGATGCAAGTGTTGTTACGCAACCCCTTGGCAGATCCTTATATTTTAGGCTTGTCAGGCGGCGCCGCCGTTGGTGCCCTCACCTCCATGCTGCTCGGCCTCAGTGCTGCAGCAGTATCCGGATCGGCATTTATCGGCGCCATGGTGTCTGCCGTTACCGTATTTGGCTTGGCGCACGGCACTGGCAGCTGGACACCTACGCGCTTGCTACTAACCGGTGTGGTTATTGCCTCGGGCTGGGGCGCGGCAATTACCTTTATGCTTGCAGTCAGCCCCAGTGAACAATTGCCAGGTATGCTGTATTGGCTAATGGGCGACCTGGCTTACGCCCGCTCGCCTTGGCCGGCACTGATCGTGCTCGGCTTAATATCCATAATTATGCTGCCCCTCGGACGCAGCCTCAATGTGCTGGCTCGCGGCCAAATGCAAGCGGCGGCACTTGGCGTTTCGGTACGCGCTTTGGAGTGGACCGTTTATATTGCTGCCAGTCTGCTCACTGCCTTTGCAGTAGTGACTGCGGGAAGCATTGGCTTTGTTGGTTTGATCGTGCCACATATGTTGCGCTTGGTACTCGGTAATGATCAGCGCCTAATCCTGCCCGCCGCCGCCTTAGCCGGCGGCGCATTGCTGACCCTGGCCGACACCTTGGCCCGTACGTTAATTGCCCCCGAGCAGCTGCCAGCGGGCGTGATCACTGCACTGATTGGCGTGCCCACCTTTTTATACCTGCTACACCGGAGCCGCTAAGATGCTCGCGGCCAACAATCTCATTATTGATATCCCGGAGCGCAGCAGCGGCACGCCCTTGTCCTTCGACATTAAGCCCGGTGAAACCTGGGGCATACTCGGCCCCAACGGCGCAGGTAAAACCACCCTACTCCACACCCTCGCAGGCTTACGCAAACCCCGCAGCGGCGACGTGGAATTATCCGGCGAAAACATTAAAACACTTCGCCGCAAACGGGTTGCACAGCAACTAGCGGTGGTTTTTCAAAACAATGGCGAGGGCTTTCCCTCCACCGTATTAGAAACCGCCATGATTGGCCGCCACCCCTTTATTTCACCTTGGGATATCGAGAGCTCCGACGATTTAGCCATCGCCCGCGCCGCCCTGCAAAAAATGGAATTGGGCGATCTAGAGCATCGCCTCATTAGCACTTTATCCGGCGGCGAACGTCAGCGTTTAGCCATTGCCACGGCCCTGAGTCAAACCCCAAAACTGTGGCTGGCCGACGAGCCCAGCAACCATTTGGACCTGAAACATCAGGTTCAAATTATGGAGCTATTAGCGGAACAAGCTGCAGCTGGCTGCGGCATTGTGCTGTGCCTGCACGATTTGAATTTAGCCGCCCAGTGGTGCGATAAAATTTTGTTACTCTATCCCAACGGCGATGCCTGCTGGGGCGACGCCAACACCATGCTAGCCACCCCCGCCCTAGAAAAACTCTACAATCAGGCACTGCGCAGTATCGTCAGTGACGGTCAACGCTATTTCATTCCCCTGAGCAGCAGGAACTCAGTGTTATGAGTTGTGAGCACCGCGATCACGCCTATAGCCAAGCCGACATCGACACCGTGTACCGGGTCATTGCCGAACGCCGTGATATGCGGCATTTTTGCGGCGGCGAAGTGCCCTACGAAACATTAATGAAATTACTCGGCGCCGCCCACCGCGCACCCAGCGTTGGCCTCATGCAACCCTGGCGATTTATTCGGATTCAAGATAGCGCGCTGCGCAAAACGATTTACGACAAAGTGCAGGAAGAACGCATAAAAACAGCACGGGCCTTGAACGAGCGCGAAGACGAATTTATGCGTTTGAAAGTAGAAGGCGTGAAAGACTGCGCTGAGCTAATTGTTGTTGCTTTAATGGACCAGCGTGAAAAACATATTTTTGGTCGCCGCACACTCCCACAAATGGATTTGGCCTCAGCCTCCTGCGCCATTCAAAATCTATGGTTAGCAGCCCGCGCCGAAGGTTTGGGCATGGGCTGGGTATCGCTATTTGATCCCGAGCACTTAATAAGTATTTTGAATATGCCAAGCGGCAGCCTGCCGATTGCGATACTTTGCCTTGGCCCGGTTGAGGACTTTTACCCGCGGCCCATGCTAGAAACCGAGCATTGGGCGCAACGGCAAGACCTTGAACAATTGATAATGCAAGACGGCTGGCAAGACTAAGGTACAGGTCGGACGTCGAACGCCTGACGAGATTAACCTTCTCCCGTCGCCCTAAATAGACGAACCACGCCAATTAAACTAAGTGACACACAGCGATGCCCCTAACATTAATGATTCAAGGTACTACATCGGACGCCGGTAAAAGCGTAACGGTTGCGGGCCTATGCCGGGTATTTAAACGCCGTGGACTCAGCGTAGCGCCCTTTAAGCCCCAGAATATGGCCCTGAACAGCGCGGTAACCCAGGAGGGCGGCGAGATCGGTCGCGCTCAAGCGGTACAAGCCCAAGCTTGCGGCTTAGCGCCACACACCGATATGAATCCGGTGCTACTCAAACCCAATAGCGACACTGGCGCGCAAGTAATTATTCATGGCAAGGCGCTGAGCAATATGGAAGCGCAGGATTACCACGCCTATAAAAAACGCGCCATGGCAGCGGTATTAGAGTCACACCAGCGTCTTTGCCAGCAGTACGATGTGATCGTAGTAGAGGGCGCCGGCAGTCCCGCCGAAATTAATTTACGGGCCAATGACATTGCCAATATGGGCTTTGCCGAAGCGGTGGATTGCCCTGTCGTCATTGTCGCCGACATCGATCGCGGCGGTGTGTTTGCCCACTTGGTCGGCACCTTGGATTTATTATCTGCAAGCGAACAGGCGCGAGTGACGGGTTTTATCATCAACCGTTTTCGCGGCGACATTGCCCTGCTGCAATCAGGCCTTGATTGGCTAGAAGAACGTACTGGCAAACCGGTCATCGGCGTGGTGCCCTATATTCACGACTTGCACTTAGAAGCCGAAGACGCCATCGACAGCCGCCAAACTCTCAGCGAGCAAGCAATCACAGTAGCGGTGCCGGTATTCACCCGCATTAGCAATCACACCGATTTCGACGCACTCCGCCTACACCCTCAAGTAGATCTCGTGTTTGTCGGCAAAGGCGAAGCCATTCCGCCCTGCGATTTAATTATTCTGCCCGGTAGCAAAAGCACCCGGAGAGACCTGGACTATTTACGTAGTAATAACTGGCACAAAGATATCGAAAAGCACCTGCGCTACGGCGGTAAAGTCCTCGGTATTTGCGGTGGTTTTCAAATGTTAGGCAATGCCGTACACGACCCTGAAGGGATTGAAGGTGACGCCGGTTCGAGCAGCGGTCTTGGTCTACTGACCATGGAAACCACCCTCGGCAGCAACAAAACCCTCCGTCAGGTCAGCGGCTATTTATGGGCAGATAAATCAAAAATACGCGGCTATGAAATCCACGCGGGCATCAGTACTGGACCGGCATTGGACGCCCCATTTGCCGATTTAGGCAGTCACCGCGATGGCGCTCGCAGTGCCGACGATCAGATCATTGGCAGTTATTTACACGGGCTATTTGACGAAAGCGACACCCGCAATAGCCTGCTCAAGTGGGCCGGCCTGCAGGAAGTCGCCGCGCTCGATTACGCGGCGGTGATCGAAAATAATATCGATCGACTTGCGGACTACTTAGAAGAACACTTAAACATTGACGCCTTATTAACACCCCTACAGCGTGTGGTTTAAGAACCTAAGCTGAATGCAGAAAACAAACCATCCAAGGCCGACAGTGGCAACATACCCAAGCCCTCTAGGATTGGCGGTAATACTTTAGTATCCAGGTGGTAAGCCACTTCTTGGCTAACTAAAAGCAAGCCGGTGCCCAAAAACTTCGGACCGAGGCCAATTGCATCGCTCACCTCGACCGGTGCATATTCCTCTATTGGCACAACATTAAGCAAAATATTCGCGAGTAAATCATCGGTAGTCGACACCAAGACCTGCGCCATTTCCCCGCTGTCGACATTACCAGTCGCGTCAATAAGACGTGTCACATCAAAGAGCAATTCTGACAATAGGCTCAGCGCAGCACCTGCCACGGGAACGCTACCGCCTTCCTCGTCAATGCCGTCAACAATATTTTGTATATTCGCCGCTAAATTACGCAGGGGATCGGTGAGACCGCGCAGATCAGCGCTGGCGCCTTCATCAGCATTACCGTCATCCGCACTTGGCGCCTCCGCGCTAAACTGGTCTAGCGCTGCACTGAGTTGATCTAGCGGCGCCGGCAAAACTTGGCCATCGGCAGGAACAATACTGTCTTGCAAGCTTTGCAAGGCATAGAGTAAAGCCTGACTCGCCCGCGCCGCACCGGCCAGCGCCAAATCTGGATTCTGCTCGGTGGCCGCGCCCTGTAAACCCGTAAGCAAGGAATCGACAACTTCCAGTAGGGCGTTACCTGATTCTCCTACCCCTGACACAATCGTGCTGATAGTCGCTTCAGGAATTACTGCGGCGAGGCTGGCAAAGCCGCTGCTAAACTGGGCCTGCACTGGGTCAAGATTGCCGGGCTCGCCATTCACATCAAAGCTGCTATCGCCTTGGAGTGGACTGGTAAAGCCATCGGATTCCGGTAGGCCAATTGCCGCCTGCTGACTCTGTTCACGACGGAAAGCGGGTTCAGGCTGACTCAAAGACCCCAAGCCCAGCGCGGGGTCGGCAGGATCAACTTGGTAGACTTCACCCACCATGGTGTCGCCTTTAATTTCGACCCAAACAAAACCGTAGCTATCGCCTTTTTCATAGAACACGGGGTTGTCATCGCGATGTTCTAGGCTACGGGTTTTACTCGCCGCACCAGAGAGAATAAAACCGGTTTTGCCACAGGAAGCGACCGGCATTAACCACTGTAAGTCATGGTCGTGGCCAGCAAATAAGAAATCGGCTTTATCGCAAATCGTTTCTTCAATAAAGGCTTTATAACGTTCACCCGCCAACACCGGTGCCACAAAAGCCGGCGCACCATCGTAATTACCCGCATTGCCGTGGGAGCCGTTAGAAATATACGGATGATGAGCAAAGACTATTTTCCATTTGGCCTTACTGCTGGCCATGGCCGAATTAAGCCACTGGGCTTGAACCAAGCCATAATTATTGTACGAGTAGTTTTCATTGCTGTCGGGAAATCCGCCAGCGATTTGATTTGAGTCCACACCAAAAAACTCGACTAGTGGCGCCGCCGACTCTCCGCCTTGGGTAAAGCGATAATACCGAGACGGCATATGCCACCGCGATGTTTGCCGAGGTTCATCTGGGTGCTGACTATCGCGATAATGATAGTCCACCTCAAAATCACCTTTTGCATTATTGGCCCCATCACCACCAAAGAAGCCGCTGTTATCATGATTGCCGAGCACCATGTAAAAAGGCAAATCAATGGGCGCAAACGGCAGTTCAAATTTTTCTTCAAACTGCGGGTCTAGCACAGAACTCACGCCGGACTCATATATATTGTCGCCAAGGCCCAACACCAAATCGCAGCCTCGGGCCGCACAGACTTTAGCCACGGCCTCGCCAACCGCGTATGCGCCCTCGCTACCACTGCCGCTGTCACCCAGCAGAATGACACGAACAGCAGCAATTTCGGCAGGCGTGTCCGTTGGCGATTCTATCGGGGTATCGTCGACCACAGTCGGCGCCGTGGAGGAAGTGCCGCCACAGGCAGCCAAATTAAGTAGCAAGGCAATTACGCTCGCCTTCGTTACATTGTTTAATGCCAGCATAGTTTTATTGCACCAACTTCATCAGTATCAATTTTCAATTTAAAATTTTTTAACAGCCACATTGACCACTTATATTACGTTTCACACCTTAGGCCGAGACAGCGGCGTGTCTTCTTTCAAGCGGCTACTGCCGCTTTCGACAGCCAAACTTTTCACCTTGCTCAACTCCACCCCAGACTGTTCGGCAAGATCGATATTTTCCGCGTAATAAAATTCGGCCTGGGCACGCTGGTGCGTCACATCCATTAAAATGAAACCGTGGTTTTTCAGATCAGTGTATTTCATATGGGGATTAACCACCGGCAGGACCGCCGACACCAATTCTGCCGCACCGTCGGGAAAACCCGGTGAAGTCACACTAGGCGTGACAAACTCAACGCCCAGCGGTTCATCAAACACCCCCGAGGTGAGAATAGCACTGTTCTTGTAAAGCTCATTCGCCCAGCTGCTATGAATATCACCGGTTAACACGACCATATTTTTAATCGCATTCTCGTCGACAAAATCCAGTATTTCTTCGCGCTCGCTGGGGTAGCCGTCCCACTGATCCATATTCACGGCCACGAGCGGACTGAAATCATTCGTTGGTACACCGGGTAATAAGCGCTGAATTTCTAGCAATTGTAATTGTGCAAACATGACCTGCTGGCCTACTATCTTCCACGTGTTTTGCGCAGTAGCGAGCTTATTTTTAAACCACTCCTTTTGGGACTGACCAAGTAAATCGCGGGCGTCGGCACGGGCCGGATCAGCGGGATTATCGAGCTGTTTAATTCGCCCTTCAATGCGGGTATCCAGCATGACAAAGTCAGCTAAATCACCGTAACGGAAACTGCGATAAATACTGTCTTCGCTGGCCGTTGGCGGACGAATAGGCATCCATTCAAAGTAGGCCTGAATTGCCTGAGCCTTGCGGTCACTCCACTCACCTTCGCCTTCATTGTGGTTACTGGCACCATCCATATAGGAATTGTCGGCCGTCTCGTGATCATCCCACACCGCGATAAAGGGATGAATTTGATGCACGGCCTGAAGGTCGTCATCGCGGCGGTAATGGGCATAACGGCGCCGATAATCGTCCAGCACCAATATCTCGTGGCTCGGGTCGAGTAGACGGCCGCTGTTATCGCCGTACTCACCGTCACCGTATTCGTAGATGTAGTCACCCAAATGCAGTACAAAATCTAAATCGCTGCGATTCGCGATCATTCGGTATACCGAAAAATAGCCATGGGGATAGCTACTGCAAGAACAGACCGCAAAGCGCAAATGCTCGGCGTATTGCCCCGGCATCGGCAAGGTCAATGCGCGCCCAACAGCTGAACGCTGCTCGCCAACAGAAAAACGATACCAATAATGCTGCTCAGACAATAATCCCGCGGCATCGAACTTAACCGTATAGTCGCGTTCGGGGCCGGTGACGAAATTTTCGGCTAACACGATACTCGCAAATTCTGGATCTTCAGCAACTTCACACAGTACGTTAATGCTGCCGCTAAAGTCCTCGCCCGGGGTGACCCGTGTCCACAAAATTACGCGGTCATCTAATGGGTCGCCACTGGCAACGCCATGTAAAAATGATACTGACGGTGTTGCGCCGGGATTACCCGTTGCCGGATTGCTTGCCCTACTGGAATTGCTGTTGCTACCACAGGCTGTCAGAATTGGCACCGCAATAGATACAGTGCTCATCGCGCGGAGAAAATGGCGTCGGTTCACGTAATACTCACTCGTGCTGTCATCAAAAAGTAACGGCATGATAACGACGAGGTGTTACAGTTAAATTTCAGCCGTGAAATCGCGACGAGCTCGCAACCGCACACAACACAAACTAAGTAGAGAACGCATTTAAATGCTTAAAGCCTTGGCAATATTTTTTTGTGTGGCCCTGATCGGCTGCAGCAGCAAGCCCATTCCCTTTACAGAGTATATTGTGAGCAATTTGCTGCGCGACAATTTAATGGGGCTAGCCGAGCCGCCAATATTCAACATTGAAGAGATTATCATTACTGCGAGCCAACACAGCGGCGATCAAGGTCAAGCGACCGTTGATGTGCGCCTAAGCTTCCCTGAAGATTTCGACACCATTGTCAGCCTTCATAAACTAGAGGCCTTCAATATGGCCTATAAACAGTATCAAAGCAGCTTTGGTAAATTCGCCGCAGGCGAACAGCAGGTGCACCACGCCGAATATCAATTTCAGCGCCGCGACGGCAAGTGGTTTATTGTTGGGAGCCGGGCCTTGTCGCCGCCAGATATCGTTCCGGCAAAAACCAACGACGCTAAAGCAGCACCTTAGGCGCGACTTAGCTGTGCCTGCCAAGCTGCACCCACGGCGCCTTACCTTCTTGATGATAAACGCGAAAGCGACTTAAGCCCGCATAAGGCACGTTAATTCGCGTCATTGCGCCCATTGGCATACCCAAAAAATGGCACATCATTACCCGAATGACCGCGCCGTGGACCACCAGCAATACGGATTGCCCTTGATGGCCGTCGGCAATGGCATCTAACTCACTGGTAATACGCTGGCAAAAATCAGGCATGGCTTCACCATTCGGTGGGCTCGCTTCCGCTGGAGACTCCCAAAACTGACTCCATTCTTGCGGAAAGCGCTGCCTCGCCTCGGCGTGAGGCAGCCCTTCCCATTCGCCAAAGTGCATTTCGCGAAGGTCACTGCGCACCGTCAACGGCGCAGCTTTCTGCTCAGCTAACTCCTCGGCAAAGCGCTGGCAGCGTTGCAACGGTGAGCTCACAATATGATCCCAATGCACCTCGCCTAAACCGGCGACCTTATTCCGCATTTGCTGCCAGCCCAAGTCACTTAGTGCGACATCGGTACTACCACGAAATATCTCACCGCCTTCGCAGGCGCCGTGCCGCAGTAAATCGATTCGGGTTTCGGTGACCTTGCTCATTTATTATTTACCATTCACTGAGGGGTTATTTAGGATTAATCGTTGCCGCGACTCACACCAGCTTGCTCAAAACTGGCCATTTCAATTTGCAAACGACAGGCGGCCTGCATAATCGGGAATGCCAGCGCAGCGCCGGTGCCCTCGCCCAAACGCATATTCAATTGCAATAAGGGCTCAGCCTCTAGCTTATTCAATAAACGGCTGTGGCCAGGCTCTGCCGAACAGTGCGAGAAGAACAACCAAGGTCGGATCGAGGGGTTGATTTTTACCGCGGAAATAGCCGCCGCCGTGCAAATATACCCGTCAACCAAAACCACAATACCGCGCTGGGCTGCACGGATATAGGCGCCAGCCAAGGCATTAATTTCATAACCGCCAATGCGGCGCAATACTTCCACACCGTTTTTCATATGCGGTAAATGGCGGGACATGGCCCGAGTGACTACCGCCGCTTTTTTCGACAAGACCTGATCACTGATACCAGTGCCGCGGCCCACCATCGCCGTTGCCGACAGACGGGTATGCGCTACCGCCAATGCCGCCGCTGCGGTGCTATTGCCGATACCCATTTCGCCACCAATGAACACATCGATGTCGCCAGCTTGATCAATAATGTCCCGCCCCACCGCCAAAGCCTCTTCGCACTGTTCTAACGACATGGCTTCGGTAACGCACATATTCTGGGTGCCCGCGCCCACCCGCAAGTCCTGCACATTGGGCAGGTCTTCCAAGGCGTATACCGTGCCGACATTCACCACAGTAAAATCGATACCCATGGATTTAGCCAATACACTGATCGCTGCACCACCATTGGCAAAATTACGCACCATCTCCGAAGTAACGGTCTGTGGATAAGCTGAAACACTTTCCGTCGCCACACCGTGATCACCAGCAAATACGGCAATCAAGGCCTTATTTGCATGGGGCTCCAGCGTGCGCTGCATCGCCGACATTTGCACAGCAACATCTTCTAAGCGGCCTAAGGCGCCGCGTGGTTTGGTTAAACTATTTTGCCGGGCAATTGCCGCTGCGCGCATGTCTTCATCCGCGTCTGGCGCAGCTTCCTCGTACCAATGACTCATAAACCTATTCCCTTTTACTTATGCTATTCAGTGCCCTGCAAACCATTCGCCTTAAAGCAGCCTATGTCCATATAACTACCGTAAACGGAGGCTAGGCGACTGACTTCAGAATCACTTTAATTTTTTAAGACTTGCTCTAAGCCCGCGGTAACGAAGACGACCCTATCTGCTATTGCCGCAATGTCTTGATGCAAGCGTCCGGATTCGTCAACAAATCGGCGAGTCAATGTACCCAAGGGCACAATGCCCTGCCCCACTTCATTGCTAACTAAAACAATATGGCCGGGCGCCGCGGCTATGGTATGCAAGAATTGTCCCTTCACCATTTGCCAGCTGTCATCGTCTTCTTTGGCCAGCCAATTACTCAGCCACAAGGTTAAACAATCGACCAAAATAGCGGTTTGCGGTGAAGCGTACTGTTTTATCGCTGTCGACAATTCCTCTGGCGCTTCTACAGTACGCCAATCATCCGCTGCGCGCTGCTGTTGATGATGACTGATTCGCGCCGCCATTTCCGCATCACCAGCGGTCGCCGTGGCTAGGTAAATTCGCTGTGAAGTAGGCTCGCACAACCGCTGCTCCGCCAAACGGCTTTTACCTGAGCGTGCACCGCCTAAATACAATTCCAGCACCAGAACACCCCATAAAAACGCCGAGACTGCCACCATTTAACGATCTGACGTATAGTAAACCGCTTATTCTACAAGACTGCGCGACATTGAGGGAAATATGGGACATCGATTATCAAAGATTTACACGCGAACCGGCGATGACGGTACCACCGGACTCGGCGATGGCTCGCGAATCCACAAAGATCACTGCCGCATGGAAGGTATCGGCACCATTGACGAGGTAAATTCTTTTATCGGCTTACTCATGGCAGAATTAAATTCAACGGACCCCTACTTGCCGCTACTCGCCCGTATTCAGCATGATTTATTTGACTTAGGCGGCGAACTCGCCGTACCTGGCTACACCATGATCAGCCCCGAGCGAATTGACGAGTTAGAGGCCAGCCTCGACGAATTAAATGCCGACCTACCGCCCCTAAAAAACTTTATTCTACCCGGTGGCAGCAAAGCCGCGGCCCTCTGCCATATGGCGCGCTCAGTATGCCGCCGCGCGGAACGCTGCTTAGTCGCCTTGAGTAAAACTGACGAAGTTAACGCCACAGGACGTAAATACTTGAATCGCTTATCAGACTTTTTGTTTGTTATGGCGCGATTATTGGCCCTCCGCGACGGAGGCCAGGAAGTGTTGTGGGTACAAGCAGATAAACGCTGAAAACAGCTGACATCGGGCATCTAACGCCGAAGGAACTGTCTAGTGCGACGTGTAGATTTAGGCTTTGTAGCAAAATGGGCTCCTGCCTGCGCAGGAGCGACAAGAGACAAATAAAGCATTATTAAGGCCGAACCAATTCTGATCCGCTTAATTATCCCAAAGCCACGCCGCGCCACGCACGCCGCTGCTGTCTCCGTATTTTGCAGGCAGTAATTGGGTCACACATTCGTCGCTAAAAACGTAGTCATTCCAATGCAGGGGAACAGCTTCGTAAAGCATCTTAATATTAGACAAGCCGCCACCAAGAACTATGATGGCAGGGTCAACAATATTAATCACAACCGCAAGTGCAGATGCGAGTTGCTTACAGTAAATATCGAATACCGACTTAGCCAGTGCTTCATCGCCAGTCGCGCGCTCGACAATCTCAGGAACAGATAAAGCACCACCACCTGCGTTGCTATAACTACGAACCAAACCGGCGCCACAGAGATACGTTTCAATACAATCTTGCCGACCACAATAACAACGCCGCCCCTCTTTGAAATTCGGCAGTGGCGTATGCCCCCATTCACCAGCAATGCCATTAACACCATTTAGCACACGTTTATTAACAACTAAGCCGCCACCAACACCGGTACCAAGGATGACGCCAAACACCACATCGGCGCTTTCGCCCGCGCCGTCGACTGCCTCGGATAGCGCGAAACAATTCGCGTCGTTGCTAAAGCGTACGCTTCTCACTAAGCGGGCACTCAAATCATCGCGTAAGCTTTTGCCGTTTATACACTCGGTGTTGCTATTCTTGATACGCCGAGTCACTGCTGATTCCGCACCCGGCCCGCCGACACCAACGCTGACTCGTCCACCGACCGTAGCTTCAAGCCGAAAAACCAAGTCGGCGATAGCGTCAATAATTGCAGGGTAACTCCGAGGAGTGGCTACTCGCTCTTTGGCAAGCACGGCACCCTCTGAAGACATCACCACGCCTTCAATTTTAGTGCCGCCGAGATCTATTCCTAACTTCATCTTTAGCCTTATTTACACCAACTGCAATATCGCCACCACGCACACCCAACACAGTAGGCTGCGCGACAGCAGTAGCTGCACCGCGGTGAGTTCATCTGCCGCCGACTTCACGAATTGCTCGCCATCTATTTGGCCATCGGGAATATAGATCGGCAGGGATTTCATGCCGATATCGTCCAGCACATCAGCACTAGGCTGGTCGCCGCTCATATGCTGCCGCCAAACGCCAATGCAGGTATCGAAGTTGGCAACAATCGCAAAGGCTAAACCGAGCAGTCGCACGGGTGCCCACTCCAAATAAAATAAGGCATTTGCCGCTGCATCCCGATCTTCCTGGGGTAGACGTGAACTTGCCGCCAACATAAATAATAGCCGATACGCCAATGCGCCAGTCGGGCCCAACAGTACAAACCAAAACACCACGGCAAACCAGCGCTCAAAGCCTTGATAAAAAATAGCCTTGCGCACGCTATGGTGCAGCTGCGAAGCATTATCCACACCGCTGTCGCAAAGTTCGGGGTTAAAGCTCCGGCCATGCTGGTAGGCGCCCTCTAGGTCACCACGCTGCCAACTGTTTAAATACAGCTTTAGATGTATTTGAAAATCGCCCCTACCTAAGCTATAGAGCAATATCGCCACGCTCAATATAAATAAAGGCAAACCGAACAACAGCGGGCTTATTAGCCACAAAACTGCAAAAACAGAAATGACCGGCAGCGCAAAAACGACAAGTAAGCGCAGGCTCTTGACTGGGATCTTTAACGCAAGCGCCTGAAGGTGCTCAAACCACTCATCTCTTTGGACCACACCACCACTGCCCCAGAACTGCACCGCCGCCCAGGCAATTAAAATTGCAAAAAAATCCATGTTTTACACCAATGCGTTTTTAAAATAGGTCCAGTCGAAAGCCGCACCGGGATCGGTTTTACGCCCCGGTGCGATGTCATTATGCCCCACGACACGGTCCACCGTAATTGCAGGATAAGTGCGGCGCAGGGTTTGGCTAATGGCAATTAAGACACGGTACTGTGCTTGGGTATAGGCAATTTCGTCACAACCTTCAAGCTCGATACCAATACTGAAGTCATTGCAGTTCTCACGACCATCAAATTGCGAAACCCCAGCGTGCCATGCGCGATCAGCGAATGACACAAATTGACTAACGGCTCCGCTGCGATCAATAAGTAAATGCGCAGAAACATTTAGCTCGCGAAGATCGTCAAAACTCTCGTGAGCGTCGCAATCAAGGCAATTAGCAAACAAATCATGGATGTAGCCACCGCCGAACTGACCGGCAGGCAAGCTAATATTGTGGATAACCAAAAGACTCACCTCGGCACTGGGTGGCCGGGCATTGAAATTAAGTGATGGGTGTTTGGCTGCAGGCGTCAGCCAGCCAGCCGAATCGATGAAGTACATGCCACTTCCGCGTGCGTTGCTGCTAGGGATTGGGCCAAGATTACACGGGATGCAGTGGGACTGTAAAACTTTGCGTTAAATTGGCAAAACACCAAATGGCAACTAACTCACTAAGCTCTTACAGCGGCTTATCTTTCATATCGCGCAAATTACTGATCACCGACTCTAGCGCACGATCAAATTGGCGGTCTTCATCAATTAGCAGAACCGTGTTTTGGTGAAGGGCTACAGTCAGTTCATCGCGATCGAATTCCGCAACTTTAATGCCAGATCGATTTACGAAAATATAACGACCGATGCCATTAATCACCGCAGCTAGGCGGCAACGCAGCATTCTGCCGTCTTCTTGACGCAAATCAACCCAGTTACCCACGCGCAGCGACGTTAATCGCGCTGCAAGTTGCTCTGCAAGCTCGGCACTAAGTGGTTCTGGTTCTGACTGCGGCGCGGCTGGCGCTTCTTGTTCAGCCACTGGATCGCTTGCAGTGCTTTCAGCAATATCAAGGTCATCACCGTCCGCGCCAAAGCTTTCCTCGAGTACCGCATCTAAAGAGGCAATGTCAGATTCTACTTCCACAGCCTGCTTTGGCGCTTCCGGCGCCGGCGCAACGTCTTTGCGGCTAAGTTTGGCGAGGTGTAAACGTTCCAGTTGATCAAACCACTGGCCTATCTCAAAGCTATTCAGCGATACCCGATTAAAGCCCAATCGCAGGGTTTCAACTAATAACGGCAAGGCAGAAATTAATTCATTGCGATGCCCTGGGTCAGTCGAGGGCTGCACACTCCACAACAAACGATCAATCAGGCCCGCGTCTTCAGCAAATCGCTCACTGTTTCGGCCATGCTGAATATAGCTAAGGAATAAAACCTTGCTCCAGCCAAGCTGTAAAATTTTGCTCAACACCGGCGGGCAATCGACCCCAGCTAAGCGCGACTCAAGAATACCGGCAATATGCATGCGCGCGGCGTCGGCAGCAGCTTTACCATCTTCAGTATCAACGGTACGCTGAGCCACTAATTCTGCGCGGCGCTTCGCTTTTTCATTGAAGGCGAGGAATTCTTCGTAGGCATCGACAAACACTTGAGTGTCTACGCCAAAATCACGCAACACTCGCATAACGACTTTTTCAATTTCGCGGTACAGCGGATCTTTATCGACGCCCGCCACTGGCGACCAGCCAATACCGGCACTGACCAAAGAGCTAAGCAATTTACGCGCAGGGTGATCTTCGTGACCAAAAAAGCCCTTGTCGAGCATCGCCATTTTCAAGACAGGGATTTGCAAGCGAGCGATTAGGTCTTTTAATGGCTCCGCTAAGCTATCGCCTTCCAAAATGCACTGAAATAAAGCGCCAATATAATTGATAGTGTCTTGATCACGCTGAAAACTCAGCGCCGAGGCGTCGCTTGTTGCAACCCGGATTACCTGCGATAAACGCGCAAGCAGTTTTTCAGCGATCGCATTAAAATCAACGCCATCGCCACCAGTGACGGAAACCCGCACATTAAAATGAGCGAACTGCTCATTTTGCATATCTTGTAAAGCGACCATAAACGAGGGCTTAGAAACCGCGGCTTTTGAAGCATCTAGCTCGGCGTCATTGGCGCTAAGCATGGTATCGAAGGCATCAAATAACTGGGTAACCATCTCAGATGATTGCGAGCTCTCAGCCACGGGGGCTTCGCTACTCAGCTCGGCAGCGCCGCTCGTCTCATCGTCTGCGGGTGTTCTCGCTGCGGGAGTCGGATTACCACTCAGCAGTGCCACCGGCATGCCCTGAGCCTCAAGGACCGGGGTTAAAACCTTATAAAGCTCGCCAAAGGCACTGATTATTTTGGTATCAAAGAGCTTAAACAAGACTAGCCGTGCTTTGATGTCGATATCTAAATTGCGACAAGAGGCGCCAAGTGCTTCGGCAATTTTAGCTGGCCCCAAAGGCAATTCTTTAGCGGCTAGCACTGGGCCATTACTGGCCTGCTGCCAAGCAGTACACAGTACCCAAATTTCTTGCAAATAGCGCCGCTCGGCCTTTTTCGCCATGCCCTCTAGCGCAACCAACTCTTCGAGCGCCTCAGACTCCAGCAAGCGAAGCTTAGCCTGACCGCTTTCCAGCGCATTGGTTTTTTGGCCACCGCTGCTTAAAAGATAAAAGCCTTGACCAAATGATTCTGCAAAACCAACTTCAATTGCCTGTCGATTTACCCGTATTTCACGCATCGCGTCAAAATACACATGCTGCTCACGGGCATTGCTGGCCTCATCCGCCAGCTCAAACAAAGCATCATCTACATCATCCAGTAAACCACACAAGCGATCATTCAAATGCAAGGTACACTTATCGCGAAGTGCGGCTATTGCCACCGGCAAGGTCGCGCCAGTCGACACCGGCTCTCGCCGCGACTGCAAATCCACTACCTTAGATGATTGGTCTACCATAATAATTTCGTCAAAACTCTGATTTAAGCGTTAGAAATATAAAGCGTAAGCCACTGAACTGTCGAGCAAAAGTACAACAATGACTCAATATTCACATGAATGACATAGTTATACGGCAATTAACCCCTCAGTCACCACCGTTACAACTACTTACTAGCCAGCCGAAAACCGCGTAAAAATAGTCAGGCCAAGCCATGTACTGATAGAATAGCGGCGCTCTGAATTACTACAACAATTGTGCCGGAAATCCACTATGCAGCCCTCTACCCAACTACAGCGCGACATCACGGAAACCGTGGCTTTCGCCCTAAAAGAAGACATCGGTAGCGGCGACATCACCGCCCAACTTATACCACTCAACCAGACCGCGAAAGCACGAATCATAACCCGCGAAAAGGCCGTGATTTGCGGCGTAGAATGGGTGAACGAGGTATTTCGCCAAATTGATACCTCCGTCACAATTTCCTGGCATGTCGCCGACGGCGACCACGTAAAACCCGAGCAATTGCTTTTTGAGCTCGAAGGCTCGGCCCGCTCCCTGCTAACCGGCGAGCGCACCGCCCTCAATTTCCTCCAGCTACTCTCGGGTACCGCAACAATCTGTAAAAGCTACGCTGATATCGTCGCCCACACCCAAGTGCGCCTGCTCGATACCCGCAAAACCATACCCGGCCTGCGTACCGCGCAAAAATACGCCGTTACCTGCGGCGGCTGCCACAACCACCGCATTGGCCTTTACGATGCATTCCTCATCAAAGAGAACCACATTGCCGCCTGCGGTGGCATAGCCGCCGCCATCAGCGCCGCACGCGAAATCGCCCCCGGCAAACCAGTGGAAGTAGAAGTAGAAAACCTAGCTGAGTTAGAAATTGCACTGACAGGCGAAGCCGACATCATCATGTTAGACAACTTCAGCCTGGCCGACATGAAAACCGGCGTCGCACTTACTGCAGGAAGAGCCAAGCTTGAAGCATCTGGCAATGTCGATACTACAACCTTGGCAGGCATTGCCGAGACAGGCGTGGATTACATTTCGATAGGCGCACTGACTAAGCACGCCAAGGCGGTGGATTTATCTATGCGGTTTAGCAGCTAAACAGGGTATAGACAGCGAGTCATCGCGCAAGCAATACTACAAAATGAAAACAAGTAACGAGCAAGCGATTGAAAAATGCTTGCTCTTTTACGCAAACACGTCGGAAGCCTCATGCCCGCAAGTAATATCATCGCCCGAATAGACAATAAAAGCGCAGTAATCGGGGTGTTCGGTTTAGGCTATGTCGGCTTACCACTTGCACTATGCTTTGCAGAAGCAGACTTTAGCGTTATCGGTTTCGATACCGATCCCGCAAAAGCCGCCGCGATTAGCGAAGGTACAAGCTATTTAAACCATATTAGTCATGCCAGAGTCCAAGCCGCGACAGCAGCTAATTTCAGCGCCACTTCGGATTACAGCAAAGCATCAGTACTCGACGCCATTATCATTTGCGTACCCACACCACTGAATAAATACCGTGAGCCCGACCTTAGCTACGTTACCGACACCGTCACCAATTTACTGCCGTACCTGAAAGCCGACCAACTCCTATCGCTAGAAAGCACCAGCTATCCAGGTACTACTGAAGAACTAATACGACCGCTCATCGAATCCAAAGGTTTCATCATTGGTGAAGACTATTTCCTCGTCTACTCACCCGAACGAGAAGACCCCGGTAACGCCCAATACTCTACCCGCACCATACCCAAGGTATGCGGCGGCACCACCCAAACCTGCCTAAGAGTCGGCACAGCCCTATACCAAAGCATTATTGAAACCATCGTGCCGGTGAGCTCAACCCAAACGGCGGAAATGACCAAGCTCCTAGAAAACATCTACCGCGCAGTGAATATCGGCTTAGTCAATGAAATGAAAATTGTCGCCGATAAAATGAGCATTAACATTCACGAAGTCATTGACGCCGCCGCAACCAAACCCTTTGGCTTCACCAAATTCACCCCCGGCCCCGGCCTTGGCGGCCATTGTATTCCTATCGACCCTTTCTACTTAACGTGGAAGGCACGGGAATACGGGATTCATACCCGTTTTATCGAGTTGGCTGGTGAAGTAAACCGAGCAATGCCCGAGTGGGTGGTGCAAAAAGCCGCGGACGCACTTAACGAACACGGCAAAGCGGTTAAGGGCAGCAAAATACTGATTTTAGGCTTGGCTTACAAAAAGAATGTTAGTGATTCACGGGAAGCGCCTGCGGTTGAGATTGTTGACCTACTGAAAAAGAAAGGTGCACTGGTTGATTACTCCGATCCTTATATTCCAAAATTCCCGAAGAAGCGGGATTACCGCTTCGAAATGAACTCAGTCGAACTAAGTGTACACGCAGTGAAATCCTTTGATTGTGTGATTTTAGTTACCGATCACGATGATTTTGATTACACTAAAATTGAACATCATGCCCAACTAATTATAGATACAAGAAATCGTTTTAATGACCGTAAAAATGTAATACAAGGTTAAATAGAAACCCTCATGAAAAAGAAAAAGCTCTTAGTTTTAAGCTCAACGTATCCCCGCTGGGACAACGACTGGGAGCCAGCGTTTGTACATGAACTTTCAAAACGCCTTACCGATGAATTCGATGTATCGGTGCTATGCCCCCGAGAAAAGGGAAGTAAATCCAAAGAATTAAAAGATCAAGTAAGTATACACCGCTACAGCTACGCACCTAACTTACTATCTACACTTGTTTCTAATGGCGGTATTGCATCCAATTTAAAAAGCCATCCACTTAAGTGGCTGTTAGTACCCCTTTTCTTTCTATTTCAAACTTTAGCGATTTTAACTGCCATAAAACGAGACAAACCTGACGTAATTCATTGCCATTGGATTATCCCTCAAGGTATATGCTTATATATCGCAAAATTACTATCTCGCTCCAAAACACCTCACCTATTAACGTCGCATGGTGGCGATCTATACACATTCCGAGGCAAGCTTCTCAGCAAGCTCAAAAAGCGAGTTATCAATAACGCAGACTGTATAACCGTAGTTAGTCAGGCTATGAAAAAGGAAGTGAATCGAATAGCTGGACAAGAAGTAGATATCAGTGTAATACCAATGGGAATCGAGACAAAGAACACCTTTTACCCTGATCCAAATATAGAACGTTCGAAAACAGAAATACTTTTTGTAGGTAGACTAGTAGAGAAGAAAGGAGTCAAATACCTTCTCGAAGCTTTTGCAGTGATTTCACAAACTCTCCCAGATGCATCCTTAACAATTATTGGCGAGGGCCCCGAAAGAACAAACCTAGAGACACTAGCGCATACCCTCAGGATAAAAGAAAAAGTACGGTTCAAAGGGGCTGTAGTAAACAAAGAATTACCAAACTACTATAGACGAGCAGCTGTATTTGTAGCCCCGTTTATAACCGCTAAAAATGGAGATCAAGAAGGATTCGGCCTGGTAGTCGTCGAGGCATTGAGCTGTGAATGTCCAGTAATTTTAACAACTATCGAAGCAAGCGAGGACACTAGAACTATTTATAGTAACAGTGACCAGCTTATCCCAATAACACCCGAATCTTCTTCAGAAATGGCTAAAGCATTCACACACGTCCTGACAAGAGAACAGAGTAGCATTATAAAAAACCACACGGATAAAATAAGAGATACGCTGGATTGGGTTCAAATATCTCGAAGATACATGACCTTACTAAAAATGAGTATTTAAATGCGTGCTAGTACCCATTAGTATCAAACAAGAAGGACGCGCAAAAGCTCGCTTGTTCTTGAGACGTTAGAAAACTAGCAGGCAGAAAAAAATGATATCAGATAAATACAAATGTATGTTTGTACATATACCAAAAGTGGCAGGCCAAAGTATAGAACATTTTTTCCTAAATCATCACAATTTATCCTGGGAGGAAAGAGCTCCTTTAATTCTAGAATACAATCCTGACCCAACTAAAGGCCCAGAAAGACTAGCCCACCTCACTGCAAGCGAATTTTTAGACTGCGGTTATCTATCGAAAAGTGAATTTAATAATTACTATAAATTTTCATTTGTGAGAAACCCCTGGGCTCGAATTGTCTCCGAATTTAATTATCGAAATCATCATAAAAACATATCCTTTAAAGAGTTCATTACGAAGAGCCTTCCAGATAAGAATAATTACTCAGACGCCTACCGTCACGTAATGCCACAATATAACTTTTTACATGATGATAAAGGCAATCTTCTTGTGGATTTCATTGGTAGATTTGAAAATTTACAGGATGATTTTGACTTTATTGGCCGTCAACTGGGCTTCAACAGAACACTTTTACCACACATTAATTCTTCAAAAAAATACTCATTGAAAGATAGGCTTAATATCTTTAAGAACACTAAAACTGAGAAACGCAATCATTATACCGAATACTATGATCTGGAAACCCGAAAGATAGTTGAGAATATGTATTCAAAAGACATTGAAACATTTGGTTATCAATTTAATTAAAGTCTTCAAATCAGCCGAGGATCTCTAGCCCCCACCACATCCTGCATACTGATCCGAGCAAAGCGTTTCACTAAGAATTGCAAAGTTTGACCCAACCACCGCACAATTCATAAAGGCCCTGATATTATAAGTACGCATTAGATAATTCTTGATTAATCACAGGCGTTTTGGAACTTCGCAGCGGGCCTGTAGTGGACAAACCGTCAACGGATTATCTGGCACACATCCGACCTGACAAGCCAACTCAGAATACATATATCAATCGATTTACCCGCACACCTAGTATTGTAGTGGCATAGTGAATTTGGCCACCTGATTAGAGGTGATATGATCACCTCTAATCAGGTGATCAATGAGCAATCGCACAAGACCGACTTTTTGAATAGTCCCTATCACTGTAGACACTCCGCATGGTAAAAATGAACCATCGGAGGAAGTATGAATCAACGTCGCAAATTTACTGAAGACTTTAAGCAAGAGGCAGCCGCTCAAGTCATTGAGCGTGGCTACCCCATTAAGGAAGTCGCCAATCATTTAGGTATTTCGGATAAGACACTATACAACTGGGTCAACCGTTTTAGGGTGCCTAGTAATGAGCGTGATGCCCAAGATGATCTCACCGCGGAGAACCGGCGCCTCCGAGCAGAGTTGCGTCGGATGACGGAAGAACGGGATATTTTAAAAAAGGCAACGGCATACTTCGCAAGGGAGTCAGAATAAAGTATACCTTTATCAAAGTTAACTGCCAGTATTACGCGGTGCGTACCTTGTGTCGCGCACTGCGTATCGAGCGCAGTGGCTATTATGCTTGGCTCAAAACCCCAAAATCTCATCGTACTCGCAGTAACGACAAGCTGACATCAACACTTAAGCAGCTGTGGATGGAGAGTGGCTGTGTTTATGGTTACCGTAAACTGCATGCTGACCTTCAGGAGATGGGAGTTGATTGCAGTCCTAACAAGGTTGCAAGGTGTTGATTTGCATTTAAAACTGACCCAGGATTTGCATCTAAAATTGACCCACCCTGATGGCCAGATTATGGCCTAGATTTTACTTCTTTGCTGCCTTCAATTCCTCCTGTTGCGTTGTTGAGTGTTT
>NZ_BAABDM010000007.1:0-164599 GCF_039539625.1 Zhongshania borealis | reverse complement strand
TACGACAGGCTTCTTGCAAGGCTATTGCATCAAAGTCCTTAAGCCAGCTGTATTTTCGGCTTCGCTTTGCAATAGCCAATAGTGGCTTAATGTCCTTTGATGCGCGTAAAGAATCACCGTGAACTTTATATCGGTGGCTGATTATGGCGAGCGCCTTGTTATAAACAAAACGCACAGCGCCAAACTGCCGATCCAATTCGGCTTTTGCCTGATCGTTCGGATACAGCCTGACTTTCATTGCGCGTAACATGAAGATGAATATACTGTATGTATACCCAGCTATCAAGGTTGTCGTATGCATAAAGATGCGATCCGAAAGCGGCATAGCGTAACGCTACTTTATGTCCATTTGGTGTTCACAACCAAGTATCGTCGGAAGGTATTAACCGGGCAACACATAGAGGATCTGTCTTGGGCATTTAAGCATGTATGCGCCAAGCATGGCTGTGAACTTGAGCAATTCGATGGTGAGCGCGATCATGTTCATCTACTTGTGAAATATCCGCCGCGCATTTCGGTGTCTTGGCTCGCGAATCAACTTAAAGCTACCGGATCACGACGGCTGAGGGGCCTGCATCCTGACTTGCGGAGGTTATCGAAAAGTTCTGCTCTTTGGAGTCGATCCTATTTTGCCTGCTCTGCCGGTGTACCGGCTATAGACATTCGGCAGTACATCGAGCAACAAGAAACCCCACCAGGCTAGCGCCTGGACGCCTTATATCCCCGCCCTAATAGGGGCGAGGGTTTACGCGCAACTGCTAAGGCAAGCACGAAATAAACCAGGCATTCGCATTAAAAAATCCGTCAAACATTCTGTATTACAAGGATTTAACCCCTGCGCCATGATTACCGGGCCTTAACCGCCAGCTAAACTATAGGTAATACACGGGCTAAGTCATTGTATTTACACGCCTAGACACATGACCAGAGAATTAAAAAACGCTGTGAAACGCCTCATCTGGGCCAAACACGCCCAGCGATCAGTAACCCAATAAAATATGGATTCTTCGTATACTGGCTACGTCATCAAGACACACACAAACAGTTAACGGAGAAACACCATGAACCATTTACAAACAGCTACCGAAACTCACAGCCTCGATGCCTTTGCTGAACTCGCAGCCAAATACAGTTTACTGACCATTGTAGCCATTGGCGTTATTGCGAGCTTTGCCGGTCTAGGTTGAGCCATCGACTCCCACAGGAGAAAACTATGAACAGCACGAACTGCACTACCCGCGACACCTTAAACGAACTTGCGCAACAAGGCGCAAAATTCAGCCTGATCTCCATCGTAATTACCGGGCTATTTTATTGCGTTGCCGCACTCTATTAAGTTAAGCGAATACATCACCATCACCGCTTACTTAAATTAGATGCGAAATTTGCCGCCGCCACTGGCGGCAAATTATTTCCCTTTAAAGAAACAATCCTTTTTTTACCACTCTTGCCAGCATCAGCCATCCACGCCACACTAGTGCAAGCTTGTTATGTAAACGAGCCCAAACCCTAAAAGCGGCAAACATGAAACCGATATTCCAATCTAATTACATCTTACTCAGCACCAAAAAGCGCGATGGCAGCTTTGTCGCCACCCCGGTGTGGTGCGCTGGTGACGAAAAATCACTGTACGCGTATTCTGCCGGCGACGCTGGAAAAGTGAAGCGCCTGCGCAATTTTAGCGAATGCAAAATTGCGGCCTGCACAGTGTTAGGGAAACGACTTAGCGAAGATCAATCCGCCACGGGTTATTTATTAAATGCGGAAGAAAGCACAAATGCCTACCGGACATTGGTGAAAAAGTACGGCTTACAAATGCGCCTTCTCGACTTAGGAGCCAGCATCACTGGCCGCAAAAAGAGCCGAGCATTTATCCGCATTGCGCTAAGCTAAATCACCTGTCGAATTGCCAATATTACTTGTCAGTTCGGCCATTGACGCTATGCGGGGCTTAGCCTAGTTTACTGCTTTTAAACTCTGTTGGAGAAACCGCTGTGCGTACCCTAAATCAGTGGCTTGATGAATACGACGCCTCACACCAAAACCCGCGGAACAAAACCATTCACATCTGGTGTGTTCCCGCGATCGCCGTATGCACCGTTGCCCTGCTGTGGCTAGTGAGCATCCCCTACACCGACGCTAATCTCGGCCAAATACTGTTAATTGGGGCGATGTTTTTTTACGGCTATTTATCCATCCGCTTAGCCTTAGGCATGCTGCCATTTGTGCTCATTCTCGCTGCGGGCATCATGCTCTACCAAGCCTATGTCCCTCTCGCACTGTGGATTCCAGCCGGCGCAATATGGATTATCGCTTGGATAATGCAGTTTATTGGCCATAAAGCCGAGTCTCAACAACCGTCATTCTTCACCAATATTTTATTTTTACTCATCGGCCCGCTGTGGATTCTTGGCTCTGTTTACCAAAAGCTCGGCATCCAGTTCCGCGAGACTTAGTCTCAGCCTCAATTTACTCGGGCAAGCGGCACAGCAAATGTACGTAGCGGCCCAGCGCCCAGAACGGCTCCTGGTCGCCGTATTGCCACTCCAACGCAAGCACGTCGTCTACGCTGCGCTCGGCTCGCACGGCGCGGGGCATTAAATCATAAACCAAGCGAATTCCCCGTTTGGCGACAATTTCCAAGCCCGCCGCTTCAAGGGCGGCTATCATTTCTTGCGGCTGACGCGGCGCTGGTGGCGTAAGCCCGCCGGGGTGACCAGCAAAATCCCGGTCACGCAGCTTATACAAATTACCCTTGGCCATATTGCTAAGAATCAAGGCATTGAGATTATAAAACATCAATGACAAATGGGCACCGGGACGCATCCCTGCGACCAAAGCCGCGATCACATCTTGCGGGTCAGCCACCCATTCAAGCACGGCATGGCAAAGCACTAAGTCAAAAGTCGAATGCGTGGTTATGAAGGAATCCGCCATTGCCTGAATTGAGCCGTGGCTCAGCGACACCCGCTCGTCAAACCCCGCCGCCGCAACATCCTGCGCGGCAATCGCCAGCATATCGGCCGATATATCGTTTAGCGTCACCTTATGACCGAGCTCAGCCAAGCGAATACTCATCTGACCCAAGCCGCCACCCGCATCCCAAACCTGCAGATTGGACGATTGATTCAGCACCGGCAGCTGCGTCATTAATTCGCGCCAGCACAGCGCTAACCGCAACTCGCCCTTGGGGTTGCCATAGATGTTTTTGCGGAAACGATCTGCAATACCGTCAAAATTCCGATCGTTCATACTGTCCCATGCTTTATGGAAAAGTGCGGAGCTTAAGCAAGGCAGGGCAAAAGCTCAACGCATAAAAAAACCGGAGCAATTACTTGCTCCGGTTTTTGGAATTTCGACATCCGATGTCGCACCCAATCCGTTGAATGCCTTGGCCTTCCAGACAATTGCTATTATCCTCTTTTTTTACAGATTCAATAGTGGAAAACACCTGCAGCTAACGTGGGATATCTCCTACAGCTATGTCTCTTTTCTCCCTGCGTGCGTATTAATATGGCGCTAAGCATCTAAATCGGGAATCAAATCGTCCTTAAGCCGCACAATATCGTCCTTAATACGCAATTTTTCCTTCTTAAGTCGCTGAAGCAATAACTGATTCTGATAAGGGTTGGCGGCCAACTGCGTTATTTCTTCGTCTAATGCTCGGTGGCGGACTTGTAACAGTAAAATACGCGCACTGATAGATTGAATATGATCCATATTAAGCAGTATTCCAATAAGAACAACAGGAGCGGAACATTCACTTTTTACGCTGAGCACGCCATATAAACAAGCCCCTCACCTCCATCCTGAGAATTTATACTGATCATTTTCGTCATTAGCAATTGATTGCATCCGCCATTGTTCACAACCAAGGGCTCCGCAATACTCATGTCATCAATTTATGGCGCACCCCATTTACGTGCCACCCGCAGGTAGAGGCTAATAATGTATACAGATATATGCAAAAAACTTGGCATTGAGTACCCCATTTTCGCGTTCACACATTGCCGTGACGTCGTTGTAGCGGTAAGTAAGGCCGGCGGTATTGGTGTACTGGGCGCCGTGGGCTTTTCACCCGAGGAACTCAAGGCAGAATTGGACTGGATCGATGAACATATCGGCGATCTGCCCTACGGTGTGGACATTGTTATTCCGCAAAAGTACGAAGGCATGGGCGACATGAGCCCCGAAGACCTGGAAAAAGAGCTTTGGAAAATGGTGCCTCAAGGCCACATCGATTTCGCCCAAAAATTACTCGCCGACGCAGGGGTACCGGAATGGCCTGACGGCAGTCATAGCATGGGACTACTGGGCTGGACCGAAGCAACTGCTACCCCACTGCTAATGGAAGCCCTTACCCGGCCAAAATGTAAACTGATCGCCAACGCGCTAGGCACACCACCTGCAGACAAGGTGAAAATGATACAAGACAGCGGTCGCTTAGTCGGCGCTCTTTGTGGTCGTGTAAAACAAGCAAAAGCCCACAAGGACGCCGGTCTGGACTTTATCGTAGCGCAAGGTGGTGAAGGCGGCGGCCACGCAGGCGATGTCGGTTCAGTAGTACTCTGGCCGCAATGTGTTGAAGCAGCCGCGCCCGTTCCGGTACTCGCCGCTGGCGGTATCGGTACAGGTCAACAAATGCTCGCTGCAATGAGCATGGGTTGCGCTGGCGTGTGGACCGGTTCACTGTGGCTCACCGTTGAAGAAGCACACGCCGAACCAGCACAAAAAGAATCGCTACTTAAAGCCAGCAGTGAGGACACCGTTCGCTCCCGCTCGTGGACAGGCAAGACCTGCCGGATGTTGAAAAATGAATGGACGGAAGCCTGGGATCGCGCTGATACCCCAGACCCACTCGGTATGCCACTGCAGGGCTTAGTCAGCGGCGACGGTATTCGCCGTACCGCCCGCTATGCATCTTCTGGTGACTGCCAAAAAGTTGCTTTCAACCCTGTTGGTCAGGTTGTTGGGCAAATAAATCACGTTGAATCCACGCGCACAGTGATTTTCAGGCTCATTAATGAGTATGTAGACGCCCTAGAGCGGATAAACAACTTGATGCCTGAGAACTAAAACGCCAATGCAGATCGCTGGTCGCTATAACTACCTTATGTGTCAGCACGCTCAGCTAAAACCCGCTCCACAGTATCAACAATAACCTGCGTTTGCCGATCCACCTCAATGTTGACCCAGTCGCCAAGGCTTTTTTGGCCTAAATTCGTCACCCGCAGCGTTTCCGGAATTAAACACACGCTAAACGTAGCCTCGTCACGCTTAAAATCCGCTACCGTCAAGCTACAGCCGTTAACGCCAACAAAACCTTTTTTAAACACATACTTAGTCAACTGCGGTGGTAAGCGAAAATGCAGGGTACAGTTGTTCTCTGTTTGTTCAATGGCAATAATTTCTGCGCAGCCATCCACGTGACCAGATATATTATGTCCGCCAATCTCTGCGCCTTGCTTGGCTGAACGTTCAACGTTTACCAAGTCGCCTACGTCTACGCCCCCCAGGGTGGTCGTTTTGAGGGTTTCCTGCATGGCATCAAAACTGAGCTGATTGCCATTAATTTCGGTGACGGTCATGCACACACCGTCTAAGCCGACACTCGCGCCAATATTCAATTCTTCTAGTAATTCTGGCGGTAGTTCGATTAAAAATTGGTGTAAGCCTGGCTTACGTACCACCGACGTCAGCGGGTAAGCCCCGTGAACAATTCCCGTATACATGATTTTCACGCCTATTTTGCGTTACAAGACATTAACTTATATTGAAGCTATGCTGCGAATGCAGCATTATGCCCTCTCCAATAATAAGGGCAAAGGCTTCACTTACTATGAACAATTTTGGCAAAGTATTTATGCTGGTGTTTTGGCTGTGTTTTACAGTGAACTTCTTCGTTCCACTGCTTGGCGAATACAGCATGTGGTTGCAATGGGGTGGCATTCTCATCGCAGCTGCCCACTTCGTTGAATGCATTGTCTTCCGTAAACAGGTCAACGCGAACTACACCAACCCTGCAGAAGGCTATTTAGTGGTTATGTTGTTTGGCGCCTTGCGCACCGGCGAATGGATGCGTAAAGCTCGCTAGCACTCCACAGATACCTCAAAATACTACTCTCTACGGTGCTATGACCGGACTGCGAGCTATTCGCGGCAGACCGGTCATAGCACCGCGACTCGAGAACTGCTAGGATTAATTTTTCAGCTTTGCGCGTCAGGACAAATTCATGAAACGGGTAATTTTTAATCAGAAAGGCGGTGTCGGCAAAACCAGCATTACCTGTAATTTAGCCGCTATTAGCGCATGGAAAGGTTTTAAAACCTTGGTAATCGACCTCGATATCCAAGGCAATAGTAGCGAATACCTGATTGGTACCCAATTCCGTGATTTAGAAGACAATGCCGCCGACTTTTTTAAGCAGAAATTATCCCTGTTTGGCAAAAGCAAAGAAGCTGCTGACTGCATTTACGAGACAGAATTTGAAAATCTCTACCTTATGCCGTCCCACCCCGAGCTCGCGGTAATCGAGCGGGAACTAGAAACCCGCCACAAAATTTACAAACTGCGTGACGCCTTGAACAAGTTGCAGGCAGAGTACGAACACATTTATATCGATACCCCGCCAGCACTAAATTTCTACAGTCGCTCAGCACTCATTGCAGCGGACAGTCTGCTAATTCCCTTTGACTGCGACAGCTTCTCGCAAGGCGCACTTATGGGCCTAATGGATACAGTGGAAGAAATCCGCGAAGACCACAACGAGGCGCTCAAGCTCGAAGGGATTGTCGTTAATCAATTTCAATCCCAAGCCAGCCTGCCAACACAGTTAATAGAAAGCATGAAGCAAAACGGCCTCCCTATTTTTGAGCAGTACTTGAGCAGCTCAGTGAAAATGAAGGAATCACGTAGCCGACAAAGCCCGATGATTCATTTTGCGCCGTCCCACAAGCTCACCCAACAATTACTTAGCCTGCACGACAGCCTAGGCGGCAGTAATACCGCCAGCGCTGCGCGTATAGCCTGAGACTATACGGTAAATTTAGGGCGCTGCGGCGCCCAAGCCCACCTTGCCATTTTTATTGATCGTTATATCCCCCAAGCCAAAATTCTCGACCGCTGCGGTCAAGCTCAATTGATAATCTAAATCTGGCTGCACACTCGCCATAATCGCCCGCAACACGCCCAGACCACTAAGTAAGTTAACCTCAACGGGCACCACGATCTGCGTACGGCCATTCGCCGGCAGACTAAAAGACTCATTTAAGCTTCCCCCAGCTAAGGCCTGACCCTGTAAGCTCAGCTGGTAGCGCAAGCGACCTAAGTTCACTGCAAAGCTATTAGGGTTATCTAGCTGTAGTCCCACTAACAACGTCTGCTGAAAGCCATTGGCTGGCGCCATTTTAATGTGGGTAATAGCAACTTGGGGTTCGGCTATAGGATTAAACGCCGCACACGCCGAGAGTAGCAGACCGACAGTTATCGCAATGACCGCTTTAAATTTCATCATATCGCTACCTGAACTAATTCATATTTTTGGCATAAAAAAGGGGCACCAACTTTGGCGCCCCTACTTTGGTCGAAACCAGATTACTGCGTAGGCAGCATTTCAATTTCAACGCGACGATTTTGCTCACGACCGGAGGCCGTGCTGTTGTCCGCAATAGGATCACGTGGGCCGAGGCCAGTGGTACGGATACGGCTTGCCGCAACACCTTGATTCATAAAGTAGCGACCAACGCTGCTGGCACGCTGCTCAGACAGACTTTGGTTGGTCTGAAATGAACCGGTAGAATCGGTGAAACCATTGATTTGCATCAGCGTTTTATCAAACTCTTTGGCAACCAAAACCACACTATCTAAGACATTATTAAAGCCACCTTTGATTGCAGAGCTGCCAGTGTCAAACGTGATATTACCAGGCATGATCAGCTTAATGCTGTCACCAACGCGCTCAACACGAACACCGGTACCTTCCAAGCGTGCACGCAATTTCGCTTCTTGGCGATCCATATAATAACCGTAACCGCCACCTGCTGCTGCGCCAACAACTGCACCCTGTAAAGCGCCTTTCTTACGATCATCTTTACTCGCAACTGCCGCACCCAATACAGCGCCACCTAAGGCACCCCAGCCCGCGCCTTTAGCGGTATTGCTGGTCTTTTCTTCGCCGGTATACGGATCAATACTACAGGCAGTAGCAAAGACAGCCGCGACCATTAAAGCGCTCCAACGGCCTGCCTTTATAGAAATATTCATCAGTGAACCCCTTTTGTTTTTGATCAAATCTTTATTGCCTAATGATGACACAGGCATTAGCCAAAAAAACATGCCACTATTCACAGCAATAAACCACAAATACTATGAACTTAGCTTATATTCAACACGTCGACTATGACGGTTGTAAGCATAGACTAGTTCATTGGTGTCGGCGCGCGCCACTGACCATCACCATCTGCATCAATGTAAATAGGATTCGTCAGCGCTAATGGCGCCAAATCAGGCATTAGCGCCCTATAGACAGGCCCGGGCTCTCCTTCGACCTCGACTACTACATAGGCATCACCATCGGCAATAAGGTCAACCACCTTGTGGTCCCCCGCCGAGGCTTTTAACTGCCGATATATCTTACCGTTAACCCAGACCGTCAATTTACTTACTGGCACCCATGGTGCGGCATCTATTTGCACATGCAACTCGCCACGCCCACCACGAAACTGCCCGCCCAAACCAACATCTTCACGATCACTGCGCAGAGTCACCGCCAATAATGGCCCGGTAGTCATAAAACTGCGGCCGCTACGAACTGCATCAGTCAACAAGTGCTCGTCGAGGGGCAGCTTGCCCGCCTCGGGCAAATAGACATAATTCCGTGGCGCAGCAACCACGCTGCGCAGACCGTGAGAATCACTATTGCCGGTTGCGGCACGGCGCGCGCCCTGATTCAGCAAAGAAAACCAGTCGTCGCGTATCTGGTGGTACACAGCGAACTCCGCGCCGTTTAGCACTTCGATCACATCAAAATCAATATCACGAAAGCCAGAAACCGGGTCGGTACTCAGCAAACTTTCATTGTTTACACTGCTTAGCGATTGCAATGGGTCATAGGGATGGCCGACAGATAGATGGTCGAAAAACGCGAGATCAACATCCAATGGGTCAGCCGCACGTGGGTGATTTAGCTGGAATAGCGCCTTGGGTGCCGTTTTTTTAACGCCGGCAATCACCTCACGGAGGCTGCTATTCTCTACCTTGGGAGCCCCGCCGGAAAAGGCATCGGGATTAGCCCGCAGCGGGAAAGCATTACTATGCCCGACTGTGTACGGCGCTTTTGCCGTCCTTGCCATACCGGTTAGCTCGGCACCTACGATGACTTGAACTTGCTCAGTCAAATCCATCGCGGCCACGCGGTCACGATGATCGACCAAACGGTTATGCTCACTCGCCACGAGAATCTCTGCGCCCTGTGCCACAAAGCTGCGCAAGCGCTCATCGAAGGGTAAAATTGAATCGAAGCTGGCGCCGCTGTGCACATGGAGATCCGCTGAACGCCAATCTTCACTCTCCCAAATACGGCGAGGCGGAATAATTGGCAGCTGACTAGTTTTACCGGCAACAATGGTGAGCAAGTACTCCCGAACATCATATTCCAAACCACGACTACTCAGAACACGATACTGGCCCGGCGGTAAATCTATTTGATCGAGGTCTGAATCCACCCCTGCCAAATCAATCCTATTACGCCGCATTGTTCCCGGCAGGGAGACACCCGCTTTAGTGAAGCCCAACAAATCATTGCCAAACTCAGGGTTCGCTGTGTCACCAATACCAAAAAATGACAAACTCATTGCACTGCCGCTAGGCAAGCTCAATAAGCCCTTTTTTTTAAAAACCCAGCGACCGCTGTCATTTCGCGCATCAATAAGCGAAAGCTCCCGGGTCATTTTTTGTCCCCAAGGCGAGCTCGCCTGCACTTTTACCCACTGCGAGTGTTTAGGCAAACGAATATTAAAACTACCATCAGCCGCAACGCGGCCCTGGCTAACTGGACGATCATCTTGGTCCCATATGGCCACCGACACCGCATTGTCATTGACATAGCCGCGCAGCATGGGGCCCTGATAAATCTGATCAGTGACGGCTGCCACGTCGCTCCGCGCACCAACTACCAATTTAAATTTAGACAGTAGTTTTTCGCCGACATGAATATCCATAAATTGGTTTTGCAGCATCGACAACCAATTTAACCGTTCGCTCTGCAGCCACAGCGGTCGACTCATCCACCCATGCAAACTGTAGTGGGGGAATACGGCCAAGAAGCGAGGTAGTGGCTGACGGCTGCCGTTTTTGGTAATGAGTTCCGCGGACTGCAATTGCACGCCATAACTCACCTGGCTGTCATACGTGTTGGCGCCAACCAGAATATTCCAATCGCTGGGCAGCATTCCAGCAAGCAAGGACGACACTTTATTGCGATCAATTGCCGGGTGTGCAAAGCCCAAGCTGGCATCGGGAACATAACTCGACAAACTAAATGGGGTTAACGAACGCTGGGAGTAAAGGGTAAACAAGCCGCTCATGTGCACCGCTTTACCCTTGCCAATACGCTCAATACCCACTTCAATAATTAAACTATCCGCGCCTTCAGCCAAGCGGTAAATGATGGTTTGTCGTATACCGTCAGCTTCACCAACCGTGGTGATTTCAGCATTGCCATCACGCAGTGCCGCGCTTACCTTAGCCACTGGAATCGCCGTCTCTTTGGCAAGCCCGGTCAGAATATTCGCGTAGGTCCACTGGTCATTCGCCAAGTCACAATGACCGACGTCGATCAAGGTACCGCCACCGGCCACGATCCCAGCATCATGGCCAACATCACTAACAGCGATACACAATTTACCGTTCGACAACCACCAATCGCCTAAACCGGCAATACTGTCTGGGCCGCCGCGAGGAAAACTGTCCAAGGTTTCAAGTTTAATTTGTTCCGCGCGCAGCAACGATGGCGGCGGCGGCGCTTCTTCAACCGGTAAAAACTCTTCAAGCTGGGCGGTGTAGCCCTCGTCACTCTCAGCTGGTTCCGATTTCGGCGCGGCAATCGCTGCCGCGACCAATAGCGGAACCAAGGACAAACCCCCAAGCCATTTTGCTAACACCATAGAAAATTCACGCCGCCATAATAAAGAGCGAGATACAGGCGCCAATACCAACCATGAAGCTTAAGGAGCGCAGAATATCCTTATTCGCAATATAAAAAATGGGGTAGAGAACTCGTGCAACAATAAAGACTTCGGCGGCAATCGCGGCGCGCTCGGGGGCAACGCCAGCCAAGTGCGCAATCACTACCGCAGCAACGAATATCGGCAAAGCTTCCCACGCATTTTGCTGGGCCGCAACCGCTCTTGCCCCGGCACCTTCAAGCTGCGCGTATTGCGCCCGTGGATGCTTATTGTCAACACTACCCAATTGTTTAAACCGGAAATAGCCGCAAGTCCACGCACTGATTATCGGCAGTACACAAGCAATAAATACGCACCAAAACGCTACCGTCATTCCCCTCTCCCCTCTATTGTTTTTTTAGTTAGGCTAATATAACCGGCCACCCGGAATGCGGGTAGTTTATCGTGCAATTAATCGCTAGTTAGGTTATTTCACCGCGCGCTGCACGCTGAGCTCTGGAATTTCGCTCGCCATGGTTTTCATTAAGTAGTCCCGAGCATCTTGGCGGCGCAGCTCACTCAGGGCGAATTGCGCCTCAAAAAACGGAAATACCGCGAGGGTTGTTAGCCACTGCTGCCGGATCGGATTCATTGCCTTAGGCAAGGGGTCCATCGTGCAGAGGTCTGTTTGCGGTACATTCAAAATGCCCTGCTCAGCGGTTCCCAATTCGTCAGTCCAGTCCTCGTCTTGGCTTTTAGCAAGGCCACGGGTCACCATGCTACAACCGACCATGTCGGCGTTATCCAGCCAGCGAAAGTAGCTCCCTGGGGTAGCGAACGCGGTATGAGAGGCATCTTGCATTGTCACCAAAAGCGATCTTTTGACGTATTTTGGAACAGTCGCGGCATTGGTGTCGTAGTCGATCATCGCGTCAATCGGCGAAGCGACCATCATAAAGGGGATATCCCGCGACTCGTAAAAGCCCGGACCAAAGACAAACACTGGCCCCGCAATGGAGACCGCTGCGGCAATCCTTAAGTCTGCATTTTCCGGGTGAAATGCGGCCAATGTCGAGGTCATGCCGCCCAAGGACAAGCCCATAACGCCAATGTGTTTTTCATCAATTTTTTCAAAAAACTGACTACTACTATCGTTGTCCCAGGTCAAAAACTGGTCGATTAGAAAGCTGATGTCGCCGGGTTGATTCACAACATCTTTCACTAAGGGGCCGCCGGGTGCGCGCATATGGGTCAACGGATAATCCATCGCCGCAACAATATAGCCGTGACTGGCAAAATGTTCAGCGAGGTAGCTTCCGCCAGTGCGCATCGACATAAACCCGTGACTGTAGATCAATAACGGTGCAGGCCCGGCCAAGTCTTCCGGATACCAAATGCGGGTTTTTAAGCGACGTTCGTCACTGCCTTTAAAATCACCATTCGCCTGGCTTGGTCGCGTTGTATCGACCAATTCCACATCAAAATAGCCTACGCCATAGGCGCCTTTCTCCAACCACGCGCTACTCTGGGAGTCTGCTGGCAGCGGCGTCGGCAAATTGCCAAATCGCAAATACAATGCAGCGGCCACAATTAACACGACGATTAGCAATAATATCTTTTTAATCATGATCGACACTCAGTCACAAATAGAACTTCAAGGACACTAACTTAGCAAGGCGGCCCTCAGGACTCCACCTTTAGCATGCCCACCGCGCAAAAATACATTAATTCGACAGTGTAAAACCCAAAAAAGCCCCTAATAAGGGACTTTTTGATTTTCTAGCCGTGCAATGTACGCTAATTAAGTGGAACTTCAGTGCTCAACAAATGCGCGTTCGATCACATAATGACCGTGAATTCCCGCGCGCGTTTCTTGGAATCCCGCCGCATTCAATAAAGCGCAACTGTCTTTGAGCATGCTAGGACTGCCGCAAATCATAAAGCGGTCGTCGCTGGCATTAAGTGCCGGCAGACCAATGTCTTTCATCAATTTTCCGCTGCGAATTAAATCGGTCAAACGCCCCTGATTGGTGTACTTCTCACGCGTCACCGTTGGGTAGTAAATTAATTTCTCCCGCACCACATCGCCAAAATATTCATGACTGGGTAAGTGCTCACGAATAAAGTCTTGGTAGGCCAGCTCGCTCTCGTAACGCACGCCATGCACCAATACGACCTTGTCGAAATTCCCGTAGACTTCAGGATCTTTGATAATACTCATAAACGGTGCCAAGCCGGTACCCGTGCTCAGTAAATACAGATTCTTACCCGGCAATAAATTGTCTGCGACCAGCGTGCCAGTCGGCTTACGGCTGATTAATACTTCGTCGCCAATCTGAATCTGCTGCAATTTTGAGGTGAGTGGGCCGTCCGCAACTTTGATGCTAAAGAATTCCAGCTCGTCCTCGTAGTTGGCACTCACAATACTATAGGCGCGCATCAGTGGGCGGTCACCCTGCTGCAAACCGATCATGGTGAAATGGCCATTTTCAAAACGGAAAGATGGGTCCCGGCTGGTTTTAAAGCTAAACAAGGTGTCATTCCAGTGATGTACGCTGGTCACACGTTCTCGAATAATATTACTCACTAGCTACCTCTCTTGCGGCGCGGAGCGCCGTCCCTGTACTCCTGATTTGCCAACAGTCTACGGGAGCGCTATGCTATCGGCAAAACGACTTATAATGATTTTTCATATCGGTTTTATTAATATGCACTACACCCTACGTCAGCTTGAAGTTTTCCTGGCCGCAGCCCACACCGAAAACATCACCCGCGCCGCGCAGCAACTCTCGATGTCGCAGTCAGCTGCATCGAGCGCGCTTAAAGACCTGGAGCAGCAATTTAACATCCAGCTTTTTGACCGCATCGGTAAACGCTTACAAATCAATGAATTGGGTCGCGCCCTGCGCCCACAAGCCGAAGCACTCCTTGATCAAGCTCAAGCCTTAGAGCAAGGCTTTCGGCGCCACGATCAAGTCGGTGAATTGAAGGTGGGGGCCACACTCACCATTGGCAACTACCTGGCAGTCGACATCATGGCGGAATTCATTAACCGCCACCCTGCAGCCAAAGTCGCGCTCAATGTCGCCAACACCGCCGCCATCAGTCAGCAAGTACTCAATTTCGATTTAGACGTAGGATTGATCGAGGGAGAATTACATCACCCAGATCTAGAAGTCACCAAATGGCGCGAAGACGAGTTACAGATTTTTTGCAGCCCAAATCACCCCTTGGCCAAAAAGAAAAATCTGAGCAATGCGGATTTACTCGCAGCACAGTGGATCTTACGCGAGCCAGGCTCAGGAACACGGCAAGCCTTTGACCGCGCTTTGCATGACCTTTTACCCGATCTCAATATCCGCCTGGAACTACAACACACCGAGGCCATTAAGCGTGCAGTGGAAACAGGCCTAGGCATTGGCTGCTTGTCTAAAGTATCTCTGCAAGGCTCACTAGAAACGAAACGTTTAGTCGCATTAGAAGCAAAATCTCGCGACTTTAAACGCTATTTTTACTTTATATTGCACCGTCAAAAATACCGCAGTGAGGGAATTCTGCGCTGGCTAGAGCTATGCCAAAACAGCTAGACAACAGCGGCCGGCTGTTTGCTTACCTTAGGTGCAACCCACAAGCCAATCGCCGCAGCAATGAACATTGTCACGGTCATCGGCCACATTTGCTCACTGTGAAATTGAGTTGATATTGCGCTGATAACACCGCCAATAAGATACTGCGCGCTCCCCATTAAGGCCGACGCAATGCCGCTATGCTGGGGGAAAAACTGCAGCGCGCAAGCCTGAGAATTCCCCATTACACCACCTAATGAGCCAACAGCCATCATCACCAAGGGCACAACGACCCATAACGGCGGCGAAAATGCTGTCACTAACAACAGTGCACTACAGAATATGAAGAGCAACACCATCGCCTTGGGCAATATTTGCGCGGCGGGAATCGTATTCAATAGTCGATTATTAACGCGATTAGCGACCGCTAGCGTGATGATATTGCCGGCAAAGAGCATCGAAAATACGGCTTCACTCTGGCCGTATAAATTGAGGTACACCAGCGACGCATTTGCCACAAAGGTGATCAACACACTAAAACCTAAGCTTTGCGCTAGCAAATACCCCATCGCAGTTCGATTTTGTAGCACAAATTTATAGCGGGTAAGCAAACTGTCGGTCAGTTTAGGACGGGATTCAGACGCCACGTTTTTAATAATCAAACTCGACAAAATACACACCGTAAGCGCGTATCCGGCCAATACTAAAAAAACCAATCGCCAACCACTCAAACTATAAATTAAAGTACCAATACTCGGCGCGATCGCGGGTGCAATAATTGTGATAAGCATAATTTGCGAGAACAGTTTCGCGGTGGCCTGCCCCTCAGTGTGGTCGCGAATCATTGCCGGCACCACCACCGAGGCAAAACCGCCGCCGGCGGCCTGAAAAAACCGCGCAGTCCAAAACACCGCAAGTGAATCGGTTGCCGCTAGGGTTAAGCTCGCTACCGCAAATACCGCTAAACCAAAGAATAAGGTCGGACGACGACCGGCATAGTCGCTAATCGGGCCACCAAAAAACTGGCCAAAACCCAGCCCCAACATATACAGACTCACCGTAACGGCAATATCCTGAACGGGCACCGCTAGCTCCGCCGCTATCGCCGGAATCGTTGGTAAATACATATCGATTGCTAACGGCGATAAAGCAAAAATAGAAGCCAATAACAGAATTAAACGCAGGGGTAGAACCGTGGAGGACATAAAGCACCTTTTATCTTTCCGGCGAGATAATAGCTGGAATTTATCTTTCCAGCAAGATAATATTCGACAACACCAGCCAACAACACCCCAAATAAACTTATGGACGATAAACGCATCAGCATTAAAGAATTACGCCAGCAGCAGGCGCGTCACTGGCCGGAGATGCACCGCGCCTCCAATCCCGCAATATTAAATATTGTTCGGGCCGGCGATCGATTTATAAAAGAAACGAATGCCGCCTTACAGATATATCAACTAACTGGTGCAGAGTTTGATGTACTGGCGACGCTACGGCGCCAAGAGCAACCCTACCAGCTCAGTCCCACCGAGCTATGCAAAGCCATGCTATTCAGCTCAGGTGGCTTAACCAAGGTGCTCTATCGACTACAGAATGCCAGATTAATTTTGCGCCCAGAAAACCCCAACGACGGCCGCAGCCTCTTGGTTCAACTCAGCCCCGAGGGAATTACACTAACAGGGAAATTGTGTGCGACGATTGCCGCATTACACGAAAAGCGTATCGCCAAACTCAGTTCGGCGGAGCAAGCGACCTTAAGCCAACTACTGGAAAAGGCCTTTGCTGACGAAAATTAAACCGCGCTTAAAACACCCAACGCAAACGCCAAAAGAAATCAGCCTCAAGTTCATTCAGGCGATCACCATCAACCACATCATCCATGAGCGGCAGCGCCGCTGATAGTTCAGTCTCAAAACCATAACCCGGCTTTAGCGAGAAACGAAAACCAGCATCAGCTAAACTCTGCGTCGCGGCTAATTCGCCACTGGCATTATTGAAACGCGTCGCGGCATATTCCGCAAATAGCGAAGTCTCCCACGCCAAGCCCCACCATTCATGTTTACCATTCGCCGCGAGGTGAAAGTAATAACCGTCGTCACCAATCAAAACCCCGGGCAAATAAGCGCTCATACTATTCATGCCGCCAAGCACAAATTGTTGTTGCTGCGGGAGCTGGGTATTGTCGGCAAATTGGCCATTAAAATTTAACGCCAGTTCATAGCCCGGCGCCACCGCAAACTTATAACCTAGCTTAGGCTGAAACAGGATAAATTCAGCTTCACGCATACCTATAGCAACGTCACTACTTGTATCACTCGCAAAACTACCACCATCGCCAAAACCCGTTTTAATCGACAACTGCGTTTTCAAATACGAAGGGGCGTCAGCCAAGCTACCGCGCAGTGAATACTTACCGCCGACTTCCAGCGTTTGGTAGCGCTCTTCTAGGAGTGGCGCGCTTTGCCCAACGGCATGAATCTCTGAGCTGACGTGTTCAATTCGCTCAAATACCGTCCAACGTCGCACCGGATTGCTGTAAAGCACTTGCTCACCAGAAAGCGCAATACTGTCTATTTCCGCGTCCAAATTCACTGTTTCACTGCTGCTTACCACAGCGCAGTTCAGTAGCGGCGGCAAGCACAAACCGCCGCCACTGGTCGTTGTGGTCACGCTCGGATGGCGCTGATATTCAATGTGGCTTGCTTCGATGCCATATAGGCCAAACCGAAAAGGGTGTTCAACGCCGATATCAAACTGCTGATAATCATCGCCATCGCCCGCCTCTCCGAGTTCTTCAAAAATAGTACGGTAGGCGACATTCAGTTCGGTGCCAGTGGCGAATTGATGCTTAACACCCGCCAGCCCAGCATAGCGGCCCAAGAAACGACTGCCCTTATTATTCGCTTCCACAATAAAATCAGTCGCGTCGTGATCGGCAAGGACCTGCTCACGAAAATCGAGGATCACCTGATTATCGTAGTGCTGCTCATAGGCAATGCTATAAGCCAGGCCCGCGCGTTCAGCCTGCAAATCGGCCAATACGCGGGCACGATCAAACTCCGCCAAGCTTAAATCACTGTCGCCCACTAAACTCGCAAAATGGGTAGTCACTTGCGGATTGCCTCGCACCCCTTTCACTGTCGCCTGACTCACCAAGACCGTGACGGTATCGTTCACGCGATAATAACTTACGCTAACTAATAGATGTCCCGCATTGTAGTAACGACGTGTCAACGTCGTTATGGCCTCAGAGGGCGATATCGCCTCCGCCAATATGGCCTCAATCTGCGCGCTAGATAACTGAGTATTACCAATGACGCGAATATTAATACCCCCGATCGATGCAGTGATCGCCGCGGCATCACTATTCGCAGCGGCCTCAATTTGGATATGACTTGCAAGCTGGGGGGGCATTACCGGTGGCAGATCAATTGCCATTCAAATTCTCCTCAATGGCCTGCAGGGACTCAAGCCCCTGCAATGCGGCAAACAATAGTGTGGGGGTTAATCAGCATGGAATTCTTAGAGCCGCTTTAACTCAACACGGCGGTTTTTCTCTCGGCCCGCCTCAGTATCATTATCAGCTCGAGGCGTAGTTTCACCATAACCTTTTGCTACCAGACGATCAGCACTCACGCCTTGGCCCAGCAGGTATTTACGCACTGCACTGGCTCTGGCCTCAGACAAACGTAAATTATAATGTGCCGCGCCCAGGGAATCAGTATGGCCACCAATCTCAATACGCTGCGCATCGGACTGCTGAACAACTTGCACTACAGCATCCAAAATGACTTTGGCAGTCGAGCTCAACTGCGAACTATTGAGGGCAAAGAACACACCATCAAGTGGCAATGCGCGGGGACCATCTATATAACAACCGTTCGCAAGGGTTTTTATACCCCGCGGCGTTTTTAAACATTGATCGTCTTGATCACAGACTCCATCACCATCGCTGTCTGAACATTGATAATCATCGGCCTGAATGCGCCCAACCGTAAATACCGGGTCGATATTCGTTACCGGGACCAGTGCAGGCTGATCTTTTGCAGAACTTAGCGCGTCGATGCCGCTTACCGCGCCGCCCTCATCGGCAGACACTAAGCCGACATCCATTGCCAGCAAATCATCCGTCGCCGCCAAACTGCTTATCTCACTAAGCGGCCCAAGGGTATTTTCCAAACCCGTATCGAGCGTAGCCAAGGTGTCGTCGAGTTCAATACCTACCGCACTGGTTACTGGACTAACAATCGCTAATATACCAGTCTGATTTAATAGGTTTTCTAGCAGGCCGGCCTGCGCACCGACGGGTAAGCAGAGACACAATAAGCAGAGGCGTAGGCGCCGAGGAAAGATCATAGAAATAAGCACGTGTAAAAATCCGTTTTGGTCTATCAGCAATATATTATGCTGCCGTAAAATGACAATTAACTCCCTTGGCCGCCCTCGGAGATACCAAGAAACTGCAGATTAACACGCATTGCCCCTGCCAGCGCAGGGGGTTTACGTGGATAACCTTGGTCAGCGCACAGTTTTTTAACAAATTGCGGACTCAGCCCAGTCAAACTGCCGGTGCATTAGTATGCTCGGCAATCACCGACGCCTTCGCCGTGGCGTACTCCGCGTCGCTCAATGCCCCTGACTGATGAAGTGAATCCAAGCCTTGCAGAGCATCGACCAGCGATGTTGGCTTAGCGGGTTCAACAGCCGGCTCACCCATCATGGCGTCATTGGTTTCTGATGTTAAACCCAGCCACTGGCCAATTTTACGGAAGATCCGCGCAATACCCCGCCATAATTTAGGTAGCAGCCAAATTAACAACAGCAAGAAAGCGACAAAGCCAATCAAAAACAATACCGGGTGATTGAGCGCCATCCACAAGCCGCCAAACACCGCGACATCTTCGCTAATAGACGCCAACCAATTGCTGACCGGTTCAGGCGAGGTATTAATTAACATTCGGGTACTCGATTTAGCGGCATGGGTCACCGAGGTCACCGATCCGCCAACAATACCTGCCGCCAACTGCAGGGCGGGGCTGACATCCCCCACCGTATTGGCCGCCAGCAAGGCCCCGGCAGGAATGCGGATAAAAGTGTGCAAGGCATCCCAGCCAGTATCCACCCCCGGAATCTTGTCCGCGAAAAATTCCACCGCGTACATTAAACCCGCGGCCAAAATAACGGCTGGGTCCTGCACCACAGCCAAATTGTCCGGCAAATCGATGCCGCCAACCGATCCACCCAAGCCAAGTACCAAAATGGCCGCGTACAAATTCAGCCCGCTGGCCCAGGCAACCCCCATCGTTAGTGAAATAACGCTAATTAACTGCTGATACTCATCCACGGTGTTGCTCTCCGCTCAGACGTTTGGCAAATACCCAGCACAGGGCCGCCGCACTCAATTCAAATGACAAAGCCGACATGGTGTAAACCGACGCGCTACCGGCCGCCAGCACACCAAACAAGCGGCCAAAGGCAATACCACCGGTGATAACACCGTTCATGAAAAGTACATGGCAGGCCCAGCGCGGCCGCCACAGCGCCCACAACGCGCTTAAACCTATCGCTAACTCCATACCGCCGTACATCGCCCGCAGCTCAATAGTGCCGTTAACCGAGAGAGCAGCCACACCGGCGTAATTTGCCAAGGCACCGGGGTCGACCAGTAACCACCCACCGATACCCAGCCACGCTAACGCTAAATACCCTAAAAACAGTCGCATGGCGTCCTCGCATGGCGTGTTAACAAGTTGAACTGACCGAAACCGTCATTCATTTAGACCGCTAAGGTCATACTCTTTCAATTCGAAATCGCTACTATTCTAGTTCATTGTGGAGTGCGATATGTCGACTGTAGAAGACTACCCTAAAAACCCCAATTATGGCCAAGGCTGTTATCGGCGCCGTATTCGGCTATTTTCTGAGCCGGGGCGGGTTTATGCAGAGCTGGAAGACACCAATCACGGTTTTCGCTGCACTATTTCCCACGATGGCGAAAAAGTCACCGATATACACAGTGAAACCCTGCGAATCCCCTTTGATACCTGCCCTGGTGCCGTCACACCGCTGCGCAAATTAATTGGCCTGCCCCTCTGTGACGACGTCCAAGCCTTAATTCCACTCGCCGATGCACCGTCGAACTGCACGCATTTGCTCGATCTTGCGCTACTCGCCATTCGCCACAGTAAACGCACCCAACAAGAACTGATTTATGACATTTGCGTTGCTGATCAGCTCGACGACAGCAGCCCCGCAGCGGCAGAGGTCTATGCCAACGGGGTATTAATCCACCGCTGGCAGACGCTCCACTGGGAGATAACTGGCCCGGAGGCGTTGCAAGGCAAGGTTTTGTACAAGGGTTTTAGCAAGTGGGCATCTGAGCAATTCAATGGCGACCAACGCGAAGCGGCGTTTGTGCTGCAAAAAGGTTATTTTGTCGCCAGCGCGCGTCGCTACAATATTGACGCCCAAGCGGGTCAGCCCGCCAATGATCACCGCGATGTCATGCTCGGCGTGTGTTTTAGCTACAGCGCACCACAAATTGATGTCGCAAGGCGCACGGCTAACAGTACTCGGGATTTCAGCAATGCCCCTGAGCGCCTGCTAAAATTCCAAGATGCCCGCTAGCAATGACGCATTGCGATTTGCAGTACAAAGATACGCATAATTACGAATATGTGCCAAAGCGAGTCACCGCTACTATTACTACAGATTTTTTGACCCTTGCTCCTAACAACGGTCTCTCTAGTAGCACCCCCGCTTGGCACCCATATTTTGGGTGCTTTTTTTATGCCGCTAATAACAGCACCTGCACATCATCACTTCAACAGAAATACCACGGTCAAACTGGCGCTCACCGTCTCTTTGCCAATCAGCATCGGCGCCTGCGCACCCACTTTGGCGTCCATCATCATGGCCCGTTCATAAACAACCGGCGCATTCCCACCCTCGTCGATGTGATAAACCCCGGCAAGCTTGCTGCCAAAGCCAGCTGCAAGGACCGCCGCCTTCGCTTTTGCATCAGCAATCGCGGCCTGCACAGCCTCAGCCTGCAAGGCCTCGCGGCGCGACAAGTCAAAATTAACGCTGCCCAATTCGCTGATACCCGCTTTGACCAAGGCATCCAACACCGCACCGTAACGCGACAAATCGCTCAAGGTAATATCCACGCTGCGCTCAACCCGCTGACCTCGCAACAGACGCTTGCCGTCTTGCCACTCATAGTCCGGGTAAATGCGAATCTGCGAGGCGCGAATATCAGCTTCGGCCACGCCTTGCTCCGCGACCGCATTCAAAACTTGGGCCGTACGCTGGTCCACCGAGCTTTTAGCATCTACTGCGCTATCTCGGGTTTCCGAGATTTGCAGCTGCAAACGGGCGATATCCGGCATTGCCTCAACCTCACCACGGGCCGCAACAACCACATGCGGAGAATCAGGCAGGGTGGCGGCAAGGGCCACAATTGGCAGCGAAGCGCACAATACAAAGGCGACTGCACTATTCAAAATAAGGCTTTTGGCGTTTTTCATCAGTTGCTTCCTTATAGTTCGATTTTCAATTGGCCCACTGCCACCAAGCCAGTGTTTCTTGGCTAAATTCTGCGTAGCACTTTTCATTTCAGCATAACAACAACACGACAGGGAGAATGCAATGACCGACCTTAACAATCCTGCTATTAACACTGCAGCCAATGATATGCGCGCGACCCTCGACCGCCAGCGCCAACTTTGCGACGAAGAAGGCGCAGTGAGTGCCGAACAACGAATTGACCGCCTAAACCGGGCGATCGATCTGATATTTGACAATCGCGACATTATTGTCGAAACCCTCGCCCAGGATTTTGGTCACCGCAGCAGCCACCAATCCCAGATGTCAGACATTTACGCCACCATAGAGTGCCTTAAGCACAGCAAAAAACACCTAAAAAAATGGATGAAAGCCGAAAAGCGCAAAGCGCCCTTCCCAATGAACTTAATGGGCGCAAAAGCCCGAGTGGAATATCAACCCAAAGGGGTGGTGGGCATTATCGGTACATGGAACTTCCCCTTAAACACAGTATTTGCGCCGCTCGCCGGTGTGCTCGCGGCGGGTAATCGCGCCATGATTAAATGCTCAGAAGTCACCCCAAAAACCGGCGAATTACTCGCAACGCTGGCAGCCAAGTACTTCTCCAGTGATGAACTAGCCGTTTTTAATGGCGGCCCAGATGTCGGCGCGCAGTTTTCGGCACTGCCCTTTGACCATATCATTTTTACCGGCGCCACCAGCATCGCCCGCCACATCTTGCGCGCAGCGGCCGACAACTTAACGCCAGTCACCCTAGAGCTAGGCGGTAAATCACCGGTAATCGTCAGCAACAGCTACCCACTCCAAGAAGCGGTGGAACGTATATTTGGCGGCAAAATTCTCAATGTTGGCCAAGTCTGTTTATCACCTGACTACGTTTTTGTACCCGAGGATCAACTTGACGCATTTACCCAGGCGGCCACTGCGTATATCGCCAGCATGTTCCCGACCTTGCTCGACAATCCAGATTACAGCTCCGTCGTAAACGAACGCCACTACCAGCGCCTCCAGAGCTACCTCGCTGACGCCCGTGAAAAAGGCGGGGATATTCGCGAGATCAACCCCGCCAACGAAGACTTTAGCCAACAGCAAGGCACCTTTAAAATTCCGCTAACCTTGGTCGTTAACCCCAACGACGATATGCTGGTAATGGAAGAGGAGCTATTTGGCCCGGTCATTTGCGTTAAAACTTATCGCCAAGTCGACGACTGCATCAACTATGTTAACGCCCGCCCACGGCCGCTGGCTCTGTATTACTTTGGCAAAGACAAGGCGGAACAGCAGCACATTCTTGACCATACTGTGTCCGGTGCCGTCACCATCAACGACGTTATCTTCCATGTAAGTTGCGAAGACCTACCCTTTGGCGGCATTGGCCCCAGCGGCATGGGCAGCTACCACGGCTTCGACGGTTTTAAGACTTTCAGTCACGCCAAGGCCATTTATAAGCAAAGCAATATTAACTTCCAAAAGCTGGGCGGCATGATTCCCCCGTATGGCGACAAGGCAGATAAAACCTTGAATGCCATGATTCGCAAATAAACCCCAGCTAACACCGCCATATGCGCCTCAGCAATTGCTGCGCATATGGCCTTTTTCATCCTTAAAAATAAGCCACTGAAAAGCTACTCCCCAAGCACCTTAACCGCTATGCTGCAAAACTGAGTCGAACGACATAAAGAGGCCGCATTTGCCACAGACAATATTAGGATGGCGAGAGTGGATTAGCCTGCCCACACTAGGGATCAGCGCGATCAAAGCCAAAATTGATACCGGGGCCCGCAGCTCCTCCCTTCACGCCTTCGACATTAGCGCAATTGAAGTGAATGGCGAGCCATGGGTCGAATTCAAAGTTCACCCCCAGCAGCACGAAACCGTCGAGTTCGTCGCCTGCCGAGCGCCCATTAAAGACTACCGCCAGGTTACCGATTCTGGCGGTCACCGCAGTATGCGCTATGTTATAGAGACCAGCATTTGTATTGGCGGCGAGCAATTCCTTGCGGAAATGACCCTTGCCGACCGATCCCAAATGCTATTTCGCATGTTGTTAGGACGCACCGCCATGAAAAACCGTTACACCGTAGACCCCAGTCGCTCCTACTGCGCGAGTCAAAAGCCGGGCAAATCCGCTAGCCAAATAATACCGAGCTAAGCCAGCCCACTGACGGGAACTAATTATTCGCGCGGTGGATCTGACCACTCCGCGCTACACGCCAATACCAACGAGAATACCAGCCATGAAAATTGCCATACTGTCCCGAAACAGACGCCTTTACTCCACCCGCCGCCTCGTTGAGGCCTGTACCGAGCGCGGCCACGAAGTCCGGGTGTTAGACACCTTAAAATGCTATATGGAATTAAATTCCAGCGAGCCCGTGGTGTGGTACAAAGGCGAACGGCTCGAGGGCTTTGACGCAATTATTCCCCGGATCGGCGCCTCGATTACCCCGTACGGTCTCGCCGTTATTCGCCAATTTGAAATGCTTGGTACCTATAGCTTGACCGAGTCCGTCGCCCTTGGCCGCTCCCGCGACAAGCTGCGCGCACTGCAGCTTCTGTCTCGCAAAAATGTCGGCATGCCCGTTTCCAGCTTTGCTCACGACGTTCACAACACCAAGGAGCTTATTAAACTCGTTGGTGGCGCACCCGTTGTTGTCAAACTCCTTGAAGGCACCCAAGGTCGTGGCGTGGTGTTGGCAGAAACCGCCAAAGCCGCCGAAAGCGTAATCGACGCCTTTCGCGAATTGAAAGCAGACTTTTTAGTGCAAGAATTTATCAAAGAGGCCGGTGGCGCCGATGTACGCTGCTTGGTCATTGGTAAAAAAGTCGTCGCCGCCATGCAGCGCACCGCGGCCAGTGGTGAATTCCGCTCCAACTTGCATAGGGGCGGTACTGCCGAACTAACGCGCCTCACCCCATCAGAACGCGCTACGGCGGTTAAAGCCGCGCAAATCATGGGACTGAATGTGGCGGGTGTAGATATTTTGCGCTCATCGCGCGGCCCGCTCGTCATGGAAGTGAATTCCTCCCCGGGCTTGGAAGGCATAGAAACCGCCAGCAAGAAAAATGTCGCCGCCGAAATCGTAAAATTCATCGAAGAAAATGCCGGCCCAAATAAAAACAAGACCCGGGGCAGGGGCTAAAACCACAACATGAAAAAACTAACCATAGCCGGCACCGACATTCCCGTTGGTTGCCGTACCCAAATAGAATTGCCTGTAGCACAACTGTACACCAACACCGAACTATCGATGACCGTGAAAGCGATTCGCGGTCGCAAAGAAGGGCCTACCCTGTTTGTGAGCGCGGCCATTCACGGTGACGAGATCAATGGCGTAGAGATCGTCCGGCGCTTATTACAGCACAAAGCACTGCGCTCAATACGCGGCACCTTGCTGGCAATACCCATCGTTAACGTGCACGGCTTTCTCAATAACAGCCGCTATTTGCCAGATGGCCGCGACCTAAATCGCTCATTCCCTGGCTCACCCAAAAGTTCGCTGGCGGGCCGCATGGCGCACACCTTTCTCAATGAAGTCGTGTTGCAATGCACCCACGGAATCGACCTGCATACGGGCGCCCGTCACCGCAGCAACCTGCCGCAGATCCGCGCAGATATAAAGGATGAATCTACCCGTGCTATGGCCGAAAGTTTTGCCGCGCCGGTTATTTTACATTCAGCAACGCGAGATGGTTCCCTGCGAGAAATCGCCAGCAATCAGAATATTCAGGTATTACTCTACGAGGCAGGCGAAGCACTGCGCTTTGACGAAGTCGCCATTCGCGCCGGGGTCAGCGGCATTATTAACGTAATGCGCCACATCGGCATGTTACCGCCGTCACGGAGCAAAAAGGCCAAGCGCAGAAGTATGATCACCGGACAGTCCACCTGGATACGCGCCAATAGCAGCGGTGTATTGCGCGCACTCGTGCCGCTGGGTGCCTTTGTCACCAAGGGCGACGTACTCGCGCTGATCTCAGACCCCATGGGCAACAACAGCGCAGACGCAAAAATTCTTGCTAGTGACGACGGTATTGTTATTGGCCGCACATTTTTACCACTGGTTTACGAGGGCGACGCCCTGTTCCACGTAGCGAAATACAAGGCCAATATCGGTGAAGCCCTTGACCAGGTAAATGCATTTCGGGAGGAATTTGAGCCAGAAGCGTACTCCACCTCCGACGATTATGACGACCATCCACCCATTGCAGGATAACCACGAATACAGCAGCAGGTGGGTCTTTAAGCTTCCAACACTTGCCGCTATTCAATACAAAGTTCATTAAACGAAAGGCTAAGTACTCAACGAGCGGTTAGCACTTGGCCAAGATTTTTTGGCGAATATTAAAGGAATACCACATCTTTAAGGCCAGCAACGCAATATTGCCGACTATTGCAAATTTAGATATTTGTCTTTCTCCACACAGCTCCTTTTAGTTCTCATATTTTTCCTACCGTGTATTCTGTCGTCCGAGTAACACTCTGTATACCGCCTCTTAAACGTTCCATCTTCCTGCAAATTGAATCCCATCAGCTCGGCCAGAACGTCCTTGTTCTGGGATTTCGGCACACCTTCATCATCAGCCGTAATAAAATCAATAAGCTCAAGTGGAACTGCGAAGGTTGTTATGGGGAGGGAATCTTTGGTCGCCCTCAGTATGCGTTGTTTCTTGCGGTGGCGTGACAATAGAAACCATAAAGTCCTACATCGAAGGTCAAGACCGTCCGGCTTGACTCGACATTGAAATAACGAGATTGCGCCGGACATTTGTTCAATTAAATACAATTCAGCCAACGCTTCGCGCTCTTCACCACCCTTCTTTGACGACGCCAACAGATTGTTTGAAGAGCAATATAGGCCTCCCAACTATCTCTCACCAGCGTCAAAAACAAGCCATTAACACTTGCTCTTGACGACAGGTTAGCAATGCCATGTGCGCCTAAATTAAGAGTATGCTGGTAAATAGCTAAATGTTTTTTATCCTCTGGAAAAGTGGCGCTATTTCGAATCATATCCAAGTTATTTTCAAAAACCGTAAGCTCGGATGAATACACATATCGCGATGCAAACATAAGGATAAAGAATAAAATTAATTTATTCACATATCACCTACAAGATAATAAAAGTGTAGTGTTCGAAATAAATTTCTGAGAGAAACATGATCTCGCGACTACTTATGATAAAGCGATTTCAGAAGATGACATGCTCGAACCAAGATTTAACACAGAATTTTAAATCTAAGCGTGGCCTGCTGTCATTCGAGCACGATGGGTCTGGCGACCTAGCAGATGGCCTGACAAATAAAAATCAACATCCACCATGTAAAATTGCTACCAGACCTAAATATCGACTAATACGCAACAGGTGTGAAAACCATCGTACGATCTTGGAATCCAAAGCGATAATTCGTCGCTTGACCCGCCTTAATTTCAACAAAAGTCTCTACCGGACTTGCCGCGCAGTTTCTATTCGGATGGGCGCGCAGCAAGTGTCGACCGCCAGTAACGTGCAGTACAAGCTTTTCACCGATATTGAGCGGAGCAATTTGTTCACGATTGAGCGAAATCAAAGGAATGCAAGATGAGCCCCTATAGCCGGCATCCCTATTAATAATAAGCACACCTGTATTATCACCAGGCGTACGATAATTCTCGGTCTTCCACAGGCCTGCCTGCACCAACGTGGAATTCTGGGTCGGCACGGTATTACCGATACAGCCTGACAATATCGTGACCGCAAAAAAAACAACTAATATTTTCATTTTGTAATACCTCTATGTCACTAAGACGCATAACGGTCTCTAAAGCTTAACGCTGACGATCGGCATAAACTCCACAGACTATTCCAAGCTGACATCACCAGTGCGCTTCACAGCCACGCCATTCAAGAGCGAACTAGTACGCTCTATTTTTGATAACCACTAGAAGGCTTCGGCTTGTCATAGCTCACGCATCGCCTCTTTTCGATAGACCCTCTGCCGCCACACGCTCTGCAGGTATGTTTGTTTTTCCATTGGCTGCTAGGCAATCCAATTCTGCTGCCTGAATCTTCTAAACCATCCCCTCCACAGGTGCCGCAGGTAACAGTAGACGTCTGATATTGCAAACAACCGGCGACAGCGGAATCAGCCAGAAATACAGCAGGCAGCGCTGAAAAAGCAAATATGAAATCCCTTCTTTTCACGATATACCCTCATTAAATACCTAGATATTGCACTGCGTAACTAATAACGCGACGTTTACTATTGTTAAAACGGTGGGTAGCGTCCTTGCTAGAAGCACTGACGAATCAAGATGCTTTTCCATTCACAAACCCAATAAGGCGTCACCAATACGCCAAGCGGTCGCATCCTTGCGCACTGCCCAGATTAGCTAACACCAACTAGATTTGCTCAGCACGTAATCTAACGCTATAGTTTATTCAGCGCCTCCCCTAGATTGGGGAGAAGAGACTCATTACCGCGATAACGACTCACAAGACGTGCATCAGAACGCGCTGGCCTGGCTAATACCTTAGGAATGCAGAGCAGTAAATTATCCCAGCTGATCGGCGAGCTTTATCGACATGCACATCTAGCCGACGGATGGATGGCTTTTTTTACCCTGCTCGAAGCTGAAATTCCGTCGCGCTCAACAACGCTGATGTTTGAGGAGATCGAAACCCACTCAACAGATATTGTGTTATCGCGGCACTTAACTGATGACGAGTTACAGGTCTACGGCGAGCACTATATTCATACCGATGTTTGGGCCGAGGCCTTAGCTAACGCGCCGCTCTGTCAATTCTATAGCAATGAAGTGGTCGCGGACCGGCATTTCCTGTCATCAGAGTTTTATGCCGACTACACCAAACCCCTAGATATACGCTACGCGTGCGGTACCTATATTGAAGACCCCGCAATTGGCCAAGCCTTCCGCGTAACCATTCAACGCGGCCATCAACACAAGCCCTTTAGCCGCGAAGAGCTCGAAACACTCAACCTCTTCGTTCCTCACTTACAAAATGCCCTCACTATTTACAAACGCAATATCGCTCTAGAGTCCCTGCAAAGCGGCTTCGACTCAATTAGTAACATTCTGGACAGCGCTGCGTACTTGCTTCACTCAGATGCGTCCATTGTGTCGCAAAATACCCTTGCCGAAGAATTACTCAGCCAAGACATTGCGTGTATTTCTGCGGGCAAACTGTCGTTTAGACCACATAAATTGCGCCATTCCGTTGAAGAGCTCATGGCCAGTTTGCAGAAATTCACTGATAATCGTGCGACTAGGTGCCGTAACTATGCTTGCGCGGAACAGTATCAAATCAGCGTTGAGCCACACCTGCTGCCCTGCCTCGTTCCTGGCACACAAGAGCTAGGCGTACTTTTGCAAATCAAACGTATTGACAGCGATTTGAATATTGACTTGGCGGGACTCGAAATCTTATATGGATTGACCGGCACTGAAGCGAACGTCACCCGCTTGATGTGTAAAGGTTTAGTCGTAAAAGAAATATCTAAAATCATGAGCGTGAAAGAGAGCACTATTCGCTCACACCTTAAGGCGATTTATTCTAAAATCGATGTGCGCTCGCAGCCAGAGCTGCTCAGCAAAGTGATGTCATCACTCGCCAGAACAAAAATAGATCTGCTGTGATTCAAACCAGCGCGGCATACACACAGCGCCGACGCGGGCTTCACAAAGCCGATTGAGATTCAAATCGCTCTACAATGGGCTGAAGGTAATTCAACATAAAATCGCGAAATATTCTAATCCGCGCAGTGGTGCGCAAATCGAGGTTGGTAAGCAACCAAAAGCCCATTGGCTCCATTACCCCCTGCGCCGGAATTCGAATTAAATCAGGGTCACTATTACCCAGAGAACACGGTAGCTCACCAAAGCCATGACCCTGCCGAATCAAATCATAGATGACATTGAGTGAATTAGAGCGGTAGCGAATGGGCATATCAGGGTAACTCTGACGCAACCACTCAGGCACCGCCTTGCCATCCAGCATCCAAGTGATCGCGCCTACACCGCCTTGACCTGACAGATAATCTTCCCAGACTGATTTACGGCCAAACACCCCGTAATTAAAATTGGCGATTTTCTTACCAACGACATTCGGCGGTGGATCATTAGTGGTTCTAAAGGCGATATCTGCCGCGTGCACAGCTAAATCCAGCGACTCCTCAGAAGCCAGTAACTCCACGTTAATACTCGGGTATTTTTCGCCAAAGGCCTTAAGCCCCGGCAAAAGAATGCGCTGTATACACACATCAAGGGCTGTCACTCGCAAGGTGCCACTGAGATCCTGACGATCGGCGCGGACACTGCGCTCAATGGCACCAGCAGCCTCTTGCATCTGCTCTAAGCTGGGCAATATCGATTCTCCAACCGGCGTCACCGACCAACCAGAGGTAGACCGATCAAATAACGACGCCTGCAAGGTTTTCTCTAAAGCACTGATTCTGCGCGACACCGTTGTATGGTTCACACCCAGCTTCTTGGCCGCAGCAGTTACCGAGCCCTCCTGAATCACCGCTAGACAGTGACTAACATCACCCCAGTCTATGTCCTGCATATTTGCACCACCTATGTGTGTATATTGTTACTTACGACCACATACGCACAAACTACACTGGCATCGTTACCGATACAACGACATTTGTTACCAAACGACCAATATGACGGTCACTCACTAGAAACAAGGAATATCGCCATGAAGACTATCCAACACATCTTTTTAACTTTTGGCCTAGTAATTGGCGCACTGAATAGCGCACAAGCTGGGGAGTCTACCAAAGAGCTCGTCAACACTTGCAAGACCAGCACCCTCGAAAAACTGACCGGCAGTGACGACTCTGCGCGCGCCAGATTCAAAGGTATCAGCGGCCCGTCCACGTCGCGGAAGGTAAAGCTATTGGTAATGCCCCAAGAGGGCGAGAACTACCGCGCAGAATGCTTCATCAATGCCAAAACCCAAGAAGTACTGAGCATTGAAAAGCTGAGCTAAGCGGCACTACCCTTGCTCAGCGAGCGCCTTAGGCGCTCGTTTTTTTATGCCTGAAGTATTTCAGGCATAAAACCTATGGCGAATTTGTAAAAAAGCCCCTCAATGAGGGGCAATGGGTGTATTCCGTTTCTGTCATCTAAGCTGCTTGGACTTCTTGAGCCGCGTCAGCCGTGGCCAATGGTCTGCGAATTAAGTAATCGAAGGCGCCCAAGGCAGCGGTCGCACCACTACCCACCGCAATGACAATCTGCTTGAACGGTGTAGTGGTAACATCGCCGGCGGCAAACACCCCTGGCATCGAGGTTTCTCCCCGACTAGTAATTTCAATTTCACCACGCGGGCTAAGTGCAACAGTACCTTTCAGGAATTCGGTATTGGGCACCAAGCCAATTTGCACAAAGATTCCAGCAAGGTTAATGACCTTCTCTTCACCACTTTGACGATCGATATAGCTTAGACCAATCACCCTATCGCCATCGCCGCGCACCTCGGTGGTTTGTGCGCTGGTGATTATGTCGACATTTTTCATCGAGCGAGCCTTACGCTGCAAGACCTCGTCAGCCCGCAAGCTACTATCAAATTCCAATACCATGACATGCGCTGTAATCCCGGCAAGATCAATTGCCGCTTCTATACCCGAGTTACCGCCGCCAATAACGGCTACTGACTTGTCCTTAAACAGCGGACCATCACAGTGCGGACAGTATGCAACGCCTTTGCCGCGGTATTCCTGCTCGCCGGGCACATTCATTTCGCGCCAGCGGGCGCCAGTGGCCAACAGCACAGACCGGCTACGCAGCACAGCACCACCGGCGACACTAACCTCAATACTGCCGTCTTCCGCGACCGCTAATCCGCTCGCTTGGTGTCCGGCCATAATGTCGACGTCGTAAGCACCAACGTGAGCCTCTAAGTTGGCCACAAGTTTAGGGCCTTCCGTTTCACTCACCGAAATAAAATTCTCGATGCTGACAGTATCCAATAGCTGACCGCCAAACTTATCGGCCAACACTCCCGTGCGAATACCTTTACGCGCAGCGTAAATTGCTGCCGACGCACCGGCCGGACCACCGCCAACCACTAACATATCGAATATGTCTTTTTCTGCCAGCTTTCTAAGACTTTTCGCACCGGCGTTTTTGTCTATTTTCTTCAAAATATCAGCCAAGCCGATACGCCCTTGAGAAAATTGCTGGCCGTTCATAAAAACAGTGGGCACCGCCATCACCTTGCGCTCATCCACTTCCTGCTGAAACAGTGAACCATCAATCATTTCGTTAGAAATTTGCGGATTGATCGCCGCCATTACATTTAACGCCTGAACCACCTCAGGGCACGTCTGGCAGCTCAACGATATATAGGTCTCAAAACGGTATTCACCTTCGAGATTGCGCACTTGCTCAATTAACTCTTTATCCACCTTAATAGGGTGGCCGCCGCTGTGCAGTACCGCCAACACCAAAGAGGTAAATTCGTGACCAAGCGGCACCCCAGCAAAGCGCATCTCAGTGCCACTAGCCACTGAACGCACGCCCATTGCCGGTCGCCGCGCCTCTTGATCATCACCCTGAACAACCGAAACCAAAGCAGAAAGCTCAGATATCTCGTCCATCAGGCTTTCAAGCTCCCGGGATTTATCTTGGTCATCAAGATACGCGACCAGCTCTACCGGTGTTTTAAGATTTTGGAGATGGGCCCCCAACTGGGTTTTCATTTTCGCGTCTAACATGGTGACTCCCGTGAACATCAGAATTCGTTTTTTAATCTTTAGAAAAGGCCCCGCTTACGGGGCCAATATGGAGTATTAAATCTTACCGACGAGATCCAGTGATGGAGACAGCGTCGCCTCACCTGGCTGCCATGCAGCAGGGCAAACTTCACCATCGTGCTCGGCAACGTATTGAGCGGCTTGCACCTTACGCACTAACTCTTTCGCGGAGCGGCCAATGCCTAGATCGTGCAGCTCAGCGACTTTGATTTCACCCTCGGGGTTAATCACAAACGTGCCGCGTAACGCCAAACCATCTTCTTCAATCATCACACCAAAATTGCGCGAGATTTTACCGGTTGGATCACCAATCATTGGATACTGAATTTTGCCAATGGTATCGGAGCTGTCATGCCATGCTTTGTGCGTAAAGTGAGTGTCGGTAGATACTGAATACACCTCTACGCCCATCTCCTGCAGCTGTGCGTAGTGATCCGCCATATCGCCCAGCTCTGTGGGGCAAACAAAGGTAAAGTCGGCGGGGTAAAATACGACAACAGACCATTTGCCCAACAGGTCGGCATCACTGACATCGACAAAATCGCCATTGTGGTATGCGGTGGCTATAAAGGGCTGGACCTTAGTATTAATAATCGTTGGGAACATGCTGTGATTCCTTGTGTAGTCATAATGAAAAAGGCTACGTGCCTTAAGCTCAGTGACCATACTAGGGAAAACGTTTTATTAGCACCAATCAATCGTTATTATATATTTGATAGTTTATTACTATAAATTGAGTAGGCGCTCAAATACCGACTCACCTATTCAAATGCTTAAAACAAAGCGGGAAAATTATCTTAAGATTGACGGTTTAGCCACATTAGCGGACATAAAATCAAAATCAGTTTGATTTGTGGCTAGGTATTAGTATGATATTATCATACTCCTCGGACTAACTTAGGATCCGCCATGAGCATGCACAGGAAAACTATCACGCTAACCGAACAACAAGAAAACTGGGTGAAGTGTCAGATTGATGGTGGGCATTTCGGCAACGACAGTGAATACATCCGCCACCTTATCAGACAGGATCAGCATTCCCAAGAGCGCCTTTTAGAGCTTAGGCAGGCGCTCAAGAAAGGTGAGGCCAGTGGCAAATCGCGTCCGCTAGATATGTCTGCTGTTAAAAGGGCTGGGCGCAAACTTACCAAGGCTGCCGAGTAGTGCTTGGCCTTGAAATAACGCCCGAGGCGGAATCCGATCTCGTCGATATTTGGGTCTACACTTGCAACGAGTGGGGTGTTGATCAGGCGGATAAGTACTTGAATCAACTGGAGCGTGGCATCGATCAACTGATCGAGCATCCTGAACTGGGACTCGATTATAGTCACGTACTCCCCGGTTATCGCCAGCTTCACCAAGAGCACCACTTGGTATTTTATCGACTAGAAAAACACTACATTCTTATCGTTCGGGTGCTGCATGAGAACATGGACGCACCTCGTCAAATTTCTAGCGATACCTATATGGATTTTAGAATAATGATTGACTGATATTTCTGAATATTTATAGGGGATTCTTTACAAATCCCCACATGTATTTTAACTGCTTACAAATCTTGAAACGGAATCGCGCCAAGGTAATCCATTTTACCCACTTCCACGCCGTGATGACGGAGGATGGCGTAGGCTGTGCTGACATGAAAATAGAAATTAGGAAGCGCGAAGCGCTGCGCAAAATCTTTACCTAGCAAATATTTCCCCTCAAACCATGGCAACACCACTTTGCGCTCTTCCGCCCCAGCAAAATCTTCCTCGCTAAAACCAGCCAAATAATCCTGTACTGATTTAATTCGGGCCTTCAGTTCGGCCATGGTGGTTTCAGTATCTTCGTGCTTTGGTGCGCTATCGGCTTTGCCCGTTAAACGCGCCACACCCAATTTGGCGGAGTCACAGCTTATTTGCACTTGGCGAATTAAATTAAATTGGTCCAGCGCCAACCGCGAGGTAAGCAAGGCGTCGACATCAATTTTTTTACTCTCGGCAAATTCGGCGCCTTTATCCAAAATAGCGCTTAAGTTAGTCAACATCGTACTAAACTGAACGACAGTAAGATCGTAAAGCATGGACACACCTCGGTAGTATTTAATGACTAGCCTCCTAGGTAAAGAGGCATGGTTTTAAGATTCCATTTCAGGATTCAAACTCGACCTGCGTATATTTTTATTTAACAAGCTCTTTTACGCGCAATACGCCTAAATAGCTAGGCTACGCCCGCCATCCACCGCGAGAATCTGACCGGTGATATACTGTGCATCGGCCACTAAAAACACCACCGTCTTGGCAATATCACCAGCCTCGCCTTCGCGCTTAAGCGGCACTCGCTCTGCTACTGCTTGTTTTTCTTGCTCCCAATAGGCTGAGGCGTGATCGGGCCACAATATATTGCCGGGCGAGATGCCATTCACGCGCACAGCCGGTGCCAAATCCAAGGCTAGAGACTGGGTCATCATCGCCACCCCCGCCTTTGCCATGCAGTAAATACTGTGGCCGGGCAATGGATTTTTTGAGTAGATATCGACCAGATTAATAATGCAGCCACTGTTCTTCCCTAATGCTGGCGCCAAGGCCTGAGACAGGAAAAACGGCCCTTTAAGATTACTGCCCATCAGGCCATCCCACTCTACTTCAGTGGCCTCGCCAATAGGCGTGGGATAAAAGCCAGAGGCATTATTAATGAGCACATCCACTCGCTGCCAAATGCCTATCGCCTGCTCAGCTAGCGCCTGCACATCGGCAAGCGCGAGCAAATCTGCGGCGAGTGCTACCGCTGAATCTGGGCGCTGCCCATTTAGCTCGTCACGCAGCTGGCAAGCCGCCGCGCTAGAATGCCGATAATGAATAATTATTCGGTAACCCCGCGCATGAAGACGGCGACAGATTTCAGCGCCAATGCGCTGAGCGCCACCTGTCACCAACGCAACAGCGGGCTCACTCACAGCCATTTACTCAGTTTCTCGGGCAGATGATAATCGCGGTCAACTAAAATCAAAATGCGCCGCCATCAACGGGACCGATCAAGCAATCGATACCTTCTTCGCGAATAGTGGCCTCGATTTCGAATAGCGCATCGGCATCGGTTTCGAAGGGGTCTTCCCAGGCGGTTGAGTTATTAAACTCGTCGTAGACCTCTAAAAGCCAGCCGCCCTTGTCGTCCTCAAAAATTTCAACACGTACTGTTTTTCCGTCTTTTTCGATGCTGCGGCACAGCGGGGACATTTTGATCTCGATATCGTCTGACATGCACTCTCTTCTCTGAATTGGCTGTTTAGCGTTTTTCACACAACATACCTGAATTCCATGACATTCTGAAATATTCTGTAAATTTTCCACAAAGGCTCGGATTAATGCCCCAGCTCGAGACTGATCGCCATTGGCGTGCTCGACCTTTTGGCCCGAAACCCTTATAATACGGCCCCCTTCTTTTCATGCTCAACCACATATTACGTTTAACGCGTCCGGGAATAGCCTCTTGATCTCTACAGCAAATATCACCATGCAATTTGGTGCCAAGCCATTATTCGAAAACATCTCGGTTAAATTTGGCGGCGGCAATCGCTACGGCCTCATCGGCGCGAATGGCTGCGGCAAGTCCACGTTCATGAAGATTCTGGACGGCAGCCTGAAACCCAGCTCTGGCAATGTGTCCATCGACCCCAATGAGCGCGTCGGTAAATTGCACCAGGATCAGTTCGCCTTCGAGCAGTATTCGGTTATCGACACCGTGATCATGGGCCACACTGAGCTGTGGGAGATCAAGCAAGAGCGCGACCGCATTTACTCATTACCCGAAATGTCGGAAGAAGACGGCATGAAAGTCGCCGACTTAGAAACCCAATTCATGGAAATGGACGGTTACAGCGCCGAGAGCCGCGCTGGCGAATTTTTGTTGGGTGCGGGTATTGAGCTTGGCCTGCACTTTGGCCCCATGAGCGAAGTGGCCCCAGGCTGGAAATTACGGGTGCTGCTCGCCCAGGCACTGTTCTCTGATCCAGATATTCTGCTGCTGGACGAGCCGACCAACAACCTCGACATCAACACCATTCGCTGGCTGGAAGACGTGCTCAACCAACGTAAAAGCACCATGGTGATTATTTCTCACGATCGCCACTTTTTGAACGCGGTGTGCACTCACATGGCCGACATCGACTATGGCGAACTCCGCGTTTACCCCGGTAACTACGACGACTTTATGACCGCTGCCACAGCCGCGCGCGAACGCCTACAGTCACAAAATGCCAAGAAATCCGCGCAAATCGCCGACCTTCAGCAGTTTGTTAGCCGCTTCTCAGCCAACGCATCTAAAGCTAAGCAGGCGACCTCGCGGGCCAAGCAGATCGACAAGATCCAGCTCGACGAAATCAAAGCCTCTAGCCGCACCTCCCCGTATATTCGTTTTAAACAAGACAAGAAATTGCACCGCGCAGCACTGACCCTTGAGAACATCGGTCACGGTTTTGACGAGCCCTTGTTCGCCAAAGGCAGCATGATCTTAGACGCTGGCACCCGCCTCGCGGTTATCGGTGAAAACGGCGCAGGTAAAACCACTTTTCTGCGCTGCCTGATGAAAGAACTGGAAGCCCAAGAAGGTGTGGTCAAATGGGCCGAAAACGCCAGCCTAGGCTATTGCCCGCAGGACAGCACTGACGACTTCGACAATGACCTCAACCTGTTCGACTGGATGAGCCGGTGGCGCAAACCCCACCACGACGACCAGATTGTACGCGCCACCCTCGGTCGACTGCTGTTCTCGTCAGACGACTTCAACAAAAAGGCCAAAGTGTGTTCCGGAGGTGAGAAAAACCGCCTGTTGTTCGGCAAGTTGATGATGATGGACACCAACGTCTTAATCATGGACGAGCCCACCAACCACTTAGACATGGAAGCCATTGAAGCCCTCAACTTGGCGCTGGAGCATTATGACGGCACATTGATCTTTGCTAGCCACGACCGTGAGTTTGTTTCTTCGCTCGCAACCCGCGTGCTTGAAATCACCGACCAGAAGTTTAATGACTTCCAGGGCACCTACGACGAGTTCCTGTCTCACGAACTCAGCAAGGCGAGCTAAATTGCCTCGGCTAAGAGGCGCTTAAGTGCCTCTTAGCCGCATTCTCCCCGCCCCTTAAATAACACCTCAGTACTTCACCTTCACAGCCTTTTAAATAGCCGCAACTTGATCCAATATTGACACCGTCAACTTAAATCGCTAACTTGACAGCGTCTAGATAGTGAGAGCCGAGCCATGAGCAAAGAAAACCAGCATTACCCACACCTGTTTACCCCCCTAAACTTAGGTTTCACCAGCCTCAAGAACCGCGTGGTAATGGGCTCGATGCACACCGGTCTAGAAGACCGTTTCTGGCAATTCCCTAAGTTGGCAGCCTATTTTGCCGAGCGCGCAAAAGGCGGTGTCGGCCTTATGATCACGGGTGGCTACAGCCCCAACCGTAGCGGTTGGCTCTACCCCGGCGCAAGTACGTTTAACTCGCGCCTAGACGTGCACAATCACCGCAAAGTCACCAAGGCGGTTCACGCGGAAGGCGGCAAAATTTGCCTGCAGATTCTTCATGCTGGTCGTTATTCTTATCACCCGCTGTCAAAAACCGCGTCCACAAGCAAAGCGCCCATCAATCCTTTTAAGGCCCGCGCACTGAGTACTCGGGGCGTGGCTAGCACCGTTAAAGACTTTGCGCACACCGCCTGGCTGGCCCAGAAAGCCGGTTACGACGGTGTTGAGATTATGGGCAGCGAAGGTTATTTAATTAATCAGTTTTTGGCACCGGCCACCAATAAACGTAAAGATCGCTATGGCGGCACGCCAGAAAATCGCCGGCGCTTTGCCGTGGAAATTGTGGCCGCCGCACGCAAGAAGGTCGGCCCCAATTTCATTATTATTTTCCGCCAGTCCATGCTCGACCTAGTACCCGATGGCTGTACCCGCGAAGAAATCTTAGACCTCGCGCGCGCGATCGAAGCCGCCGGCGCAACCTTGATCAACACCGGCATAGGCTGGCACGAAGCACGTGTTCCAACCATCGTTACCTCCGTTCCCCGCGCTGCGTTTAGTGAAGCTACCGCTGCAGTAAAAGCCGTCGTCAACATTCCGGTTATTGCCTCTAACCGCATTAATATGCCCGATATTGCCGAGCACATTCTGGCCAACGGCCAAGCCGACATGGTCTCCATGGCCAGACCCATGCTGGCGGATTCCGAATGGGTAAATAAAGCAGCTGACAACCGCAGCGAGGAAATCAATACCTGTATCGCCTGCAACCAAGCTTGCCTAGACCACACCTTTCAACTGAAACGCGCCAGCTGTTTGGTCAATCCCCGCGCTTGCCACGAGACCGAACTGGTCTTTAAGGCAGCACCAAAAGCCAAAAAAATTGCCATTGTCGGCGCTGGTCCCGCAGGTCTGTCTTGCGCCACCGCGGCGGCGGATTGCGGCCACGAAGTTCACCTATTTGACCAAGCGGACAAAATTGGTGGGCAGTTTAATTTAGCCAAAACCATCCCTGGCAAAGAAGAGTTCGACGAAACCCTGCGCTATTTTGCCAAAAAAATAGAAACCTCCGGCGTGAAGCTAAAACTCAACCACCGCGTTGAAAAAGCGGAGCTCGCAAATGGTGGCTATGACGACGTGATCGTCGCCACCGGCGTCAGCCCCCGCACCCTGAACATACCAGGAATCGATCACGCCAAAGTGGTTTCGTATATCGACGTACTGAAAGGCAATGTCACTATCGGCCAACGGGTCGCACTTATCGGCGCTGGCGGTATCGGTTTTGATGTTGCCGAGTACTTAGCCCACGATCACGCGGTTGAATTGCCGCAGAGCCTCGCCAGCTGGTCTGCCGAGTGGGGCATTGACCAGCACACCGCTGAGCGCGGCGGACTCGTGGCTGGCAAACCAGAGCCATCACAGCGGGAAATATTCTTACTGCAGCGCAAAACCACCGCGCTTGGTAAAGACCTCGGAAAAACCTCAGGTTGGGTGCATCGCGCCACCCTAAAAAACAAAGGCGTGGAGATGCTTGCCGGTTGCAGCTACGACCAGATTGATGACCAAGGCCTGCATATCAGCCAAGACGGTGAAAAACGCCTACTGGAAGTAGATCACGTGGTTATTTGTGCTGGCCAAGAACCGCTGCGCGAACTCTACAATCCGGAGTCTGAGCAGAACACAAACGCAACTCAGCACTATCACCTAATCGGCGGCGCGAATATCGCATCTGAGCTGGATGCCAAACGTGCAATACGCGAAGGCGCAGAACTCGCAGCAAGTCTATAATTCCCTCCGCTACTGACACTTCACAATCGGCACGTGCAAATACGCCGATTGTGAACTCGCGCACAAGCCTAAGATAAATACCCCGTACGGCAGCCCAACAGCGGCAAGCCCTTATTGTTCATTTATCACTCAACGAGGAAGCTTGTAGATCATTTAAGCGGTCAGGTTCGCTATGTCAGCAGCACAACAAAGGGAGTACACAGAAAGCACCCCTAGCAACAAGCAGCATCTCCTTACGTGCATTATGACGGCGTTAAAATCTGGCACCCTAGAATTGCCTAGTCTTCCCGATATTGCGATTGATGTACGCATTGCCGCGCGAAAAGAAGACCTGAATATTGCCGACCTCGCCCGAGTTGTGCAGCAAGACCCTGGCTTGAGCGCCTACTTAATAAAGCAAAGTATTAGCAGCCACTACAAACGTCGCCACTCCACCAATGACCTGTGCAGTGCGCTGCGCCGGCTTGGCTTAGACACCACCCGCGATCTCACCGCAAGCTATGCGCTTAAGACGCTGTTCCACATGAATAATCCCACGGTAAAACATCGGCTGAGGGAGATTTGGCAACGCAGTGTTTACACCGCCGCCCTCGCCCATGTTATGGCTCGTCATTGTGGCTTTGAGCCAGAGCGTGCCCAGCTAGCGGGACTTATCCAAGACATCGGCGCACTGCCCTTACTGGCCAATTTAAGCAGCTACCCTGCACTGTTAGACGACGATATAGGAATCGACGACTTACTCCACAACTACACGGGAAAAATCAGTGGTTTAGTGTTAAATCATTGGCATTTCGACAATGAACTCGTCGTGGTTGGCTTGGAGCGTGGCAATTGGCTAAGAGACAAACCCGGCCCTGCCGACCTCGCCGACCTCGTATTGGTCGCGCGCTACCATAGCTATTTAAACGAGCCTATTCACAAAAGGATGCCAAAGCTAAGCAGCCTGCCTGCGTTTCAAAAACTGAATTTAGCCGAAGTCGGGCCGCAAAAAGGCTTGGCCTTTTTACACGAGGCTCAGCAAGAAATAGCAGAACTACGAAGTGCATTACAATAAATCCGAGACATCGGGATTACTGCAATGCAGCAGGATAGAAAGCCGCGCTCCCTTGCTGCAGCCAGCTTAATGTGTGATTTTACGGGGTAGATCTTTAGCCTGATCGATCCAGCTCTGCACTTGCGATAGCGCCGGTACTTTACGAACTAAATGAACCTCTTCGTTCCGTTCGGCCATTTTCTTATGCAAGTTTTCAGCATTGCGCTGCGCCAGCTCAGGTACAGTATCGACACCTGCGCTTTCTAGCAGATCGGCATACTGCGTGCTCACGCCATTTATCCGCGCTAAGTCTGCTCGGTTTACCCAGTTAAGAATACGCTTCTCACTGATACCTGATTTTTCTGCCAGATTTTTGCGAGCTGTCTTTGCTCCGCAATTTTCTAACAAGGCTTCTATGCTTGAAATACCTTCACTCACAAGCCTACTTGAATACGCCTCGCCAATACCTTCGATCTCCGATAACTTTGTCATATCTAATCTGCCTTTATTATCTATTATGGAGTACGAACACACCTGACCTTAGCCTGGCCGGCCCGTGTAAAATTCAACTGCAACACACAACTTAATATGCGTGTTAGTTAATATAAGCAGCAAGCTAACATCAGGCAAGTTTATGGAGAACGGGTTAATTTTCGGTATTTTTATTTAAAAACATAAGCCTAGAACAATAAGCAACAAGTCTATACGTACATTCCACATGCGCCGCGGGCCAGTAAAAACAGAAATTACCCAGCTAAGGAAGCAAGTCGCCTCCCGCGGCCCCCGCTTGAGTAATCCACAAATGCGGCAACCCCAAATCGGCTAGCCAGGCTGGTGCGTCACATTCACCATGCAACATCGCGACCGTCGCCCCCGTGCCAGCGAGCAAACAAAGCGGCGCCACCACCGTCACCCCGGCCATTGGTGTATCTACCGGGCGCCCACTGCGAGGGTTAAGGATATGACTGTAACGTTTGTCATCGACAACCATATAACGCTCGTAATCGCCACTGCTCGCTAACGCTCCAGATTTTAGAGGAATCACCGCCATAGCGTGCTCAGGGTCGCGGGGATGACGAATACCAATCTGCCAAGGACTGTCATCCGGGTGAGGGCCAATAATGCGAATATCACCGCCGAGCTCAACCAAGCCATGCGCGATCCCCATGTCGGTGCATATTTGTGCAGCGCGGTCGGCGGCGTACTCCTTGCCAAAACCACCAAAATCCAACTGCATATTTGCCCGCAATGAAATATATGGCGGCTGCCATTGCACCTTTTTCCAACCCACGCGTTTTAAACAAAACGCCACGGCGGCGGGGCTAGGTAACTGGCCAAGCTTAAAATTCCAAACCTCGCGCAGCACCCCGGAACTTATATCGAACAGACCGCCACTCTCTGCATAAGCGGTAGCGGCGTAGTTGAGCAGTGCCTCGGTCTCCTCATCAACACGAACAGGATCACCGCCGGCAGCGGCATTGATTTGACCGACAATGCTGTCGTCACGATAGCGGGAATAGCGATGCTCGATACGTAAAACCTCAGCAATGCCCGCGTCGGCGGCAGCCTTAGCCTGTGATTCGGAACCCGCGTACAAACGTAACTCGCAGGGGCTCGCCATCGCGGTAAAGGGATAGTGGTAAAGCTGCACGCCGTTCTCTCCAGTCAGTTTCAAAGAGTATTCAGGCGCGCAGTATGAGGGATTTCACAGCCGCCAGTTAAACCCCAGAGAGAGGATATCAAATTCCACCAGTGCGGGGTTTTCAATATTAACTGATTCTAAAGAATAATCCGCACTGGCCTCGTAGCGCTCCCACTCCGCATGCAGGTCCAGATTTTGCCAACGCTTTTCAAGACGCAGCTTCAAACTAAGTGCACCGTAGGGGGACAAACGATAATCGCTGGAGCCAAAACCGTCACTGCGCGCGGTGAAAAAATACGGGGCATAGAAATAAGCTTGAGTTTGCGAGTAGTAACGCAGTGATGGCGCGAACACCCAGCCATTGGGAAGATTTTGATACCAGGCGAGCTCCGAGGTGCTGGAGGCAATTTCCCAGTCATCTTCAAAGTAACGGAAATCTAGATGTAAGGCGGCTTTTAACTCCGGCAAGAAATGCCGTAAGCGGCCCTGCGCCACAAATTGATGCCGTTCATCAGGACGACTGTCATTAAAGGTATTTGCCTGATCACTAATCCACACTTTTTTATAGGGATCTGAAAGAAATCCTTGATTCAGGCTGTAACTCAAACTCGCCTGCACCACCGTCGTTTTATTCAGAATTTGAGAAACGCCAACAAAGGCGGTAGTGCTAGCTTTCTTGGCGCTTGTAATTCGATCAGCTAATACTGCACCGTCTGTTGGCTCGAGTTCGTCATCGCTATAACCCAAACCCGCCGTGAGCGTTAATTGAGTATCCGGAATTTCATATAGGGCTTCCACCCCCGCATTTACCGCAAAATAGTCATTTTCGTCTGACACGCCGCTCAGTACCGAAATAACTGTTTTGTCGTTGACCAAATGATTAATCTTGGCCTGTAGATCTTTGCGCTCCTCGTGAATGGTCGCACCACTCATCACCTGCATAGGACCGTCTTGCCCCGGCAGAATAAACCAAGGCGACGCGCCACTCATGGTCTCGTACATCAATTCAATACTGGCGTCAGTCCGGTCCCCCAACGGCAGTTGCACGCGAACTTGTTGCGAGTCTATTTCATAGCGCTGCGCCGATCCCCCCGACAACTTCCTGCTATCGAGATCCGCTTCGCGGTATGCCGACGCCTTGTATTGCACAAGCGTTTCGGTCAACACCGAAGCCGCTTGGACCGAACCACTGAGCCCAGGAACCGCCAGCGCCGCGCTGGTCAATGCGGTGAGGGCGCGTTTGCTTTTATTGTTCTGACTCATATCATCACCCCTTAATTACAGCCACAACCACCGCCACCCGCAGTAGCACCGCCATTACTGGCCTCCTTACTGAAATGCACGTGATTTCGATACGAGCTACTTAGTGCGTCTGGGTCCCAGGCCATTTCTGGCCGGGCCAAATAATCCCGCTCCCAGGCGGCCACGGGTTCAACCGCACAGGCAGGCAATAATCCTACGGCCATCACTACTAACAACAATCGCATATCAGGATTCCTCAGCCAGTAAATTTAGAATTTCTGCGCGGATTCTCTGCGCATCGCCAATACGAAAACCCTCGTGAACGCGACGCACAGTGCCCTGCCTATCAAGCAAAAAAGCCGTAGGCATGCCTTTTACGCCATAGACCGCCGGTAAACGGTTATCTGGGTCGCGCAATACCGGATAAGACACTGGGTAGGCTTTCAGAAACGTTTTAGCGTCATCAAGATAGGCATCAACATTTACCGCTAGCACCACAAAGCCTTGTTCAGTGAATTCGCTATACAGGGCATCTAAGGCGGGCAAGGACTGACGACATGGCCCACACCAAGACGCCCAAAAATCCACATAAACCACCTTACCTAGGTAGTCGCTCAGATTATGATGCTGACTATTTACTAGCGCGGAACGGCTGAACTCAGGCGCTTTTTCACCAACGTCAAGTGCAGTCACATTGCCAGCCAGTGTAAGTAGCACTAAGGCGATCATTAGGGTTCGTAAATCTATCATAGCGATTCATACCATTATTTTTATTTATAGCTTCACAACTGCCACAGTCGCTATCGCCCTCTTTGGGGTCAACGTGTCTTAAGGTACTCGATATTGGCGCGTCACACTACATTCACCAGTAAATCAAAACCCAAAAGCCCACACAGTTTAGTTAGTGTGGGCCACGCTGAAGCAGACTCCCCACGCAATTTACAGCGTTTTTAAATACTCGATGATGGCATAGCGCTCTTGGTCGGTCAGCACCTTGGTGAACTCGTGCCCAGAGTTACGCTTTGAGTACATGTTGTTGCTCATCACCTTACGGTCTTCGAGCCCTTGGGCGCCGACTGGCGGCGGCACAATCCACATTGGCCACAGCAAGCCACCATCCAGGGAACAGAACAAGCACTGCAATTCCTCTGGCGCATCTGCTTGGGGCTGACAGGTGTAGTACGGTATACCTTGGCCGCCGTCGTCACACACCAGCTTTTCATGCTTCCAGCCCAGCTGCTCAAAATCATAGCCGCCGCTCGTGCCGCTGAGTTTGGTCTCAAAGGCGTTCACCGTCATATTCGGGGTAGTCTTACTCTGTCTACGCCATACGTCGTGGCGAGCATCAGGCTTAAGGACCTGCCATACCGTCGGCACTGAACCATTATGGACATACGGCGCCGAGGCCCAAACGCCTTACAGCGGCGGGGTTACGCAGCCAACGGCTTTCTTCTTCAAAACCACATGCTCCCTCAATACGGCCAAGGTTCTCGCCCTAGGGGCAAACCAGTAATGGGGCTCGATGCCGGCCTAGGCGCGCCAGAAAATGTGTTTGATTAAAACGACGTGCGCTTCTCCTTTGCAAAATCAGAGCATGACTATTAACGCAATTGCCGTGCGCCTAGGTTTTTCAGATCCCGCCAATTTCAGACGGGCATTTCGAAAATGGACTGGGTGCTCGCCCAGCGAATTTAGGGGGCAGCAGGATTGTAAGCAATAGAGCCCGAGCGCAATGAGCGCGCTCGCGGGAGAGGGCTTAGTCAATACAGCCTTTAGACTACATTGACTAAACATTACTAAAAGCGCACCCGCCCCTCTAAATAATACGAGCGCAGCGGCTCGAGTGTACCCCGATAACCACCAACGTCTAATACGGTAGGCGAGCCAATACCAATCGTCATTTCATCGCTCAGATTTTTCCCTACCAGCGCCAGCGACCAGCGGCCATTGGTCTCGCCGATGGCCAGACGAGCATTCACCTTGGTATACGCCTCCTGAATACCACGAGGGTCAAGATCCCCGGAAGTGAAATGGGTATCTTTATAGGAGGCGTCGGCGGTGAAGTCGAGCATAACACTGGCGCTCAAAGGGAAGCTAAGCGTGCCCGACAACGCGGCAGTCCACTTCGGCGTCTGTTGATTTTCTTTGCCACTTAAATCGCAAATATCTTCTTCGTCCGTTGCCACACAAGGACCTTCGCGATAGTCCAGCCATTCAAAATCGAGATACGCAAGCGAACTACTCAACATAAACCATTCACTCAGCAACCAACGGCTATCGAGCTCAATACCTTGGGTCAAAGCGCTGCCCGCATTTGACACTACAAAGCCCGCAACACCGTCAAACACACTCACTTGCATGTCTTCGTATTTAACGTGATATACCGCTAGATTCAGTTCAGCCGCACCGTCGGCCAAGGTCATTTTGGCACCCAGCTCATACGCTGTAGCCAATTCGTCTTCGAACTCAAAATTACTACCGCCACCGCCTGGTCCGTAGTTCGCATTATTATTCCGTGCATCAAAGCTACCAGACTTAGCACCCTGAGTGGCGGTGAGATACGTCATCACATCTGGCGTAGCGTCCCACTGCAAATTAACAGAAGGTAGCGTGACGCTCACATCACGTATGCGATCCAGCTCGTGAGCCTCTATATTCAGCGCAGCCAAGACCGCGCCGGTCACTGGGTCAACATCATTCTTCGTACCTGACTGATACAGGAATAACTCTCGGAAGCCTTCTTTCTCCTCACGTACATAACGAATACCCAGTGTTGTCCGCAAAGTCTCGCTCCAGTTAAACGTCAACTGCACAAAGCCCGACCAAGCATCACTGTTCATATAAAAATCCTTTTCAAGATCAGCAGAGACATTGGTTTGCATATTGATCAAACAGCCAATGGGGTCGCGTCCGGCATCAGCTAAGGCCCCGTTACGCACAACCAAAGGCGTAGACTCATCAAATACCATCTCGCCACGCTGATAGAACGCGCCAAAAATATAATCGACAAACTCCCCGCCCGGCGAGGTAAAACGAAACTCCTGACTGAGCTGGTCATATTCTTCGACACCCAACAAAGGTACGGTATTAAAGCTGCTAGAATCACCGTCGAACAAATCTTCTGAATCAAAACCGGTGGCTGCCGTAACAGAGCTAAACGTGCCACCCGCTAGATCGACATCCACGTTTAACGTCGCGTTGTAGTTGTCTATTTCAGCGTACTCGTCAGTATCAGCATTTTTAATACCGTCGAATTTTACATTCTCACCACTACACCCCGTGAGTGCACTTGCATGAGTGATTTCAAACTGTCTACCGCGCTGCACCCGATTCGTCTTTTCTAGTTTTAAGGTCGAAGTAATCGCGTCGGTCGGATCCCAACCAAAGGTAACACGTCCTGAAAACTCCTCCACCGCGGGCTCTTTACGGTCTTGTTCAGGATTTTCATTAAACATATAACCTTCTTCGTCGCGACTGCGGAAAGCCGCTCGCACACCAAAGGTCCCCGACAATGGAACCGACACCATGGCATTAAACTCCTGAGTATCGTCAGGACCACCCGTCATACCACTAAAATGAGACTCAATCTCGTCGCCTGGCTTAGCCGAAATCAGACTCAAGGCACCCGCAATTGCGTTTTTACCGAACAAAATAGACTGCGGCCCACGCAGCACTTCGACACGCTCTAGGTCCATAAACGCGCCGCGTGTTTGATGCGGCCGCCCTAGATGAACACCGTCCGAGAATATCCCCACCGACAATTCAAAGCCTTGATTCGAACCAGACCCAACACCGCGCATATACACATTAGGTAACAAGCCACCCTCAACCATTTTAAAATTGGGTGTGTAATCAGACAAATCGCTAAGATTTGATATTCCCGCCTTCTGCAATTTATCGCCATCTAAGGCTGTGACCGACACAGGCACATCGCTCAGCGACTCAACACGCTTCTGAGCCGTAACAAGTACCTCTTCCAGCTGGAGCTTTTTCCCAGAACTCGACTCAGCCTGTGCCACGACGGGCATCGTGAAACTCAAAAGTGACCCAAGGGATAGCACACTCACTAGCGTTCTTTGCATTGTTTAGCCTCGCTGTTATTCATTATTGGTATGCGAATCGGTAAAACAATTCGAGTATTGCACTACGGCACTTATTTGTCTAACTGTGCAGTAATGGCCGTGGAGTAATACGCTGAGATTAATAAGAAGGGGAGCGCGCAGAGCACGCTTCATCAAAGCCAATATGAAGCAACAGAAGAATACCGCTCTAGAAAATATGACTTGATGAGGTGGGAAAGAAAACCGGCACTCGCCTTCTTCAACGTCAACGTAGACTGCTAATGCAATTACCACATGCGTGGCTTTTTAGACCCCGCCAATTTAACGCGGGCATTTCGAAAATAGAGAGGATATCCGCCCGTTGAATAGAGAAAGCAGCAAGATTGCAAAAAATAAGGATGGCATGACACTTAAATTTAAGGCGGCGCACAGGACCCATACTGATCAAATATTATTGGGGCGGGTCTGTAAACCTGGCAGTATTACAGTAAAGCAGCAGCCTTTGCCCACTTCGCTCTCGCAATCAATGCTGCCCTTCAATTTGCTTACGACGAGGTTGAACACAATATTCAAACCAAGACCACTGCCGCCCTGACCACGCTTTGTTGTGAAAAATGGTTCGTATATTTTTTTTAAATCCATAGCACTTATGCCCACACCATCGTCTTGATAGCACAAGTACAAGCAATCATCTTTTGCTTCGAAATCGATCTGGATATTTCCCGAGCCGTCCGGGCCAAAACCATGAACAAGGGAATTAGTAATGAAGTTGGTGATAATCTGGGCAAACGCCCCAGGGTCACCGTCTATGAATATGTCCATCGGACCGTGAATAGACACCGTGATCGCACGGTTTTTGAATAGCGAATGCACTGAGCTTAATACGCTATTCAAATATTCCGCAACGTTAAAGGCGCGATTACTTTCGACAGAGCAGTCAACCGCAACCTGTTTGAAATTTTGGATAAGATCGGCAGCACGGCTTAAATTTCGTAAAATAATATCGGCCGTTTCCTGAATATGTAACACAGACTTTTCCACCGAGCTTTCTGTAAGCTCATCATTCTTCATCGTAATTACCAAGGAATCTGTCGCGCTTTGCATATGTGATCCTGCAGTCACGCAGACGCCTATTGGGGTATTGATTTCATGTGCAACACCGGCTACCAACAAACCCAAAGCTGACATTTTTTCTGACTGAATCAACTCATCTTGAGTTGATTTTAATTCTTGCAATGTCTTAGCCAGCTCCGCGCTCTTTAATTCTAGATCTTGCTTGGAGTCGCGCAATTCAATAATCACTTTATGTAGTAATGCGTCGTTTTTCTCTCTGCTTACTTCCAACTCTGAACGATCAGCTTCCGAGCGTTCCAGCTGCTTACGCAGAATCCGCAATTGTTTTTCTAGTTCTTTCTGCGAGGCAGGCATTAGGTTTTGCCCTGAATTTCGGGGCCAATCAACAAAGAAATAAACGTTTCATTATGAAAGCTGACAGGTCCATTGAGCTCCATTGGGCTGATTTCACCGTTGGTGTAAAATCCGCAACTCGGCGCAGAGATACCACTGCAGCTACGGGCTAGCTCGAACTCCTCGTGGGTGCGCGTCCCCAATAACTGACGACGACTTGCACAGGAAAAATACAGGACGGCGGCAGGCTCACCTGGGCCATAGGCGGTTATTGCCTGCAACATCGATTCACGACTTGCGGCCAGAATATTGTCTCGATTAGACTCGCTCATCTGAACCTTGGCGCCTTGTGGCACCTCAGCAAAAAAATCAACGCTACCGGTGTCAACATCAAATTCACCGCTAGGAGCACGCAGATAAAATCGCTCATCATCAGTAAATACGGCAAGCGGATAATTTGACGAAGGCTCATGCTCGCCGAGATAATCCCTGTAGTATGACAATGCCGGTTTACCGTCTATCTCAAAAATTGTGTTCGCTTCAGAGCGTGTCACTGTGCCAGGATTACCTATCGGCTGCCAGCCGCTTGCCACCCCATGCCCATACTGCAAAGCTCCGGCAAATACCAACACAGGTACAGCGTTAGAACACAAAGTTCGGCCGTGAAATTGATAAGTGGTGTCGAACTGCCAACGGTCGGCCGCAAGCCCTCCCACAACCGGCACGCCTGCGGGTAGCGCATCAGCCAAACCATCCAAAATAGACTTACTATTGACGCCTAAGCTTTCTGACACGGCAATACACAAGCGCACTGGCTTGGTCAGAGTTTGTATCGCACAGCTTATCGCCGCCCCAGCACTCGCTGCAGCGTCAATAGCAACGTCCCGACCAATACCAGCGCTGATTTGAATAGTGTTGTCTGTACAGAACAGCATCAGGGTGACCGAATCCTGTTGGAACGCAAGTATCGAAGAGACCTCGCCGTCAGTGGTACAGCCAATCAATTGCAGATCTGGCCATACATCCATAATACCGTTTAATAGTGATTGGTGGTCAAAGTCAATGGCAGCAAAAAGCAAACCAGCCGAGGGTTTCTGCCCGCCGAGCTGCTCCTGACACTGAACAACAATATCTTCAGTAGCCGCAGAAGTATCAGGGTCATTACTATGGCTGACTACCACGTTAAACATAATGTAGGTGCTTCCAAGCATTTCATTGAAACAGCGTTAATGAAATTTCAACGCCGCACTCTGTATGTTAGTCCGTCACAGAACACTATAATCTCAATAACCATAAATATGTTTAGCTCAAGCGTAACAGTAGTTTGTAAAAACTGATAGCTTGGGACTTCTGCGAGGATTCTAGCAGTGCAATTGATAAAACCCAAAAAGCCCACTTACACTACACATACACTCTAATCCGTATAATTACTATCTATGTATACGCTCTCAAAGGCACATACTCTTATTTCACACATTATTAGGTAACGAGAGTATTGAGCATGGCTATTAAACGGAATTACATTTTGGGATTCATGGCTGCCACGCTGGTATGGTCAAGTACCTTACTTGCAGACGTAACCGATACTTTTGACGTCACTATTACTATCGAAAATAGTTGTGACCTCACTACGCCAGCCACCGATATGGCCTTCGGTACCGTTCAGTTGCTTAACACCAATTACACGGCGACGTCGACAGTGTCTGTTACTTGCACGAGTGCTTTAGCTTACGATCTTGCGTTGGATGCGGGCGAAAACCAGGGCGCTACAACACGTCGCATGACCGATGGCACTAACTTTGTTAGCTACCGTCTTTACAACGACGCAGGCCACACTACCTTGTGGGGAGATGACACCGCCTTTGGTAGCGTTAACGCCGACACTGGTACGGGCGTCGAAAAGATTTTTTCGGTATATGGGCGCGTTGAAACAGGTGATAACGCCACTACCCCGCCTGCGGGCGCTTATTCTGATACAGTGACGGTTACGGTAACTTTCTAAGTATTCTAAGTGACCCCTTAATTTATGCGCAGTCTACTGTTTGTCTTTTGGTTCTCGTTGCGGCTCCACCATTTTTTGGGGCTGCTTCTTGCGCTGACAATTCTTCCAACATTAGCTGCCGGCTTAGGTGTTGCCCCTACTTTAATTGAGTTCGCACCCCAAGAGATCGCTAAGGGTTTGACCTTGCGCAATACTGGCGCCACCGCGTTACGAGCGCAAGTGCGGATTTTTATGTGGCAGCAGCAGGACGGAAAGGATGTGCTTACACCCTCTACGGCACTGGTAGCCAGTCCGCCATTTTTAAATATTGCCCCAGGCGGTAAACAGATAGTGCGGATTATCCAGCGCGGCGGGATAGCGCCAGACACGCTCTCCGGTGAGCGCAGTTTTCGTATTTTAGTGGACGAATTACCGTCCCCTTCTGTCAACGAAATGGGCGCCGACAGCCAAGCCGGTGCACAACCGGGTCTTAATTTTTTATTACGCTTTTCTATCCCAGCATTTATTGCTTCACCTATGGGTGGTGCTGGCGCCAAGCTCAACTGGCGCTTGCAAAATACCGAGGCAGGCTTGCAATTAGTAGCCGATAATACCGGCAGTAGCCGCGCCCAGATTACTGATCTCAAACTGATGGACAGCGAAGCTCGCGTTCTCTATGAACATAAAGGCCTTGCAGGTTACTTACTATCGGGGAATTCGCAGCGTTGGTCTGTCAATTTGCTAGGCGGCGCGGCTACAGCGACGGAAATAAGGATGCAGGTCAATGGTCAGCCCACTCGGTTCCCTTTGGTGCCAGCTGACGTTACTGATTAGCTGCGCGTTAGCACCGGTTTGGGTTAGCGCCGACCTTGCCCCTGCTCCGACATCTTACGGCGGTATTACACTTCTCGATGGACCTGTCATGCCTGGCAGTCAAGAGCCACTTTATCTCGAAGTGGTTCTCAATATGGTGCCCACTAGCTATATCCTGCAGGTGATGCCGCTCAATGGTACGTTCTATGTATTGCCGCAACATCTAGGCGTAATCGGCATAGCCTTGAGCAATCCATCGGAGGAGCGGTATCTGGCGTTAGATTCAATCCATGATCTCAATTACCGCTACGACGTAGCGCTGCAACAGTTGCACGTTACGGTCGCCCCTCATTTACTCAATATGAGTTTGCAGTCTTATCGCAGCGACCGCAGTCGCACTCCGCAAGCACAGGCTAGTCTTGGTGCGTTACTCAATTACGATATGTACATGACCTTAGATGAGCGGGGTGAATATGACCTCGCAGCTAGCACCGCCATGCGCGCCTTTGCTGACAATCATGTGGTGGAAAATACCGGCTTATTACGTGCTGCCAGTAGTGGCGACAATGACAGTTATACTCGCCTAGATACACATTGGACGTGGTCTTCTCAAGACGATTTACTCACCGTGATAGCGGGGGACGTTATTAGTGGTGGCTTGTCATGGACCCGAGCGACACGACTCGGCGGCGTCCAATTGCGACGTAATTTTGCCCTTCAGCCGGAACTAGTTACTCAGCCGCTGCCTGCATTTTTCGGCGAAGCAGCGCTACCCTCGCAAGTCGAGCTCTATGTGGAGGGCCAACGCCAATACAATGGCGAGGTTTTACCCGGCGCTTATCGGATTGACAGTACGCCATCGGTTAGCGGCCTGAGCCAAGCACAAATGGTGTTAACAGATGCCCTGGGGCGCACCACCGTGCAAGATTTTTCTTTCTACAGTTCACCTCGCTTGCTGCAAAAGGGATTGAGTGATTTTTCTTTGGAGGCAGGCAGTGTTCGTCAATTATATGGCACCGACTCGTTTAGCTATCGCGATCAGCTCGTCGCGAGTGCGAGTCTGCGTCACGGCCTTAGCGACACTCTCACTTTAGAAAGTCACGCTGAAGGTGATGATCAACTCGCGGCGGCGGGCGTCGGAGCGCTATTTACATTGGGTGGAGCGGGACTGTTTAGTGGCGCTTGGGCGCAGAGTTCAGGCCGCCAAGCAGACGGCAGGCAACAAACCTTGGGATATAATTGGAGTCGTCATGGCGTTACGGTTGATTACAGTTTGCAGCGTAGCTTTGGCAATTATCGTGACATCGCTTCTAGGGATGGCCGCCCGCCAGCAGAGCGTACCGAGCGGCTACTACTCGGTGTGGGCTCCAGTGCCAGTGGCCGAGTATCGCTAAACTACAGCCGCCTCGATAGGCTAGAAGAGGAGTCTTACCGAAGTGTTGGCGCTAGTTACAGCAGACGCCTTTTTTCGGGGGTCACACTGTTTGTCAACGCCTCTCGAGAGCTCGGTAATGGCGAGGGCTATAGTCTGTATGCAGGTCTGTCAGTATCTTTGGGTGGTCGCGTTAATGGCGGTGTTTCTGCCAATCGCAGTCGCGACGGCGGCAGTCAACAGGCAGCTTATCTCAGTCGTGGGGTATCGGCTGACGGCGGTACTGGTTGGGGACTACAAATGCAGCGCTCAGAGAATGTCGATTACCTACAAGCGGATGCACTATACCGAGGTGATAACGCACAAATTGGCGGTGGGATTCGCTCGTTACCCAGTGGCGAGTCCGCCTTCGGAGACCTTAGCGGCTCATTTATCTGGATGGCTGACGCACCTCAAAGTATTTTCCCTGCCCGCGAGGTCAGCGACAGTTTCGCATTGGTCTCCACTAACGGCATTGCTGACGTGCCCGTTCTATTGGAAAATCGGCCTATTGGCCGCACCAATAAACAGGGCTATTATTTGCTGACGGGCTTGGGAGCCTACCGTGGTAATCAAGTGTCGATAGATCCTTTGCAATTGCCGAGTAGTATTCAATTCGACCGGCAGAGTGTGCTCGCTGTACCGGCTGAGCGCGCGGGGGTGCGCGTTGGTTTCGGTTTACGCCAAGTTCGTGCTGTCTTACTTACCCTGCACGACCATGCAGGTAAAGCAATGGCCCTTGGCAGTCGTGTGCTGCAAGATGGAAAAACCCTCGCGATTGTGGGCCACGATGGTCAAGTCTATGTAGAGGATTTGCCTACACATAGTGCAGTTATCGTGGATAAAGCTGACGCTGGCAGCTGTGCTGTAGACGTAGTTCTACCTGAGAAAATGGATGGTATTTCAGCCATCGGGCCATTGATCTGCCGAGACCAACCATGACAGCACCCTATATAACTGCAGCCTTGCTCACAATGCTAATAGCCATGCCGACCGCTGCTCAAGCCGCCACTAGCTGCAGTGCGACTATGACTAATGTAGCTTTTGGCGCGAGTGATCCTTTTACCGGTTGGAGCGGTGTTAGTGCCACCATTAACTACCAATGCAATACCAGCGGCATAACCGCACTACAAACCATAAAGCTTATGCTTTGTTTTAGTATTGGCAGTGGCACTCAAGGTACAAGCAGTATCCTACCAAGGCGAATGACCAGTGGGAGCAACGAGCTGCAGTTCAACCTATATCAAAATGCCGCGCACTCGGTGGTTTGGCCTGATACTCCAGCTACAGTTAATCAGGTTAGTCTGCAATATACAGCGCCGCTATTGGGTGGCTCTGGAAGTGGGAGTATTACTGTTTATGGCAATGTTAATTCTAGCCAAAACACAGTCATCCCTGGCAGTTACAGCAATAATTTCTCGGGTGTCGATGCTCAAATGCAATATCGAGGCAGTGTGGGGACGCTTTTCCCTCCATCATTTCCTGCAAGCTGCACCAGTGGTGGTTCATTTAGCGGTACTGGCAGCTTCCCCTTTGTCGCTAGCGCCATTGTAGAGGCGAGTTGCCATCCCGTTTTTTCTGTACAAAACGTAAGTTTTGGCACGCAAGGGGTTCTCAGCGCGAATATAGACACCACCGCTATTATTGCGCCGCAGTGCACCAACACTACGCCTTATCAGATTGGTTTAGACAATGGTCAGAATGCTAACGGAAACACCCGCCGTATGCATAACGGCGCTGGCAAATATGTAAGTTACGAGTTATATCGAAATGCCGCTCGGAGCCAGCGCTGGGGCGACACCCTTAATAGCGACACGCTTGCTGGTATCGGCACGGGTAGCGCGCAAGCCCAAAGTATTTATGCCCGTACGGCGCCACAGACTACACCGCCTCAAGGTAGTTATAGCGATACAGTCACGGTAACGATTTACTATTAAAAATAGAGCCAAAAACAATAAGCTTTAATTACTCTGAGTGATTACGCAAACGTTGTAGTTTAAAACCGCGAATATTGCGCAACGAGGCGCCATATCCATCAACTTACGAACAGTGGCCATAGCGCAAAGCTAACAAGAGCGGTAGACTCACCTCCTGCTAATTTTAAAATAACCTGCCTGCATACTTAGTTTATAAGCTTAGTAATTTAAGGAAGACCGGCGCTATTAGGCATAGCCCAAACCAAAAAGGACAATAAAAGTGGCGCAGCGCGCGAGACAAAATTTTGATATCGCCATTATCGGAGCTGGCCCTGCAGGCCTTAGCGCCGCAGCCAAAGCCGCTGAATACGATCTCGAGGCGCGCGCCGCTAACCCCGACCATACAACGAGCCATATACTCATTGAAGGCTCTCCACTTCACGCCAATACCCTCCAGCGCTACCAGAAAGGTAAGCATGTCATGGATGAGCCAGGCTACTTAGACTTGCGTAGCCCCTTAGAGTTTGGCGCCGGGAAAAGAGAACAAATTCTCGATACATGGCAACAGGGAATCAGCGATACAGGCATAAATTTTTGCCCCAACACCGAAGTTAGCAAGGTTACCGGCAGCCGCGGCAATTTCATTATCGAATGTGCAAACGGCAGCAGTATTGGCGCAAATTATGTGGTGCTCTCGATTGGCACGCAGGGCAACCCTAGACGCCTAGGCGTTGAGGGCGATAACTCACATTTCGTCCAATACCAGCTCGACGACCCAAACGAATACCAAAACGAAGACATTATAGTGATCGGTGCCGGCGATGCGGCCATTGAGAACGCTTTAGCACTGGCTGAAAACAATCGCGTAATCATTGTGAATCGAAAGAATGAATTTACGCGTGCAAAACAAGGCAACCTAGACAATGTTCTCGAAGCCATTAACGATCGAAATATGGCGTTCTCTTGCCGTTACGACGCTTCAGTAAAATCTCTAAGCGTTCCCGAGCCAGGCGCTGTTGGCACCGTCACGCTTAACACCGCGCGCGGCGATGAAACATTGACCTGTAACCGTATCGTGGCAAGGCTCGGCTCTATTCCTCCGAGACAATTTGTTGAGCGTTGCGGCATTCAACTACCAAATTCTGACCCGGAAGCGATTCCCGAACTCGACAGCCAATACCAGTGCAATGTCGATGGCCTGTATATCATTGGTGCATTGGCGGGCTACCCACTAATTAAGCAGGGCATGAACCAAGGCTTTGATGTTATTGAGTACATCAAAGGCAAGTCAGTTAAGCCAGTCGATCACCCCCTACTTGCACTGAAATTTTCGCTATTACCCTACCTTGCCGATGTTGACGATATCCTCGCGCTATACCAGCAGCGTGTGCCAATGTTTTCGCGCTTAAACGCCTTGGCGTTTCGTGAACTCATTATGGAAAGCGATATTAGCTACTTTGTTGACGACGAGCAGCAAATTAGCCATTTAATGCAGCAAGGTCGAGCCGTGCAACAGCAGCGGATAAACGACATCAACGTTGTGCGTACAACTGACATACAACGCAGAAAATTGGCCGGTCTGCCCACAAAAATTGTCGCGCCAATTAGCGAGCCCATTATTACCAACGTTGCCAAAAGTGGTGAATTCATATATCACCACAATGACTACAGCAATTCTTTTTTCACCATTATTGAAGGCCAAGTCACCCTCAGTTCACCGGACGGCAGTGATACCATTCTTGGTCCTGGCCAGTTTTTTGGAGAACTTAGTTTACTCTCTGGCCGGCCTCGTATCGGCAATGCCATTGCCAGCAACGACACTGTTCTAATCGAGACACCACGCCGCACGATGGCGAAACTCATGGCCGCTAATGACGAAGTCGCCAAAGGCATCGAAATCGTATTTTTACAGCGAACCTTGCAACAGTTCTTTACGCCGCAAGCCAGTTATGTCGAGCTTCGAGATATTGCGAAGAGTGTCAATACATCGCACTTCAATACAGGGCAAAACATTTACCAAGAAGGCGCTAACGGTGACCACCTATACCTTATACGCAGCGGCACTATCGCGCTGCGCCGCTTAGAGAGAGGTAATGAAATAGTCATAGGGCAGCTTCACTCAGGGCAGATCTTTGGCCAAATGGCACTGATGGGCGACCCTGTCCGCCGGGAGTCAGCTTACGCTACGGTGCGCTCTGAACTTATTGAAATAGATCGAAAAGCCTTTATAGCGCTACTAAAAAAATCACCAGACTCAATAGCGAAATTACAAGCTGAAACCGCAAAACAATTGAAATCCACTGCCGAAATGGCCGCGCTTCCTGAACAAGCCTCGCTGATGTCTTTTTTACTTGCACAGGGAACAGGTGAAGGCACAAACGTTTTACTCATTAATGAGAATCTCTGCGTCGGTTGCGACAACTGTGAAACGGCCTGCGCAGAAACCCACAATGGCATTAGCAGGCTCGATCGAAAAGCCGGCGTGCGCTTTGCCAACATTAATCTTCCCATTGCGTGCCGACACTGCGAACAACCGCACTGCATGAAAGAGTGTCCACCAAATGCCATTCATCGCGAGAACAGTGGCGAAGTCTATATTGATGATACTTGCATAGGCTGCGGCAACTGTGAAACCAACTGCCCCTACAATGTCATTAAACTCAGTTACCAAATGCCAGAAAAGCCGCCATTTTTAAGCTGGCTCTTTTCTGGAATCGGACCCGGCCCAGGGGAAGATAAAGCGGCGACGCCAAGCAAAGCCGCAAAAGAAGCGGGTAAGCAGGCTGTGAAATGCGATGCCTGTGTTGATCGGCCGGCGGGCCCGGCGTGCGTGCAGTACTGCCCCACCGGGGCCGCACAGCGCATGGAGCCCAACGACTTTATCGATGTACTAAATCTGCGGTGATACACGGGTCATTCTCTTGGCAATATATTTAGTAGCAACGTTTTATGAGAAACATAATTAATGTACGTAAACATCCTTAACTATGCTAAGCGGCGCTACTTCTGGTGGGCGATCATCTTGCTGATAAGCAGCAGTGGCCTCTATCTCAGTCAAGCGACAGCACTACCGCCTAACGGGGGCAGCTGGCAGGGCTATGTCTTGGGCAGTATTGGCATGCTACTAATCGTGTGGCTGTCCTGCCTCGGTATTCGCAAGCGACGCTATGCAAGCAAAGGGGCCAACATACAGGCCTGGGTTTCTGCTCACGTGTATTTGGGTATTAGCCTAATAGTGATAGCCACTTTACATAGTGCTTTTCAATTTGGTTTAAATGTTCACACCCTCGCTTATGCCCTTATGTGCGCAGTGATTGCTAGCGGCCTCATTGGACTCTACGCCTATCTGCGCTATCCGCGACTGATAGTTGAAAACAGGGCCAATCAGCCCTTTGAGCAACGATTGGAATCACTCGATAAGATAGATAAAGAAAGCTTGGCGTTAGCCGCTACTTGCGATGCCGATATTCAAAACATGATTTCCAGTGCGCTTGAACGCACGGCTATAGGCGGCAACTTATTGACTCAATTTTTGGGTCGTGACCAATCCAGCGTCAACATGCCGACCAGCGGCTCTGCCCACGGCCACACAAACATACGCAGCAATGAGAACCAGCAAACCGTCATTAACTTTTTGGTGACCAAAATACCCAACACCCACAAGCCCGGCGAAGCAGAGCGCCTGCAAAAGCTGCTCTATATTATCGGCCGTCGCCACGAAATACTTCGCCGTCTACGTCGTGAACTCTGCCTTCAACTTAGAATAAAGCTTTGGTTGAGCCTGCATATCCCACTGACTATAGCCTTATTAGTTTCTTTGTCTATTCACATTTTCACTGTCTTTTTTTACTGGTAAAGCCATGCTTATTCTTATTCGAAAAACAAGGCTTATCAATGGCAAAGTCATTGACCATAGCGACAGTGAACTAGCCAGCGATCATCTTCGCGTCGGCAGCGGTAACCACTGTGATGTGCAGTTATTTGGCGAACAAATAGCGAGGGAACATTGCGATATAATCGTGGTCGATCGCGGCCAAGTAAAGGTTAACTGCCGCGCTAACACAGATATTACCATTGCCGGAAAAACATTTAAGACCACTACGGCAGAACTCGGCGAACAGATTGAAATAGGCTCTCATAAAATCGCGCTCACGCAAGCGCCACCGGGTTTTGACGCCGCCATAGAAGTGTATATCGATGCCAGCAGCCAACCCTCGGTTCATAGCCGCTACCAAAATGAGATGCGCCTTAAACTACCCAGTAGCCGGCTATGGAGTTATTTGCTCAGCGTTGCGCTACTCGCTGTAGCCTTAATTTTTCCATTATTAAATTACCTGCAACCCGACACCGCAAAACAACTTCAAAAGCTAGGTGCGCCTAGCGATAAAATTTGGTCATCAGGCCCGCTTTCTAGCCCACACCATCTGGCTGGAATGGTAGAGAATTGTAATAGCTGTCACAGCAAGGGCTTTCAGAAAGTGGAGGCGCAAAGTTGCCTGAATTGCCACAGCGATACCCACCGCCACTTCCCAGCCAACCACCCATTTAACAGTGACGACAGCCAAAATTGCCAAGCGTGCCACAAAGAACACAACGAGCCTGAAATGCTTATTGTCGGCAACAACACCCTCTGTATCACCTGCCACATAGCCCCTATAGACAAAGTCGACATCGACGGTAAAACAAACGGTGCAATTTCAGCTAGCACCCACTTCTCAGAGGATCTGCACCCGGCGTTCTTAGCGACCTTATTGCAACTAGAGGCTGGAAAATGGGCCGCAATTAAAACTCAGTCATCGCTCGCATTAAAGGAAGCCTCCAATCTCAAGTTCGACCATGAAGTGCACTTAAATCCCGATAAAGTCGCAAAAACTATGGCTGACACTGAAGTCAAACCCGCACTTATCTGTGGCGACTGTCATACCCCGTCTACGGATGGCGAGCACTTTTTACCAATCACCATGGAGACCAGCTGCGCCAGCTGCCACAGCTTGGATTTTGATGACGTCAATCCACAGCGCAACTTACCCCACGCTAAACCCGAGGTTGTCAGTACCTTTTTACAGGAGTTCTATGTTAGCGAAGCGGCGCGCCAGCGCTACACGAAGCCCCAAGACGCTGCCCGTCTTGTGCCCGGCCGGGACACCAAGCCACGCTGCCACAATCAAGATCCACTGCAGTGTGGCAGCGCCCGGGCCAATGAAGAGCTAGATAGGCTATTTATTAAAGGGGGCTGCGTCGACTGCCATGAAGTTTTTCAAGACGTGAACAGCAGTGGCGACCAACAATGGCAGATTAAAGAAGTACGCCTAAACGCAGACTGGTTTCCCGCCGTTCGCTTCCCGCACACGGCTCATCAGATCATGTCTGCCGACAACAACGATGAAGAAAGCTGTGTTAGCTGTCACCAAGCGCCGAGTTCGAAACTGAGTAGTGACGTATTAATGCCCGACATTGGCGTATGTTTAGATTGCCATGACGAAACCGCAAAAATGACCATCGAATTACAGTGCATCGATTGCCATGCTTTTCACAACACAGAGCTGCCACGAATGCCCGCCAGCAAACCAGAGGTAGACCAATGATGGGTCGCCGCTGCGTATTCATAGTGATATCAGCCCTACTCGTACTGGCCGCCTGCAAAGGCGACCGTAATGATCATGACGTGGCTCGCGGCAGCAATGCCAACACCCAATGCGACGGAAGCTGCGCCAATGCCAGTAGCTTTCTAAGTAGTACAGATGTTGAGCTAGTCGTACGCCAGGCCGTTGCCCAAGCCCGCGCGCTGAATATTCCCGCCACCATTGCAGTGGCAGACCGTAGCGGCAATATACTCACCGTGTTTCGCATGGCCGAGGTCCTCGCCAACGGCGATCGCAAACTGACCATAGTATCGAATACCGGCAGCATCATAAGTGGTGGTTTGGAACGTTTAGAATTACCCATCTCTGCCACCGTCGGTGGTGACGCCCTAGCGGCAATGGCAAAGGCGATTACCGCGGCTTATCTGTCTAGTGAGGGCAATGGCTTTAGTACCCGTGTTGCCAGTCAAATTGTGCAGGCGCACTTCAATCCCGGTGAATTCAACCAGCCTAGCGGGCCACTCTTTGGTGTGCAGTTTAGTCAACTGCCCTGTTCGGATTTTGTACTAGACGCCAGCAACCCAGCCATACTGGTTGGCCCCAAGCGCTCACCACTCGGCCTGTCCGCCGACCCTGGCGGCATTCCTCTCTACAAATTCGGCACGCCAGTTGGCGGCATTGGTGTTATCTCTGATGATTTTGTTTACGGTCTGGACCGCACTATTAGCGATGTCGACTTTGACAGTGATGAAATTATTGCACTAGCCGGTAGTTATGGCTTTGCGGTACCGGCAGACCGCCAGGCAGACCGCATCACCCTCGATGGTAAAACTTTACGTTTTGCCGACGTCGACTTCTCGGCCATTGATGCCAGCGTAAAAAATGCACCCAGCTTAGTCGTGAATACCGACGGCAACTTCATTACGGTAAAAGATTATTACGACACCAGCGATGGCTACCGCGCGGGTCAAGCTTTTGGGCAAGCGAGTTCAGGCATTCGCTCTGACAATAATTTACGCTTTCCAGGTCGTGATGCCTTTGTATTTGTCGATCAAAATAACGTCGAACGCTTCCCGCCAACGGCCGGGTCACAGCTCAGCATTGTTGAGGTGCAAGAAATCATCAGTCAAGCACTGGCGGTTGCCAATCGCGCTCGCGCGCAAATTCGACAACCTCTAGGCTCCGCTGCACGCGTTACAGTGAGTGTAGTCGACACCGACGGAAGTGTGCTTGGCATTGCCCGAACCCGTGACGCCCCTATATTTGGTGCTGATGTTTCACTTCAAAAAGCGCGCACCGCGACGTTTTTCTCGTCAGTGGATGCCGCAAACTTCATCACCGCCCTGCCAAATGCACAGTATTTAACACCGACGCTAGCCGCCGCCAACACCATTACCTTAGGCGATTACGTGCAGAACATCATCAATCTGACCGGTGACAACACGGCGCTAAGCAATGGCATTGCCTTTGCTGATCGTTCCGGCGGCAATTTATCTCGGCCTCACTTTCCCGATGGCATCGACGCCAACGGCCCCGGCCCCTTTAGCAAACCCGCGGGAGAATGGAGTCCGTTTTCAACGGGTTTACAACTCGATGCCAGTTTTAATGGCCTAGTTAGCCATTTGCTCTACTTGATGGGTGGCAGCCAGGATGTGGGTAAAAACTGCGTTGGCCTGGCCTTCGGCGGTACCACCAGCACCGTGCCACCGCGCCTAGCTAACGGCATACAAATTTTTCCCGGCAGTGTCCCGATCTACCGGGGCACTCAATTAATCGGTGGTATTGGCGTATCTGGTGACGGTGTGGACCAAGACGATATGATCGCGTTTTTAGGTCTACACAACGCGGCTACGATTCTTGCCACGGTAAACAACGCGCCAATAGCAATCAGGGCCGACCAGCTTGCACCAGACGGCCAGCGCCTACGTTACATCAACTGCCCACAAAACCCATTTAATAATAGTGATGAACAAAATGTTTGCGCCGGAAAATAAACACAGGCGCATACCGCTTGCGCGATCTTGGCCGCTTATCGCCAGCGCCTACGTGGTGCTGTCGCTTAGCCCTTGTACAGCTCTCTTTGCAGAGGCTGAATCAGCAGAAATACTTGGCGAAGCTGACTGCACCGACGGCGACACGCAGCAAGTATCCCCCCGCGTGCCCGGAATGATCAGTAAATGCTTGCCAAAAGCAATGACGAAAGCCCGCATTCCCATTCCACGTATTTCCGACTTCAGCCCTGCTACCGCGATGCCAGATCGCTGGCGTATTGTTGAATCACTGGGCTATGAAAACAATTGGTACGACCCCTACCATCGCAATACCTTAAAAGCTGACAGCCCCATTCACGACGACTGGTTTTTTAACCTAAGCATTATTTCAGACACCGTTTTTGAGCATCGAGACCTGCCGACACCCGTTGGCATACAGTCATCAGCCAATGCCGGTGACTTAGATTTATACGGCGGCACAAGTCAGTCACAACTAATTGAAAACCTAGCCATTGAGCTGGTGTACTACAAAGGCGACACCGTATTCAGACCGCCAGATTACGAATTTCGCTTTACCCCAGTATTCAACTACAACGCCACTAAACTGGATGAAATTCTTGGCGTAGATGTTAATCCAGCGGACGGAAAAACCCGCTACCAAGATTTTGCTGGCGTCCAAGCTGCGTTTATCGATGTGCACTTACGCAATGTGTCTGACAATTACGATTTCGACAGTGTGCGTTTTGGCATTCAACCCTTTAATGCTGATTTCCGTGGTTTTCTTTTTCAAGAAAACCAATTTGGATTGCGCTTTTTTGGCACGCGAAAAAATAATATTATTCAATACAATCTTGCGTGGTTTCGTCGCTTAGAAAAAGACACCAATAGTGGCTTAAACAACATCGGTGAAACACCCCGTAACGACGACGTTTTTGTCGCCAATTTATATTGGCAAGATTTACTCAGCCTCGGCCACACCACCCAATTTACCGTGCTGTATAACCGCAATCGCGAGACTACTTTTTTCTACGACAAAAACGGCGTTATACAACGCCCAGCATCCATAGGTAGCGAGCGACCACGGCATTACGACATTGCCTACTTTGGTGTAAATAGCGACGGCCACATTGGTCGCGTCAACCTCACCAGCGCGTTTTACTACGCAATTGGCAAGCAGGAGAATGCACCTTTTAGTAAAGAAGATACTGATATTTCAGCCTACTTCGCCGCCGCGGAACTTTCCTTTGATCAAGACTGGATACGCTGGCGCGCCTCATTTCTGTACGGCAGTGGTGACAAAGACCCCTATGACGATTTAGAAACCGGCTTTGATGCGATTGTTGAAAATCCCCTGTTTGCTGGCGCCGACACTAGCTACTGGATACGGCAAGCTGTACCGCTCATTGGTGGCGGCAAGGTAGCGCTCTCGAGTCGCAACGGCGTTTTGAACAATTTGCGCGCATCCAAAGAGCACGGACAATCTAACTTTACTAACCCCGGTACCGTGCTGCTCGGCGTTGGCACAGACTTTGACATACTACCCGAGTTGCGTATTAGCCTTAATGCTAATCAACTTTGGTTCGACAATACCAGCAGCTTAGCAGTCGCTCGCCAGCAGGCAAATATCGCAAAAGACATTGGCCAAGACCTTTCTGTTGCCGCTATTTATCGGCCTTTTATGTCTCAAAATATCGTGTTGCGACTGTCCTACGCCGTGCTTTTGCCCGGCGACGCCTATCAACAGTTATATTCAGACCACTCCCAACAATCGGTGCTTTTTAATGCCATTCTCACTTACTAAAACATCGATTCTCGCGCTGTTGGCGCTAGTCATTGGGACATTTTGTCAGCTCGCACTCGCGACTGATGGCCCGCAGGAAGTCGCAAGGGTCTATCACACTGCCCCACCTGCGCCGGCATTTCAAACACCGGCGGATGTAGAGCAGAAAAGTGTGGGCTGCGTCAGCTGTCATCGACAAAGTGACAGCCACAATATGCACAGTAACCCCGCCATTAATTTGGGCTGCGTCGACTGCCACGGCGGCGATGCCAGTATCCGTTTTAGCAAGGAAGCGCCGCTCGATCCAATGTTAATGCTGCCCTTATTGGAAAAGGCCCACGTTTTACCACGTTTCCCTGACCGCTGGCACTGGCCCAACTCCGCCAACCCAGAACGTACTTACACCCTTCTGAACAAAGAGGCCCCTGAATATATTCGCTTTGTAAATCCCGGCGATTTCCGCGTGGCCAGTGAAGCCTGCGGGGCTTGTCATCAACACATTATTGAAGCCTCGACACGCAGCCTACATGGCACCGGCGCGATGTTTTGGGCAGCGGCCGCGTACAACAACGGCATACTACCTTACAAGCGCTCAATATTAGGCGAAGCCTATACCCGCGATGGTAAATCAGCCTCACTAACCGCGCCGATTAAACCCACGCCAGAAATGGCTGAAATGGGAATTCTCGATCAAATATTTCCTCTGCCTGCATGGGAGACGGTCAAACCCGGTGATGTGTTTCGTGTCTTTGAGCGCGGCGGCCGCAATATTGTGAATCTGTTTCCGGAAACCGGCATTCCGAATGCCCTAGGCCAAATTCAACGCTTAGAAGAGCCGGGTAGGCCCGACTTTAAGCAATCTAATCGCGGCCCCGGCACCGGCGCGCGAATTTCTGTGCCGCTGATCAATATGACCAAGACCCGCCTTAACGACCCCTTATTTTGGTTTATGGGCACCAACGATCAACCTGGCGACTATCGCAGCTCCGGCTGTACTGGCTGCCACGTAGTTTATGCAAACGACCGAGAGCCATTGCACTCCGGCCCCTATGCCGCCTTTGGCAATATGGGTAAGAGCCAGAGCGTCGATCCTACTATCGATAAATCTAAATCGGGCCACCCTATTGAACATCGCTTCACTCGCGCCATACCCACTAGCCAATGCATGGTCTGTCACATGCACCAGCCCAATATGTTCGTCAACTCCTTTTTGGGTTACACCATGTGGGATTACGAATCTGACGCACCGCATATGTGGCCGAAAGAACAGCAGTATCCAGACGCCGCAACGAAACGCAAAATATTAGACCGCAACCCTGAAGGCGCAGCGCCCAAAGGTAAGTGGGCCGACGTAGACTTCCTCAAGGATGTCGCCAAACTCAACCCCGAGCTCGACGACACTCAATTTGCCGACTATCACGGCCACGGCTGGAATTTCCGCGCAGTATTCAAACGCGACCGCGACGGCAATTTACTCGACGGCGAAAATGAAATCGTCAGCGACGAAGACCCTGAAAAATTTAGTAAAGCAGTACACATGCGCTCGATTCACGCCGAGGTTGGCATGCACTGTGTAGACTGCCACTTTAATCAGGACAGCCACGGCAATGGTCATATGTATGGCGAAGTAGCCGCAGCTGTCGAAATCAGCTGCGTAGATTGCCACGGCACGGCAGGCAAGTACCCAGACCTAAAACCCTCTGGGCCTGCAAGTAATGCCAGCACCACTGACTTGAGCTTATTGCGCAACCCTGATGGTCGACGCCGCTTTGAATGGGTAGACGGAAAACTGATGCAGCGCTCCATGCTCAACCCTGATCTTGAATGGACCTTATCGCTGGTTAAAGACTCTGTGAATGCCAAGCACCCCAGTTACAATCCCAAAGCCGCCCGCGCCAAGCTGATGTCGAAGGATCCAAGCAGTCAGCACTGGGGCGAAGGTGTTGCCCCCGAAACCGCCGCACACAACTTTGAAGAGATGGAGTGCTACGCTTGTCACACCTCGTGGACAACAAGCTGTGGCGGTTGCCACCTTCCAATACAGGCAAATGAAAAATCCGAACGTCACCACTTTGAAGGTGGCGAATCTCGAAACTTTGCCACCTATAATCCGCAGGTCGCCCGCGACCAGATATTCATGCTCGGTAAACGTGCGCCGTATAAAGGCGAAAAGTATGCACCGGTGCGATCCTCGTCAGCCTTGGTGCTGTCGTCTACTAACGCGAATCGCGAACGTATCTATGTGCAGCAAGCGCCTATTTCAGCCAGTGGTTTTAGCTCTCAGGCGTTTAACCCGCACTTTCCACATACGGTGCGTAAAACCGAAACCAAAACCTGCAGTGACTGCCACTTGTCTGCCGCAAAAGACAATAACGCCATCATCGCCCAAACTCTCACTCTCGGCACAAAGTTCATCGACTTCATCGGTCGCAATGTGTGGCTGGGCGAGGAGAAACACATCGAAGCAATTGCCGTCACTGAATGGGACGAACCCCAAGCGGTCATCGGTAGCTACCTACATCAGTTTGCCTATCCCGACTTCTTTGCCGCTCACCAAGCCCGCAAGCAAACACTGCCAATCTCCCACGATCACCGCTCAACCCGCAGTCAATGCCTGCAATTACGCGGCGAATATTTATTTATAGCCGGGGGCGAAGCCGGCTTTAGTGTTCTGGATGTTGCGTCAGTAGAAAACAAAGGTATATCTCAACGCTTAATCACCGCGCCCTTTAGCAAACTAGGACACAATGCCAACGTGCCCAGCAAAAATGCCAGCTGCCTTGTATTACCGAGTATTCAACCGATTGCGCCGCAACGTAATCAAGGTGATTTAATGCGTATAGACAATAAAGAGCAAGCATTTCATGCCCTTTATAACTACGCTTTTATCACCGACACCGAAGAAGGTTTAATCATTGTCGACGTTAATACCTTTGCCGACGGCGAACCCCGCAACAACACCATTAAAGCAGCACTGCGCTGGGACGCCGACGGGATCTTAAAAGGTGCTCGGCACATAAGTATTGGCGGTCACTATCTTTACATCATCGCGGACAGTGGCTTAGTGATCATTGATATTGACTCGCCCTTACAGCCAAAATTACTGAATACCATTTCGCTCAACGACGGCCGCGCTTCGGCACTGCAATTTCGCTATTTATTCGTCACCGATGCCGACGGGGTGAAAGTAGTGGATGTAACGTTACCAGAGAAAGCCCATCTGTTACCCGCGGCAACCTTGCCACTGGCCGGAGCCCAAAAGATCAGTTTGGCGCGTGGCTACGCTTACGTGGCGGCCAGCGAGCAGGGTCTGGCTATAATCGACATAGAACGCCCAGAAGAAATGCGCTTACTCACAAGCTATAACGGTGAAGGTAAGCTTCTGGACAGTCGAGATGTGGTAATTGGCACCACCAATGCGTCGCTCTTTGCCTATGTAGCCGATGCAAAAACAGGCCTAAATGTCATTCAGTTAAGTTCGCCTGAACTACAGCCAAAGTTTTACGGCTTTAACCCAGAACCCAACCCACAATGGATTGCCGGCAAACAAACTGCTAGTCCAGCGTTGAGCTTGTCGCGAGGGCTAGAGCGCGATCGCGCAGTTGATGAAAGCGGCGGACAAATAGCCGTGTTCGGGCGCCGTGGCGCACGGCCACTCAACTTACAAGAAATGCACAAACTTTATCTAGATAAAAATGGCAAACCTTGGTTTGTGGAAGATTCGCCAAGCAACGCCCAATCGGGAGCGAAGCATGATTAACACTCCGCAGACCACGCTTAGCCGCCGCGCCAAACTGTTCGTCGCGTGCACACTTACAGCACTTGGTATCAGCACAGGATTTTTTCATGCCGCATATGCCGAGGAACAACTAAGCGAAGATTCAGTACACCTTGGCGTGGCTAGTTGTGCCAACACCGCTTGTCACGGCCGTGCAGCACCAGTAGAACACGGAGCTATATTGCAGAACGAGTACCGCACTTGGGCTAAATACGATCATCACTCTCGCGCATATACACTACTGAAAAATGAGGACTCGCGACGTATTGCCAATAATATGGGCATTGAAGACGCGAGCGAAGCGCACCAATGTCTCGCCTGCCACGCTGACACAACCCCGAAAGAACTTCAGGGCGATAAATTTCAAATAGCAGACGGTATTGGCTGTGAAGTTTGTCACGGTGGAGCTGGAAACTGGATAGACTCACATTACGGTGCTAACACTAACTCTGCGGCGTTCGACAGCGCCGCAGCGGGCCACCAAGAAAATTTAAAAAATGGCTTATCGCCGACCGAAGATCCAAACTTCATCGCGGCCCTATGTCAGTCCTGCCATCTTGGCAATACCAATCAGCTGGCCAATCACGAAATGATGGCCGCCGGTCATCCTCGGCTTCGCTTTGAACTCGACACTTGGCTAGCATTAATGCCACCACACCACAAGGTTGATGCCGACTACAAACTGCGCGGCAAACAGAACTCTGCCACTAGCCGCTGGTTTGCGGGACGTATACAGGCGGCACAAGATTCACTTACACTCTTAGAGAAACACAGTACACCGCAAGGCTTAATTCCTGAGTTAGCGATTTTCGACTGCCACTCTTGTCATCGCCCTATGGATATAACGGTAAGACGCTCCGCCAGTGAAAAACAGCTTCTGCCAGCGGGGTCTATGCGAATCAACGACAACGCCTTACGTATGCTTGCAGCCATCGTTTCTGTACGAGACAAAGCCCTAAGCCAAGAGTTTAGCATCGCAATCCGGCAGCTTAATCAGGCGACAATGGTGAGCGCGAAAGCAATGCATAGTGCTTCGGATAAACTGATGGTACATATAGACACCACCAAGCAAATCATGAGTAAATCAGTACTCAGCATCAGTGAGCAGCAGGCAATGACAATTGCCTTACTTAAACAGGGTGCAAGTGGTGAGGTTCGCGACTACGCCGATGCCGAGCAACTTTTTCTGGCCCTACAGCTTCTTTCTTATTCCAAAAACGATTCATCAAGTAGCCAGCAGAGCTATGAAGACATATTTCTAGTCCTAAATGATGAAAAAAAATACACACAAAACCACTTCAAAGCAGCTGTTCAAAAAACGCTAAATTCTGCCATGGAGAAGTAATAAAATGATTAGCATTTTAGGCAAGAGTAATATCGCTAAACGCGCTACCAATGAAGATCGTTTTGTTGCTGACAGCAATTGGGGTATCGCACTGGTTGCTGATGGTATGGGCGGCCCAGAATCCGGAGAAGTTGCAGCCAGTATTGTTGCCACGCAAATAACCGACCTACTCGACGAGGGCCGGCCACTAACCGAGGCTGTGCATAGTGCTCATCAGGAAGTATTGCGCGGCGCAGAAGATAATCGCGGAAAAAAGGGGATGGGCTCTACCGTAGTTGTAGCCCACTTCACCGACAACCAGTTTGAGCTCGCGTGGATTGGCGACAGTCGCGCCTATTTGTGGGACGGTGAACTCCGTCAAATTACCCGCGACCATTCGAAAATTGAAGCAATGATAAGCCGCGGCGAAATCAATTACAGCGACGCTATTAAAAGTCCCCAAAAAAATATCATTAACCGCGCGATGGGTCATGGCGAATTTAGTCAAGATGATGTCCCTCTTTTAAAATCGGCGCTGTTTCATGGCCAAAAGCTTTTACTCTGTAGTGATGGTTTACACGACGCAGTTGCGGCCTGCGACATAGCACGCATATTAAGTACCCAGCTAAGCAGCGAACAACAGCTCGCAAGTTTAATTGCAAAGGCCCTAGAAAATGGCGGCACAGACAACATCACTGTGGTGTTAGTCGAAAGCGATACCATAGCCCAAGAAAACGAAGAATCGCCTATTTTACCTGCGGTATCTATCGCTCGCGTAGACGGCTATATGGAGCATTTCCCCGCTTAAAAACACCAAGCCCAAGCAAAATTACCTGTATTTTAAGGACCAAGAAAATGGCACATTTTAAACTTTACGACACAGTCAATGCCATTGACCACGAATTGACAGCCGCAGAAACATCCGTTGGCCGAAGCCCAGAAAGCGACATACGACTACTAAGCTCTAGCGTGTCGCGCAATCACGGCGTACTCAAAATCACAGACAATACACTGAGTTTTGAAGATTTTGGCTCAAGTAACGGCAGCTATATCAATACTGTCAAAATCGAGGGCAAAGCTGCGCTTCAAAATGGCGACACTCTGCTGATAGGCGACTTCGAATTAAAGGTATCTCGAGTTTCGGACGAAGAGACAACCACATTCAATAATGCCGATGATGCAACGCAAATTGGTGGCTACAAACCGCCTCCTGCAACACCCGCAACCCCTACTGAGGTATCTAATGAGCCAGATATTCCGGCAATGTGGTCAGAACATGCCGGGCTTGAGCAAGCCTCTGGCACAATATTCTTTTCAGAAGCACCCGCGTCTGCAGCCAATAAGAACTACCGTGATGGCAATTTAAATAATGCACCCATTGGCGACACGCCACGTTTAGTCGGCTTAAATCTCAGCCTAGAAGGCGAAATTTATCCCTTAGACACAGCGACAAAAACCGTCTGGAAAATTGGTCGGGACCAGGGAAATGTCGACATCTGTTTAGCTGACTCAAGTATCTCCGGCCTACACGCTCAATTAATCAATGAAGGACCACGCTGGAAAGTCGTTAATTGGATGTCCACCAATGGCACTTTTGTAAACGAACAAAAAGGCTTATCGACCTACCTAAAAAATGGCGACATTATTCGTATGGGTAGTGCAGAATTTGCGTTCGAGCTTCCGCCCCAACAAGTTCCGGTGACGAGAAGTGATGCGGTACCACAAAAAAAGAAATGCTTTTTGGCACGGTTAATCGGTAAGTTAACTGGCGGCCCGAGTGTGCCTCGATGACCGCGCAGGTCCAAAGCACCGTCCGCTCGTGAGCGAAAACCAAGGCTATTTCGTTGCTACAGTCTATGCCAAGACTCGCATTAATCTTGGCGTAGGCCTTCTAAGGTAGAGGCGCTGGGTCCGCTCAAATGGACTTAATATGGGGTTAAAAAAAATTTTGCGCGCACTTACAATGGCTTTTGGCGGGTAACTCTTTGATTTATATGGTGCGCCCGAGAGGATTCGAACCTCTGACCTCTGCCTCCGGAGGGCAGCGCTCTATCCAGCTGAGCTACGGGCGCGAAATGGGTACTTCACGAAGCGCGACACTATAACAGAGAGGGTTTCCCGCCTCAATCAGCCTCGCCTATTTACTTATCAATATTGGTCAAAATCCGATTTGTGACCAAAACGTGACCATTTTGTGACCACGCCAAATTCCAGCTATGAGAAAAACCCCAATTTACGACTGCTGCCCTCCGTGACCCAAATGGGAGATTAATGAATCCGCAGCTCATTCCGCGTTCAGCATTTTGGTCGGCACGTGCTCAACCAGCTCCTCAATAGGGCACCCGAAGTAGTCACAGAGCCTGTCTAGATTCTCTGTTCCACTATTGTAACCCCGCTGATTGATCATCTTCGAAAGGGTCATTCGGTGGATACCTGCAGCCTCCGCAACCTCGCCGATAGTAATTCGACGATTCTCGTCAAACTCCTTCTTCGCAATCATTTCTTTAATCTTAAACCGCAGCATCAAAGCATCGCTCACTCGATATATTAATCACATGATACGTAAAACTATCAAAAATTGCTTGCCCCGCACGCTAATTGATGTATTCTAATATCTAACGATGTATATACGCATCATTAGATAGATTTAAGAGGCTTCAATATGAGCAATACATATCTAACAACAGAAGAACTGTCCAGAAAGATTAAATACGACGCGAGAACTATTCGTACTCGACTTAAGGATTCAGTTCTTCTTGAGGGCATTCACTACATTCGTCCATTCGGCGGTAGAAAGATTCTTTATATATGGGAACGCATCGAAAAGGATATGGCGTCGCCTGCTCATCTCGACTCCCTCATCGCCGGCCTTCAGTAGAGGAGGAAAAATCAAATGGCATCAATAGGCGTTAGATCAAATCGTATCTATATCGACTTCCGCTACAAGGGGGTTCGCTGTCGAGAACAAACTAAGCTCAACGACACCCCTGCAAACCAGAAGCGTGCTAAGCAAATTCTAGAGCGCATTGAGGCTGAGATCACACTCGACACGTTTGACTACGCACGCTACTTCCCCAAATCAAAGCGAGTCGCAGATTTTCAGAATCACGCTCGTCGCATTGATCAGTTAAATTCAGATTCACCGAAATTCGCAGAATTTTCTGCGGTCTGGTTTTCTGAAACGGAAGTTAGCTGGCGTAATAGCCACAAAGACAATGTCGCCTTAACTTTGCGAAAATACCTATGCCCCGCTTTCGGTGACATGCCACTAGATCAAATCACCAAAGCGCAACTACTTGCCTTTCGGGCCGACCTCACCAAAATACCGCGTAAAAATGGCAATACAGGGCTATCTCCGGCTCGAATAAATAAAATCATGATGCCCTTACGACAAGTGCTGAACGAAGGGGCAGAACGATATCAGTACGCCTCGCCGTTCCGCGGTATTAAGACCCTCAAATTGCAGAAATCTCATATCGAACCGTTTTCGTTTGAAGACGTGCACCGCATCATCGCGACAGTTCGCGCTGATTTTAAAAACTACTACACCACACGTTTCTTTACCGGTATGCGCACAGGCGAGATTGACGGCCTAATGTGGAAGTACGTCGACTTTGAGCGTAGAGAGATTCTCATTCGAGAGACCTGGGTAATGGGCCAAATGGAGTACACCAAAAACGACGGCTCCCAACGTGAAATCCAGATGTCGCAGCCCGTTTACGATGCCCTCCTCGCCCAGCGTGAAGCAACTGGCGAGTACACCTATGTCTTTTGCAATCGACTAGGCTCGCCACTTTCCCACAACAATATTACTCGAAGAGTCTGGTACCCATTATTGCGGTACCTAGGATTAAACAAACGCCGCCCCTATCAGACCCGCCATACCGCCGCGACCTTATGGCTGGCCGCAGGTGAATCGCCAGAATGGATTGCTCGGCAAATGGGCCACACCACCACCGAAATGTTATTCAAAGTTTACTCTCGCTATGTGCCCAACCTGACCAGAGCAGACGGCTCAGCCTTCGAACGCTTACTGACTCAACAATTCCCCAATAACGCGCTTAATACTGAGCCAAACAATCCGCTAGCGAATATCAGCCCTAGCCAAGGAGCAGAGAATGACTAAATCTAATATCGACAAAAATATAGACCGCATCGCAACGGTCCTTCTTGCACAAGGCAACTGCCAATCGAATGACCTCGTCGCACTAATCGGAAAAGGCAACGAATCCAACAATCACCAAGCGCTAGTGTCATGGCTCGCCGCACGATTTGAGAATATTGATACTGCTGGGCTAACCACTCAAGAGGCAGCGACCAAACTAACGGACCACTTACAAGAGCAATACTCACTCCGTGCCGCTGGATGAACGACACGCCGTCCAGTAACGCAGCACGGATTAAGGAGAAATATTCATGACCAATGAAACAAACGATGCAAACTTTATCGCTTTGCTTACCTTAGGGGATATGCGCTTACTCAACATCAAGGTACCGGAACATCTTGCAGATGATCCCGATGACGCTGTGCTAGGGCTACCACGCAGTGCCGCACTTATCCTCGCGGAACGCATATTGACCATATGGGAAGTACCTCAGGGAGACATAGCGGTATTTCTGGCTAATATCGCTGATGAAGCATTAAGTAACCTCCTCGTTATCTATCAGCTACTGCAGGTGCTTTTCCCCAGAAATAACTCAAGTAAGTATGTACACACAAACAATAAGAACTACGACGGCCGGACAACGTGGCAAGCAATTCAGGACGGCGAATCGCTGAAGATCCGCAAATACCTAGAACATAAATCGCTTGGCGGCGGCTGGTAGCCCCGAATGGTTATGCCCTCCCCAAATTGAATATCCATCAACGACAACACCAATTTATACGGAACAAAGATGACGGCGTTAAACGCCAACAGGAGACACTATGAACACATTAACCAAAGAGACTGCCCGCTCACTAGCAAAGATAATCAACAGTAGGCTATCGACCTGCTACAACGATGATTTAGTCGCAATTCTTGGTACTGGCCGCGAATTAAATAATGAACAAGCCGTACAATCATGGCTAATGTCTCGCTTCGCCAACATCGAAGTCGGGCGCACTGACACGCTAATGGAATACGCGTCCGAGGTACTGACTCAACATCTCGATGACATACGGCTAGAAGTGGCCATTGGCGTAAAAACCGAGATACCAATACATCAAAGCTTTATTCCAGCAAAATCCCTTACTGAAAGAGAGCTACGTTGTATCGCTCGCGCAATTTATTTGCTGATTTCGAATGAACAATCAAAGCCCTACCTAGATGCACTGATCGAATTAGCACTAGAAGGCGAAGGCAATTCTATCGAAAGGATTACTGCGTGGGCTATTTTGCAGACGAAGGTTTACACTTACTTTCCGAGTGAATTGACACTCCCCCTGGCACAATGCCTAATGCAAAAGCTCAAGCAGGCAAGTGATTATTATTAGCCTTCGTCTATACTAATAAATTACAGGAAATTAATTATCAAGAGCAAACTAGAATCGTAATTAAGCATCTAACATAGTTTTATATTACAGCCGTAGCAGAAACTCGTTACGATCAATTTTAGATTTAAAATATCTCGTCACACATTCTCAATTCGGAAACTCATCGGATCCAAATAGTACCAACTGACCTTCAAAATAATCCTGCCCTTTCCCCGAGGGCATATCCTCGATAAAAAGTCGCCTCTATTGAGATTTTTATGCGGAGGGCAAGGAGTTAAGCTTTCCGACTTTCTTCCAGCTCAATAAAGCGAGCTAACCACTCCCCGGCAACCTGGAGATGAACCTTCGCACTTTCAGCATTCTCCGCGTAAAGCGCCACAGCCCATCCCAACTGACGCAAAACAGCCTGCGCCCTCGCGATACCCAAGGCGCTATTCTGAGCGGCGTAAAATGCCGGTAGTTTTTCGCCCAAACCCACAAATATCGAGACACCAAAGTCATGGACGGCTTCAGGTATTCGCCGGCTGGACCCACCTTGCATCAATAATAATGTGGGGACCTTCTCTGCCGCAGCCAACTCAGCGAAATCCTGCACCCACAGATCAAGCTCCTCACGCGTCGGCTGAGGGGAGGGCATCTTCTCAACTACTTTTGCTATCGCTTCCTGAAAGTCTCTTATTATTTCAGTAAGAATCTGATTTTTATCACTAAAGTGCGTGTAAAGCGTGGATCGGCGGGTGCCCGCCGCGGTTGCAATTTGCTCAATTGTCGTGGCCTCGATGCCCTGTTTAAAAAACAATTCGCGGGCCGTATCGCAAATGAGCGCGCGTGTCTTCGCCTTCTTGGGTGTTAAGGGTCCCGCACGTAGATTTTCGCTTGACATATCAATTGAGCTCAATTTATATTGGACAACATGTCCATTTATGGACGCATAGTCCAAATAATAAATGCTGCGCTATGTTAGCGCCTCAGAGGTCAGCTTACAATGTCGAATCTCGAAGTTCGCAGGATCCCCTTCAACTTTGACGGTGCAGAGTTTATCTGGAACCCAGAAAACCCTGCCTTCTCAATAATGATGAATCAGATCACCTTTTTAGTAATCGGTTTTGAGCGATATTTATGCAAGGCAATACGTGCATCTGAACCGCTGATTACTGATCCTGTCGTGGCCGAGGAGGCGAAATTATTCTTCGAGCAGGAAGCGGTTCATGCCGTTGCACACCGGAAGCATGCAAAGGCACTTATTGATCGATACCCAGGACTCCAAGATGCACTGGACCGCACTATTAGCAGTTACGACCAGTTAATGGAGGAAAAGCCGCTTGAATTTGCTCTCGCATATGGCGGCGGCCTTGAATCCGTGTTCACACCGTTCTTCAAAATGATTCTCGACAATCGCGACGTGTTGTTCAGCGGAGGCGATTCACGACTGGCGTCGCTGTTTTTGTGGCATTTTTGCGAGGAGATAGAGCATCGTAGCTCGGCGCTGATGGTATACAACCACGTAGTGGGTCGCTACGGCTACCGCATTAAAAATTTCCGAAAATGTGTGCGTCACGTACACAGCATTGTCGACATGCTCCGAGAGGAGTTCATCAAACACGTGCCCGGAGTGCCGGCAGAGCATTTCGAAATTGATCCGCTCGGAGCGGTCCCGCGACTGGATAAGATTCGGTCTATGTTAGGCGTTTTCGATTCGCAAATGCCTTGGCACAATCCGGAAAAGCAAGCTTTGCCTGCATACTACGAAGAGTGGCTTTCCCACTGGGAGGCCGGCGCAGATGTGAGCAATATCTATGGCAAGCAAGCAGGAGCAACACAATGAGTGATGTGACACCGCTCTTTCGCGAACTTAGCGACCAGATCGGTGGCTTTAACGAAGCCGCACTGAACAGTTGGATCCACATTTTCAACCCTTTCGATCTGTTTCATGGGAGCATGAACGTGATCGAAATATTGCTTATTGCCGGCGCAGTCTGGGGCCTGTTCCATGCGTTTAGTATGCGTAAAACCCAGGGCACACTGATAAATCTCGGGGTGTGGCTTGCCGCTGTCGTATTTATGTTGGCAATAGAAATACCAGTGTACTTTCCCCATAAAATTGGACTCGATCCGAATGCAATATTGTTCATCCACAATGAATTTACGATTCAATTCTTCTACGATCGCGCACCGCTATACATTATGGCGCTCTATCCCGCGTTGATGTACAGCTGCTACGTCCTGGTCGATGAAATGGGCGTCTTTAAACAGCGCTGGGGGACCGTGATCGGTGCAATCACCGTCGGCTTTGTCCACCAAGGTTTCTACGAAATTTTTGACCATTTCGGCACCCAATACGGCTGGTGGATATGGAACTACACAAATTTTATTGGCTCTGTCGCCTCGGTCCCGCTCGGCAGCCTGTTTGGTTTTGCTTTCCTTGGCCCAGTCGCGCTGACCTTAGCTGTGCGCTTTGTGCTTGCGCCTTACTTGCAGAAGCAAGAAGCAAAAAAGCAACCTATAAACATAGCACTGTTTGCCGGGCTAACTATTTTGGCAGGCGTACTTATTCCGCTTATTCAAACGTTACTCATGCCCATTAACTATATGCGATTAATTTTTGAGGTGACACCACTCATCGAAGCAGTTGTGTGTTTTTCACTCTTAGCGATTGCGGCAGTAGTTGCGGTATATCAAATGAGCAGCAAGCCTAATCAGGCGACGCAGTCATCACGCTTCGCCTACCATTACCTGATTGGCTATCTGCTTATTTTTGCAGGATTGTGGGCGTATGCAATACCTGACTATTTCGCCGCCGTGGACGGTAAAACGGAGCAAGGTCTCTTGGTAGGTTCGTTGCCCTACACCATACTTTGCTTTGTCTCTTGCATATTTTTCATTTGGCGACGGCGACAAGCCCGTGCAGCGCAGCTTACCAATTTATCGTGAATATTAATAAGTTAATGTGTCGGCATAGCGAATTCCTTTTTGCCATATTACCCGTACAAGGAACTTAGTTCGAAAATGCACGGAGCAAAACTCGACGACAAATATTGGATACGCTCCCTGACCCACGCAAGCCTTGGCTAGCCCCAAACGATAAGAGCATCATTAGAGAAACAGAATAGGCTTCCTTGAAGTTTTCTATTTCATTGACCTCGCCCGTCGTTCGCGGCCAAAATTCGGGGGCTAGCTGGTCAATATAAAATGAAAATTAGCTCCATCTATTTAGTGAATAACTGCGCACCAAGAAAGACGATCACCTTGCGCGAGATGCTTGTGCGATCGAGACCTATCGCCATTTTTATTTTTTTATTCAAAACGGTATCTAAAATCAAGGCCGTAGGTCCGAGGTTTTTCTCTAGATAGCAAGAAGCCACCGGTGTCGAGTGGAGCCGGGCTGCCCACCGTGCCGACGAGTTCGTTAGTCAGATTTTTGCCGAATAGCGCAACTTCCCACGCCTTTCCTGCGAGCGCTACTCTTAAGTTTGTTTTCGTATGTGACGCTTGTATTCCGCGAGGATCAAGGTCGCCGGTGAGGAAATGGCGACTGCGATAGCTCGCGTCAAGTGTTGCACTCCAAGACAGATTCGCGTTAATAGTTCCGTCGTATCTCAGCGCAAGAGAAGATGAGTACTCGGGAGTTTGCTGGTTCCGTTTGCCGGTGAAGTCACAGGTGCCATCACGCGAACCGTCAGCTTCCTTTCCAAAGTAGCAGGGGCCATCTGTGTAATCTAGCCATTCAAAATCGAGATAGCCGAGTGAGCCGCTGAGCATTAAGCTGTCAGTAATAAGGTAGCGGCCATCCACCTCAACGCCGCTGGTTCTTGCCTCACCACCATTAGTGACGAAATAGCCGAGTGCGCCATCAAATACGGCCACTTGAAAGTCGGTAAATTCTACGCTGTAGAAGGCTACATTTAGTTCGGCCGCACCATCAAGCAGGCTCGATTTTATGCCCAATTCTAGCGAGTTCGCGATTTCGTCGTCGAATTCAAAATTCGTACCACCACCATCTGGCGTTGTATCGTCATTATTGTTGCGAGCATCAAATCCGCCACTTTTTGAGCCGGTGGCCCATGAAAAGTAGATCAGTAAATCGTCAGACCAATGGTTCTCTAGAGTGAATAGGTGCATTAACGAGTTTACGCTTCTAGAGCCCTTGAGCTGATGCTCCTCTACTGCCATTTGGGCGAATACGGCGCCAATAGCTGGGTTTACGGGATCTTTCGTGCCGCCGTCAAATAACTGCACATCTCGAAATCCCTTCTTTGATTCGTCAACATAGCGCAGGCCGAGCGTGGCACTCCACTTGTCAGAAATATGCCAAGTAGCGCGGCCAAAAGCCGAAACGGCGTTCATTTCTACGCCAAAGTCTCGGTATAAATCAGCGGCAACGAGTGGCGTGAGGACAGCTTCACTCCCTAGGTTTATCCCCCCCACTCCCAAAGGGGGCAGCTCCGGATTAGCGAGGGTTCCGGCGCGGATGTTTAAACTAGCTGTTTCCTCATAGTGCATTTCAGACTGTTGATAAAAAAGCCCAAGAATATATTCAACCGTTTTGCCGGTAGGAGATAGCCAACGTAGTTCTTGGCTAAATTGATCATAGTCTTCGGCAAGATCAATTCCAGCGGAATCAAGGCGGCTAGCGTCGCCATCCAGTACTTCGATATTTTGATAACCGCTATAGCCGGTAACAGAGACGAGCGAAGATTCGCCCAGGCTGAAGGAGATGTTCAGGGCAACACCATCATTCGTTATGTCGGCATACTCGTTCTCGTTTGTGTCGCGAGTTTCGTTCAGACCTTTGGGCCGTGCGTCTGCTTCTGTGAGTACGCCATAGTCAACGATCTGCGTATAAGCACCATTGCGGTGTTTCACGCTGTGTTCAAGCTTTAAGCCTATCTCTAAATTATCTGTTGGTTGATTAATGAGGTATAAGCGCACGGCATGAGTATTGATCTGTGGTTCTTGACGATTTTGAGTAAGATTGTAGACAAAACCGTCATCAATTCGCTCTTTAATGGCCAGTCGAGCACCGAATGTATCGGTGAGGAAGCCTGAGACTGTTGCGGTTAGTTCGTAGCTATCATCTGGCTTAATATGGCTACCCGTTAGCAGCGCCTCAAAGTCCTCGGTTGGCTTTGCCGAGCTAATATTGATTGCGCCTGCCACGGAGTTTTTACCGAACTGTATACTTTGCGGGCCGCGCAGCACTTCAACTTGCGCTACGTCAAGAAAGGCGATTTGCGTTTGATAGGGGCGACCGAGGTGAATGTCGTCGCTGTAGATACCAACCGACAATTCAAAGCCCTGATTGGTACCGCCGCTGCCTAAACCCCGCATATAAATCAGCGGTTGTAAGCCGGTGTCTATCAGTTTAAAGTTCGGTGCAAAATCAGACATCTCGGTTAGATTTTGAATTCCTGCATTGCGCAATTTCTCGCCGCTGAGCGCGGTGACGGAGAGAGGCACATCAGACGCGCTTTCAACGCGCTTGGTGCCGGTAACCAGCACCTCCTCTAACATGGCTGAAGAACTAGGCAAGCTATTTAGTAAACCTCCGCAGACCAACGCAGTTATGGCGCCATACTTATTACGAGCTACATTAAATGACATTTTCGTTGAATACATTATTGAGGGGTCCGCAAGTTATTTTATTGTTTGGTGTCAAAAGCCATCGGCCATCGAAGTTCGGCGCATTTCGATAATATGCTAGCCTTAACTGGCCTTTGGCCGTCATCAGAAATGATGATTGACTTTTACTAGATCCGTTCCTGCGATAGATACGGCTTGATAATCTTCTTTATTTAAAAACATAGTATCCATTTTAACGGTAGCGTACGAAAAAGTTTACAACAAGTGGCCATACGTAGAATGACTATCTCTCCATGAAAGGTAATCAGCGCCAGCGCGAGGCCTTAGCGGCCTTACGTGCCTACTTGAGTAAAAGCGACATCGGGTACACAGCCCTTGTTATGATTTTTCGGGACTGACGATTGCCCTCCTGCGCTCGCCCCAGTCGTAGAACTGGGTGACGGCCGGATGTTAATTGGCTTAAGTATCGATAAAATGGGCCCGAGGTTCACGAAAACGTGTAGCGTGCCACGGTTGCCGATGCGAGATACTCCGCTGATAAGGATTCTTCTATCCCAGTCTCCCCGTAGCGCCAACTTCGCCCAGCCCGACATTAGCGAGGCCCCCTTTAGCAGACTTCATTCCAGCAACATTGCATTCGGAAATTTCACAGGACTACACAGTTTATCTGCCTTGGTATAAAACTAGACGCAACTGCGGCATTCTCTTGAAAATGAAAAACTGCCTTCCCCCAATCACGTGCTGCAGCATCTCTAGTCATTCTGACGATGCAATCCAATATGACCCTTACTAATTGTTCTAAATGAGTCTAATTAGCCGCTATTGATCTACTCAGTATCCATAGATACAACCTACTGAAAAAAGCATAATTCTTATAGAATAATGGTGTTCATATCGTAAAACCCACTTAAATTTAATAATTATAAAAATAGCGAATTCAACATTGATATAAATGAAAGTTAGATAAAAAATTCTGACACGTCGGGTATCCGTGCCTAACGAAAATGCGTACTACTAAAATCAAGTAGTAATTTTTAGTTAAATCGAAATCTACTAATAAATAAACCGAGCGACTAAAGTCATATTTTCCAAATCTACACGTCTTATATAATTATAAATATTGGAAACTTCATGAAATTGATATCAAACGATAAGCTGTGCGTTTTGCTCTTTTTGACTTTCACCCACTCCACGTCCTTTTCCATGCCAGACAATAAGTCTAGGGTACTTGAAGAAGTTATTGTCACGGCTCAAAAGCGAGCCCAGAGCCTTCAAGATGTTCCCATGTCGGTTTCAGCAATATCAGGTGATATGGCTACTGAAGCCGCGATTGTCGATGCGCAAGACCTAGTACAATATACACCCAACGTTAAATTCACGGCATCAAACCCGCAGTACAGCTCGACAATGATCCGTGGATTCGGATCGCCGCCGCTGGCAAGAAACATAGAACCTTCAGTAGGTTTGGTCATAGATGGGATAAGCTATGGGCGCAGTACATTTACCAACGACGGCGTGTTCGACTTAGAACGGCTGGAAGTGCTTCGCGGCCCCCAGGGAACACTTTTTGGCAAAAACACCATTGCCGGCGTATTGAATTTCACCACAAAATCGCCGTCTTTTGATTCAGAAGGCTACGTCCAGGTAGCAGAAGAGGATCTTGATGGAAGACGCTATGAAGCCGCGATCAGCTTTCCCATTATTGACGATATTCTTGCTGCTCGCCTCAGCTGGCGAAAGCGCGAAAAGTATCTTGGGCTCTACAATACCGCGCGCAATAATGAAAAGGAGGAATTTAAAGATGAATCAATACGTGTACATCTTAATTACTTCCCTAGTGACGACATAGAAATTCAACTAATCAGCTTCACCACGCAATATGAAGGCGTCGGAAATGGTTTCCAACATTCTTATCTTACCGAAACTGCACGAAGTACTTTTGAAGAGCGAGACCCAAGAATAGAAGATGACGAATTTAATGACACCCGCTCGTCCAACTCGCCAACATACTCAAATCGTGCCAGCGATTCTATTGCACTAAAAGCCGATCTCGATATCGGCGACCTTTTACTGTTTAGAAATAGCATCGTTAGCGCGCTAGCGAGTTGGGCTAGAGTTGACACGCCATTTCAATTGGACACAGACTTTAGTCCCGTCAATTCCGGCTATTTTCATACTGATGGTCCTGACCGATATACGCAAAAGCAACTTGAGGTACGTTTCAGTGCGGATAGTCTTCCCCTTTTGGGCTGGGGAGAATCCATTGACTGGATGTTTGGCTTATTCGCAGGTAGGGCCGAGTCGAATGTCAGTCAATCCACCTTCCTAGTATTCGACGGCTTGGTAGCGCTAGCACCGGTAATGGCTGAGGGGCGAGGGGTACCGCTACCGTCATTTCTAGGTGCTTTATTTTCCCAGATTGGCAATATTGGCGTGACGCCGGGAGACGGAGAGGACTTCATTATCGAAACATCTGTCCATGTTAGATCAGAAACCTACGCGCTATTTGGGCAGGCTGACTGGCACTTATCACCCTCAGTCACTACGTCACTCGGTTTGCGTATAGGCACGGAATCGATAAACGGCGTGCAGTCTAACTACTCCGATTCTCCGGTGCCGTCAATAACCAATGGCTCAGAAAACTATTACGAGAAAGGGCGACTGACAGAAGACGAGTTCTCACCAAAATTTGCCATTAGCTGGTCGCCCGCAGACGAAATGACTTTGTTTACTAATATCTCAAAGGGCTTTAAGAGCGGCGGCTTTTCCGGTCCGGTAATCCACACTCGGTATCTGCGTTATGAACCGGAAGAGGCGCTTTCCGCCGAGCTTGGGATTAAAAGCAGGTTATTTCAAAAGACATTGGAGATTAATGCCACTGCTTACACCATGCAGTTCGACAACTTGCAGTTAAATGTTTTTGATGGAACAGCGATATTCACCACTAACGTGGAAGAAGCCGAGTCCTGGGGCGTCGAGTTAGACTTCCACTGGCTACCACCAATGCAGTGGCTAACAGTACAGGGCAGCCTTGGTTTCAACGAAACAAAATACGGCAGCTTTCCCTGCGGCCCTACAACTTGGGATGACAGCGATGCATTGCCCGAATGCGGTCAGGACGCCCCACCGTCTCAAGATCTTAGCGGTAAGCAGCTGCCTTACAACCCGAAGATTTCCGCCAGCCTCACACCTACGATTCGTTTTCCGATTATGCCCAGCTGGGGCATAGGTGGCATGTTCGCATTCGATATGCTTTACCAAGGTGAGCATTACTTAGACTACGATTTAGATGAAAAGACATTTCAGGAGGCAACAGCCAAGCTCAACGCCCGTTTAGCGATTGGGCCAGAAAATAAGCGATGGGCTGTTATATTTAATGCCAAGAACTTAACGGAAGAACAAGAAAGGCTCATCGTGTTAGACGCAATACTTCAAGGTGGTAACTACATTGCGATTACTCATCCAGATGAAACTCAGTACTCCGTTGATTTTCGTTACAATTTTGGCAATTTAGACTAACCGTACCGGGAATTGAAGGCGACTACAGCCAGCTTGAGCCAACATCCAGCGCCCAAGCTCCACGGAGTGACTTGCGTGTATGAGTAGGTCATTCCAACAACGGCACGTCGCGGCAGGTGCTATTAATCCTGTACATATTCTCGACTACATGACAATTTAAAAGACAGTGACCGGAGTAAAAATCGATTGCGTCGAAGAACAACCCTACAATATTTGACCTAGTATCTCCGCACCACGATCTAGGCACCAATAAACAGAGATACCCCCCATCACTAATATAATGGCCGATTTAACATACTGGTAAATAGGTACTGAGCTACGCTTCAACAGATAGAGTAACCCAGCTACAATCGCTACGAATACAATTTGCCCTAATTCAATACCAATATTAAACGCGAACAGCGCGCCCACAACATCCCCTGACGGCAATCCTATTTCCTGCAAAACCCCAGCAAATCCCAGCCCATGCACAAGTCCAAATACACTTGCCACTAACCACTGATGCTGACGAATATAATGCTTACGCTGTTCGACGTCAGTTCGACTCAACTCAACAGCAAGAATCAATATCGTCACCGCAATCGAAAACTCAACCAAGGCAGGCCAGTGGGGTACTAACTCAAGGCTAACCAAAGCCAAGGTGACGCTGTGGCCGAGAGTAAACGCCGTAACGGTTTTCAGCAACGATCGCCATGAACCAGCAAGCAACAACAAGGCCGTGACAAAAAACAGATGATCCGCACCAATAAGAATATGACTAATCCCTAAGCGAATATACTGCGTAAGTACCGAGGCTCCAGTAAATTTATCAGGAACAACAAAATCTGAATTATTGGCGGTAAGTATGTCCCGCTGAAGCTTTCCATTCAGCGGTTGGTAGAGGAGCATTGCCACCGTACGGCTCGCCGCCAATAATTCGATACGGAGTGTTTTTCCGCTAAGCCCACCCGCGCACCTAGTTGTCCAACGTCTTTCTATGGCGGTACTAACTTGTACAAGCCTAGCCTCAGCATCGCGGCAATTTTCAGGCAGGACCGGCCTTGGCGAAACGGCCGCATCGATAGGTGTACGCCAAATTACCGAAAAATTACTATGGTCTAACTCGTCAATTTGTAAAAGAGAAGGTGCTAATTTATGGGCGAAAGAATTCACACTAAATAAAGATACAAACAGTAAAGTAAGAAGCTGGATACCCACCCACTTTGAAGAACATTTGAACGCGTTCATTGCACACCAAGCCGGTATTTATCGCGCAACTTTGCAATATATGTCGTCAATGCCTGAGATTCTAATTCCCGAACATAGTCTGCGACTAGTAAATTTTTTACCTCATTAAATGCGCGGTAAGACTCGCCCTCTAGCTCCGTTACTTTCACCAGATGCAAACCATAGGCTGAGGGCAAAGGTCCTAGCCACACACCGATCTTGTCATACCAATCATTTGCAATCACTTCGTCCATCAAGGCACTGCTAAATTTTTCGCCAAACATATCGCGTAATTTAGGTAATTCCATTATCGCAAGATCGTTACCTAGTAAAAAGTGATCACCCAATGAATACGCCTGCTGGTCGCTTAAATCAGTCTCTGCCAAGTCGCGCTGCGCAGCCTGCACACGCTCCCCTGCCGCAGGATGATCTTGACTAAAAAACACATGCTTAATGGCGACACGCGGTGGCGTCTTCCATTGCCACGATTGATCCGAGTAACGCTCATACAATTCGGTCTCGTCTGGGGCCGGTATAGGATGCGCCTGCGCCCGCCCCAGTGCTTCCATCCGCTGAACAAGGTGCCGACGGATAAGCTCATCACGTTTATGTAAGTCCTGCGCGATGGCCATAGCAATTATTTCAGATTCACTACCCACAAAGCCCAGAAACTCAGCATTTTTTAATAAACGCTGATTCACCACAGGATCATCTACAAATATCTTATGGCGAATTGCCTCCAAAAAAAGAATTTCATCAGATATTTCTGCTTGTCGGATTGCTTCTCGCTGCTGACTATTTGGCGACACCCCATTGCGCTGCGCCCAGTCTTGATAAGCAATATCGAGCTGCTCGTCACTTGGACTATTAACCTGATAGGAGGCCCGCCACACCATAAAGTTATCGCCACACCACAGCAATAGCCCCACTAGTACGAATCGTAGCACCGGTGGCAATGAAAATTTACATCGCATAAACTTCACTTAGTTCGATCTTTGGTAAAGGGCCAAAACAAATGTGTTTCTCCAATAAACTCTTTTACATAAAACTGATAAAGATAAAACCCAGAACCCCAATCACCACTTAAAAGCACACAAGTCGTTCAGGCCAACTGGGCAACACTCTTCAGTATTAGCCTAACCAGTAATGCCTGGCGATTTACGCCCACCTTTGTGAAAATCGACCGTAAATGGGTACGCACAGTGGCGTGGGCCATCGCTAAATGTCGACCTACCTCTGTCAGGCTCAGCCCATCGGCTAACAACAGTGCAACACGGGCTTCTGTCGGCGATATGCCCAAAAGACTACTAATAATATCAACAGACGGCTCTGCGTAATAATCTGAATCGCGCAAAAAAACGATAACCGCCGGTGCCTCATGCTCGCTTATGCACGCAGATTCTTGCACCAAGCGAGCCACGACCCCTAAACCAGAATAATCATCGCCCCTAGGGACGCACAATGCATCAACGCGAGGACCTCCGTCTCTACCGCGGACGCTAAGCAGATTCATCAAAAGACGCTGAAACCGCATTTGCATCACACTATCGCCAATCAACAATCGATCAGCCACCAGGCTAACCGGAGCATCTGAGTTGATCAGAATCTTGGCATTATCATTACACTGAATTACTTTGCCATGCCCGTTTAGGACGAATGAAGAATACGATAATTTATTAATCACATCTGAATAGAGATTACGCTCTAAACAGATATTTTCTAGCCGATTATAAACAGTAAAAAACTGCGCAATATGCGCTGTTAGCGACGCAATAAGCGCCCGTTCAGCAACGCGGAAATTATTTCTAGTAAGGCCTCGGCTTATTTTAATTACCGCGTGTAAATCGCCAGGCACAATAATGTCTACGGCATTGACATCATAATAACCCACCGACTTCAAAAAAAGATTATAGATTTGGCATTGAGTACCCGAACGAGCTGCCTTAGGTGGCGTGCCCACAGTAACGCCACCCAAATAAGGGCTAGTAACAGTACTTAAAGGTATTTCTTGATTATAGTAGTAGCGGATATTACCTAAACTTCGTCGACTAACAACGAGTATTTTTCCATTGTTACGATCATTCGTCGAAAGCAGAACCAGCGCCACCATTTCAGCCATAAAATATTCTGCTAGAACCGTAAGAAAACTCTGCACAGGATTCTTAGTCAAGAGGCATTCATATATATTCCCTACAAGCGCTTTATAAGCGACTGACTGATCTACATACCGTTGGTCAACAGCAGTTTCTTTTAGTTTATGCATAATTAGTCGACTCAATATGCACTGATAAATCAATTAGCAGCCATGTAGCCAAAGGCAATGTGGCGTGACTAGTTCAATATTTGAGCAAAGAAAATAGACCTAACGCGCTAAAAAATATACCCAGCATCGACGTCAATGCGGGTCCCCCTTAGGCTCATACCATATTGCCGATGTTATCGCGCGCTCTTGCAGCGTTGCCGGTTCGGGCGCGGCGACGCCTAGCGTAGCGGCGTCGTAAGTTGTCCAGCGAGGCGTCGGAATTTCGATCACTCTGGCGTAGTAAAATGCCTGTGTCTGCGGGTCAAAATTAGGGTCTGTCCATACTGCCGACAACTGGACATTACCAATACTGTTCTCATAACTCGCTGTTTCAATATTCACCGTGTTACCAACTGCCGGAATAATTCCCGTCACAGCATTCGGTGTGCGCTGATCAGATAAGGCAACATCATAAATTTTTTCATGTGACTTACCACTTCTATCGACCCAGCCTTTTATGATCTGAATGCGATCAAGATTGGCGCTATCCGGATCCTTTAAAGCCCAAACCGCAAAGGTAGGCGCGTCGCCTTGGCTAGCACCCATCATCGGTAAACGTCCACCCATTGGCACTCCGCTTTTCTCGGCGAGCGCTACCGGGTCGCTGCTTTCCACCAAATCACGTGGATAGCCCCAGCCACCGAAGAACCGCACAGCGATGCGAGGCCCCGATGTAGCATAGGTTTCCTTGCGGCGCATAGCGTCAAAAATCGATTCCCGGGTGTTTTCCTCGGCCCAAACAGCAGCGAGACCAGCAGAACCCCAACGACGAGAAAGCTGGTAGCTTTCGGGCAACAGAACGCTTTCACCTAGCCTTATACTTGCGGTGCCATCAAACAATGGAAGCTTGCCGTGATAATTATCTTCCTCTGCGGGCGTCGACGCGTTGTGGCTGTCTGAACTACCAATGACGCCGAACTGATAGGGGTTAAAGCCGTCACGGTGCGACATCTCAAGCCCCAGCCTCAGGGCGTCGCGGATATAGCCACCTTTTGGCTCTGCGTAGCGTAGCTTTCCTGAAAGTATTGTGTCGAATATTTCAAAATCGGCAAAACTATCCTCAGGTGATAATGCAGGATGAGTTTCAGATTGCCCTTTAACCTGAAATATTTCACTCAAGGGTTCATTTAGCATTCGGCGCTCTGCATAGGCGCTGTCCAATGCCGAGCCATCAAAGGCGACAGAATCGTACATCAGCCCCCCACTCACATTCCCATTATGTGGAATAGCGAGGTTATCCAAGCCCGATGCGCGCTGTTTTTCCAGCTCAGTCCAAAGATCGCGAGGGTCTTGTGACTCAATAGAGCTAAATGGCACTGGTGGCACCTTGCTGCCCCGATAAATGATGTTCCTATGGAGATTATTTTTGTCGGGCATTGATGACCATTCATACCCGATAAAGGTAGTAAAACGCCCAGGCTGATAATTGCGCTCCGCACTGTCGATTATTGTCTGCCAAGAATTCGCCGTGACCTGATCGCCGCCCTCGGCGCCATCAAATCTAGGTTTAAAAAGAACCATTGTGCGTATCCAGGCGATGGTCGTGCGCAATGGGCTGTCTTCAAGCAATCGGGTTCTTAGTGAGCGCGAGGAGAGCGGAAGTTCTGGATCCATATCGCGTATAATGCCCAAATATTCGGAGTGATCCGTAACCGCCGCAAAATCCAATGGCCTTCCGATTTTAATGCCAAAGCCTGCGCCGTGTTCAATTTCGCCACCGCGCGCAAAGGTATAGGCATCATCGGGCATTGCCCGAACGCCCATAACATGAGCATCTGTCGATAAACTGGTGTGAATATGGACGTCCCCCCAAAGCAGATTCCGTTGAGGGTTATTCGCTACAAGTGGCATCGCTTGCGGCTGCACTGCCGTTGCGGCGTTAAATGCCGGAAGCATACCGGGATCGTCAACAGGGCTGCAAGCGAGTATTACATAGCATGCAGCGATGCAAGTGCATGCCGAGCTAAAACGTCGAATTAGTGCTTTATCCATAAGAGTACTGATCCATTTTGCAATGCTCACACATACCGGGTTTTAAATAACGAGGTTCAGTATTTTTCTCACTGTGGTGATCAAAATACTGAACGCTAAATGAGCTTTAGATGTAAGTACTACTTTAATCAGTCAAATCGGTAACTCACTTCTAGACCAATATTTCGCTCTTTACCCATTGTGATCGAGTTGCTGCCGAAGCCGGAGTAGACCGCACTCCCTGTTGCAACATATTCTTTATCAGTCAAATTATTACCGTAGAGCGCCACAACAAGCTTGCCGTCATCGCTCGGTGTCCAGGTAATGCGCGAAGACCAGGTACTAAAGCCTTTAATTGTTGCATCGTCTCTAAATTGCGCCAGCCCTGCCATCGCATCCCCGCCAATGAATTGATCATCTCGGGCATTACGGCTTAACACTAAATCGAACTGACCGAAATCAGATGTCAGCAGCGTATACCTAGCCGACAAGTTGTACACAAATTTGGGGATGAACGGAAAGGGCTCGGCACTTCTATCTACTGTCGTGACATCGCCGGTGATTGGGTCAATACCTTGGTCGTCGAACTCAAGGAACTCAGCGTCGATATAGTTTCCTGAAGCCTTTAGAATAAAACTGTCACGAAGAAGCCAAGTCAGCTCAAACTCAACGCCTCGCATTTGCGCTAAACCCGCATTATTAGTACTTATTTCAGGCGCCCCCAAAGAAGGTATATCAGCGACCACAACTTGAATATCTCGGTAATCAGAATTATAGATTGCCGAATTAAATCGTAAACGTCGGTCGAAGGCGTCTAACTTTAGCCCTAATTCGGTGCTAATGACATACTCTGGTTTATAGTGGCCAATACCCGCTTGCAGGACATTAAATCCACCAGATTTAAACCCTTCACTCACGGTAAGATAAGTCATCATTGCATCAACATTAGTCAGCTCTATATTTTCTGAAATATTCCATGACAAACTCAGCATCGGCGACAAACGCTCAAAATCCACTTCGGCATTCTCACTTGCACCACGCGACAAGGCAATTTCAACACCCTCTAACATATTAAATTGCGTCTCTGTCATGATGGTCACCGGCAACGGAATCGGCAACGACACACCAAGAATCGGCGGTATTGTTTCAGCGTCGAATTGCATTATGTTGATTTTTCGTTCTTCATAAGAATAGCGAAGACCTGCAGTTAGCTGAACAGATTGACTTATATCGTAAGCGGCTTGCGAAAAGACGGCATAGGAGGTGTTGTCGTAAGAGGTTACAGCGGCGTTATACACTCCGCGCACATAGAGGCATTCTTCGTCGAGAATTCCGCCTAGACTACAAAGCATACCGGGGGATGGCAGCCCGGGTAAGCTTTCAAAGCCAATCCAACCCTCCTTTGTTGACGCCTGTCCCTCTAACTGCTTATCCATCGACTCCCAAGATCCAAATATGCCGACGGTATAAGAAAGCTTATCCTCGAAGGCCAAACCAGAGAATTGCAGCTCTTCACCCAATGTATAGCGACTCCCATCTTCATCAAATACACCTTGACGACGCAATTGATCGCGAACATGAGTGGTATTTCGGATGGCCAGCAGGTCAGTTGCGTCAAAATCAAAATCGCTGTAATTGTCGCCTTTCAACACATACGAAGTAATGCTCTTTATCGTCCCGACCGATGTATTCCAGGTAAAAGTGGCGCCAAATAATGCATCAGTAGAGGTGAACTCGCCGCCATAGTTCTCCGTCGATACTTTGCCGGTTCCAATCAATGCCTCGGCATTGCTACATGCTTCGTTGTACGTCTCCGTCCGGCCTGGCGCCCTTGCGTAACTTAAGGAGCCATCAAGCGTCACTTGCTGACAGTAATGCGGCGGAATATTCTCATTTTGTTTATTGAAATAGGCAATGGTTTTTAAGGACATGTCTTCGTCAATATCCCAAAGCAACTGCAATGCGGCCAATATCTTGTCGTCATCACCCATGGCAGCGCCGGTGTCCACATCCTCGGCATAGCCATCTGACCGTACCGTGCCTAGCGTCAGTTTTGAATACAATTTTCCTTCGATGAGCGGAATATCAAATGCCGCTTTAAAATCGCGCTGACCAAGGCTATCTATCTTAGAATTTATATTAACTTCAAATGCATCCATCGGATCTTTGGTAGTAACCAAGATCGCCCCGCCCACGCTATTCTTACCAAATAATGTGCCCTGAGGTCCACGAAGCACCTGCACGCTTTGCAGTGCTAGGGTATCGATCAATTGGCTGTCATTGCGCGCCAAGAAAACCCCATCCATATACACCGCCACGCCGGGGTCGGCTTGCACTTCATTAATGCGAACTTGGCCGACACCTCGAATTGAGAATGCCCCCTGTTTACGGCCCTCACGTTGATCTAGACTCGGAGCAATTTTTGCTAAATCAGCAATATTTGCAATGTTGTTTGCGGCCATTTCTTCTGTAGATACTGCGGTGACCGCCACAGGCACTTCCTGCAAGCTCTCATCCCGCTTTCGAGCCGTCACCACCACTTCTTCAATCTGCATCGATTTTTTTGTTTCTTCTGAAAATGCAATACCAGAAAATGCAGCGTTAGCGACGAGTACCGACAATAAAATTTTATTATTCATAAGTTCTACTACCCACAAAGGCAAATATAATTATAATTTTATTAATGCGTTCAAAATGCATAGAAATGACTTAAGTGGAAACAATAGCGTTCCTCACCATGTACTCGAACACGCTAATAACCGTCATCCCGCGAAAAGAATATACGAGCAATTGCCATCTTGATTAAACCGTCTATTTTGGGCTTCTAAGCCTATATTATTAAAATTAGTTTAATTACTTTGCTGCCACAAAATAAGCCTCGTATTGTAATTTAAGTGTTTACAATAAACGTCCAATCAGCTCAGATCACATTACTCGAAAAATATGCAATACTGATATGAAGGCGTCATAAATAACAACGAGCAGAATACCGCCAATATGCTTACTCAAATCCTAATTCCCGTCGGTCTTATACTCATCATGTTCAGCATTGGCCTGGGCTTACAAGTATCCGATTTTAATCGGATACTTGTAAGCCCACGCGCCGTCATTACCATATTAGTAATGCAAATGGTGTTTCTACCCATAAGCGCATTCGTCATTAGCCTACTGCTTGAAATGCCACCCGAGCTTTGCCTTGGTCTTGTATTAATTGCCGCATGTCCTGGGGGCATCACCTCAAATATGCTCACTCGCCTAGCGAGGGGCGACGCCGCACTATCTGTCGGCTTAACCGTTATCACCAGTTTTCTCTCGGTGCTTTCAATCCCACTGGTGTTACAGTTGATATCGCCATTCATTAACGGTCAGGCGACGATAATTACGCTTTCCTTCTTTGATGTCGCAAGGCAAATACTCGTACTGACAGTCTTACCGCTGGCGACTGGCATGTTTCTTCGCACAAAATACCCTAATCATAGTGCTCGCTTAGAGTCCCCTGTTGTTATGACCACATCGCTATTCTTCTTGCTACTGGTGGCACTTACATGGGCAAATCAATGGGAGAATATCTTTGCCTCGCTCGCCGCGGTGGGAATTGCAGTCGCCCTGCTAATTGCCCTTAATATTTTCAGCGGCGCGGCTGTCGCTAAGCTCATGCGGCTTCGCGACAAAGAACAAACCACAATGCTGGTTGAAATCGGCATCCAAAACAGCGCCATGGCATTCATGATCGCAGCCAATATACTCAATGACATGACTGCCGCCATTCCATCGGCGCTATATTCGGTGTTCATGGTGCTCACAGGGCTCATTATCGTCGGCCTTCGCCGCCAAGCCGCGCCCAAGCAGATCAGTACTTAACGAGTTAGTAATCGGCGCAGCCAGCTATCGCTCTCAGCCCGCTGGCTTCGAATCAACAACAATTCACGTATCTGCGATTCAATACTGCTTGCTACTTTCTCGCGTATTTCTGAGAGCTGCTCCTTTGCAAGTTCCTGCCCGGCCAACTCCGCTAAGTCTATTGGGTGACCAACACTCATATAAAAACGCTGTGGCTTAGGGACCAGCGTCCCAAACAAGCCTTTTGGCACTGGCGGCAATATATCGGCCCGCCCACCATCGGCAAGAAAGCCTAGTTTTATAAGGAGTTTGCCAAGCGCCGAGCGGTACAATTGCTCGCTTTCCATATAGCGACCGTAAAACTCATCTGGGCCAATCGTCGCAAAGGGCAATATCGTGTAACCATGCTGTGCAGCCAGCCTGACAAAGCCATAGCGCTCCTTCCACTTAAGTTGGTAGCGCTCCACGGCAGGTTTATTAACTTCATATGACCCACCAGGGAATACCATAAGATCTTTACCTAATGCCATCATCGCTGCGCATAAGTCTGGATGCCCCAATATCCCGCCCTGATTTATCATCATATTACGCATGGTGGCGTTGCCAAATAGCACTTTGTCGCCCATCGCTCGTACCAGGCGACCCGACTCGTGGAGGATGGTCGATTGAATCAAGGGAACATCTAATGCAAATAGCGCATGATTTCCCACTAGCAGTACCGGCTTACTCGGTATATTCTCGCCACCAATTAATGTCGGCAAAAAGAACGGTCGTAATATTGAATACAATTTAGAATGACGGGTTCTTGCGTTAGTTTCAGCCGAGAGCGAGTCCGTTAGCATCGCATCAATATCTTTATCGACCACTGCTTTACTCACTGTAGGTGTCTCCGCCGACGCCGTGGCATCAGCTATTTTTTTATTTCTCACTCTTGGCTCACAGAAAAGCGCACCCACAAGGCAATAATAAAATCGACAATGTCAGTTACTGTTTGGCAATACCAGTTACATTCGCTAGTAAATAAATCGCCTAGCGACACTGATATTGCAGGGTTAGGGGGAATCACTCCAACACGCCGCTGGTAGCCTCGATAAAAATCGATCAACTCATTTAATTTTTCTGGATTTTCCGCGGCAATATTATGGACTTCACTAGGGTCATGGTTCAGATCATACAGTTCCCATTTTCCGGTTCCCAAAGGCGGCCGCATATTGGTCGCCTTCCAACGGTCTGACACTACCGCACCATGGCCAAAAAGTTCCGTAGCGAAAGTCCGACTAACTTCTTTCTTAGGATCCCGCCAATTTTCTAACAGTGACCGCCCTTCCGGGCGAATTTTATCGGCAAAGACTGCGCTTGCCTCCGTGTCGATACCCGCCAGCGCATACAGTGTTGCCGTCAAATCAGTAATATGTGAGACCTGCTTGGATATTGTATTTTTTCCGAGCGAGGGGCCACGAACAATAAGAGGTGAACGTATACCGCCTTCAGCAATGGCACCCTTATACAATTTAAAAGGTGATGCAGAAACCGCCGCCCACTCTCTGCCTAAATAACTGTGGGAGCCACGTCGGCCTTGTTGATCAAGGCTCTGTGCGTACTCGTTTAAATACCAGTCACGGGTGTTTCCGGGGTACGATAGCGGCGTCGCACCGTTAGCGCCATTGTCGGAGAGAAAAACTATAAAGGTGTTTTCTAAACGTCCGCTACGCGCCAAATCATCGATTAAGCGTTGAATCTGCTCATCCATATATTCGACCATCGCAGCGTAGATCTCCATCGGTTTACTCGATGTTTCACGCTCTAGTTCATCCATCATCGACCAGGGCTTGATATAGGTCGGCAAAAACTTAGGAAAAGTCGGCGGTGTCCACACTTCGCTACCACGCGGAATCAATTTTCGCTTTGTTAGCTTATGCGCACGCATCGCCCGGAGCGCCGCGGGTCCCTCGTCATACACACCAGCGTATTTATCTAACCAATCATCGGGTACTTGCAGTGGATCATGTGGCGCAGTGTAAGCGACATAGGCAAAGAAAGGGGTTTGCGCGTCAAGCTCAGCTAAATAGCCAAGCATTTTGTCGGTGTATGCTTTAGAAGAATAGAAATCGGCGGGTAATTTTACCCGGCGACCGTCCTCCAGATAGCTCGCTTTATCTATACGATACAAGGGTGCGGCATCACTGAAATGACTAGCGCCACCCTCTATTAACGAGAAGGAGCGGTCAAAGCCACGATTACTAGGATACTGGTTTGGCTCTTTGGCCAAATGCCACTTACCGCTCATCAAGGTAGTGTAGCCAGACGCCTTTAGGGCCTCCGCGATAGTAACGACATCGTCGCGCAGCTGGCCTAGATATGCGTCAGAGTGTAATTGGTTTTCTGACTGAACGCCTTCCATCGTCCCGAGGCCAGCTAGATGGCTATCGACACCGGTCATAAGCATTGCACGAGTAGGAGAGCAGGTTGGCCCCACGTAAAAATTCGTCATTGTGACGCCGCTTTCCGCCAAGGCATCAATGGTGGGAGTGCGAATTTCGCTGCCAAAGGCGCCAATATCAGACCAGCCCATATCATCGGCAACAATAACAATAAAATTAGGCTGCTGCGGCACTGCTGCGTATACATGACTAGCACATAGCAACGCCATAAGCACATGTAGACGCAGACCGTGTCGTAGAGCTCGATATATCAACAAATTCCCCTCAAGGACTGTTCCACAAAACCACCGCACCAACTAGGCCCATACCGGCTCAAAGCCAGCATGCTTTTCAAATACAATCGCCTAGAGACCTAGCACTATCCGACATTACATCACTACCGGATTAAGGTTCTTTATCAAGGTGTCACAGCGCGCACTAATCATCTGCTGATGGTCTTCCAGGTAGGGTCTGATCCAAAATTTGTCATCGCAAATACCGTCGTAACACGCATCTGCGACTTCTTCGGGCTCGGTGAGCTTGAATTCAATATTTGCGCCGAGTGCCGATTTTTTCAGATCCTCCATTGTCATATAGTCTTCTACCTTCACTTCATCTTGAAACTCCGCCTGACGATTGCGCTGTGAGGCGAGAATCTGGGTATTAACCATATGCGGGCCAGGAAACAATAAATGAACCTTAAGCTTTTTGGACTCCTTCGCTAACTGGGCATACAGCACCTCAGTAAGACTTGTCACCGCCGCCTTAGAGGATGCATAGATTGGCGTTGTTGGAAATGCAATACACCCACCGTTAAAGGAGGTGGTATTAACGATATGCCCCTCTACTCCAGACTCAAGCATTCGTGGAACAAAAGCGCGGATACCATTCGCGATACCCATCACATTTACCGAGTATCCCCAACTCCAATCCTTGGCCGAGAGATTCCATATTTTCCGGTCGGCTTCCTTTACACCAACACCCGCGTTATTACATAAAATATGAACCTTAGAAAATTGCTCGTATGCCTTAATCGCAAGATTTTCAACTGATTCGGCGTTAGTGACATCTGCAACCACGCCGATAGCCGTAATACCTGAAGACGCCAACTCACTAACCGCTTTGTCTAACGCCTTTTGTTCAATATCCGCAACAACAACGTTCATGCCCGCGCGGCCAAAGCGCCGACATAAGGCCAAACCAACGCCACTCGCACCGCCGGTCACGACAATCGTCTTTCCAGAAAAGTCTTGCATATTATTCACCCAATAATTCCTAGCAGCGCTTTAAAACGTTGCATTCACAATTTTTATTATTAACTACGACATTACAATGCAAACTTGTGGCCCCAATGACTTGGCAAAGTAGTTTTGGTTGGAGTAAAGTTTTCCCAATCCATCAGCAGGCCATCGCATCCAAACTCAAGCGGAAAATCACCTGGCGTCATCATGTAAAACGACAACATATTGTCATTGGTATGACGCCCTAGCGTTGAGGTTATTGGAATTTCTCGTTCCAGTACGCGCTGTAGGCACTCACCGACTTCGTCTATAGTTTTCACTTCGAGCATGAGGTGGATACAACCCGCAATACTCTCGCCGCCGAAGAGTGCAACCGAATGGTGGCGAGGATTATTCACATGCATGAATTTCAAGGCCAAACCCGGCTCTTCTGGATCATCACCAAACTTAAAGTGCATATAATCAGAATCACCAAAGCCAAGTACGTCCTTATAAAAAGCGTGTGTTTCCTCTAAATTTACAGCTGGCAAAACCGCATGACCGAATCCAGAGCTACCATTCATGCCGGTCTCAAAACCCGATATCCCAAGCGGAGACACAAATTTTACGTAATCGAGATCAGCGCCATAGTACAATTCCAGAGTATTACCCGCAGGGTCATTAAACCGAATGAAATCGAGAACCCCGCGCATTTTTAGCTCCGCCGGTGAGCCCTTGCTATAGTGAGTACCACTTGACTCCAACTCAGCAATAGCCTGTTCAAAATCATTTTTATCATATAGTTCTAAGCCAATTAATTGCAGGCGATTTTCGGCTCCAGGTAAAACGGCGAAACGAAATGGCCGTTCGTCAATTTTAAGAAAAACATTCTCGTCGTCATATTCGGCGGTCACATCCATCATGCCGAGGACCTCGGTGCCAAACACTCGCCATTCATTGGGATCTTTAGACTCGATAAATGCGTAACCTAAACTCCGAATATTCATTGCATGTCCACCATATTAAGCCGCGAAAAATTCCAAGCATTCCTTATTGAAAAGATCCTTATGCTCAACCATTACCCAATGACCGCACTCAGATACAATAACAAACTTAAGATTGGCACAATTCTTAGCAACCGCCAGAATGCCACTATCTGGCATCATGCGTTCGTTCGCCCCCCAAAAGGCCAACACGGGACAAGACAGCTCCTTCAAGCGCTCCGCCAAATAGGGAATCTGCATGGTAATCATCACGTGACCATTCATCAGTTCCATAATTTGAAAACGCTCAGCGACCAGCTCATCAGTCGCATACTTGGGGTTGTACATCAAACCAAAGGAAAATAATTCCTTCATGATCTCAGGTGTAATAGGTTCGCCAGAGCCATAGACCTCAAACATTTTTTGCATGCCTGGCATAGCAAAGTACTCTTCGGTCTGACTCATCCCACCGGGCGCGAGTAGAACCAACTTTTTAACAAGATCTGGGTACTCCAGCGCCAGCCCAGTTGCGACCGCGCCACCTAGCGAATTACCGATGACAAAGCATTCAGTAACGCCGGCTAGATCTAGCGCCTGTTTCACGCATTCCACAAAAAAAGACAGTGGATGGTCAACATCATCTGGCTTGTCAGAGAAGCCAAATCCGATTAAATCCAAGACAATACAGCGATAACCTTGCTCAGCAATAGTCAGGTAGTTCTGCTTGAAATTACTATGACCACTCGCCCCGGGACCAGAACCGTGCAAAAACACCACAACAGGGCCTTCACCCCTATCAATGTAATGAATACGATAGCCGTTCGGGCAAATAGCATAATTCTCGTCTGGCAAGACACCGTTCAAAGCCATTTTTATTATCCTTTTATAATATCGATTACGTTTTTATAGCGATTTCAGCAGCAATACCAGCGTGCTCACCACCACTACAATCCCAGCTCAGTGCTTTCGTGACCAAATAAAACACCACCGAGATTTATTTCAAATGAATCGGAGACATTCGCGACATGTGCCTGACTGGCCAGCATGTCGAGGTGTTTGGCAAGCAGCGCGCTTTTATTGCGTATTGACCCAGACCCCGATGCTTTAAGCATCTTTGAAGACAGTGCTACACAGCGATCAGCGACTTTGGCGCTCTCATAGCGAAACCGAGCACGCTCAGCCATGCCGATTTCGACACCAGTTCTAGCGCTGTCTAGCATCGCCTCAAAATTGGCTATCATTGTCAGTTTCATTGATTCGACTTCAGACTTCACTTGTGCCGCTATACGTTTAGAATCTGCATCATCGCGCATCATAACCCGTCCGGCTATGCGATTATTAGCAACGTGTATATAGTCGTCTAGCGCCGCTTCTAAGGTGCCCAAAGTAGCAGTACATACCGCACGCGAGAACACCTGCATAAAGGGCAATTGATACAGCGGCGGTTTGTTCTTGTGCTTATTAGTTATTACATCGTTAAACATAAAATGTGTTCTGTGCTCAGGAACAAACACATTATCAACATCTATGTCATGGCTTCCGGTACCTTTTAGGCCCACAACATCCCAGTTTTTAATGATCTGGTAGTCCTTTCTTGGAATCAAAAACGTTCTGTAATTTTCCATCTCCCAAGAACCGTCCTCTGCCGGCGCGACGCCACCGAGGTAGACCCAATCACAATGCTCACATCCGCTAGAAAAGCTCCAGCAACCACTCAACATAAACCCGCCGTCAACACGAGTTACCAACCCTACCGGTGCATACGAAGACGATATCAATACACTAGGATCAGTTGCCCAAACCTCTTTCGCTGCCTCAGGGTCAAACAAATTTAGCTGCCAGTTGTGAACACCGATAACACTGAGCACCCAGGCCGAAGACATACATGCCTTAGCAATTTCCATCACTACTGAGTAATAGACCTGGGGGTCCATTTCGTAACCGCCGTAGGCCTCGGATTGCAATATTTTAAAGAACCCAGCCGTTTGAAAATCGGCAATCGTTTCTTCCGGCACCTTGGCATCCAAAGCGCACTGTGCAGCCCGCTCTTTTAGCACAGGCTGGAGCGCTCTGGCTCGCGCCAGTAGCTCATTGGCGCGAGGCGAACCTAAGCTGCGCTTAGTCGACTCAGAATTACTTTCTGGCATACTCGTCATGTTAAACTCCCACTTCTATTATTGATGGTCAGTGAACGCGGCTTACTCCTGACCGTACTTATTTTCGTGTTATCTAACGACATTACTATTTTCTATATCATCTACCGTTTAGTAGTTGATAATTCGTAGAATAATAATCAAACGATTTTTACGGATTCTGCAATGTCAAAATCATAAAATTGGGAAAAGTATTTCCTAAACTGCATAATTGGTCCGTCGCCATCACACAATATCGGTTTCACGAGATGAAATTTGTTGTGCCAAATCGGTATATCACCTTCAAGACCTTGCTGCCCATTGGTCGTTGCAATGGAATACTCCATAATATTGTCTAGATAACTTCCTTTCTCATGATTTGGGTAACTATAGGAGAACCGAACCTCGACTTTATCCCGCGTCACAGGTGTCACCAACACCTGCACAAGATAGTCGCCAACACCACTAAAGCGCGTCCATTTTTGCCCGGCGCCGTTTTGTACCACACTGACACTTACCTCGGTTTCTTTAACTTCACCATTCTCGTCAGGAATCATATGACTGCCAGTAACAAGACTGCGACGGATATGGCCGTCGTACTCCGTTTTGCCTAGCGGCACGGCTTCCATTTTATGTACAAACTGAAAGTGCGCGACATCCACACCGTTCTCTGCAATCTCTTGCGGACATGAATCAAATTCCCAAAAGTAGCGTCGATTTTGTACCCAGCTCGTATCATTGGTTTCAGCTAATTCAATGACCTCGTATTCCGGCTTAGCACCGTTAGGGTGATACCAGGCCCAGATAACACCATTTTGTTCACAGACTGGAAATGACTGCAAGCATGGCTTACCTTCCCATTTAGGCGGTATACGCGACGCATAGGGGATTTGTGTGATCACCCCCTCGGTGTCGTAATGCCAGTGATGGAACGGACACCGTATAGACTCGCCCTGTACCGTACCACCGTGACCAAGATGTGCACCTAAATGCGGGCACACAGGGCTCGTTAAGCCAAGCTTTCCCGATGCAGTCCTAAAAAGAACCATATCGCGTTCAAAGTAATGAATATTCTTAACTTCATTAACCGCCAACTCATCACTAAAGCTCACACAAAACCAGCCGTAAGGCATTGGCATAGGAAAACGCTCAGCCACCCTGCAACCCTCCGTCGTTATTATTTTTCTGTTAAGCGAATACCGATTTTAAGGGCCCGATACGCGCTGCAATTTTATTAAGCTCAGTTTCGTCTAAGTTATAGCATTCAATCGCATTGCTACTCAGCATCAACTTAAGCTCGGGCTCCGGAACACCTTTTAAATAGCGAACCATTTTATCGTGCGTATTCGGCCAGCTTCCTTCAGGGTGCGGATAATCAGTCCCCCACATGACATTATTAATGCCGATCTCATGCCGAACTGCTGTTGAGCCCTCATCAAACAAGGCCGACGCCCCTACCCATACATTGCGCTTAAAATACTCACTTGGCGTCATGGTGAGGTTACTTCTAAAGTCGCCGAGCTTCCCAGATGTGTGCTTAACCGATGCCCGCACATCCATCAGCTCCATCAAATGCGGTATCCAAAATTCACTTACCTCAGTCAAAGCAAACTTAAGCCGTGGAAAGAGCTCAAATACACCACCAAAGATCATAAACCACAGCGGACGGGCCGCCCACCATGCAAACTCAGTGACAAACACACCAATAGCACCAGGCAGCGTGTAATCATAATCTGGTGAAGGACCTGAATGGGTATGAATTACGATTCCATACTCCTGGCAGTACTCCCAAATAGGGTAATATTTAGGGTGATTATAGGCATCTCGATCGCCCATTAGCGGCGGAATTAGAATTCCCCGAAACCCATTTTTGTGGGCCCATTTAATTTCATTTAAAGCCTCATCCACATCATAGAGCATCAACACAATAGCAACGCCAATTCGACGAATTGGGTCTTCTTTCATGAACTCCGCCATCCAACGATTGTGTGCTCTAGCCCCCGCCCACTGCAATTCAGGGTCAACACCCCATGGCCGCAAACCTAAATCGGCACCAAATGGCGGCGCGTTCATTTCGGTAATTCCGTCTGGGAACAAAACTTCAGCCGCAACGCCGTCTTTGTCTATCACCTTGTTACGTACTGCGCCATCCCATGCGCCAGACAAATTATCTTCAACTTGCTCACGCCATTTGTCATTAAACTCGGTGAGCAACAGGAATTCTTCGGCTTTGCGAGTCTTTTCCCTTTGAATAGGCAATGCTTCGTCAAAAGCGGCATGATATTTAGATTCAAGATAGTCGCGATAGCGTTCCATTGGGAGCCCAGCATGACCATCGGTTGATACGATTAAATAACGATCCATTTTAATTATTCTCTATTAACACCAACATGCTCAAACTATAGAGCAGGGGATAACAGCCGAGAAGAATCTAAACGTAATTACATTGTTCACAACCAAGAGCCAATAAAGCTGGAATGTAATCTAGACAGGAGCCAATGCGGAATTTTCCATTTTTAAACTCATCGACATCACTTAAGATATCGCAGTCTGCAATTTTATTTATTGTGAAATCAACAAAATGTACTTTACTATCATGGCGCATTCATTTCCGCGCACTCGCTTCGTCGGCTAGGCTTGTGGAGCGAAAAAAACAGCATAATCATCACCCGAGAACGCTCAGACACATAATAGTGAGCGAATTTCAAAAACTACAATTGGAGCAATGCCATGAGCGAAGTTGATTCCTGCAGCGAACTATCTGGACGAGTGGCGCCCATCGTCAACAGAAATCGCTGCGAGGGCAAAGATGCTTGTGTAATGGTATGCCCATTTGATGTATTTGAGATCGCGAAAATATCAAAAGAAGAGCGGGCTAAACTGTCAATAATCGGAAAAATTAAGGCATTTAACCATGGCGGTATGCAGGCATTTGTCATAAACCCCTCGGCATGTCATGCGTGCAAGCTTTGCATTGATGCCTGCCCAGAAAATGCCCTAAGCCTGCAGCCCTACACACCGTAGCGGTCCGCAGGAATAAGACAACCGCTAGGCGCCTGCCAACAGGCACCCAGCGGTACTAGTGAGCGGATATTCCCCTCAAGGCATTAGGAGGCGCGCTTACCTTCAACGGCATTCTTGCCCATTGGACCGACCTTTACAGTACCGGTAAACGCGTCACCGTCAACCAAGACATCAAATTCAAGATCCATAGAAATCGGCTTAGTTACACCACAAAGCCAGGTCGCCTTATCACCATCAACCTTGCCTTCTCGCATCGGGATACTTCCCATCGGCGATTGAATCTCACCACTCAGATCACTTCCAGAAAGACTTACATTCATCTTTCCTTTCTGTTTTCCCATTGGGGTATTCAACACAACATCCCAAGACCCTTCAATACTCATAGTGTTTCCTCTTTTATTGTATATATAATTTTAAATAAAAAATTTAAGTAAAACATAAAGCGCTGTTTCACCAATTTTTTACGTCACTAACTCACACAGCATGAATGCCGAATGAAGAATTTACTTATAGATTCGTTAAAACTTGTGAAATAAATTTTTATTATCCAACCAAGCTTCGCCAACCATGCTTTTGCATAGGAAATCGATAAAGAACCTTATTTTTGCCGAAAGATGCTGATTACCAGAATATACCGCCCAGGCGGTACGCCAATAAAAATTCCACGGCCTCGGCAGTCGAATCAATTCACCCGAAGCCACTTCGTTAACCACAAAAAAATCGGGAAGCTGAACAATTCCGATACCTGCCATTGCGGCAGCCTTAAGCGCTGCACCGTCCTCACTAATCCAATTACCAGCCACACGAAGCTTATTTACATCTCGTTGGGCACTAAAATGCCAGACCCTGTCCGGAGTGCACAATGAATTGTAATGCTGCAAATCTTCGATATTTAGTGGCATACCGTATTCATCCCAATATGCCGGTGAGGCATATAAACTCATGGTATAACCGCCTAATTTTCGCGCCACAAGAGACGAATCTTCGAGTTCGCCATAACGTATTGTTAAATCATATCCTTCAGCAATTAGATCAACGTCCCGGAAACTGGAATGCACTGTTATCGACATTTCTGGGTGCAGCCGCGCAAAGGAGGCAATGGCGCCGGCCATATACTGCACACCAAACCGGCAATTTATAGCGACCTTCAATATGCCCTTTGGGCTATTCTGCATCTCGGATATGACTGACTCGAGATTTTCGAAACGGCGCGAAAGTGTAAGACACTCTTGATAAAAAACCTCACCCACATCAGTCAACGCCAGCTGCCGGGTCGAACGCTGAAGCAACCGCGCATTTAATCTATCTTCAAGTTTGCCAACCTGCTTACTAACGTAAGATTTAGACACACCAAGCTTTTCTGCTGCCGCAGTAAAACTACCCGTCGCCACCGACTGAACAAATTCGTCGATACCATCCCACCTACCAATTGAAGAACTAACAAATTTAGACACATGACTCCTTTTGGGGACGATTCCCAGCATTACTTTTAGTCAAACTCTACATCACTATAGCTAGGATTCTCGCCATTAAGCACCGCGTTTGTCAAACTCCTGTAATAGCCGCTGAAGGGATGCGTAAATATCCAAAATTTATTGTCTTTTATTGCATCAAAAACGATATTGGCGCAGATGTCTGGGGTAATAAAGTTAGGATCGCCCGCCACCGTCGCCGCATTCGCCTCTGCGATCATTTCTGGGGTAGCTGTATCACCAAGTGCCCGAGAGATAACCCCTTCAGCAATATTCGTTGCCACTGGACCAGGACACAATAGTGAAACGCCAATTGGCAGTCCCTGCAATTGCAATTCAACACTTAGACACTCGGTAATCCCACGTACTGCCATTTTTGACGCGGTGTACTGTGCCATACCCGCCGCCGCCACCAGAGAACCAACGGAGCCCGTGTTGATAACATGAGCCTCGCGTTCAGCCGCAACCATGATCGGTAGAAACGCATTAAGCCCGTTAACCACACCCATAACATTAATAGACAGTAAGCGTTCCCAATCTTCTACACTCTGCTCCCAACAGCAACCGAGGCTAAGAATACCTGCGTTGTTAAACAGCAGCTCGATCGATTTAAACCGCGAGAAACATTCATCCGCAAAGAGCTTCACTGCCGCCGAATCCGACACATCTAACTTTTGGGCATAAACACCTACGCCAGCGAGGCGGAGCTCTTCCGCCAAGGTATCGAGTGCCGCCGTGTTCATATCGGCGACGCAAACATTCATCCCAAGGCTCGCAGCTTTAACCGCAAGGGCGCGACCTATACCACTGGCCGCCCCAGTTACAACAGCAGTTAATCCGTCAAAATTTTCCACAATTAGTCCTCATAAGCTAAATTATTATTTAAATGAGCGTTCCGGATTCGAGTAGCCACCCGACCACGGAGCGTACTATTAACTTGCAGAATATCGAATACTGCTTATAGAGTAGTCGTCAACAGCAGTTACCGACAAATGAAATCCGCGCAGCAACACCGAAGCTCTAAGGGTTTAAATGCAACTACATTAAGGCTTTAAACCCTAGCACAACATTGGCGCACCATTTTGAGTCGCCACAACCGCTATTATTCTTGATCATCAATTTTCGATAAGCACCGGCATTAGCAGCCTAGGACTTTAGCCCGAGCCCGACACAACAGTAAAGCACTTGCTGTAAACACATTGTCGCCAAATAACGCCCAATCCCTGACGTTTAATTGGCACCGAGCTGCGAACAGTCATATTACGTTTGATCTCTTATTGCCACTCAGATCAGGTGGTAGTATTTCCGGCGTCGTCTATAGAAAGCGACGGTGGCAATTCAATGTTCGGCGCACTGCGCACAGCAACAAGAAATTCACACAAGAATAAATACTCTGATAAGAGGCCTTTTAAACATGACAAATACCACTCATGCCCCCTTAACAACACCCGGCGAGATTGCACAATGGCCAATGTTAAAAATTGTTTATCGCACAGATAAGGAGGCCATCGCTAAACTACTGCCGCCAGGTATTGATGCTGGCGAAACACCAAACGTAAATTTGACGGTATACAACCTGCCAGTAAACTGCGAACCTGAGTACGGTGTGTTGATTACGGTCAATGCCAACTACCAAGGCCAGAGCGGGGAATATGCAATTGGCTACGGAATTGACCAAGAAGCAGCAATTCATATAAGTGTAATGATGAATGGTCAGCCAAAATTTCCAGCGACCACCGAGTACTACCGTCTTGGACCAGACGTTACCGCCAGGTGCCACCACCAAGGTTATACCTTCCTTGAGTTTAAGGGGCTTGTTGGCGAAGAGGACCCAATCAACGGCGACCCTGAGCGGTTTGAATGGTGGACTAAATATTCTCGCCAAGTTGGTGGTGGCGAAGGCTATGACTTCCCTCCACACGTAGTAAAAGTGCACGGAAAATACGGGCCCGGCTACAGGCTAGCGGTGACAGGTAAACTTACCTTGCTAGAGAGTCCCTGGGACCCAATCGCTACCTTGCTGCCATTGCGTGAGCAGATTTCCTCTCACCTGTGGTGGCCCGAATACCGCAGTCGCGAAGTCACGCTTGCTGGTGAACTTGATCCGAAAGCCTTCTGGCCATTTGTCGACACAATTGGCGGCAGTCGCTGGCCAGGACAATTGGGCGCTCCGCCAAAAAAATAGATCGTCTGCACCTTGCCGTGCAAAAGATTGCGCGGCAAGGTGATTCATCTTAAATCACCCCACACGTATATCGCACGGCTAATTCTGCGTCAGTCTCAGTAGCTCGCAACCCGTCACCACAGGGCGATCTATGAATCTGCTCAACAACAAATAGTAATAATAAAATATGGAAAACGCATACTTACAAATAATCAAAGCAATCGGTGAAGACCCCCAACGCAACGGTTTAGTCGATACGCCACAGCGCGCGGCCAAAGCCATGCAATACCTTACCGAAGGTTACGAAAAATCATTGCATGACGTTGTCAACGGCGCACTATTTACCGCAGACTCAAACGAAATGGTTATTGTATCCAATATTGAACTGTATTCACTTTGTGAACATCATCTACTGCCATTCATTGGCAAGGCGCACGTGGCATACATTCCAAATGGCCAGGTACTGGGTTTATCAAAAATCGCACGCATCGTCGATTTGTACTCAAGACGACTGCAAATCCAAGAACAGTTAACAACCCAGATAGCGGATTCAATCATGTCGGTCACAAACGCGCTGGGGGTTGGCGTAATCATCGAAGCTAAACATATGTGCATGATGATGCGCGGCGTACAAAAGCAAAATTCTGTTATGCGAACGTCGGCAATGATTGGCGAGTTTAAATCTAATCAAGCAAGCCGAAACGAATTCCTCTCGTTAATTAGTCATTAAGGGGCGATGACATGGAATGCGTATTGGTCACAGGCGCATCGGGGTATGTCGGGCTACACTGCGTTGCGCAATTATTAGCACAGGGCTATTTAGTAAAGGGCACCGTTCGGTCTTTAAGTAGAGAGGCTGAAATACGCAATTCACTGACGAACGCCAGCATATGTTATGAAAACCTCTCATTGATCAAAGCCGACCTTACCGAAGACACTGGATGGAAGGACGCCGTCGAAAACTGCGACTATGTACTGCATGTTGCATCACCGTTTTTTATTGGCGAACCCAAGGACCCAAATCATTGGATAAACATAGCAAGTGCAGGAACATTAAGAATAATGCGTGCCGCCAACACCGCGGGGGTAAAAAAGCTTGTACTCACATCATCCTGTGGTGCAATTACCGAAAATAGAGGCGGGCTAGAACTATTCAGCGAAGATGACTGGACTGACCCGACACTGGCGAGAGTTTCCACGTACTTTAAAAGTAAAACAATCGCCGAGCGCGCCGCGTGGCAATTTGCTTTAAGTGGCGACAAACATTCCAAGATGGCCCTGACTGTCATCAATCCGAGCATGATAGTTGGTCCATCTTTGAGCGACGATATTGGAGTTTCAAATGGAATCATTAAACGAATGATAGACGGCTCAACGCCAGCGACAATCGCACTGCATTTTGGCTTTGTCGACGTTCGCGATGTTGCCAAAGCCCACGTACTTGCATTAAAAAGCACTCGTTCAAATGGCGAACGCATAATCGTCTCGGAACGGGAAATGTGGCTTAAAGATGTCGCTAAAATTCTGCGTGATAATGGCTACAACAAAGCACCTAAAATTGAGCTACCAAACTTTCTGGCCAAACTATTTGGCATGTTCAACACAGAAATCAGAAGTACCACAAAAATATTGGGGCAAAGACGTATCACCACCGCAAACAAAGCAAAGAACATTTTAGCTTGGTCGCCTCGAGATGTAAGAGATTCCATTCTCGAATCAGCGCGACAAATCACGGAGCTAGAAGAATCTAGCACAACAACGCGAAGCACCTTACGTACTGGAGCAAAATAATGACACCATTAAACATCATAGTGACCGGAGGATTTGGCGAGCTAGGGACGGCGGTATCTCAGGCTTTCGCGCGCAATGGCCATAACGTCTGCCGAGTAGACTATGCCTCCTCCCCTGCCACCACCATTGATCACACGCTAGATCTCGCCGGCATAGACCTCACTAAGCCGCTAGATTGCGAGAAAGTCGCAAGCACGGCAAAAAACACCTTTGGGGGCATCGATGTACTTGTCAATATCGCCGGCGGATTCTACTGGGGAAACCTAGACAACAGTGAACTGTCGGACTGGGAGCGTATGTTCGGAATGAATTTACTCACCGCAGTATCAATGACCAAAGCCGCACTGCCAGAAATACAACAAAGTCGGTCCGGTCGAATTATCAATATTGGCGCCATCGCCGCGCTATCAGCTGATGCTGGCATGGGCGCTTATGCCGCATCTAAATCCAGCATACATAGATTTACCGAATCACTCGCTAAAGAACTATCCACCTCAAGTACAACGGTAAATGCAATATTACCTAGCACTATCGATACAAAAGCCAACCGGACAGCAATGCCAGATGCCGACGCAAATAGCTGGGTAACACCTGACGCCATTGCCGACGTAATTCTTTTCTTATCTTCATCGGCTGCGCACTCCATATCTGGCGCGCTGATACCGGTTTCAAAAGGGGGATAATACAGCGTAGTAGATCCAAGGGAAGGACTCCGTGTAGATTTGCGACTCAAATTGACCCGCTAGTTGCACGGAAGAGTAACACCTTCCTAATACGCTTAACCGATTGAACGCACTGTGTCTTTGTGCCTTGACGTGAGTCAGGTCATCCTGCAATTATTTACGATAATTGGTTCAAAATTAAATGTAAATCAACAATTACGGATTGATAAGTTAGAAATGGGCCGCTTACATTACAGGTGAGTTTGAAGAACTGCCATTCTATTTGAACAAATCCACAAGACTCCATCTACAAATTTTAATTCACCGAGCTGTGTAACCACCATCGACAATCAACTCACTTCCTGTCATATAGCTCGCATCATCGCTGGCTAGAAATAGAATTGGCTTGGCTATTTCGACAGGTTCAGCTGGTCGCTTCATCGGAATCATACCGCTCATCTTCTCCATAAAGCCGCTACACTCTTCTTCCGACATTCCATCGATCACGTCTTGTACAAGTCTCGTCATAGTATGTCCGGGGTGAACCGAGTTAACCCGAATATTGTAGCCTTGATCAGCACAGTGCAGCGCCGCTGATTTAGTAAACATTCGAACGCCACCTTTGGAGGCATTGTAAGCAGCCAGCAGTGAATCACCGACGTTACCTGATATAGAGGCTATATTAACAATTGCGCCACTCCGTCTTTTCATCACCGAAATAGCCTTGCGTGTACCGATAAATACACCATCGATATTAACCGACATAATTTTACGCCAATCTTCAAGGCTGGCGTCCTCGGCAGATCCCGTCAGCACCATACCTGCATTATTAACCACCACATCTAACTGCCCATAACGCTTGATCACGTCATCAACTACTCTATCCCAATCGGTCTCCTGGGTAACATCAAGCATGCCTGCCTCAATGAGCAAACCTTTCTCAACTAATTCGGCTATTGGCGCTACCGCTGTGTCAATACTGTAGTCGGTAGCAATCACGCGGCCACCTTCACGAGCAAATAGCTCAGCCGCCGCCCAGCCTATACCCCGGGCCGCACCCGTCACTAAAACAACTTTTCCGCTAAAACGCGTCATTGATTTTATTTCCTATCGACATACAGCATCTTGCGATTAAGTAAATTGAGATTTAAAATATTGTCCAATAAGACTTGGCTATTCCGCCAAGAAGGCTAAACACTCTCTATTAAATAGCTCGGGATACTCAACCATCACCCAATGTCCACATTCGGTTAACAGCTGAAATCGAGTGTTATTGCAGCGATCAAGTATTTTCATCGCTCCGCTAGGAGGGCAAAACAGATCGTTCATACCCCAGAATCCTAGTATCGGGCACGCAATCTGCGACAGTGCTTCCGTCTGATCCGGCACTTTTAGGGTACTAAGCACCTCGGCAGGTTGCTGCTCCATTACCGGAAACCGCTCAGACACAGCTTGCTCTAGCAAATCTTGCATCGTATCTGGAGCAAATAGCTGCAGTTCCAGTAAATTTTTAAGTCCGTCTGGAGTCAGCTTCTCATCACTAAGAAACCCAGACATCATTGCCTGGATACCTCTCATACCCATATACACCGAAATATCTTCAATTCCTCCGGGTGCCATCAAAATCAACTTATTGACTCTCTCCGGAAAACGCAAAGACAAACTAATCGCGATAGCACCTCCCAAGGAGTTACCAATAAGAACGCAATCATCTACGCCGAGCTTGTCCAGCAATGACATAAGACAATCAGAAAAGAACTCTAAATGATACTCGCGATCAGAGGGTTTACTTGAAAATCCGTACCCAATCAGATCGGGTACAATAACTCGATAACCAGCATCCGCCATTGCTGGGTAATTAAGTTTAAAGTTGCTGTAACCGCTCGCACCTGGCCCGCTACCATGAATGAAAACCAAGACGGAGCCCGCCCCCTCTTCGTGATAATGAATGCTTAGATCATTATCTATTTCGCAAAACTTACCTTCCGGCAAACTCATTCATTTCACCTATCTTATATGTCCAATTAGATAAAGAAATCCTGATTATCTAAGCCAAGTCGCACCGCACCCAGGTTATAAGCAAATTTACTTGGGGTATTCGCGACATGTGCCCTCGCGGCATTTAGATCTAGAAAATACCGCGCAACAGGATTATTCATATAGATGCCGCGCCCACCCAAGTTATGCTGCAGCTTGGTCACAATCTCAAGGCAGCGATCCACCACTACGGCGGAATCGTAACGATACTTAACTCGATCATCGATTGATAACATACGATCCTCGTGCGCCGCGTCGTATAGGTCATTCATATTGCAAAAAAGCGTTTGTTTAAGCTCGTTAATAGCAACTACAGCATCCGCGACTATGGTTTGAGCAATGGGATCGTGTACCGTTCCTTTCTCAGAAAAGGAGGGCATACGCTTGGCAGCAATCTTTAGGTATTCACTAAGCGCGCCCTCTGCGGCACCAATCGCCCCTGTTGATACCGAACGCACAAATAACTGAGCCCACGGTATGCGATAAAGCGGAGCTTTGTTAACGTCATTACCAGGGCTTTGACATAAAAAACCATCCAGCGCTTTATGAGTGCGGTACTCTGGAACAAACACGTCCTCAACTAATATATCGTTGCTACCTGTGGCACGTAGACCTAAGACATCCCAATTTTCAATGATCTGATAATCACTGCGCGGGAGCAGAAAGGTACGCATGTCAGGAGCGCCAGCTTCGCTTAGATCCGGGGGAATCATCCCGCCTAATAACACCCAATCGCAGTGGGTACAACCACTGGAGAACGACCATCGGCCACTAATTCTATAGCCACCCTCGACTAACTTAATTTTAGCCACTGGCTGGTAAGTCGAGGATACTAATACACTGTCATCGTCACCCCATACCTCCTGCTGCGCTCGGTCGTCAAACAAAGCCAACTGATAGGGGTGTACACCGATAACACCGTAAATCCAGGCGGTAGACATACAGGCTTCGGCCAGCGCCATCTGCACTTTAAAAAATGTATTGGGATGCATCTCAAAGCCATTCCAACGCTTGGGCTGTAAAATACGAAATAGGCCTGCCTCACTCATTGCACGGACAGTCTCATCGGACACGTTACGAGACTCGTTGGCCTGATAGCTACGCTCTTTTAATACCTTCGCAATTTCTTTTGCCCTAGCGACAAGCTCGTCACAGGTCGGAACTTCTACATCAGAAGCATATTGAACGCTCATTAACACCACCATTTTTTACAACAACGCCGAGATGTCATGTATAAACTTTATCTCGTACGTCAAAATTCAGATAAACTAAAAGGTCTTTATCCCACCTCGAATCTAGACTTTTATTTCTCGTCGAGACTGCCACTTAGTGGGGACATCCGCCTTATTTACATAGAACTGTTGATACCACTGCCTTAACATATTGATTGGTCCGTCACCGTCGCAGAGCACCGGATTATCAACGCGCGTTTTGTTCTCCCAAATCGCTACATCTTCATCAAAGGCTCGCTGAGAGGCGTCTACGTACGCTTCGAGAAAGGCTTTACCTTCTGCCTCGCTCATTCCTGCAATTTTTTTAATCTTAACGCCGAAAAAAAGTTCAAAACTATCGGTATCGATCGGCATGTGCGCATTCATCCATATCGACTCAACGTGCTGACCTTGGATCGTCTGCTTCATATCAACGTACATGACAGCAGGCCCGTAGTACGTGGCGACAGATATCATCTCCGCCGAAGCGTCAAACTCGCTCCTCTCATCATTGATGCCACGCATAATCTGAGTAGCAATATGTCCTTCAAATACATTTGTAAATTCAGCCGCTGCGGAATGATGAATTGAACCAAAATGTGCTTTATCTGACACGTTATCTATTAGCTCACGGCAGTTTGTCGAAATATTAGTTCGACGTACTACCCACTCACTCCACTCATCGGCATCACAAACCTCCAAGTTTGGAATAGTAATATCGTCTGACGGCTGACTATCTTCAGGGTCATGCCATATAAACAATTGACCATTCACCTCTAAAACAGACCAACTTTTAATTCTAGCCTTAGGTGGTATTCGCTTAGCGTAGGGTATGTCGTCACAGAAGCCATCTGCTCCCCAGCGCCAGTCATGGAATGGGCAACGAATTGAATTTCCCTCTACGCACCCCCTACTTAGCTCTGCCCCCATGTGCGGACAGTACCCGTCGAGAACATAGACCTCGCCATCGTCACCTCGATACGCTACAAGTCTTGTGCCAAAACCAACTATCGGCTTTGGCTGATTAGTTATCTCTGCAGGTAGACCAAAATAGTGCCACCCCCGCGCATAGCGGTCTTCTATTGGCGCCGCTATAATCTTGATCGGTGCAATCTGCTCTTTAATCATTACTCTAAACTCCGCTATTTACCTTGTATTGCTTGCTTATACTTTACCGGCCACATGTCTATTGCCGACTAAAATGCAGCGTACTAGGCCAATTCGTGTTTTATTTTTCCTTACTGCACCTAATCTTCAACATCCCACAAATTGGGAATTCCCGGGTCAGTTCTTAAGATCACTTTTTTCAGTATCGACTTCAGGGAGTCGACTTCATTTGACACAAAGTGACTTCGCAACTTTTGCTCCACTTCCTTTGACGCGGCAAGCAGCTTCTCAGTAATCTGAGCTCCATCTCGGGACAGATAAATCCTGTCGCCGCCTTTTCCGTTCTTAATGGTAATTAGGCCGCGTTCGTGCATTTCTGCAATTTTTTCGTTGGTTGGGTGATGATTGGTATGCTCTAAGCATCTTGATATATTCTGAATAGTCCGACCTTCGCCAATGGACAACAGTAAAATGATGAAGTAATCATCCTCATCAATGCCTGAACTTTTGACCACATCTTTTATTGGCTCATTGAGCTGAAAGTGAGCTCGCGCCATTAGGTAGGGAAAAAAATCCTCAGTAAAGCCCACTTGATTCGCGATTGAGTCAACCTTGGGGGAATCAGGTATTTGCAGCACTTCACCACTGTGAAACTTACCTTTGTGGAATAACAACGGCGCCTTATCCGAGCCTTCGTATTCCAACACCTCGCCGACAAATATTATATGGTCGCCTCCCTCGTATTGAGTTAACACCTTGCATTGAAATACCGCCGAGCAACCAGAAATGAGTGGTGACCCGCCGACGCCTTCCTCGCAGGCAAGCCCATCAAATTTTTGGGTGCTTTTCTTCGCAAAACTCTTCGATAGTTCGATTTGGTCGTAAGCAAGAATATGAACAGCAAAGTAGCCGCTCGCAGAAATTGTCGCTAAACAGTTTGACGTTTTACTTAAACTCCACAAAACTAGTGGTGGATCTAAAGAGACAGAGTTAAAACTATTTGCGGTTAACCCTACACGACCACCTTTACTCGACGAGGTGACGATAGTAACTCCTGTCGCAAAATGGCCCAGCGCGTCTCGAAAAGCAGTATCATTCATACAAAAGCCTTGTTATTTACTCTGATATCAGCGCGCCGGCTATATCGAAGAGCTTGTCCTATGGGAAATTAACTTCCGACCAAATCTGCCATTCACAATGGCATACCCACACATATAAGTAGTACTTACTTTGTGCTCGCATTTGACGCCCCAAGACGTGCGGAATGCGAGTTTAAGATGAGTTCGCCCCACTCCTATCATGAACAACCAATATTGCTGACGCGCAGCTTCGTTACTTTTTTTGGGTCTGCGACTTATGCGATTACGCGTTCATTAATATTTGAATCGACGCAGCGTTATTTGCGACAACACCTCGACGGGGACTTCATGAGTTTGACAAATCAGCAACGACTAGAGCTTTCTCAAGAACTGTTCGATGCGATGACGACATGCACATCCATTCTGCCTTTTACCGAACGCTTCCCCGATATAAGCATTGACGACGCATATCACATATCACGGGCATTTATTCAGGCGCGACTCGACAAGAACGGCGAAACCATTATTGGCAAGAAGATAGGCGTCACATCCGCTAGTGTTCAGAAGATGCTAGGGGTATTTCAACCAGACTTCGGATTTCTGACGAGCGCCATGGCCCTGCCAAACGGTACAGAGATAGATATCGAAAACGTCCTAGTTCAACCTCAGGTCGAAGCGGAAATCGCGTTCCAACTTAAAAGCGACCTGCAGGGACCGGGGGTAAGTGAGCAGGACGTACTGGCAGCCACTGAGTACATCATCCCCTGCTTTGAAATCGTAGATTCACGAATTACCAACTGGCATATAAAAATCCAAGACACCATTGCTGATAACGCGTCTTGCGGATTTTATGCCTTGGGAGACGAGCGTATAGATCCCGCGGGAATTGATCTCGCCAACTTAAAAATCGTCATGCACAAAAATGGGGACTTTGTGAGTGAAGGCCTCGGTTCAGCAGTGCAAGGCAACCCACTCACTGCGGTGGCATGGCTCGCTAACACTCTCGGCGAATTTGGCACCAGCTTCAAAGCGGGTGAAATTATACTGTCAGGTTCAGTGGTGCCGCTCGAGCCCGCCAAGGCCGGCGACAAGTTTACCATGGAGCTAATTGGCTATGGCTCAACAAATATAAGCTTTAAACAGAAGGCAAGATAAGCTATGAGTAAACTAAAGGCCGCTATTATTGGCCCTGGAAATATCGGTACCGACTTGTTGCTAAAAGCACTAAGAAGCCAATGGATTGAGCCAGTATGGATGGTGGGAATTGAAGACTCCGCCGGCATTCAGCGCGCGCGAGAGTTTGGCTTAAAAGTCACCACCGATGGCGTCGAGGGTATGATTCCTAGAATGAAAGATGACGGGATTACCATCGTCTTTGATGCGACTTCGGCATACGCACACGCCAGGAACTCGACATTAGTAAATGAGCAAGGCGCAATGATGATTGATTTAACGCCTGCGGCAATCGGTCCCTTTTGTATTCCGCCAGTTAATCTGCAAACCCTAATAAATGAAGGCCATAAAAGCAATGTCAATATGGTGACTTGCGGTGGCCAAGCAACAATCCCCATTGTTGCTGCAGTCAGTCGCGTACAAGCCGTCGACTACGGTGAAATCGTAGCAACGGTTTCATCTAAGTCTGTCGGCCCTGGTACCCGAAAAAATATTGACGAATTCACGCGTACCACCTCCAGCGCAATCGAAGCAATTGGCGGTGCTAAAGTAGGCAAGGCAATAATTGTGATCAATCCTGCTGAGCCGCCACTAATTATGCGGGACACCATTCACTGCCTCACCAGCGATACGCCCAATCGAGATGCAATCACCGCGTCAGTACTGGAAATGGTCGCCGAAGTTCAAAAATACGTCCCAGGATACAGGCTCAAGAATGGGCCCATCTTTGACGAAAATCGAGTCACTTGCTTTATGGAGGTTGAAGGCTTAGGGGATTTCCTTCCGAAGTATTCAGGAAATTTAGACATCATGACAGCAGCGGCGTTAAGAACAGCAGAGATGTACGCGCAATTAGTCTTTAAGCAATCCACTTCAAATAAATCATAAAAGTATAGGCTTAAGCAATGAATTTAAAAGGTAGAAAAGTCATCCTTCACGATATGTGCCTAAGAGACGGTATGCACCCAAAACGCCATCAAATCAGCCTACAGCAGATGGTAGATATCGCAACTGGTCTTGATGCTGCGGGTATTCCGATTATTGAGGTCACTCACGGAGATGGGCTTGGCGGTGCGTCAGTCAACTATGGCTTCCCTGCGCATTCCGATCAAGAGTATCTAAATGCGGTTGTTCCCAAGATGAAATGCGCTCGGGTTTCCGCCTTGCTTCTGCCCGGTATCGGCACGGTAGAGCATTTAAGGATGGCGGCAGACTGTGGTGTCGGTACAATTCGCGTGGCTACCCATTGCACAGAGGCAGACGTGTCCGAACAACATATTGGGCTGTCTCGAAAAATGGGACTCGATACGGTTGGCTTTCTAATGATGGCACATATGATCTCTCCGCAAGCACTCCTTGAGCAAGCCAAACTAATGGAGTCGTATGGCGCAAACTGTATTTACTGCACAGACTCTGCAGGCTATATGCTGCCTGACGACGTTAGCGCCAGAATCCAACTTCTACGTCAGGAGCTGAACCCAAGCACCGAACTTGGGTTTCACGGTCACCACAATATGGGCATGGGTGTCGCAAACTCATTGACGGCGCTAGAAGCAGGGGCAAATCGCGTCGACGGATCAGCAGCGGGCCTCGGCGCCGGTGCGGGTAACACACCTCTTGAGGTGTTCGCCGCAACGCTTGATCGTCTCGGTGCTGACGTGGGTGTAGACCTTTTCAAGCTCATGGACGTTGCGGAAGACCTCGTGACACCTATGATGGATCATCCAATTCGCGTAGATCGAGACTCACTCATTCTAGGCTATGCGGGGGTCTACTCTTCCTTCCTACTCTTCGCCAAGCGCGCCAGCAAAAAATACGGCGTGCCGTCTCAAAACATCCTTTTGGAAATGGCAAAACGCAAAGCTATTGGCGGCCAGGAAGACCTTATCGAAGACGTAGCGATGGAAATGGCCAAAGCGAATGCCTAATAGAATAAGCAGAAATGCAAGTTTCTGAAGCCCGTGAATAGCAAGCAAATGCTAGCAAAAAATCACTAACTAAGATTTTATCAATAAGTTACTTCGGAAGGGCTCCGGCAGCATGAGCATCAATAACAAAAATATACTCGATACATTGAAATCCCAGGTTAGCACCTCATACCGAATTCAGCACTGTAACGATATTAACTGGGACGATACCACTGACGTCGCAGTGATAGGGTACGGTGCTGCCGGTGCGTGTTCGGCACTTGAAGCCAGCTCTCTGGGAGTTAAGGTGACGGTACTCGATCGCCTTAATGGCGGCGGCGCAAGCGCGCTGAGTGGAGGCATCATCTACGCCGGAGGCGGTACCGCTTATCAGAGCCAAGCAGGCGTCGAAGACAGTGTTGAAAATATGATGAACTATTTGCGCCAAGAAGCCCAAGGCGCAGTGTCCGAAGAGACCCTTCGCCATTTTTGCGAACAGAGTATTCCAAATCTAGCGTGGCTGGAAAAATACGGTGTCAATTTTGACAGCACGCCGTATAGCGAAAAAACATCATACCCGCCCGAAAACTATTTTCTTTACTACTCTGGCAACGAACTCGCATCACCCTACCGAGATATCGCCACACCAGCCCGTCGCGGCCACCGTGTTAAAGGCAAAGGATTCACCGGTCGCGTACTCTTCGAATCTCTAAATCAATCTGCTCAGCAGCAAAATAATATTGAGATAAAACAACACTGCGAAGTCACCCGACTAATTCTAGATCAACAAGATCGCTTGGTGGGAATCGAGTTGTTACAAGCTCCGGACAATAAGATTATTCAAGCCATAATAAGAGCAGTGAACCGGCTAGCGAATAAGTTTGCCGTACTTGAGCCTAAAGCAGGAACGCTAATTCGAAAACTAGTCCACGGATTGCGCCGCAGTGGGAAAACGAAATTTCTAAGAGTGCGCAAGGGCGCTATATTAAGCGCCGGTGGATATATTTATAATCGCCATTTAGTACAGAAACTAGCACCTTCTTATACTCCTGCGCGCCCGCTGGGCGAGGATTGTATAGGCAAGGGAATCAGTTTAGGCGTGAGTGCTGGCGGCCAAGTACAGCACATGGACAAGGTCTCTGCTTGGCGTTTTTTCGCACCACCAAATACAATGCTAAAAGGTGTTATTGTCGACGAGAAAGGTGAGCGGATATGCAACGAAGATCTCTATGGCGCCACGGCAGCTGATCGCATTTTAGAAAGTGGTTGCAAGCGCGCCTATCTAATCCTCGACAAAAGAATGATGGCTGAAGCAAGTGCGGAAACCCGAATAAGCAAGATGCAATTATTCCAATGGGCACCAGCGCGACTATTCTTAAGTATTTCCTCAACGAAAGCGACCACACTAAATAGCTTAGCGCGCAAGTGTCGGATTAATTTTCCGCGACTTCAAAGCACTATCGGCAATTACAATTCAGATGCTATTGCTGGAAAAGACAGGTATCACAAATCGACTGACTTTGTTCAAGCTATCGAGCAGAGTCCCTTCTATGCTATTGATATCTCCTTGCAGAACTGGCGGGTGCCATGCTTTGCAATAACACTGGGGGGGCTTAGCGTGAATGAACAGACAGGCGCGGTATTAGATGTTAATGGCAATAGTATAAGCGGCTTGTTTGCCGCGGGCCGAAGCGCAGTTGGCATCTGTTCAAACTCCTATGTTAGCGGCCTATCGCTAGCCGACTGCGTCTATTCTGGTCGCCGCGCTGGCCACAGCGCCGCCTTAGAAAAATCAGAATAATTGCCGTATTTACGACCATGTGATAACAAATGCTCTAGGAAGAAGGTCGATATGAAAGATATTCAAGTTGACGTACTGGTAGTCGGAAGTGGAAATGGTGGTATGACCGCCGCACTGAGCTCCCATATTCTCGGCGCCGAAAGTGTGATGATTATCGAAAAGGACAAATGCTACGGTGGCACCAGTGCAATGTCAGGTGGCGGCGTGTGGGTTCCATGTAATCGGTATGCTAAGGCTGCGGGCGCAGCAGATTCGCTAGATGAAGCATTCAGCTACCTTCGCGAAACCATCCCACGCGAAGACACCAGCGATGAGATGTTACGCACTTACCTGAAATACGCTCCAGAAATGATCGACTTTCTGCATAAGAATAGTGATGTTCGATATGAAAGTCTTGCTGAATACCCCGACTATTTTTCTAGCGCCACGGGCGCCAAATTTGGCCACCGCTCAATGGAGCCAGCACCGATAAGAACTTCAGATCTCGGTGAACAATTTCGATATCAAAACGCACCGAATCCAATGATCAAAGTATTTGATCGCTTACAATTTACTCAGCAGGAGTTGCATTTGCTAATGGGCCAACTTCCTGGGTGGTTAACAATCGTTGCCAGGGAGTTTATCAAATACATTCTCGACATTCCCATGCGGATAAAGGGCAAGCAGTCTCGCAGACTGACTATGGGCGCGGCAGGCATTGCACGCTTACGCTTATCGTTACTAAAACGAGATATACCACTTCATCTCAATACTAAATTGCTCGATTTGATTCTTAAAGACGGTCGTGTTGTCGGCGTTAGGGCTGAGAGAAATGGCACACCTCTGATTATTCGCGCCAAAATGGGTGTGATCCTTGCCGCTGGAGGATTCGAGCACAATCAAGACTTGCGTGTCGAACATCTTGCCCGCCCCACTAACGCTCAGTGGAGCGCCGGCAGCAGGTGCAATACGGGTGACAGTTTGCTGGCCGCAAAACGTATCGGCGCAGCCACTCGCCTTATGAACAGTGCATGGTGGACAAATACGGTATCTGTACCGGGAGAGAGCTATCCACGCCTGAGTATCTTTGAGAAGTCGCTACCAGGGAATTACGTCATTGACTCATCTGGAAAACGCATAGCCAATGAATCGCAAAACTATATGTCGTTTATTAAAGAGCTCCATAGTAAACATATAGATAGTAACTCAAACGAACCTTACCACATGATTTTTGATTCCACTCACCGCAAAAATTATATTGTTGGCCCGCTGTTTCCCGGCAAGATGTGGCCAGATTTTTTAATTCCAAAATCATATTTTAAAAATGGATTCTTATCTAAAGAAAATAGCCTAAGCGCACTTGCAAATACCATTGGCGTCGATGCCAAAGCCCTTGCGGAAACCGTTAAGCAAGTGAATGAGTACGCGGAAATCGGTAAAGATCGTGATTTTGGCCGGGGCGATTCCGCCTATGATCGGTATTACTCTGACCCAACAGTGAAACCAAACCCCTGTTTGGCGCCGCTCGCTAAGCCACCGTTCTACGCAATGAAGCTTGATGCCGGTGACTTCGGCACCATGGGCGGAATGGTAATTGATGGACAAGCACGGGTACTTACTAGCAGCGGCGATCCTATACCCGGACTATATGCCACGGGTAACTGCGCAATGGGTATACTCACCACCTACCCAGGCCCCGGTTCGACCCTTGGTCCGGCAATGACCTTTGGCTACCTTGCGGCAAAACACCTTACAGGCTCTGCATAATGCCCCTTAAATCACTGCTGTTTTAGCGCTCCCAGTCCTGAGGTAGAGAACGCTTCTTTGTCAAACGCGCATTACGCGGTTACACCACAGACTAAAATTACGCCGTGACGAATACGGTACTTGTGACATTCTAGCTCGCACGCAAAAGCGCCTTACCGGCAATGTAAGAAAATGTAATAGCCGGGCCGATAGTGCCACCGCCGCCGCCATAGCTAGCTCCCGGACAACCGACACCCGAGGCATTACCCGCGCAATACAGTCCTATAATAGGTCGGTCGAAGACATCAATGACTTGCGCGTGATGATTAACGCGAAGACCACCACAAGTTCCGAGGTCTGCTGGTGACACTTCAGCCCCGTAAAATGGTCCTTGCTCCAATGGCGCGAGCACCACTGAAGGTTCGCCCGTGCCGTAAACATCCCACGCGCTTTCTCCGCGATGAAAATCAGGATCTTGGCCTTTTCGAGCACCCCTATTAAAACGCGCTACCGTAGTGATTAAACCGGCCTCATCAATACCGAGCTTTTTCGCTAACCCCGATAAACTGTCAGCCTTTACAATCCAGTCTGGTAAAGACTGGTAATTGTCTCGACCAAAAATGCCGAAACGCTCACGACTAGTGTGATCAAAGATATGAAAGGCTGGTAAGTTTCGGTAACGTAAATCCCCCCAATTTTCCCAAGTGTGGTAGCTACGCCATGTAGAATCATAATCAGCGGATTCATTGCAAAAGCGCTCGCCATACCGATTCACGCAAATCATTCCCGGGGTACGGCGATCAAACTGAGCCATGAGGGAAATACCACCTCGGCTCGCGCCATTGGCTTCCGCGTCTTCCTTATAAACAGTTATGCCCCATATCTCATTCATATTGCGTAAATCTGCGCCTATCGCCATACCCATGCGTATACCGTCACCGGTGTTCGTTTCAGTTCCCAAAGTATAGGGCGACGGTCCCCGCAAGAAATGGGTCTTCATTGTACTATTGCGCTCAAAGCCGCCACTGGCCACTAATACACCAATGCGCACTTTGATACGCATTTGCCGCCCCTGATACTCAGCAACAACACCGGTGATCTTTTTACTACCATCCTCCAATGTTTGAGTCACCAACTCCACAGCGGGCGCCTCGGTAAACAATTTCACCCCCGCCTTCTGAGCCGACGCAAGTAAAGATGACACCAAATGGCCGCCGGCCATATGCTGCGTATTATTAGTCACGGGCTCAATGGAACGGCCATGCAGCACAGCCCCATCCCACTCCGGATGATAATCAGATACTCGGTCTATACCCGGTATTTGGGTAGCCCGCCAGGTAATATCGGTATTCGCCTCAATGAATTGGACGGCTTCCGGTCCATTATCCAAAAATGCCTCCATTAAGGCTTCATCCGACTGACCCTGAGCTAGCTTACGAAGATACCTCATGGCTTGTTCGCGACTGTCGGCAATGCCATTCTTCGCCATCACGTGGTTGTTAGGAATCCATAATACGCCGCCAGAAACGAGAGTATTGCCGCCTGGGGCGCTATTTTTCTCTAGGACAATGACTTCCTTGCCAGCACTGCTACAAACCAAAGCGGCACATAAGCCGGTGCCAGAGCCAATTACCACAACATCTACTTCGCGATCCCAAGCTCGAACAAGCTGCTTATCATTTGCTATCGCCCTACTACCGACATGTGCTGTTGCCAACAAAGTACCACCCGCAACACCTTTGATAAACTTTCTTCGCTCAATACGAGTTGTCTTTTCCATTGATGCTCCAGTATTTTATCTTTGTAATAAAGCTATTATTATTTCTATTAATCAGCGCCAGCCTGAACCTTGAAAAGCACTTCAGGGAGCAGTTTTTACTCTATTCATCATATACGTCAATTCACACTCGTTTTTTACTCAGCTTACTGAATTAATTCATCTCTAAGCCGCCGGCATCCGCCTCTTCCAGCGAGCTTTTAAAGCACGCCGTAATTGCAGTCGCCAATGTCCGAAGGCCATCTCAGGTCCGAAATGCGAGTTTAAAATGAAGGTGTTTAATCCTAAGTTAAGAGCTATACAGCAATTCGCTAGAGCAGTGAAACACCTTACAAACTGCACCTAGCAAGCGAACTCAGCGGCAACGTCAAACAATCAAGATGAGAAATATGACAGTATCCAGTCTCGGCTATATCGGAATTGAAAGTACAAATTTGGAGGAATGGCGCCACTTCGCTACCGAGGTTCTCGGCGTGATGGTAAACACCAAACTTGGCGAGGATAAACTGTACTTACAAATCGATGATCGCGCCTTTCGAATGGTCATTACCCCGGGAAATACAGATCGATTTCTATTCGCTGGGTGGGAATTAAAAGACACGGCGCACTACAACAGCGTAATAGCCAATCTCGAAGCAGCGGGTCACCACGTTGAGCGCTGCGGAAAAGACCTCGCGGACAGTCGCTGCGTAAAGGAACTCGCTCGAACCCTAGACCCAGATGGCAATCAACTAGAGCTCTACCACGGCCGCGTAAATGACTATGACTTGTTCAATTCTCCGCAAGGCGTCTCTGGATTTGTCACTGGCAATATGGGCATGGGCCATGTCGTTCTACCCACGCCAAGCCTTGCGAAATGCCACCAGTTCTATACTGAAATACTGGGCTTTCAAGAGACCGACTATATGGATGTCGAGCTGGCGCCATCAGCACCCACCAAAGGCCTACACTTTCTTCACTGCGATAACCCCCGCCATCATAGCCTAGCGCTGTTTGAAATCGGTCATCCCGCAGGCTTGATACATATGATGCTAGAAGTGAAAAGTCTCGACGATGTCGGCTACGCCCTCGACCGCTGCAAGGCAAATAGCATTCATGTCACTGCGTCACTAGGCAGGCACACCAATGACCGCATGGTGTCCTTTTATATGCGCAGTCCATCAGGCTTCGAAATCGAGTTTGGCTGCGACGGATGGCAGGTGGACTGGGACAATTTTGTGCCAACAAGCAGCCGCTTACAAAGCTTTTGGGGACATGAATTTAACTTCCCAGAAGCGCTAAGCTAAGATCATAAGTATTTGAAAATTATATTCTTTATTTGCAATATCGCACACTGCATTACCGTGGACGGAGCTACTGAGCGGCGTATCCCAACAACACCTCGACTACAGTATACAAATCGCGGAGATGTCTATGCGAAGCAAAGCGATTAATCTAGTAAAAGGCGACAATACATAAATCAGTGTACACGCTACCTAGCCTTTTGATAGACAAAGCCCATAGCCTAATAAGCAAGCAATAGCAGAGCACTTCAGTACAAGCACCTGCGTTGATACACAAGATTCTGCGCAGCAATTCTTCTACTAAGCAAGGATAACCGAAAAGCCTCTAATTACTTGGCTCCCGAGCTCGTAGCGGTACGCTAAATATTACAATTTGGTATTACGCTTTATTGTAGTAATATTCAGTATAAATAAAATATCAGCACCACCGCTAACTAAGAGCAAAGTACCCTATGAAAAAATCAGAAGACTCATCTAAGGATTTTGCTGCTCGCAAGCTACCCAGCCAAGAAAGGGCTCAAATGACTGTTGACTCCATAATGGATGCAACAAAAAAAATACTCGAAAAAGAAGGCTATGCTCACCTTACAACCAATCATATTGCAGATGTTGCAGGCGTAAGTATTGGAACTCTCTACCAGTATTTTTCTAACAAAGAGACTATCATTTACGCCCTTATCGAAAGCGTGGTATCAAAAGCCGCAGATGAGCTGCGAGACAAATTAATGGAATTAATGACCGAACCCATCCAAGTCATGATTCCAACTATGACTCGGCTACTGCTATCCATTTACAAAGAAAATGAATTTGTATTATTTCGTATTCGCTACCAAGTACCGCGGCTTAAAGACACCTACGCAAAATTAACCACAGAGAATTTCACCTTTGTCACTAATCTTGCCTATCTTAAACAACACCAGATTGAATTAACGGTAAAAGATCTAAGCACTGCACTCTTTATTGTAGAAAACGCAATAACCAGTAATTGCATCCGATATTTGGAAAAGCAACCTTCCGATATTTCCGAGGACGAATTTATCGATGAACTGTCCTCTATGGTACTGAAATATCTTACCGAGTAACGTCGCTACAAAACGTGAATAGGACGATGACCAAAGATCCGAAGCTTACACTATTCAAGTACCTAGGTACCCACGGAAAGAAAACGGAGCGCCATGATGACAGCAGAGCGGGTTGTTCTCGTTACCGGCGCTAGCCGGGGCGCCGGAAAGGGAATTGCGCTGGCACTGTCGAGGCCCGGCAGTGTTATCTATATCACTGGCCGTACTTTGCAAGAGGGTGACGCTGACTTGCCAGGCAGCCTCGCCAACACCGCCGCGGAGATCAAATCGCGCGGCGCCACTGCACGGGCAATAGCCTGCGATCAAAGCCACGATCAGGAAGTGGAATCCCTATTTGCTGTCATCGAAAAGGAGCAGGGTCGGCTGGATATTCTCGTCAACAATGCCTTACTTGTTCCTCAAGGGCTGATCCTGCCAAGTCCGTTTTGGTAGAAGCCGCTGGCCTTGCAAGATATTCTGGATGTCGGCGCACGTTCCAGCTATTTTGCCGCGCCGTTGTTGTTAAAAAGCGCCGCTGGCCTAGTTGTAAATACCTCTTCTGCCGGCGGTCGCTGCTATATGCACGGCCCGGCCTACGGTGCAGGGAAGGCCGCCGTCGATAAAATGGCCCACGATATGGCAGTAGGCTTCCGACCTTTGGGGTGACCGCGCTATCGTTGTGGATGGGGCTTCTGAAGACCGAGCGCAGCCTCAAGGTGTTTGCTGAACACCCCGAACTCTACGCGGAAATTGTCGCGATGGCTGAATCTCCGGAATTTCCCGGCCGGGTTATCGATGCACTCTGGGGCGATCCCGAAAGGCTGCGCCGCAGTGGAAAGGTCTACTATGCCGCCGAGCTAGCTCTGGAATACAACGTTCAGGATATTCAGGGCGAGCAGCCACCGTCGCCCAGAGGCATGCTGGGTGACCCGACCGAGTTCAACGATGCCTGTATTCAGTAGACTCGCAGCTCAGTAGTGCCAGGCAGGCATTCGCTATAGTCGGCAGCATGTCGCTGCACTATTTGGAGTAAGATATAGTAGGAAACCTCAGCGCCGTTTTAGCCGCCTCAAAGCCACACACCCCCAAGAATTTTAAGAACAAAGAACACCCCATAAAAATAAGATAGGGAAATGCTACTGTTGAGCCGCCACAATAAGCGAGTTTATTTTGTAGTATTTTATATTACAAAATAAAAGGTCTTAGCGCAGTAAAATCGTAATATTAACGTGCGACTCCAAAACCATGACTCATGAAACCAGTGAAACCCCCAACGAGATACTTACATCGTTCTCGGAAAACATCTTAACTATCACATTAAACAGAGCGCGAAAGAAAAATGCGCTTAGCTACGCAATGTACGATAGCTTGATTCAACTATTAAATGACGCTGATAAAAACGAGGATATTAAGGTCGTAATCCTAACCGGAGCTGGTGACTATTTCACCGCAGGAAACGACATCAGGGCATTCCAAAATTCTGCTGAACTGCCGTACAACGAGAAAGCTTCTTTTCACTTCATGAACACCCTAGCCAGCTTTAAGAAGCCTATTATTGCAGCGGTAAACGGTAATGCAATTGGGATAGGCGTCACATTGCTTTTGCACTGCGATTTAATCTACGCCTCAGACTCCAGCTCCTTCAAAATGCCTTTTCTGTCACTCGGGCTTGTGCCTGAGTTCGCATCAACCATGATCCTACCGGAAAGATTAGGCCGCGCTAAAGCCACAGAACTTCTAATGATTGGTGATCAATTCGACAGCAGCGACGCCGTTTCGCTTGGTATTGTGAATAAAGCGCTGCCGGCAGACGAGCTTTTATCATACGCATATCAAAATGCCCAAATTCTCGCATCAAAACCCAACGCTGCCTTACAGGCAACAAAACGACTCATGACTAAGAGGCTCCAACAACAGACTCTGGCTGTTATTGATGAAGAGGCTTTGGAATTTTCAAATCGTCTACGCTCCGCAGAAACACTATCCATTGTTAGCAAACTTCTCAACAAGAGAAAACTTTGAAGCTGATGGCGTCTTGCAATACTTTTTCTTCAATAAAATGACGCATATTTTCTTTTATAAGCGGCGATCCCCCGGCTATTTCTAACGACTAAAAAACTCGCATTTAAATGCGAGTTTAATATGAATTGAGTAAATCATACGATTCTTATTCAGAAAAAGTTATTCCATTACACACCGTGTAATTATTGGGCTATCGACCAATTCATCATAAGAAATCGTGCTTAACCATGAAACCAGATTCCAACTACTCTATTTGGCTCGCAGATTCCCCACCTGCTGAGGTTCTATCGCAAACACTTGGCGATGCATTGGCTGAAGGCGCAACGCTGTGGCCCGATAGAGAAGCCGTCGTCTACAACTGTCAACCTAATATCATTGAAACAAGATGGACCTACCTTGAGCTCAATAATTTAGCAGATCGTTTAGCAGCAAATATTCTTTCACAAGGCTTTGAGCCCGGCGACAAAATCGCAATATGGGGGCCTAACCACCCCGAATGGATACTACTAGAATACGCGCTCGCCAAAGCGGGTCTAGTTATTGTTGCACTCAATCCGCTGTATAAAAAAGCTGAACTAGCCTATGCCTTAAACGCAAGCGATGTAGTGGCGATCTTCCACGCAGATACGGTGGGAGACAATCCACTCATAGATATTATCCGCGCGGTTAGAGACCAGGTTCCGACGCTCAGGGGGGTGTACTCGTTTTCATCGGGAGTACAAGAGCTACTCGCCAAAGAGCCAGCCCTATCCCACTTGGCATCAGTGGCCCCTGACGACATTCTGATGATCCAGTACACATCGGGAACAACAGGCAAACCCAAAGCCGCTCAGCTCACGCATAGCGCAATTACCACAACCGCAAAGAGTTCCTACCTGCGCTGGGGGTTCACAGAAGGCAGCCGAGTATGTCACGGCTTTCCATTATTCCATGTTGGCGGATCGGGCAACTCTATACCTGGGGCCGCGCTCAATGGCGCAACGACCTTACCACTTTATATTTTTAAGGCGGAACAAACACTCGACATACTGGAACAAGAAAAGTGCACCGGGTTTATTGGCGTACCCACAATGATTACCGCCATGCTAGAAAGCCCCTCTTTTGCCCAACGTGATTTCTCGGGTTTGAAACGTATTGTCTTGGGAGGCGCCCAAGTCCCAGCCTACTTAATAAAGCGCTGCGAAGAAAACTTTGGCGTCGAAGTGCTGAACTGCTACGGCCAAACTGAGACCTGCGGGGTCACCACATCAACAGTAGTAAGCGACGACACCAAAACAAAATCGGAAAGTAGCGGCCAGCCATTAAGCGGGGTCAGCGTCAAAATCACCGACGCCAGCGGTGAAATAGTGGCCCACAACGTAGCGGGTGAACTTTGCTATAAAGGTCCGGGCAGAATGCTGGGCTATCGTGAAAAGACTGACAACGACAATGCATTTGATGGGGGCGATTGGTTTAAATCTGGTGATCTAGCCAAGATGACCTCATCGGGATATATCAGTATCGTCGGTCGATCGAAGGAAATGATCATTCGCGGCGGCGAAAACCTTTCCCCCGCCGAAATAGAGAATTACCTACTAGAACATCCCGATGTTATAGACGCAGCCGTTATTGGCCTAGCCGATGAAAAATATGGAGAAGAAGTCTGCGCTGTGCTGCGAACCAACAATAAGAACCATGCAAGCCCTGCTGAAATTCGCGCTTGGTGCAGTGAACACGTATCGCGCTGGAAAGTACCTAAATATATCGCCTTTATCGAAAATTTCCCCGCAACTCACTCTGGAAAAGTTAAGAAGTTTTTACTCAAAGAACTAATGAGTAAGCATTTCGGAATTAACATCAACATCGAAGAAAACTCATAAGCACAGAATTCCTGAATCATTTGGAGAGCAGTATGAATTACGATCACTACGAAGCGCTAAAAATCACAAAAGAAGATCACATTTTAACAATCACTATAAATCGGCCTGAGGTGAAAAATGCGCTTAATGCAAAGCTTCACGGTGAGTTTTTCAAAATATTTCACGAAGTAGACAATGACGACGACGTCGATATCATCATACTAACGGGTTCAAACAACTCGTTCTGTGCCGGCGGTGATCTAGACATGTTACTAGAGATGCATGGCGACCCAATCAGCACTAGTGAAGCGATTCGTAAAGACCGCAAGATTCAACACGCTTTACTGGATTTAGAAAAGCCAATCATCGCCAAGGTAAATGGTCCAGCAATAGGTTTAGGATGCTCGCTTGCGCTGTTTTGCGACTTCATTTACGCAACACCCGAATCAGTATTTGCAGACCCACACGTCTCTATCGGGCTTGTTGCCGGAGATGGCGGCGCAGTCATATGGCCTCAGCTTATCGGCTACGCTAGAGCAAAGCGTTATCTTCTCACCGGTGATGCCATCAAAGGTCAGGAAGCTGCCGACATAGGTCTAATTACCCAGGCGGTTCCCGCCGAAGAGCTAGATGAAGTCGTTAATAAGATGGCTAAGCGTCTAGCTTCAGGGGCAAAGCACGCCATAAAGTGGACCAAAGCCTCTATCAATGCGGGTTTAAAAGTTACTGCGAATGCGGTCATCGACCGCGCCGCGAGTTTTGAGAATATTACTCAACTACTAGAAGATCACCGAATAGCTTTGGAAGCATTTCAGAACAAAGAGAAACCTAAATTCATTGGGAAATAGGCCGTCTGCCCTTCGCAGAGAATAGGCGGGGGGAACACTCCGCCTAGCAACTCAATTGTACGCTGACTACCAATCTATTCCTCTAAATCGGATTCTCACAAAGCGATATGACAAACTACGATTTCTCACCCTTTGAGCTGCCCCATCACGTTAGGCAGCTCCGTTCTGAGGTGCGCGCTTTTTTGAAAGAAGCGCTTGTCGGCTATACGCCAGTCCAGCGCGCCCACACGTGGACGGGATTTGACAGCGAGTTTAGCCGAAAGCTGGGCCAGCAAGGCTGGATCGGGATGACCTGGCCAAAAAAATACGGCGGTCACGAACGCAGTGCCCTAGAGCGATACGTCGTGGTAGAAGAATTACTCGCGGCGGGCGCGCCGGTAGCCGCGCACTGGATCGCAGATCGTCAAAGCGGACCGCAAATACTGCGATTTGGCACTGAGACTGCGCGTCAGCGTTTTATTCCCGCGGTTGCCAAAGGTGAGTTGTATTTTTGTATTGGTATGAGTGAGCCGAACTCAGGGTCTGATTTGGCCTCCATTAGCACCCACGCAACGCGCACCGACGGTGGCTGGCTCATCAACGGGTCGAAGGTTTGGACAACGATAGTTCAGCACGCGCACGTGATGATTACCTTAGTGCGAACGGGTAAGGACGAGAACAACCGACACGCCGGCCTAAGTCAATTTCTAATCGATCTAAAATCCCCCGGCGTCACCAGAAATGGAATCACCGATCACACCGGCGAAGTGCATTTTGGCGAGGTATTTCTCGACAATGTATTCGTCAGCGACGACATGCTATTGGGCCAATTAGGCGACGGCTGGGCGCAGGTAAATGCTGAGCTCGCTTTGGAGCGAAGCGGGCCGGAACGCTACCTTAGCAGTTATCAGCTGTACGAAAAATTCCTTGGCGCGATTCAAGAAAAGCCGTCTGAACTCGAGCTCAATCTTGCGGGAAACATTGCCGCCGAACTCTGGACCTTACGGCAGATGTCGTTATCAGTGACAGGAAAATTGGCCAACGACAAGTCAGCAATACTGGAAGCGACCATCGTAAAAGATCTGGGCGCATGTTTTGAACAGCAGCTACCGCATAACATTCAGGCGGCGCTTAACACTGAAAACAACAGCCCAGCCAGCCAATCAACGGCTGAGGTATTGAGTTACTTGCTCAAGGCTTCTCCGTCATTTTCTTTGCGCGGCGGTACACGAGAAATACTGCGCGGCATTATTAGTAAGGGGCTGGGTTTAAGATGAATGAGTTTACAGATATTTTAGCTACCTCCGTCGATCGCTTGTTTTGCGATCTCATGGCCAACGGCATGCCCGAAACCAACAAACAGCCCGTGTTTGACCAACTATGGCGAGCCATCGAAGAGTTAGGCATTAGCAACGTATTACTGTCCGAAGACAACGGCGGCTTTGGCGGCGGGTGGCAGGACGGCTTCGCGATATTCAAGCAGATAGGCTTTCACGCCATCCCGATGCCGATAGGCGAAACCATCATCGCGAGAAAGCTACTACAAGACAGCAATATGCAGATTCCCGACGCCGCTATCACAATTGGCACAGCCCATACCGCGAGCATTCAACATGATGAAAGTTCGGATCAGGCGTTTTTCAGTGGCGATATACCCGCACTTCCCTGGGGACGCGTTACGCCGACGGCACTAGTCCATTGCCAAAGTCAGGGCGATTGCTATTTAGCCCTCATATCGACCTCGCAAACATCAACCGTTTTACAGCACATTAACGAAGCAAACGAAGCCCGCGATAAGCTCAGCTTTGTCAATGCTCCTCTCATTGACCTTAAGAAACTAGACACCAGTACAAATGAAGTTCTTATGGCTGGCGCATTACTTAAAGCCGCTCAAATCGCTGGCGCACTAGAAGCAGCGCTGCAACTATCCGTACAGTACGTGCAGGAGCGCAAACAATTTGGTCGAGCCCTTAGTAAGTTTCAAGCGATTCAACATCAAATTGCATTACTCGCTGAACACGCGGCGGCGGTGAGTTGCGCAGCCAACGCCGCCTGCCACGCGCACGACAAAAGCGATGCTGAGTTCGAAATCGCTGCTGCGAAATTACGCGCGAATCGCGCCATTGGTGAAGCCACTTCCATCGCGCATCAAGTTCACGGTGCCATCGGCTTTACCCAAGAACATCGCCTGCACCACTTTACCCAGCGACTCTGGTCATGGCGCGCCGAGTTTGGCAATGATCGCCATTGGGCAAATTATTTAGGCCAACAGCTGGTAAAAATAGGACAGGCAAACCTTTGGGAAGAACTCACAAACCGAAGCGATGCCAGAGGATAAACTTATGACTAAAACACTTACCCTGAGCGACGCAGAACTAACACTGGAAGACGGTATAGCAACGCTGTACTTTAACCGCGATGACGTGCGCAACGCCTTAACCGGTACCGCCTTAGTTAACGATATAATTGCGACTGTAGACTGGGTCAATGAGCATCATGAGGTTGGCGCCCTGATCATCACCGGTAACGGCAACGCCTTTTCGTCTGGCGGCAATGTTAAAGATATGTATGATCGAGCGGGAATGTTCGGAGGCAACCCGATAGAAATACAAGACCGCTATCGCCGAGGCATCCAAAAAATGGCCCGTGCACTTTACCAACTGGAAGTACCCGCCATCGCTGCTGTAAATGGCGCGGCGATTGGCGCGGGCTTAGACGTAGCCTGTATGTGCGATATACGCATCGGATCAGAGCACGCCAAGGTGGGCGAAACGTTTGTAAATCTTGGGATTATTCCTGGCGACGGTGGCGCCTGGTTCCTACCACGTGTTGTAGGCAAACAGAGAGCCGCCGAAATGACCTTCTCCGGACGTATTATTGGTGCTGACGAAGCAAAGAATATCGGGCTTTTTTTAGAGGTTGTGCCTGCGGCCGAACTTATTCCCTACGCTCAAAAAATGGCTGCGGAATTTGCCAAGAAGCCGCGAGAAGCACTGCGAATATCGAAAAGACTACTCCAAGCAGGAGAGCGCCTGGAACTACCAGATTTCCTTGACTTCTGCGCGGCGCAACAAAGTCTTTGTCACACCCATGAGCAGCACCATCAAGCGCTGGGTCGATTTCTCAACAAATAATTACGAGTACAGAATGCAGGCCATAGTCAGACTAAAACTGACTATGGCCGATAGAGCAATTTCCATTTAAATATAATGGAAGGCTTGTCGCTACCCACAACATGAATCGCCATTTCAGAAGTAATTAAGGTACCACTTGCCTTCTCTTCAACCGAATCAAAACGAATGCGACCATAAACACGTGAACCAGCAACCACCGGCGCTAGAAATCGCAGTTGGTCAATCCCGTAGTTCATGGCACTACTGTAAGCAGTAATATTGAAATCCAGCTTTGGGCGCAACGTTGTCGCCAATGCCAATGTTAGAAATCCGTGCGCGATAGTGTCGCCAAACGGACTCGTCGTTCGCGCGCGCTCTACATCAACGTGTATCCACTGATGATCATTGGTGAGATCAGCAAATAGCATTATCATCTCTTGGCTAATCAAGTAGGTCTCGCCAAATTCACCAAACTCCTCGGAGATTAAGTTCCTCAACGCTGGAAAATCATTAAACTTAATGTCTTTTATCATTGTCATTGGCCTTAGCCCGATGCGATTACACCGAGCAGAAATTTAGGAATACTAGCAGGCGGTTGAAAAACGTTAGCGAGGCCGCGGATGCAAGGTAAAAATGGCTGAAGAAGCGGAGTTTATGCGTAGTAAATGAGCATTTTTAGGCCATTTTTAACACCGCAGACGCAACGTAGGCAGTTATTCAACAGCCTGCTAGGCGCCGATATGAAATCCACCACTAATACTGAGATGCTGACCGGTAATATAATTAGCCATATCGGATAGCAACATACAGGTAGCCGGTGCGACATCGTCGGGTGTCGAAAAACGACCAAGTGGAATCTGTTGCAAATATTTTTCTCTAAACTTTTCCTGCCGAACTGTCTCTGTCATGGCCGTCTCAACCATTCCAAAGCAGACGCTATTAACATTAATGTTGTAGACGCCCCACTCACGTGCAGCTGACATCGTCAAACCTAAAACGCCGGATTTGGCCGCACCGTAGTTAATCTGACCCACTGTCCCACGCCGTCCTGCATCTGAGGAAACATTTACAATACTACCTGGGTTCGGATCGCCACTGTTTGCCTTGTGAATTAGGTATTTCCCCACCGCCTGCAAACAAATAAACGCACCGGTGAGATTCACATCAATAACCTGCTGCCACTGCGCGAGCGTCATTTTGTGTACCATCGCCGCACGAACAATACCTGCATTGTTAATCAGGCCATGTAAGTCACCAAAGTCATCGACGATATTATTTACCGTATTCCCTACAAACACGTCATCGCTTATATCGCCCACATAGGCCCGCGCACGCTCTTCGCCAATCAGCTCGACAGTTTCAGATAAGAGTTGCTGATTAATATCTACCAAGGCGACACGCGCCCCCTTTCCCGCTGCGCATTCTGCCAGCGCCCGCCCGATACCCTGCCCGGCACCGGTAATCATGATGACTCGCCCAGCCAATGATGTTTTATCTTGCATTGCTATCCACCTATTTCTATCTAGCCAAAACTTAGCCATTCAACTCAATGTTTACTATCAGTACTGCCCTACTACCGTAATACTGCAGACGTTGCGATTTGGAAAACCGCCAAGATTATGACTTAAACCTTGCTTTGGATTTGCCAACTGGCGCTCGCCGGCACGACCTTGTATTTGTTGATACAGCTCGTAAACCATACGCAGGCCGCTAGCGCCGATCGGATGCCCGAAGCACTTTAGTCCGCCATCAACATTGCAGGGAATATCGCCGTCCCGGTCGTAGCGACCATCGAGAATATCGCGCCACGCGCGGCCCTCATCAGACAAGCCCAAGTCTTCCATAACAACGAGTTCGGTAATGGAAAAACAATCGTGTACTTCAATTAAATCTAATTCTCCTCTTGGGTTTGCTATGCCAGCTTCAGCGTAGGCTCGCTGGGCGGCGATACGGGTCGTCTGCGTGTAACTGCCGTCCCATTCCCCGAATGACATCTCCGATCCATTACTCACCGCAATTTGCGACGCTTTAACACTCACTAAATTTCCTGTTAAACCCATGCGCTCGGCATTCTCCGGCGTCGTGACAATCGCGCACGCGGAGCCATCACTTACACCACAGCAATCAAACAGACCAAGTGGATAAGAGATCATCGGCGCGCGAACGATACTTTCTTTAGATAAGGTTTTTCTAAGATGTGCCTTCGGATTGCGCACGCCATTTTCGTGACTCTTCCACGACACGTGTGCCATCGCCTCTTTAAGCTGGTCCATGCTGATGCCATGCTTCTCAGCATAGGCAATCGCCAGCTGTGCAAAAGACCCCGGCGCGGTGACATTGGGGTACCACATATCATCAAAGGTCCCTTTGGTTCGCTCAGGCAAGCCTCCATAACCCGTATCTTTTAATTTCTCAACGCCCAACGCCAAGGCAATATCACTTCCCCCTGCCGCTACCGCATAGATTGCACCGCGCAACGCTTCAGACCCCGTCGCACATAGATTCTCAACACGGGTGGCGGGAATATTTGGCAGCCGCAGGGCCTGCACAAGTGAAATGGCTGATTTACTTAAACTTTGCTCGTCATGAGAGAGACCGAACCACGCAGCATCTATTTGATCTCTGTCTATATTCGCGTCTGCCACCGCCTCTTCAAACGCGTCGACAATAAGATCATCCGCGCCCTTATCCCAGTGCTCACCAAAGGGCGTGCATCCCATACCGATGATTACGACCTTATCTCTAATTCCACTCGCCATGAATTACCCTACTGTTTTAGTTTGTTCACCACGCCTATTCGGCAACGACCGCCGCCTTCCAAAAATAGCGGTGGTAGGCTCTCTGCGCATCGCGATCCTTAATACGAAACGTCATCTTTAACGGTGTCCCAACACCTAGCTCTTGATCTTCCGCGTCAACAATTTCCATCATGACGATACCGCCACCGTCAAACGCCACATTTCCATATACAAAGGGCGGGTTGTAGCAATGCGCTAGCCAGTCTTTGGTGAATGATTTCACATAAGATTTTTTATCTTTGAAAGGCTCTGCTACCTGAGTGTCCAACGCTCGACAGTCGGGATTCACGCAAACGCGTGACTGCGGGAACTGCTTGGTATTACATGAGGTACAATGCCCGCCCATAAAACCTGTTACGGCGTCACGCTTTCGATAAAAAACAGAATGGGCAGTACGATTATCTCGCTCGGCGCGAATGCCCCAGTCTAGGTCAAGCGCATTAGAAAACGACAGGTAGCGAACGTAGTCGTCTGATGGCTTTGCTTGCTCTAAAGAATTCTTGATTCCGCTATAATTTTTGCACCGGCCAACATCGTCCGCGACACGGAACAACATACTTTCGCAGCCCTGCGCAAAACCCGACACTAAGATTAATTGACCTGGGCTGGCACTCTCGATTGTATAAGCCAATAAAACGAGGGGATGAGCGCTTCCTGTATCACCGCAAACATCATACAAATCATCACACAGCACATTAACAGGCACGCCGCACTGTGATGATATTTTCTTCCTAGTAGGCAAGTCCGGCCCGACCAAAATAAGGTGATCTATAGCCCCGCCGTCTAGCCCTGCTTGTTTCAGCAAACCCGAAATGGATTCAGGAATTAGCTTTAAATAACCCTCTTCGCGAATCCAACGATCTTCTAAATAATAGCCATATTTCGAATCTCGCTCACGGTAGTGGTCGGTCATATCAACCGATACCGAATACGCGCCAAGATATTCCGCCAGCAGCTCACTATCGCCAACCCCGAAAGCGGCAGCGCCGTCTCCAAAGGACATTTCTTGTGCACTAGCGGGCTTAGCCGTGCGTTTTTCTGCGGCGACAACGACGGCGCTCTCGCCGGACTCCAAGGCTTGACGTAATGCACTTAAGCCAGACTTCAAACTTCCGCCAATATCCGCGCAGAACAAATTACGGGGAAGCGACAATGCCTCAGCAATAATCGCCGCGTTCTGGCGGTCTGAAAAAGGCATAGAAGTAGACGCGAAAAATAACTTACGCACCTCGTCTAGTGGTACATCACGTAAGGCATTGTTAGCTGCCTCTACCGCCATCGTCAATGCGTCTTCATCGTATGAAGCTATCGCTCGCGCGCCCTTGGCATTCGCCACTCCGCTGGGTCTAAGCCAGGTATAGGCTTCGGCAATTGCCTTACGGCTAAGACGCTGACGAGGAATATATCCACCCAGTGAAACAATTCCACTTTTTGTCACAAAGCATCTCCTATCAAAATTGTTTTTCTACAGGACCGTTCGCAACGACATCCCATGTAAATATAAAATCAGAATGACGAGATACTTAGCGGGGCAGATTAAGTCGGTTGGCAATATTATTTTTCTGGATAGCAGATGATCCACCGATAATCGGCATAATAAGAACGTCCCGCACATAGCGCTCCATATCAAAATCTTTGACATAGCCATAAGCGCCCATCAGCTCTTGGCACGCTATCGTGATATCGCGGGCGGTATCGCAAACAAATAGCTTCGTCATTGAGGTTTCTACTGAGGCATTTTTATTCTGATCAATAAGCCCTGCAGCGTGGTAGGTCATCAAGCGACAGGCTTCTAATTTGGTTTTTACTTCCGCGAGCATGTGGCGAATCGACTGAATCTTGCAGATTGGCTTGCCAAATTGAACTCGTTCTTGCGAGTAAGCCCAGGCATCATTGACAGCGGCGGTGGCGATGCCTAATGCCATGGCGGCCACCTCTAGCTTCTCAATATCTAAACCCGGCCCAACCAATTTTGACCACCCGTTATTCCAACCCTCTTCACCACCGATAATTTGCGATGCTGGAATTCTCACCTCGTCGAAGGATACGTCGTAGGTGCCCACACCCTTAAGGCCTAACGTCCCCTGTAAATCCAAACTAACGCCTTGAGTGTTCGGTGGGATTAAAACAAGAGATAGATTTTTATAACGATCTTCAGCTGGGCCGCTACGCACGAGCGTGTAGATATAGTCGGCCACCGCCGCACCAGAACAAAAACGCTTGTTACCATTAACAACAATGTAATCACCCTCGCGACGGGCCGTGGTCTTCACACTTGAAACATCGGCCCCCACATCTGGCTCACTAATCCCGTAGGCGAAGATCAAGCCATCCTCAATAACCTTAGGAAGCAATTCCTTCTTCTGCGCCTCATTGGCGACTTCGCCGAGGTTTAATCCGGCGTAACACGCCGACTGTATATAACCTCCACCTACCGCTAGGCTTCTGGCGCAAAGATGCTCGATAACCATTACCGTTGCAGTAATATCAACTCCGCTACCACCGTAAGCCTCGGGCACTGTCAATCCCATCAAGCCGAGCTCGACCAGCTTATTATGAATATCTCTAGGGAAATAATTATCGTTGTCCCACTGTCGAGCCAGACTTCTTGGCATTTCCTTTTCGACGAAGCGCTCAATGGTGTCTCGTATCATCGACACGTGTTCACTATCCTGAAAGTGCAACATACTTCTTAACCCCAAACTTATTTTAACTAAAAACACCGCTGACCAATAAAAGCTCGGTGTCCACGTCGCTCATTCTTCGCAGCTCAATCATTGGTTGATAATCAGGATCTTGGTACCACTGCTGTGCGTGTTCTACTGATGGGAATTCGATCACTACAACTGCGCTAGGCGGAGTAGAGCTACCTTCTAACTGATCAACTTGCGCAGACTTTACGAGATAGCGACCATCGTATTTCTTCACTAGTACCTCAGTAACTTCTTGATACTGTTTATACCAGCTCCAGTTTTTCACTCGTAATTGACCAAGAAGATAGACAGACATACGGACTCCACGCCGATTAAGACAGGGCAAATTCTAGTGCTTAAATGCATTCATGTTGAACTCGCTTTCGCTTGGTGAGAAACACATTACACCAGAGCAATACCGGCCTCTCGCCTGCATCCTCCTAAACAAAGTACGTCGCCTACGCATGCCATAAAATTAAGGCGAGTTAAACCTGAGCACCCACAGTTCTAGTATTTACGGCTATCGATAAGTAAGTTCGGCCTTCGAACAACGGTCTAATTACCGTATTTAAGATGCACAAAATCAGTATGAAAACGTGGGTAACACTAGCGAAACTAGTCTCGATATCGCACTGAAATAGCCGGTTTAAATACCTTAAAAAAATAGTGGGAATAATATGAATACCAGTCTGAATATGCCGATCGAGCGCACTATTTTCTGTGACGAACAGAAAATATTCAGGCAATCTGTCCGCCGTTTTATGGAGGATGAGATCGCCCCCAATATGGAAGACTGGATGGCACAGGGCTATGTCAGCCGCGAGGTTTGGCGTAAAGCGGGCGAGCTCGGTATGCTCTGCACCACTATTCCAGAAAACTACGGCGGATCGGGTGTTTGCCGCAAGTACAGCGCGATCATTATTGAAGAGCAGCAGTACGCCAATTCCGTCGGGCCAGGGTTTGCGATGCACTCGGAGATTGTCGCCTGCTACATAAATCGCCTGGGGACGGAGGAACAAAAATCAAAATGGCTGCCAAAAATGGCGCGCGGCGAAGTCATTGGCTCACTGGGTATGACCGAGCCAGGGGCTGGATCTGATCTCAAACAAATAAAAACAAAAGCCATCCGCGACAGCGACGAGCTTGTGATCAACGGCTCTAAAACCTTCATTACCAATGGCTACTTAACAGACCTGATCATCCTGGCGGTAAAAACGGACTCTGACTCCGGTGCCAAGGGCATATCCCTCGTTCTCGTAGAAGCTGATCGAGAAGGGTTCACCAAAGGATCCACCTTAAACAAAATAGGCCAAAAGGCGCAGGACACTGCTGAGCTATTCTTTAATAATGTTCGCGTGCCAGCTTCGAATATTTTAGGTGAGCCTGGCCTGGGCTTTCAGTACATGATGGAAGAACTCGCCTGGGAAAGACTCATCATCGCCATCCGCGCTATCGCCGGCGCCGAGGCCGCGCTGAGCCATACCATCGACTATGTAAAAAACCGCCAAGTCTTCAACAAGCCGCTCTCCGACTTCCAGAACACCAAATTCAAATTGGCAGAATGTAAAAGTGAAACCCAGATTGGTCGTGTCTACATTGATAACTGCCTTGAATTGCTCGTCGCAAACAAACTAGATGCAGAGGCATCCGCCATGGCCAAGTGGTGGTGCACGGAACTGCAAAATCGCGTCATAGACACCTGCCTACAATTACACGGCGGCTATGGATACATACTTGAATATCCCATTGCCAGAGCCTGGATAGATGCTCGTCCGCAAATGATTTACGGCGGCACCAACGAAATCATGAAAGAGATCATTGGCCGCAAACTCTAGGCTGCCCACCATCTAAAATTCATAAAAGATATTATTGAACAGGAAACTATTATGAGCGACTCATCACAAGCAGCACGTTCGAGAACCGACTTCCCAGAGGGTGTGGCAGTTGTGATCGGCGGCAGTGGAGGTATCGGCAGCGAAATTTGTAAAGGGCTAGCGGAAGCAGGCGCAAACATCGTATTTACCTACCGTAATAATAAGGAAAAAGCAGCCGCTGTGAGCGGCGCTGTGCTGGCGCTTGGCGGCGATGTAGCAAGCTACCCGTTGGCAATCGAACACGAACAAGAGGTCAATGAGTTTTTCACAACGGTAATTCAAAAGTATAAAAAGATTCACACCATCGTCAATGCAACCGGCTCCAATATACCGATGATGTTCATCAATCAATTGTCGCCAAGTAAATGGCGCGAAGTGATGAACAATGATGCCAACGGCTTCTTTAATATTGTCCACGCCTCACTCCGGCATATGCGAGAACACGGCGGCTCCTATGTTGTAATCAGTACCGCTGGCTTATCGCGATGGCCCACCCGAGACGTACTCTCGGTCGCACCTAAAGCGGCGATAGACGCTTTGATAACAGGCATTGCACGGGAAGAGGGAAAGTTTGGTATTCGCGCCAATACCGTAGCCCTAGGCCTAATTGATGCAGGCCTTTTCCAGCGTATGCGCGGCAATGAATACAGCGAAGAGTACGTCGAAGCTGCTATCAGAAATTCCTCATTAAAACGCCTCGGGACGGCGCCAGAAGTCGCAGACGCAGTAGTCTTCTTTGCATCGGATCGCGCTCGCTTCGTTACCGGGCAGACCCTAGTCCTTGATGGTGGCTTTAGTCTTTAAGCACGCATAAAGGAGCGATGGCGCAAAGGATGACAAAATTAATCAGCCCCATTGAAGCGAGCGAGCTACTCGCCCCCGGCAGTACCGTGTTTATTCAAGGTGGCATCGGTGAGCCCACGTCGCTGCTCAACGCCCTAGTCTGCAACCCATCGGCAGGCAAAAACGTTAATTTCATTTCGGTCATGGTGCCCGGTGTAAACAACTACCGTCCCGAAAGCTTTCACGACACGGCTACCTTTAGCACATTCTTTGTGTTTAGCGAGCTCCACGCGTCATTTCAGTCAGGAAAAACAAGATTTTTGCCGCTGCACTACAGTGAAATAATTCCTTATATTGAGCTACTACCGACTATCGATACTGTGCTTATTCAGACCAGCCCGCCAGACAGCAATGGCCAGTGTAGTCTCGGCCCGACCGTCGATTTTGTACCCGCTCTGCTTACTCGCGCCAACACCGTAATTGCCGAAATCAATAGCGCTATGCCCCACACCAGTGGTAGCCCAAGTATTGCATACCGCGATATACACTATGCGGTAGAAGCGTGCCACAGCTTGCCTTCTATAGCCGATTATAAAGCCTCGCCAGAAACTGAGCGCATAGCCCGTAATGTCGTCAGCCTGATCGACGACGGCGACACCCTTCAGTTTGGCATCGGTAATATCCCTGACGCTATTCTAAGTGCGTTATCCAGCCATCGAGGCCTGGGAATACATAGTGGAATGATTACGAAAGCGGCTGCTACTTTAATAGATTCAGGTGTTTTTACCGGCGAGAACAAAGCCATCGATAGCGGTGAGCATATCACTGGATTTGCGCTGGGCGACGAGCGGTTTTACCAGTGGGCGGCAAACTGTAAGTCGCTGAAATTTCGTCCCGTTTCTTACACCCACGACATACGCATTATCTCAGCGCTAAAGAATTTCGTGTCCATCAACTCAGCAGTACAGGTTGATCTATTTGGCCAGGTCAACGCCGAAATGGTTAATAATAGGCAGATTAGCGGCACTGGCGGCGCACTGGATTTTATCCGGGGTGCTCGCCTATCTCACAATGGCCGGTCGATCATCGCACTACCCGCTACTGCAGCGAAGGGTAGCCAATCAAGAATCACAGCACGGCTGGGTGATCAATCAATTGTCAGCATCCCACGCACAGATGTGGACTATGTAGTTACGGAATACGGCATCGCGAGCCTCGCCTATAAGTCAACCGCCGAGCGCGCAGAGGCTCTCATAAATATTGCGGCGCCCCAGTTTAGAGATGAACTTGCCGCCCAATTTGCAAAGTAATGAGTCAGTCACGTAAAAGCAAAAAGCATTCCCAAAGCAGATTTCGCCAGCTCTCATTCTAACAAAAATTAATGCGACCTAAATGCGAGCTTTAAGTAAGCAGAACTTATTAGAACTTGCTGATAATCTCTAAAATCTAGAGTACACCTTCTAACTATAATATTTTAATGGGCAATCAAGATGATAAAAAACAGATCCGTAACGAATATCGCTCTGTTGACGGCAGTGACAGGGCTATCTCTCTCAGCAACACAAGCTTATTCTCAAGAAGACACTAAGTACACAATCGAAGAGGTGATTGTTACGGCGCAAAAACGCCAGGAATCTTTACAGGATGTAGGTGCTTCTGTAACCGCTGTCACTAGTGAAAAATTGAATGACTACCAGGTAGTCAACGTGCTAGATCTGGAATCATTTTCGCCAAATGTTTCAATAGGGACTGACTTCGGATCCGCGAAGATATTTATTCGGGGCATTGGTCTTGTCAGTAGCTTTTTCGGTACCGACCCATCCGTTGCCCTCCATGTAGACGGCGTCGTGGTTTCACCCGGACACGCCCAACTCGGCGTGTTTTATGATTTAGAAAGGGTTGAGGTGCTAAGAGGACCACAGGGAAGCCTTTACGGACGCAATTCTACCGGCGGCTCAATCAATCTCATCGCCAACAAGCCAACTGAAGAAACGACGGGCTACATCCACACCACCCTTGGCAACTATAGCCTAATGACAACAGAGGCGGCCCTTGGCGGAACTATCATCGACAATAAACTATTGGGACGGATTGCCGTAAAAGCCAATAAGCGCGATGGCTATGGCGAGAACGAAATTTTTGGAACAGACATCGACGACGCAAATCAACTTTCTGGCCGCGTGCTACTGGAATATAAGCCCGTCGACAAGCTAAACATACTACTTTCAGGCTCGAGGCAACGCGAAGATGATAGCGCCTACGTGCTCCATTTTATTGAAACTGACGGAACTAATAATCCCGCCACACTGCCACCCATCGGCTCTACTGGCTTAACGGCGGACGACCCACGTAATATCCGGTCCAACTATGCGCCCGCTTTTAATATACGTAATTCAGACGCTTACAATGCAACAGTCAATTGGGATATTGATGACTATTTAAGCTTAACCTCAATTACGGCTCACCGCACATTTGACTCGGTAAAAATCCAAGATATGGATGCCTCATTAGTGCCAGGCTTAAATGTAGAAAATGCCTACGAAACTGAATCGTTCTCGCAAGAACTCCAACTGCATTACAGCGGCGATAGAGCTAACGGATTAGTTGGACTTTACTTCTACAAAGAGAAACTAAACGCCGACTCACCACTAGGATTCGATCCTATCGGGATTAGCGGGCCGGCGGATGCTATCGTTAGGGTTAAGGGCGTTATGGATGTTGAAGCGTCCGCGCTTTTCGCTAATTTTAACTTCTTCCTTTCAGACACATGGTCATTGACATTAGGTGGTCGCTACAGTGTTGAGGAACGCGAAAAGTCAGACCTGTTCACTACCCCTGGCGGTACTATACCGTTTGCAGACGACGGTGATTGGAACGACTTTACCGTCGATATAGGTGTTGAGTATCAACCCGTTGACGACATCAACCTTTACGCTAAATTTTCTCAGGGATTCAAAAGTGGCGCAGCGAATTTAGGTCAGATTTCCGCGTTTGTCGACCCTGAGGAAGTAGACGCATTTGAAATTGGCGTTAAAGGCCTGTTCCTTGATCGAACGCTAAGCCTAAATGCCGCCGCTTTCGTCTACGATTTCACTAATATGCAATTAGGTAAAACAATACCTGCACCAGGTGGCGCTTTTGGTTCAAAGCTCGAAAATGCCGGTGAATCGGAAATCATGGGCGCAGAGGTGGAGCTAAGTTGGGTAGCATCGCGCCATCTACGCATTAACGCTCAGCTTGGTTACCTCGACACTGAAATAAAGGAATTTTCGTCAGTTAACGAGGTAGACCCATGCGCTGGTGGTACAGCAGGCTGCGATCCAAATGACTCAAGCACTTTTATAACTCAACAGTTCGCTGGTAACGAGTTAGTACAAGCACCGGAACTTACCGCAAATATAAATGGTGAATATGATTTCAATCTCGAAAGCGGCGACACAATTAGTGTTAATGTCGGCGCATATCATAGAAGCCGCATCTATTTCTCAGCATTCAATACCGAAAATATGAGCGAAGATCCCATCACTACCTATAACGCAAATGTTAAATTCCGTCATCGTGACGAAAAACTCTCTCTGAGTTTATGGGCTAAAAATATAACTGACGAAGAGTACTATACCTCTAAATTTGCGGTATCCACCTCGTATTCCATCATGGGTACACTCGCACCACCATCGACTTACGGCGTAACAGTAAACTACGATTTTTAACCCAGGTTTATCTATGTCTCTCTTGGGCCAATATTTATTGGCCCTTTTTTATGTCTGCTTGATGGCTCTTCGTAGATCAACGGGGCATTTCCTCTACACAGCCTGCACGTCATCAAAGACCTCGCTAACGCTCACAACCGCAGAAAATTGGCTGCGCAGCGAGTAATTTTTCCGACCGCTTACGCTTGTATACGTTACCTGCATTAACTTCGCTATGTCCTAATTCGGCCAATAGCGGACATTGATCGAAAATTGCCATTGGTCGGTAAATGTCTTCTTATATGCATTAAGGGCGTACAGAATTATTTATTAATAATCTATTAGGTGAATGCACAAGTTCAGGAGGTTCTACATCCAAACCAACTTTAGGATTTCCACTCATTTTGTAAATCCGAAGAGCAGGATTACCATTGCCATCTTCCACTAGGCTGAATTTCTCTCTTAAATGTCTGAGCAAATTATTGCTAGCCGTTGTAAGAACTAAGCGCAGAGGATTAGTGGCTCTTCTTTCTGAAACGATTATTCTTAACGTATCAAGCAATGCAACGCGGTTCAGATCATCTAAATGAGCTAAAGGCTCATCCAAAAAGAAGGTTCCACCAAGACTTCTGGCGCGCGCTAAAAAGATGGATAGAGCCAAATCCTGCCTCTGCCCTTGACTCAAAGACCGCATTTTATCAAAAGATTCACCTTCATCATTAAGCTCAGCAACCCACTCTAAGAAACCTTCTTTGCTAGGGCGAGCCTCTATTGAATTTATGAATCTATTTCCTTGGGCGCGCAAGTAAAGCGTATTAATGATATTAGTAAGAGGACGAATTTCCTCTGCAATAAAACGTCTAATTTCTTCCTTTATAAGGTCAATTTCATTTTCAACAACAGTGCGCGCTTTTGCTTGATAAGCCCATTCCTTAAGCTCGCCCTGAGACTCTTTTATTTCTTTTTTGTATAATCCGTGTTCTCGTTCTTTTATCTCAGACTCTTTTATTTTAACGAAATATTCCTCTGTTTTTGTAAAAAGACCTTTTACTTCGTTAAGTATCTGCTCTTTTTTTGCAATACTAGCAGAAGCATTCTCAATTTCAGTATCGTTTATAATCTCAGCCTTAGAAATTATTCCCCATTTCCTTTTTAAGTCCTGAATGAAGGTATGAATTGGATTGAGTTTTTCTCTGGCGGCTGCAATATCAGCAGCTTTTTTCTTATTATCTTTCTCTGCTTTTAATATTTCATCAGAAAGCTTTTGAACATTTGATTTTGAATCTTCGTGTAACTGTTTTAGCTCCGTACTTTTCATTTCAAGGGCGGCCTCCAGTTTTTCTAATGCCTCACTAGTACCATCCGTAGTAAATGATTTTTCACCGCTTATATCTAGTCGCTCAAACCATAAAGATGATAAGGACTGAGCTTTAATGCGGATTTCCTCCAATTTGCTAGCAGCATCATAGGCACTTTTGTATGGAGCAATGTCCTTAAATAGCTTTTTCACGGAGGTTTGGTATTGCAGTTGAATATCTTCAAGTTTCTCAGAGATAGACTCTTGCTTAGATATATCTGATCTGTCCAAGCCCATAGCAATAAATGTTTCACTTGTTTCTTGAATAGCATTTATGAGAAAAATTTTCTTAGCGGTTAGTTCTTCAGCTTTTTTAAGGTAATTGTTTTCTTGCGTTAAAAGCTGCGTAATTTCATCAAGTTTCGAGGCTAATACAGCTTCTTCTTTAGACTTTTTTGATAGCCTGGAAAAGCGAGTGTTGATTTTTTCTTGAAGAACGAAGTTGCTTTCGTGACTATGCTCACACAGTGGACATTCAGAGTCTTCTGTGTGCGTTTCAACGTACCTTTTCCCTGAAGATAATAGTAATTCAATTTCTCCCAGAGCTTTCTCACGTGAAGATTGCAAAGCATCTAATTCTGATTTTATTTTTGATGCTTGTTCTGTGAGGGGGACATCAGGCGCTTCTTTTGATTTCCGTTCTTGTAATGCCTCAAGCTCAATATTTATTCCCTTAAGCTCTGCATGTTTCTTCCGCCAAGATGGCAGTGACTTGATATAATCACCTACTAAAAGAAGTTTTTCATTTAGTGTCGAGATTCTTTGTTCTGTTGAAGTAATATAGTTAGAAATTTCAGTCGTTCTGTTTTTTGAGGCATCAATCTCAAGCGAATGATTTTTATACAAATTGTACAAATTAAGCCAAGTTGCCTTCTCTGTTTTTATTCCGCTTATGGATTCACGAATTTCATTGATTAGCTCCTCTTTTTTTTGTAAAAATTCCTTCTTTTCAGTAATCTCGATCTGCTTCTTCTTAAAATCCTGAATTAGTATTTCTTGCGTGGAAATGTCAGTTTTAATTATCTTATTGATCGTTTCATAACTTGACAAATACTCTTGATAAACTCCGATTTTCTCCCGAATAAAAGCCAACAAAGATTTCTTTTCAACTAAGGACTCTATGTATTGAATATACTGAACCTCTAAGGTTTCATGGTATTTCTGGAGGTCAGCTTCTTTGTCTGTATTTTTTGCAATACCCAAGCGTTCGGCAATATTACTGAGCAAGTTATATACGTGATCTTTATACGGAGCAGTTTGCTCCGCAGTCAGCTTTTTTATTAATTCTTCATATTCTGCAATTTTCTTATTAATTTTGCTTGTTTCGCTGTTGATTTTTCGTTCAGAAGGAAGCTTGCCCAGAATCCTGTTAAGGTCACGCTCATTCTTTTGATACTCAGCTACTCCAAATAGACTTGAGAAAATTAGTTTTCTGGTGTCATTTGACTCTTTGTCACTGTCTATTAGAAGCCTTAGAGAGTCGCTTTCAAGAAACCGTGTTGAGCGCACCCAGTCCACCTTGGCTTTGTTAGAATTTCCACTTGGAGGCAACGCCTTAACAAAACGCCTCAGCAGCTCTTGATCAGTTGCAATGGTGTAATCGCAATCACTATCTTTCCAATAGAGTGGAGTACCAGAGCCAGATAACTCCCTTTTGATAAAAAATGGTCTGCCATTTTGAGGGATATTGGCTTCAACTGTAGTTTTAAGGCTGTCATCTCCTAATTTGCAGCGAATGCTTTCATCTTTTCCTAACCGCCCGACACCTCCACATAAAACCCACTCTACTGCATCACAAATACTGGTTTTTCCTGTACCATTAGGTGCGTATAACACTGTTAAAGGTGCTGTAAAATCTAATGATAGGGAGTCAGATATTCCTCTGAAACACTGTATATTGAGGTTATCAATTAGCATCGGCTAGCTCTCCGTTTTTAATTGCATCTAATAACCGCTCCAGACTTCCAAGCTCATCATACTTAGTAAGCAGGGTGTTTGCCTCAGCAGATAACTCAAAAGAGGTTGTGTTAGCAGAATTGCCACGAAGCGGTTCAGGTAGGGAAAGTATAGTTATGAACTGTAACCTGTCTAAGTTATCTCCATTCTCCATAGGCCATACAACATGCTTTCTACAAACTTTCGTATCTAATTCAATATCTCGCACTGTGTCTTTTACTTCTGCAAGAGGCGCTTGATGGAGTGCTATAAGTAAATATCCATCTATGATAAGGCCTTTCTGATTTTCTAGAGCTAATAATGCCTTACGGATAAAAGCATGCATTTTCTCTTTTGCTTCCATTAACGAAGATTCTGTTTCGCTTTCTTCTGGCAAAGCTGCATATCCGGCCATCAGAGCGTAGCTGTTGTGCATAACAAAAACCCTATCTGGAATAGGGCAAATATCGGCCATAAGCACAGTTGAATCTACAAACCCCGCTTGTACGAAATATTTTTTAAGTTCCGTGATTGAATTAGCTTCTGTCATAAATCCTCAGGCACTATAATTTCTTCTCGTAAGCTTTTGAGCAAATCTTCCCTAAGAGCGGCAGATGCCAATACGTCATCGACTTTTCCCTGATTTTTCCAGAAAACAACGCGGTCATTTGCTTCGCATATATCTTTATCAACATCAGCATTTAGAGGTGGGGCATTGGAAATATCCGCGAGCCAATTGCTGTGCATCCTCCCTTCGTCTGGAAAGCTTCCACCTCCATTTCCTCGACCCACAATCATTAAAGGGCGAGCGCTTCCACCGTCCTTAACGATACCTTCCTTCACCAGACTGTATAACTGATTAGCTGTATGCTCGGATGAGTCCCAAATTAAAATCTCATGCTCTTCATTATCTGATAACAACTGGCCATACCCCAGCTCTTTTCCTTCTGGCATAAGCTCGGCTTCAATAGCATGTTGAATAAGACTTAGTGTCGTAATTGCGCAATCCAGATTTTCCGAACGGCTGTACAGTTGATCTGGGCAGAACTGCACTTCTTGCTTAATACCCTTTAAGCATTTTTGAAAAAGTTTTCCTGCAACAGAACGAAGAAGTGAGTTTGAGGTTGGCGATAATTCAGTTAATAGCTTATCAAGTTCACTATCTGCAAGAGTTCTAGAAGCCTCATTCGAGTTGATTTTACTATGCAGCATGCTTCCTTTGTTTCTTACTATAAAGCGGTAAAGCTCATCTGCCGCGCAAATGCCATCACAAGGATAAAATTCACTGCCATTCCAAATATGCTGCTGGCACTCTGAAAAGGCCTGTTTTCCTTCGGATGAATTATTAGTCCACTGTAATTTTCCAAAAACTGCTCCAATCTCAGAATTGCGCAATACAAAGCCAGAGAACTTTTCACCATTAACGTAGCGTACATATGGGAGTGGCTTGGGTGGAGGCTTGCACCCTTCACGATGCTGGAACACTCCGGATAAACATCGCCATTTATCTATTTCTTCATCCTTTACCGGAGAAGGGTTGATACAATTACTTAATAGCAATCTTACCTTTGATGATTTAGAAGATTCCAACAAATCGCCGATGGCAGTCTTCCAATGGTCGCTTTCCGACTTTATGTTTAATAGCGACCCTGTTACCAATACCCGTTTATTTGTAGAGCTGTTCTTATTAAGAGATTTTACAATACGGCTACTAGGATTGTTGTCTTCTTTGGAAATTAAGTCTGCACATACTAGCGGAAAAACTATTACATCATTGCCATCAAGGCGCAGAATATAATCCCCTGTTACAATATTTTCGCCAGTGATTTCCGTATTCTGTTCTAAATAATTTTTGAGGAAAATATAGCATTGAGTGGAATTTCCATCTTTTATCCATACCCAGCCACCATTATATTTTTTATGGGGATTAGGCGATGCATTCCAAGCTCCTTCAACACCTGGCTTCTCTGCTAGTGTATTCAGCGTTCCCCCGCTAGTGACGCCAAAACCGCAAATCAAAATGAGGTTCTGATTATATTGTTTTACGATGGTATCTAATGATTCAAAGTCCGGCGATCCGAAAGCTAATTCAGGTGTCAGTACAAGTGCTGGTTTATCGGGAAACTCTTGTGCTAAAAGGCTTTGGTCGCTCCCCTCAAGGGGCTTAAGTAATTGCGTAATAATAGAAACATTTTCAGTACGATTATTATCATTCTGCCACTCAGTTTCAGCTGGAGGGGAAAGTTTAAGAATACATGCCTCCAGGTGGCCATTAGTAAGCCAGTTCCCTGAAATTTCTTTCTGGATGCACTTAATTGAGTTGTTATTATCAGTGGTCATTTTGAATCTACTTTGCCCTATTAAATACACCGAGATTTCATGGTGCATGTCTTAGTTAAAATGTCCGCTTTGGGTCGAAACCGAACTTACTACACCCACGGTATAACAAGGTTGTAGAAAAACTCTAGCGACTCCAAAAATTAAATTACATTCGTTTTCCTACTCGAAATCTGTAGGTTATTCACATATCAAGTCGGCCAAATTTCGAAAAACGCGCCTATTTTTAAATCAAAATACGATCAAATAATTTCGCCAGAATTCAGCTTTAGTTTTTCTACAACCTCAAGGCCGTATTTAGTTTCTTGTCCGTTGCAATGCTTTGTTAGATGATATTTCGTTTTTAAGTTTCTCTATGCTTATATTGCCTTTTCTATGATCGACTTCGTATTTCTCGCCGACTTCTGCAAGAGCGCGCAAATGATGTACGTGAATAAATCCTTTACCTCTTTCGCCGTAGAATGCCTCGAAATTAAATTCACATACCACGCATGTAACACCATGCTCTTTTATACATGAATTTCTAGCGGCAGGATTTCGTTCATATGCGTTTACTGTAATTGTTTTCTTTGAGCCCTCTGTTAGAGTTTCAGGAACTTCTTCAGGCAGTTCAAAATCTCCCTCAAGCAAAATCCCCGCCTTTTCTAGCTCGGCATTCCAGTCAATCTGACACGCCTTTCTAATTTCGGCTCGCTGCCACTCAAAGTCCATATCCTGCCGTTGATGGTAAGCTAAATATGATTTGGACGGAAAACCACCTCTATTCTGGTCGGTAAGCTTGTTAACGATAATACCGGTTATAGCTGGTAAATTGTTCTCATGGAGCCACTCAGCCAAGCTACCCATTGCATGCCTGTTAAGGCTGTCACCAGGAGTTCGACCGTCATTAGGAAAGCCTACATCACTCAACACCTTCGAGTAAGGCAAGTGAGTCGAAGGGTCATCCGGGCTAATATTTCCCGATTGGAAATGTCCCACCAAATACTCAAGGAGTTTAAACTCATTACTCGTCATGACTTCCATTCATTTAACATTGTAATAATACGCATGCTCGTTTTGCCAAAATCGATATATCGGCGAAACTAACGTAACTTACTAATTTAATAAGGAAATTTGAATATTCATACTAAGGCGCGCCTCGACAAAGCGATCATGCGCACATGTAATTTCGGAGGGGTCTCATATGTCTGCCTCACTTCCCTATGCTCTTTTTTAAATATGCTTTCTAAGCGGCTGCCGATAAAACGAGCATAAATCTTCGCTCGGCAAAAATATACCATTCATTTGCTAGGTAATTGAGACAATTAGGAGAGCGATCAACGACTCAAGATACTGAGCATGTGCGTCAGCAAACGTATGACAGTTGTAGATTAAGGACCCTGACGGGAAAGCCGGAGTTGACACGACAGGGGTTAACCCCGACGAGTCAATAGCAAAACAAGAGAATGCATTATTATCGCCGCCCACGGTCATGGTTAGCGCTTAGCAAATTAAAATCACTTCTTACCCGCTCATCGCCGTCCTTCAAATTCAATATGAATCTGGCTGACGCAGAAATTAAAAGAAATTAGACCAATTTCTTACAGACTGACTGCCTTTAGAAAAAGCGCAATACACAGCCCCAAAGCCGCGAGATAGGTGCCAAGGGTTCCCACTAACCTTAGTAAATTCGGTTTGGCTAGCGACTTGGGCAAAAGGAGGCCAGCCGCTGCCAGGTAACGTGATAGTGTCACTATTATCATGCACCACATTATCCACATAGAAATCGGCATTGTGCCTAATATATAAATCAGTATCGCAATGATGGGGACGTATTCAGTAGCATTACCGTGGGCGCGGACTGATTTGTATAAGCGATCTTCCGGGTCGGTCTTGTATCCGTACATCATCTTGGATTTTCCACGCGCCATGGACACCGTAAACGCCAAAGAGATAAGCAGAATAGCCAGTAGTGCAATACAGAGTAGTGGAATAGACATAGTAAATTCTCGTTATGAGGTTATTGTATTTAGCGTCGCGAATCTGAGCCAATTATCGATGTTGCAAGACCAGTCGGTAGTAAACTTTTTCATTTCTTAACTTAGCTATCGCCCCGTTAATCTCATCGAAATAGCACATTTCCACGACCGGTTTAATATTGTGGCGCTGAAAAAAATCTAACATTTTTACCATTGTAGACGGACTACCCACCATTGAGCCTGACAGGGAAAGCTGAGCGCTCATTAAGTCTAGTGGGGTGAGATCTAGCGGTATCGCTGACGCGCCCACAAAATGTAATCGACCACGTGGCTTTAAAGTTTGCAGATATAAACGCCAATCTAAGGCAACGTCTACCGCAGAAATAATCAGATCGAATTTTCCCGACACAGACGCGATTTGGTCAGGGTCTTTAGAATTCAAGGTATGATGGGCACCTAGGGAATACGCCTCCTCTATTTTTTTATCACTTGACGTAAACGCGGTTACTTCACAGCCCCAGGCATTGGCAACTTGCAATGCGAGATGTCCCAAGCCGCCGATACCCACAATTGCCACCTTGTCGGAGGGCTTTATATTAAACTGCAAAAACGGATTAAATACCGTTACGCCGGCACAAAACATAGGGCCAGCTGACCTCAGATCGATAGAGTCTGGAATAGATACCAGGCTTGCCTCTTCAGCGCGGACCTTATCAGCAAACCCACCATGACGTCCCGCCATGATCGGACGTGCCGCAGCACATAGATTATGATCACCGCTATTGCACTCATCACACGCCAAACAGTATCCGGCATGAAACCCTAGTCCCACGGTCTGCCCAACGTGCAGAGATTTGACGCTACCGCCTACCTGCGCAACACGGCCAACAATTTCGTGCCCGGGAACAAGCGGGTATTGCGAGAAGCCCCAATCGTTATCAATCATGCCGAGGTCGGTGTGACAAATTCCCGCGTACAGAACGTCTAGCTCAACTTCGGTATTACCCAATTCTCCCGGATCATATTCAAACGCTTCGAGTGGTCCACCCGGTAACGACGCTGCATAGGCCTTTATCATCACAATTCCCCAATTTTTGTTACACGACTTTATAGTTACTCGCTTCCGCCATTTCTATCAGCCCCAGCGCGGTCATGTCTCGCAGGCATTTCCTAATATAATTTTGCGAAAGATGAGGTAGCCCGCTCTCACCGAGCAGATCAGCCACAAGAAGCTTAAACCTGTCGCACTGCATCAACTCGTTGGCAAGCGGTTGTGGAGCCGAAAAGGCACTTAAAACGTCTAAGGCCGAGTGGCCGCACTGAGCTTCCGACAAATTTAAATGCGCAGCTTTAAAAGTATCAAACCATTCGCGGTAATCCCTAACGCGTTTAATGGGGTATCCTTCCGCCTCAATCCAGTCAACAAACGTATCGAGCGAGCAACCATCATCGCTATGATAATTTTCAATATTAAATATTTGGTATTCGCCAGGTTTACCTTGTGCGCCAACCACAGCCGCAGCCACGACATCCACCGGAACTCCATCGTAATGTCCCAGCCTCTTGCCACCACCTTCTTGCAGTGGAAAGAATGAATAGGGGGCGAGGCCAGTGTGGATAATGCTGAAGATCAATCGAACAAAGATATCCGCTGTATTTGCTTGGCCAATATAGTGTTGATGGGGCAACATCATGTCACCGCGAAATACATTGATGCCGAGACCGCAATGCTGGTTTGCCTGTTGTAATAGCTGCTCGCAAGCCCATTTGCTCGCCGCATACCCCGACGCATAATCATCGCTCAGTGCAATGCTATCGAGGAGCGGCGACTCCTCACTACTCACTTCACTGGTATCCAGCAAGGAGTAGACGGCTACGGTTGAAATAAAGTCGATATTTTTCTTATGCTCTAACAGAGAGAACTTAATTACCTCGGCGGTACCCAACACGTTCGCACCAAACAAATTTGCGTATGAGAATCGATGATTAACCAGTGCAGCCACGTGAACAACGCGATCTACATTACGCAGCAAGCGTTGATAATCGGCGTCGCTGAGACCCATTTTTTCTTCACCGACGTCCGCAGCAAGTACTTCCAGGTGCTTGGCGGCCAAGGTCTGATAACGCGACTCGAGTTGCGGATCTTGACCTGAATAGGCGCTGTCGAGCCGCGCCTTTGCGGAAGTGTTGTCGGCAGCCCGAATTAAGCAAACCAGTTTCCCGCCAGTAAGCGCCAATTTTTCCAGCCACGCCAAACATACAAAGCGCCCGAGAAAGCCATTTGCCCCCGTTAGTAGTACGGTGCTTTCTTGGCCCTGCGGTGCCGATAGTTCTCGGCTACTATTGAGAATAGCGGGGGCAATGAAATGAGTTAAATCGAGGTCTTCGCGGGTAATCTTGGTCGCGCCCTTACCGTGAATACTGGCAAAATTCGGACGTTCAGACTTTCCTAGAAGTGATTTCTGAATATATGCAGACCACTTGGCGAGGTTACCGGTTGGACTAAGAATCATATCCGCCGCTACTTCAACCCCAAACACTTCTTCAAGTGACTGTGAGAAAAGTACGGCACCCAATGAATCACCGCCCAATTCATAAAAGGTGGAAGACATTGTGCTGCTGGCGACATGAATATTAAGATCAATTTCTAATAGTTTGGTTAATATTTCTGGAACACTCATGGAATCTTTATCTTCGATTAGCTCCCGCCGCTTCTCTTTGCTTGCGTCCTCTTGGCTTTCGTATATGGCCTCAAGGCGCTCGCCATACTTCCTTTCCAGCGCGGGCCTTAATTTCTTACGCAAGCCGGAAAGCAGGCCGTTTTCTTCACTAAACAGTTCCCATTCGACGATAAAGTCCTTTGGAATCTCAAAACTTTTAATGCCTTCTTCTTTCGCAACGCGGTGCAACTCTTGATGAATTAAAGCTCGTACCGCGTCGGCACTCGGCTTGTCGCCAAGATAGTTCTCCACTACAGTGCTATTGGGCACAATCACGGCTAGCAGATACGCACGCTGAGAATTGCCGTAGATATAGATCTGATTTATTACATCACTTGCGCCCTCAAAAATTGGCCCCAAAGAGCCAATCGGGACATACTCGCCCTGCGAGAGTTTTAATACATCATTGCGGCGATCAATGATGGCGATATGATCGGTTTCATATTCCTCAACAATATCGCCAGTGCAGATAAAGCCATCTTCATCAAATAATTTTTCCGACGCTTCCGGCGCCTTATAGTATCCGCTAATAATCTGGATACTTTTAAAGCAAAACTCACCGCGGGGATAAGGTTTGTCGCTTGTGTAGTAGCCGAGTTCCGGAACATCTCTAAGTCGGTACTCTAATACCGGTGGCCGCTGAACAAAGCCGTTTACGGCAACTTGTCCTCCCTCGGTATTGCCATAGGCGTCCATGAGCTGCACGTCGAAACAGTCCGAGAAGAACGATCGCACTTCAGCGGACATCTGCGACCCGCCGAATAAAGCAAAGCACAATCTATCGCCTAAGTAAGATTGGCCGAGCTCGCGCTTTACCTGCTCACGCACAGGCTGATCGCTCGCACCCCTGCGCAGACGCCGAGCAACCTCATTCTGGTAGTGCTGATATATCAGTTCGATTATTCGCGGGAAAAAACCTACGAAAGTGGGCCTTGTAATTCGAATGTCGTCAAACAGGGTGGACATATCCGGCGCCAGCGTGAAATATGCCGTTCCGCCGTGCTTTAAGACAGAGACAAGCGTTCCCTTGCCCAAGAGATGACTAAATGGCGCGAGGCATAGCGCCACAATCGGCGGCCCATTCTCAACAATACTGGTCCAGTAATAGCGAATTGCCTTTTCCGACACCATCGCTGCCTTCGGTGTGCCGCTACTGCCAGACGAATGGACAATGGAAGCAACACGATCACCGCCATCGGGATGGGGCGCCAGGTGAGTCCATCCTGAGCGTTTCGCCAGAGCAACCAAATCTTGCAACGAGATCAAGTTCGCAGAGGCGCGGTCGTCCTCAAGAATAGCTTTTGCCGCAAGAAATGCCGCCTGATCGTTGTCGTCACGCTCGTCATACTCAAAGACGATAAGATTGCGAATATACGATTTACCGGCAACATGCTCGGCCATCGATACTAAATTTTTCGCGGTAACAGCCACTGTCGCCGGCTGAATTGTCTCGAATATCTGGTCGATGGTCTGCTGCGACGTACCCGTTTGCATGGGCACCGTAATGGCTTGAACATAGGCAGTGGCAAAATCTAAAGCAGTAAACTCAGCACTGGTAAATCCAAAGATACAAACACGCTCATCCGGCTTTACATAATAATCTGGATGATCCTTCCATACATTGGCAATCGCGTATATTCGGCTTTGTAACTGTGCATAGCTAATGGTGTTGAATTTAGGTTTATAGGCGCGGCTATGCAGTTCATACTCCGGAGACCAGACAATATCGTAATCGCGAGACCCAAGTGCTTCGCGATCGGCGTAGCCCGCAAAAGCACGATCCATCGTTTCCGCCAGACTTAAATCTGGGGCACAAATTGCCTCACCCACCGCCGGCGATGGAATCAACAATGCCAGCTGCGAATCGCTTTTTATCAATGCTTGCATCTTCTGCATTATGCGGTCCTGCTGCTCGACAGGCCTCTCATTATTATTCATTCGAATAGCCTAAAGGTATCAATGCTTATTTATAAATCGGCTCATGTAGTGACCAAAGTTATCTTCTATATCATCGGGCGTTAAGCCGAATTCCGCTAGCGAATACTCATGCTTGCCGTGCTTACCCTGAACGTTGTGTGTATGCCAAGCCAACATTTTTTCATCGGCCTCAGGGCTTAACTCATAAGGCGATTTTGCATAGGCCTCACGAACGATTTTCATTGGATCGTGACGCACAAGCTCGTAATCCACATCGAGGATGCGATCATCTAATTGCAAACGCTCCCGCACAGCGAGGAAGCGCTTCATTGCAATACTCCAGGTTCTTAATGTTTCAGCGCCGTGTTTATGTTCATCAAAAGAGTCGGCATAGATGTGCGCCAAGCCGCTGGTAAATTTTGCAAAGGATGGAATGCATTTGTGCGGATCGCGATGCGGCTGTATAAACGTCGCTCTTGGAAAATGCTCAAGCAAGGTATCCAAATAGGCAAAATGCGGAACAGATTTAAAGACCCAGGGCCGGCCACGTTTACCGCCGTCCTGCCACTGCAGATACTGAAAAACACGCTTGGCCAAGCTGTAGCCTTCTGTACTCGACTCCGACATTATCCAGTCAAAATATTCTGGGCTGTCCAGCAGCTGACTCCACGTGTAGTCCTTGAAGCTCATCTGATATACAAGTCCCTCTTCCTCAACCTCCTCTATCGCGATCGGGTGCGCCGCGTTCATATCTGGATTATCATCGGTTAGAAGGCCTGAGTTCGCGATAGCAGCAATTCGTGGATCCGGCTCTCCTGGCACTGCATCTGGAAAGGGTGCGGGGTTTTGCATTCGCCAAAACAAGGTTTTCTGTACCGTATCTGGAGCGGAGAACATCTTATGCAGTTTAGTCGTGCCTGATCTTGGCAAACCGATGATAATGAACGGATCGGATACGTCTTCTTGCAATATCTCTGGATGCGCCTTGATATCTCGTTCCATACGCAAGCGGTTGACTAGCAGGCGGACAATATCTGCCTTAAGTAGCGCCATGCCCTGCTCACTGAGCGGCATATCTTTCGCAAAGCAATCAAGCAATTTTCTTAAAGCCGTTTCAAATTCGAATGGACCAAAATCTGTCAAGCCAGCTACACCCTGCGCTTCCACAATCAGCTTACTTGCATCTAACTCAAGGCCTTGTGCCTCATACCGCTGTTTATCCAGCATATTGAACCCTTAAATTATAGTATTTAAATAGTATCCCGCCGCTGATTATGATCTGGTATTGATAAGCGCGGTTGACTTCAGCGGGCCCAACTTGGATACCGGCTGAATACCTGGCGGTGCTGCAATAACGTCAGGTATCCGGTTGAATAGACAAGCGGCCGACATATACGAGGAGTCTTCCCGCTCTACTCGCATTCGCGCTTTCGGGTTACCGTTTACCTCCCAAAACATATGCTCAACATCGCCATCCCTAAAATGACGCACCTCGATTTCCGACCTAGCTGTCACGCCTTCTTCCGTTTCAATTTCTGCAATTATCCGAATACCAACGCAGTTGCCCGCCGGAATAACGCACTCCATAAACTCACTTTCATAATCCTCATCAAACACTGCTGGCTCAACATAGGATTTAGTATTCTTAATGGTGTATCCCAACCCAGCCAAGACGTGTTCTGGAATAGATTTGTACGATTTTGCTATCGGATTTTTACTCAGACCTCTCGCGTGAAATTCCTCAACGGTAAGGGTATTACCAAACGGGTAAGTCTGCTCTTTACTCTCGCACTGAGGAACAATATCAGTTCGACTAGAATGGAAAAGCGAGGTTAATTCCACAGTCGGGCCCGCGACTAACATCCCAGACCAAATACGCGACATATCCCATATTCCCGACCCGGTAAATGTCACGCCGCGCTCTTTTGCGAGGGTATCTAACTTAACTGCTAAATCGGGGTTGTTCGCTTTTGGGTAATACGATTCCGTACCATGACAAACCACATTTAAGCCGGCGCTCAATAAGCGAGTATGTGCTTCATGATTTACATCGAGTAAGTTGGTTGTGGTTACCACGCCAATATCGGCATTTAGACTTCCGTAATCTACGGTATCGCAATCCTGAACAAGCACACCAAGCGCCTCAATACCCGCCAACTCTCCTACATCTTTACCCACTTTGTCACCAGCGCGATTCACGGCCGCAACTATTGGCCAACCCTTCTGCACAGCAAAGCGTACAACGTGTTTTCCGAACTGGCCGATGCCATAAATCACCAGTCGAGGTTTTCCTGAATTCGCCATAAACAGATCTCTACAGTTTTATTTTTCTATGCGATTTAATATTCATACCTGCTGCCAAAGTCTGTCCATCTAGCCGCTAAATTCACTTTTCCTGCAAACAACAGCCACCCCACAACAAGCAGAATCCGCAATATTTCCGCTAAACAATTAATCAGTATTTCGGCTGAATTACTATTCGATTATTGCTCGTATTTGCCATATCGATCGCGCTTATAGGCCTAAAGCGACGAGCCGCACGGCATTCCACAATACTCTGGAGCCCCCTCTGATCGAAATGCGACCAAAATGCGAGCTTTAATTAAGCACGTTTGATGGAAAATGAGACGTAGCAATGAGCTACAAAATACTGATGCAACTCAGAGTTCGGTTGTTACCCATATGCCGTGCGAACGACTCCGGCAAGCGCCGCGCCTGTGATTAATTTGATCTCATTGTTCATTATTAGTAATTATAAGAACTGTATTGGTATCACTGCCTATGAAAACAAGTTTACCGCTAGTTGTCGCCGCCATATCTTGTCTTCCGACGTGGGTAATCGCGCAAGTCGCAAAAGACACTGACAATGTCAGAAGGAATCGTCTACTCGAAGAGATTATCGTTACGGCTCAAAAACGCGAGCAAGACTCGCAGGACGTGCCGATTTCAATACAGGCTTTTTCCGGCGACAAACTCGATGCATTCAATATTGAAGACACCGCTGATCTACAACGAATTACGCCGGGAGTTACATTCACGTATACCTATGGATACACATTAATCTACATCCGCGGTGTAGGTAGTGATGCATTTCTACCAAATGCAGATCCCAGCGTGGCAACGTATATCGACGGCATTAATATCCCCGCAAGCCAGGGAAAACAAGACACCTTAGGACCAGTAGAAAGGGTCGAGGTTTTAAAAGGGCCACAGGGCACTTTGTTTGGCAGGAACGCCACAGCCGGGGCGATTAGCATTATCACAAAAGACCCGCCAGTGGACGAGATCGTCGGTAACATTAAATACGTAATGGGTAACTATGACACGCAGAAATTCCAGGCATATCTTGGATTTCCCATCATTGATGGCCTCGGTGTTACATTCGCCGGTTTCAAAGATAGCCACGAGAATTACGGTGATAATTTTAGCAATGGCAATAACTTTCCAATTAGGGAGGACTTTTCTGAGGGCGGCAGAATAAAAATTAAATGGGACAGCGATGTATTCTCGGCAACCCTAATCGGATCGTATATTAATCAGTTCAACGGAAATTCATTAGTACAGGAGAATACCCGTCCCTCTTTGCTTCTTGGCGCTGGCGCTGAGGGAGACGAAGCAGACCGAAATACTGACACCAATTTCAAAGGGGGAAATGGCACAATCAATACCATGGCTGGCGCTATTCTAGAGTGGCGGCCAGGCCCTGTAGACCTTAAGTTTACTTACGGCGACCAGTTAGCCAAGGTCGACTTTGGTCAGTTTGATTATGACTCCACTGACGAAGATCGTGCAGGCTTTTTTACCTACGATCAATACAACGAGCAACACACCTACGAGCTACAAGTTCTATCCAATCAAAATACGCCTGGCGCAGATTACTTTGAATGGGTTGCGGGCTATTACCGACTGGAATCTGAAGGTGGCTTTGGGCGCCTATTTTTCTTCCTAAACAACGGCTTCGCTACCGCATTTCTACCCGAGCAACTTGGCGATATTCTGGCGGGAACATCAAAGGTAACCATGGAATCAGGCGGTTTGCTCTACACCGAATCTGACGCCATCTACTTTCAGGGAACGTATAATTTTAATAACGAATGGGGGCTTACTCTCGGCGCGAGATACCAAGAGGAAACTAGAGAAATCGGCAACGCGAACCTCTATCTAGTCGATACCCTTACCCCCGGTATTTCGCAAGCCTATTACGAGGGTAATGATTACTCGCGCAATATTCTCATTTCAGAATTTGATGCGCCGCCGCTTGAAGAAGAAACCTTCTCTCCGAAAATTGCCCTGCAATGGTTTCCTAACGAAGCCATCCAAGTTTACGCATCCTTGCAGCGCGGCTATAAAAGCCCAACCTATAACATCGTTAATTTCTTTGGCAACCCAAATGCCGTTGAAGGCGAAGAAGCCACCGCAGCTGAATTAGGTTTTAAATCAGAGTGGCTAGACAAGACCTTGACGTTCAATGCAGCAATTTTTGCATCTAAAACCAAAGACCTTTTAACAGGTATAGTTTCGTTTACGTCTGGCGCAACTGTACGTTATTCCAATGCCGGTACGGCAGAAGCAAAAGGTGTCGAGTTTGATTTCCAATGGCAACCGATGCCTGAATTCAACCCCGGCTTAGCCTTGACCGGAGGTGCGACTTACATCAACTCTGAATTTACCGACTATAAAAATGGCGAAGGCTTCGACGACACAACCGGCCTCTATTTTGGCCCCGGCGGTTTAGAAGATATACCGCTCGCCTTACTAGGCATCGAGCTGCCGCTTCCGATTGGTGACATTATCAACGGGCCCCGAGATTTCACTGGTAACCGCGTGCCGCGCACGCCCGAATTTTCGTCGTCGATTTCAGTCAATCAATACGTCAATATCGGCGATGCCGGCGCTATCGAGTTTGCAGTAGATTACTCCTACAAAAGCGAGTACTTCACTACGCCGCAAAACTCCCCCTTCTATGTACAAGACCAGTATGAGATCTGGTCTGCGCGTGCAATTTACTTCTACAACCCCTGGGGACTTCAACTCACTGCCTTCGTTGATAACGCCAAAGACAAAGATTACTTTAGCAGCATTCTTCAACAGGACTTTGGCCGAACCGTCACCCTAGCGCCACCACGACTTTACGGCCTAAAAATTAAGTGGGAGTTTGGTATTGATTAATACTTATGCTTTCCAACGCCATGGATCTGCACCACTTTAGCGGACAGTAAATAACTGTCAGTGGACTTCCCCGAGTAATCTAGACAACTCAGCGCTATTCTGTGAGTGCAGGAGGAAGCCCTATGAGTAGTCAACGTTATACACCAGAATTTAAAGACGAGGCCGTTCGACAGGTTGTCGAGCGGGGTTATTCGGTCGCTGAAGTGGCAGAGCGTTTGGGGGTCTCTGCCCACAGTCTTTATAAGTGGGTTAATGCGGTCAAACCGGATCAATCGGAAGTTCACGCCAATGAACTTCGAGAAGCCAAAACCGAAGTCCTTAAATTGCGCGCTCAGCTCCGTCGTACGGAGGAAGAGCGAGATATTCTAAAAAAGGCGGCAAGGTACTTTGCAAGCCAGCCAGAGTGAAGTACCAATTTATTAACGAGCATAAAACTCGATTCAGTATTCTCTCAATGTGTCGATTGCTGGATGTTGCACGAGCCGGATATTACGCGTGGCTACATAAGCCATTGTCTGCTCGCGCGATTGAAGACATGCGATTACTGTCTCTAATACGGGCATCCTACGCCGCTAGCGCGGGCGTCTATGGCTCGCCAAGAGTGTTTCAAGATCTCAGAGAGGTGGGTGAAAGTTGTGGCGTCCATCGCGTCGCCAAAATCATGCGCCGCCATCAAATCAAGGCTATTCGTGGCTATAAGACACCTCGTGCGATCGCGGGGCGGCCGTCAATCATTGCCCCCAACCATCTCAAACGAGAGTTTACGGTCGCGCATCCGGATCAGGTGTGGGTAACCGATATTACTTATCTGCGAACTTGTCAGGGCTGGCTTTACCTTGCCGTTGTTGTTGACCTGTATTCTCGAAAGGTGGTCGGATGGTCAATGAAACCGAGCCTAGCAAAAGAAATCGTACTAGATGCATTGCTTATGGCTGTATGGCGGCGACGCCCAAAGCAGCGTGTACTCGTACACTCAGATCAGGGTTCACAATACGGAAGCGATGCCTGGCAACGTTTTTGTAAAACCCACAACTTACAACCTAGTATGAGTCGGCGGGGAAATTGCTGGGACAATGCCGTCGCGGAGTCCTTCTTCAGCAGTTTAAAAAAAGAGCGTATTAAGAAAAGAATCTATAAAACACGCGATATAGCACGCAGCGACGTGTTCGATTATATTGAGATGTTCTACAATCAAACCCGACGCTGTTGATTTGCATTTAAAACTGACCCAGGATTTGCATCTAAAATTGACCCACCCTGATGGCCAGATTATGGCCTAGATTTTACTTCTTTGCTGCCTTCAATTCCTCCTGTTGCGTTGTTGAGTGTT
>NZ_BAABDM010000006.1:141685-178171 GCF_039539625.1 Zhongshania borealis | reverse complement strand
AGTTAAAAGCGACGGGGCTCGTCGTTTCTGCTCATGGAGGCCTGCGTAAGACCGGCACAGTGTCGGCAGCGGCCTAAGAAGTGAGAAGCCTCACCCTAGCGAAGCGTAGGGTGGGGAGAAGTCACATTAAAATCCCGTAGCATTTCACCCACCAAAAACGTTTCTATAGCTACCGCGCCGCGTTCAAACCAATCTTTGGCTTCTTGTAGGGTGCCAACCTCGTAGACTAAAAGTGGCCATGGTAGCTGGCGCAAATCGCTGCTCGCGGGTATGCAGTGTTTGTCGCAAAAAATGACCTCGGGGTTTAGCTCTGCTAAAAGGCTCTGTTGCCAATCTGGCCAGTAATCGAAGACCGCGGCAAAGCGTTCCCAGCCTTCATGCAAGGCATACAGTAGTGCGTCGAGTTCAAAACTAATGAGTAAGCAACGATCGGCTACGGGTCTTAGTGTGTTAATTACTGCGTCGACCACTGCGGCCGCGCCAAACTGACTTAGGCTTTCTGCTTTAATTTCCACATAAGCGTTTGCCGCTGGGTAGTTTTGCAGTAAGGATACTATATCGCTCAAGGGGCACATTGGATTGGTCGCGAATTGCTTGCCAAGGCGGCTGGCCTCAGCGGCGTTTAGTGTCAGTAATTCCTCGGCACTCAAATCCCAGATCAGTCCATCGCAGTTGCACATTCGCTGTAAATTCGCGTCGTGAAATACAAACGGTACGCCGTCGGCGCTAAGCTGAATATCCAGTTCGATATTCAGTGCACCGGCGGCGAGCGCCTGTTGAAAAGCAATTAAGGTATTCTCAGGATAGTGCTGACGCCATCCGCGGTGGGCAATGAAATTCGTGGCCTGCATGGGGGTCCCCATTTGCTTTGCTGAAGTGGTGGCAACTGTGTTTACTGTAGCGGTAAATTTGGCATTGTGGGAGCGGATATTGTTGCTGGTATTTCCGCGTGGGCGGGTTTCGGTGTTTTTTCAAAGGAATGCAGTCTAGATTTACGTAATACGACAACGGCGGCCTATAATAGCGGCCGTTCAGATTTTCCCTCGACACACTTGGAGACCCTATGACCGTGGTATCGATTAAATCCTTGTTGGCCGGCGAAGTCGCAGCGGGTAGCGAAGTAGAAGTACGCGGTTGGATACGCAGTCGGCGTGATTCCAAAGGTGGCTTTTCTTTTTTGGCGGTCCACGACGGCTCGGCGCAGGCGGCTATTCAGTTGGTCGCACCCGGAGAGCTGGCGAATTATCGCGATGATGTGTTGCGTCTAACCGCGGGTTGTTCGGTGATCGCAAAGGGCCTGTTAGTTGAGTCCCAGGGGAAAGGGCAGAGCTTTGAAATTCAGGCCACAGGAATTGAGGTGTGCGGCTGGGTTGATGATCCCGATACCTATCCTATTGCCAAGAAACGCCACAGTTATGAATATTTGCGCACCGTGGCACATTTGCGGCCACGCACAAACACCTTTGGCGCCATTACGCGGGTGCGTACTGTGTTGGCGAATGCCGTCCACCGCTATTTTTACGAGCGTGGTTTTCAGTGGATTAATACTCCGCTGATTACCGCGAGTGACTGCGAGGGCGCAGGTGAAATGTTTCGAGTCAGCACCCTTGATTTGATGAATTTACCGCGAACAGCGCAGGGCGCGGTTGATTTTGGCGCTGATTTTTTCGGCAAAGAAGCGTTTCTAACCGTATCCGGCCAGCTCAATGCCGAAGCTTATTGCTTGGCAATGTCCAAGGTTTACACCTTTGGCCCGACTTTCCGGGCGGAAAACTCCAATACGAGCCGGCACCTCGCGGAATTTTGGATGGTAGAGCCGGAAATTGCCTTTGCTAATTTGGACGAAGACGCGGCTTTGGCTGAAGATTTTTTGCGCTACTTATTGGCTCAGGTATTGGAACATTGCGAAGACGACCTTGCCTTCTTTAATCAGTTTGTCGACGAGGGCGTTTTGGCGCGCGCACAGCAGGTGGCAAACACGCCGTTTGAGCGCATAGACTACAGCGATGCAATTAAGATTTTAGAAAAGTCAGGTAAAAAGTTCGAATATCCAGTGAGCTGGGGGCTAGACATGCAGTCGGAGCACGAGCGTTATTTGTGTGAGGAGCATGTTGGTGGGCCGCTAATTGTTACCAATTACCCGAAGGACATTAAGGCGTTTTATATGCGACTTAATGACGACGGGAAAACGGTAGCGGCTATGGATGTCTTGGCGCCAGGTATTGGCGAAATAATTGGTGGCGCCCAGCGAGAAGAGCGGCTGGACGTATTGGATATGCGTATGGCCGCGCAGGGGCTGACAGGCTTGGAGTGGTATCGTGATTTACGTCGCTACGGCACAGTTGCCCACGCTGGGTTTGGCCTGGGTTTTGAGCGTCTGCTGAACTACATTACCGGCATGGACAATATTCGCGACGCCATTCCATTCCCGCGGACGCCGAAACACGCTGACTATTGAGTTGAAGCAGGCTGGGTGGGGAAGATACCTCAGTTTGGTGAGGTATCGCCCGGTCCGGTGTAGGGCGCTACAATTTCACCAAACGCTTGTTTTTTTCTAGTTGAAAGCTTTGTAGGTCTTCTGCGAGCAGTAAATTGCCTTGGTAAAGCTGGCGCGCTTCTTTGTATAAGTCACTAACCGTGTGTTGATTCTTGTGCTTGTTTTTTGAGGAGTTGCCGCTGCGGTAGCGCTGACTGAAATGGGTCAGAATTAGGTGGCGCAAATTGGTGTCGGCGGCGGTTTTGGCGACCATCGCTGCAGTACTGTGCATGTATTGGGGTCCGACTTTGGCAAGGATGTCTTCGGTAAAAGTCGCTTCGTGAATCAGTAGATCACAGTCCTGTAGCGCGTTATGAAGCAAGCTAGGCTGATCATTGTCGCCACCTACCACCACTTTGCGCGCTGGCCACGCCGGTGAGCAAACCGTACTTGCATGCACGGTGTCGCCGTTGTCTAAAATCGCGTCCTGACCCTGTTGTAATTGATGCCACTGCGGGCCGCGGGGAACGCCCAGGGCTTCGAGTTTGGCTTCGTCGATGTGGGTCGGTGGTATCTCTTTAATGTGGTAGGCGAAGCAAGGCACTCGGTGCGACATGGCAATCGCGCTGATGTCGATCGCATTATCGCAGTAGTGAAAATCGTCTGCATCGCTGCGTACAAAATTAAGTGGGAAGCGCAGATTGTGAACGTCGGTATGGGCGAAGGTTGCGCGAATGTATTGTTCAATGCCATCGGGCGCGCAGATCGTGAGGGCATCGGTGCGGCCGCTCATATTGGCGCTAGCAATGAGCCCAGGGAGTCCGTAGCAGTGATCGCCGTGAACGTGCGTAATGAATATGGCCTTAAGTTTCGCGCTGGAATGGTGGCTGTGCAGCAGGCGATGCTGGGTACCTTCTCCGCAGTCGATTAAGTACCAGTCACGATTGTCATCGATGTTCAGCGCCAGAGCGGTGACATTGCGCTGTGCGGTTGGTGTGCCGGCACTTGTGCCTAAAAAAGTAAAACGCATAAATTTGCTATTTTATTCCAGGTAGTTGTCCGTTATGGGTTATTTGCTTTGACGCTGCTCAAGTATTTGTAAAGTGTTTGCTGATGGCTGAACTTCTAACATTGCGGTAATGCTGTCGATAAGGTTGCTGGCCATAAAGTCGGTGTCACGCATCATCGGTTCTAGTTGCCGGCTTTTACGCATTCGCGCGTGGTCTGATATACCGTGAAAGGCGAGTACATTCATCATTAAAATCCGTTGTTGACCTACTTCTGGCGGTAGATGCGTCAGCTGATTCGCTGCCAGTTTAGCAAGTTTTGTCTCCCGAGGTATTTGCAGTGGGTGCGCACCGGGCAAACTGTAGCCTAGCGTGTTACTGGCAATAAGTTCGGCGCTGATATGCAAATAGGCCTCACCGCCATCGGGGTCTTCTAATTTGTCGAGTAGCGGTTTCACTATCGCCGTGGCGAGGAGTCGTGCAACAGGCTGTATCGTGGCAAAGGCGTCGATAAGAGCAGCCCGTTTCGCGGCTACGCCGGGACCGTGTTTATCGAAAATAGCCTGCAATAGACCCGTTTTGCCACCAAAGTGATATTGCACCGCATTGCGGTTGTTTTGGTTGGCATCTCGGGTGATGGTATTCACCGATACGGCTTCATAACCTTGTTCCGCAAAAAGCTGCTCGGCGGTGTGAATTAGCATTTCACGGGTGCGCAGGCTGCGGCTGTCTTTTACAGTGCTTCCATTCATGTTGTTACCACTTGATTTTGGCGGTCAGTCTTATTCTAAGTTATTGGCCAGCTTAGCAAAAAAGCTAAACTTATAAACCGTGTTAGATGCTGAATAGCCGTTAAATTATCCGCGCTTCCCTACGCAAATATAAATCTAAGTATAGCCCGTATTTGTCGATTTGCTGCGCCATTTGGGTGAGGCGCAGACCGAATCTTTGTATTAATCTGCTTATTGCTGGCCCGTGTGGGTTGGTTTAAAACAATAATGATAGGGGAAGGGATTAGCGATGAAGTTTGCCTACCATCACAGTATGTGTCCGCAGGAGCAATATGTGCCCTTGACGTTAGAGGCCGAGCGACTGGGCTTCGACACAATCACAATGCCCGATAGCATTTGTTACCCGAAAGAAGCGAGCTCCAAATATCCCTACAACGCTGACGGTAGCCGTGAGTTTTTAGATGGGGTGCCATTTTTAGAGCCGTTTTTACTTGCGGCCCACTTGGCTGCACTAACAACGTCAATCCGTTTCTCAACCTCGGTGCACAAGCTCGCTGTGCATGAGCCGGCCTTAATTGCCAAATCTTTGTCGACACTTGCGGTGCTGAGCGGTAATCGCTTTGTTTACGGTGTTGGTATCAGTCCTTGGGCTGAAGATTTTGAAGTGACCAACGTAGCATGGGCTAAGCGCGGCAAGCGCATGGATGAAATGATCGAAATCATTAACGGCTTGATGAGCGGCGAGTATTTTGCCTACAAGGGCGAAATGTTTGAATTGCCAGAGATTAAGCTGTCCCCTGTGCCTAGCCAGCGCCCCCCAATATTGGTCGGTGGGCATTCAATTCCGGCGCTACGCCGTGCCGCCAGAATGGGTGATGGCTGGATCGCAGCAGGTGGTGAGCTTGACTCGATTAAAGGCATGATTGATAAAATAAATGAATTCCGTAAAGAGTATGGTCGTGACCATCTTCCCTTTGAATTCCAAGCAATGACTGCGGAGGCCTACAGCGCGGACGGCATCAAGCGCTTAGAGGATATAGGTGTCGACGAGGTGCTAGTTGCCTTTCGTGACGTCTATGCCTCGGAAGCTGACGATAAATCAATTGAAGAAAAGGTCGGCATGATGAGCTGGTATGCCAATGAGGTGATTGCAAAGTCTAGGTAATGTTAGCGGATACCTAGCGCCGCTTGGGTATCCGCATTGAGCTACGCGGCCGCAGGGCCCTTGAGTACGTCGATTAGCCGAAATAAGTACTCCGCTTTTGCCTCGCGCTCATCAAAGGGGCACATCAATAGGTTTTTCGCCATGCCGTTAACGAGGTCAAAGGCGATACTGGTTATATCACGGGCGCTAATATCCCTGCGAATTTGATCGATGGCCTGCATATTGGCAATCATGATCACCATTAACTCACGAAATTGATTGTTCTTGTCGCGCTCTGCTTCAAGGCTGTCGGCGTGAGTGAGTGCGAAAGTATGCAGGTTTAGGCGCACGCGCCACTCGAGATCAGATTCTTCGTCGAGGGGCAGGCCGGCTTTGATAACGGGTACAAAGGAGCCAATGTTCTGTTCTTCGTTGGTGATGGCTTCTTGCATGCGCAGGTCTATGCGTTGGTCTGCCCAGCGGAATGCGGCTATTACTATCTCTTCTTTGCTACTGAAATAGTGCGATAGCACGCCAATAGAGCATTTAAGTTCTTTTGCTAGCGCCCGCGTTGTTAGCGCTTCTAAGCCTTTTTTAGCGATTAGTTTTGCGGCGGCACCGGCGACTTCTGCGCGGCGGGTGTCGTGGTCTACTTTCCTCAATGTGGAGCCCTGCTTGCTGGATACGGCCAGTCGGAATGAATGCGAGACGGATAATATACCTAATTATGACGAAACTTTCATATCGGACGCTTGATATGTATGTGGCCCACGCCTATGATTGCTCACAAATAACATCACAATAATCCCCCTTCGGAGGGCTGAATATGGCTACTGCAGTTAACCAAAACTATAAAGAATGTAAAAACAACGAGAATTTGGATCATATTCCGGGTTCCTTTGGTTTACCTATCATTGGTCAGACATTTCAGCTGGTGAAGGACTTGTATGGCACTATCGATCGCCAGTATAAGGAGTTCGGCAATGTGAGCCGCTTTGGCTTGGCGGGTTTCCGCGGGGCCCTGCTGATTGGTCCCGATCTATATAAAGAAATCATGTTGGATAGAGATAAAAATTTCTCAGCCGAAATGGGTTATATGGGCTCGCTGGGTCGTTTTTACAAAGGCGCTTTGTTACTGCGTGATCACGAAGATCATCGCTTCCAGCGTCGTATGATGCAGTCAGCGTTTAAAAATGACGCAATGAAAGGTTATATCGGCACCATGGGTCCGATGATCGCTGATGGTATAAGCGGCTGGGGTGAAAAAGGCGAGTTGCTGTTTTTTCCGGCAATCAAGAAAATTCTACTTGATGTGGCTGCGCGAATTTTTGTTGGTCTGGATGAAAACGATGAGCGCGCGGAAAAACTCAATAAAGCGTTTTTGGATATTACCGATGGCTTGATGGGGATCGTCACTAAGGAATGGCCTGGTACTAAGTTCCGTAAAGGCAAAATCGGTGAACGTTATCTTATCGAACTCTTTGGCGACCTAATCGAAGAACGTCGCAACGGTGACGGCACGGATACGTTTAGTTATTTTTGCCGCGAGAAGACTGAAGACGGCGAATACTTCTCTAACGAAGATATTATAGCGCACATGAGCTTTTTGCTGTTCGCCGCGCACGACACGACAACTAGTGCCTTGAGCCACATGCTTTTCCATCTGGGTCAAAATCCAGAATTACAGCAGCGCTTGCGCGAAGAAGCGCTGACAATTGACAAACCGCACCTAGATTACGAAGATCTTGAAAAGATGCCGCTGATGGAAGTGGCCGTTAAAGAAGCTTTACGTCTTCATCCATCGGTTATGATGATGCAGCGCCGTACAATTAATGATTGTGAGTTGGGCGGATATAAGATTCCGGCTAATACCATTTTGTTTTTGGCGCCGCAGCATACCCATCGCATGGAAGAGTACTGGGACGAGCCACTTAAGTTTGATATCGATCGTTGGTTGGAGCCGCGGAACGAACATAAGCGTCACTCATTCAGCTGGGTCGGGTTTGGCGGCGGTGCACATAAATGTATAGGGATGCACTTTGCACTGATGCAAGTGAAAAACTTTATGCACCAATTTTTGCGAGAGTATGAATTCCATTTGGCGGACGATTTCAGCAGTAAAATGCAGACCGTACCTCTGCCTAAGCCGGTTGATGATTTGCCTTTGGTAATAAAGCGTATCGCTAAGTAAGTCGTCTGCTGAGGGCTCGGCAGGTTAGCGTGATCGCGCCGGACTTCGCCGAGTATTGCCGTGTTTATTGCTAGATACTCGATGTGGATCGGGTGTTTAACGAAAGTAGTGAATGCTATTTCCCCTCTGCCGTTATAAGCGAATTAACATAATAAAAGAATAAAGAGGCGTATATGAAACTCGGCTTGCATCTTGGCTATTGGCAGAAAAATCCAACCGATCGCTTTATTGAATTGGCACAAAAAGCAGAAGCCTTTGGCTTTGATTCGGTATTTACTGCTGAGGCATACGGTTCTGATTGCTTTACGCCCTTGGCCGCAATAGCGGCGACGACCAGTAAAATTCGTTTGTGCACTGGGGTTATGCAAATCTCCGCGCGCACGCCGGTGTGCGCTGCAATGTCGGCATTGACCTTGGATCATATTTCCAATGGTCGCCTTTGTTTGGGTGTCGGCGTTTCTGGCCCGCAAGTGGTGGAAGGTTGGTATGGTCAGCAGTTTAAGCGGCCGCTTGAGCGTACACGGGAGTGGTTGGATATTTTCCAGCAAGTCATCGCTCGCGAAGCGCCAGTCGAATACAGCGGCGCGCAATATAATTTACCTTATATTGGGCCAGACAGCCTGCAGCTTGGTAAACCGCTAAAAAGTATCACACACCCGCTACGTAAGAAAATTCCGGTATTTCTGGGTGCAGAAGGCCCGAAAAATATTGCCCTAGCTGCAGAGCGATTTGACGGTTGGATGCCAATCTTTGTTTCGCCCTATCGCATGAATATTTTTGACGATAGCTTGGCGGTTAAGCCCGAGGGTTTTGAGATCAATGCGATGGTGAACTGCATCGTGAACGACAATCTTGAAGAGGCCATGTATCCCGGCAAAATGACCATGGCGCTGTATTTGGGTGGCATGGGCGCTAAAAAAGATAATTTCCATAAGAATCTGATGGGCCGTATGGGCTTTGGTGACGAAGCGCAGAAAGTACAAGATCTCTGGTATGCCGGTAAGCATGATGAAGCGATTAAAGCGGTACCGGATGCCTTGGTCGATGAGATCTCCCTGCTTGGTCCCAAGGAGCGCATTCGCGAGCGGCTGCAAGATTGGAAAAAGTCAGACGTAACAACGTTGATGATTGGTCACGCCGATAATTTCGACGTTTCTGTTGAAACCATGGAATTTATTGCTGGCGAAGTCGTTTAGGTTTATTGGCTGGCTGGCTGGCTGGCTGGTGCGCGCAGAACAAACAGTGCGCGGTGCCGAGGCTTAACCTGTGTTATGTGCCGGTGTGCTGCCGGGTATAGTGAATATTCACAGGCGCTAGGCGTCGGGTGTCTGCTTCCTCAGTGAGATACCTCTTCATCCAAACGGATGATTCTTTATGTAAAGATATGTCTTTACGCTACATATCTTTACAGTCCTGTTTTTACTAATAATAAGATGGACTCGTTATAGAGTCTGAGGATACGTTTATGGCCGTAAATCACATTTCGCGTGGGATTTTATTGGGGCTGGCAGTAGCAGTAACGCCTTCTGCGCTGTTTGCAGAGGAAGGGGGCAGCAAAAAAAAGAACTTATCCTCGGCGCTTGAAGAGGTACTGGTTACGGCCCGGAAACGCTCGGAAAATATTCAAGAAACCCCCGTTGCAGTCACTGCGATAAGCGGTGATGACTTGCGCGCGCAGGGCATCCTTAGCACTGCTGAATTGAGTAAGTCAGTACCGAGCTTACAGATTAATGACAGTACCGCGCCGCAAATATTTATACGTGGCATCGGTCAGCGGGCGCCGATGGCGCGCTTTGATCCGTCGGTAAGTGTTTATCTTGATGGTATTTTTATTCCCCGGCCGGACGGCCAGCTTTTAGATACGATTGATATTGAAAGCGTGCAGGTTTTGCGTGGTCCGCAGGGTACTTTGTTCGGGAAAAATAATACCGGCGGGGCGTTGGTATTTACACTGATTAAGCCCGGTGAAGAGTTTGGCGGTTACGTCGAGGGCGCGCTGGGGAATTACAATGAACAGCGTATGCGCGCGGCTGTCGATATGCCGGTGAATGACGAGTTGTTAACGCGGTTGGCGTTGGCCAGTCACCGTCGAGATGGCTTTTTAAAAGATCCATCATCGTCCACTAACCAATCGGTAGATCGCCTTTCGGCGATTTTTCAAACCCGCTGGTTAGCATCAGATGCCATTACCCTTGATACCATGACCTTTTTAGGCAAAACCCGGGAGCGCTTTCCGTCGTATCACTGCTCAGTGATTAACGAAGACGCGTTATTTATTAATGGCTTAGGCATATTGTGGCCGGGCGATACTGACCCCAGTAACCCAAGTGCCTATCAGGATAATTGCAAGGCCAATGATCGCGACAGCCTGCCGGATTTAGTGACTAATCAAGGTCCGTCTCAGCGTCAAATTAAACATCAAGACACGCTGATGTTTGGTGCAACCCTAGATTGGGAGTTGAACGAAAACCACAGTTTGAAAACTATTCTGGGCTACCGTGACGCAATTAAAAAAGGACCACAGCAGACAGCTGATGAGGGTGGTCCAGCAGCGTTTTTACGCGGTACTGTATTGGACGATGCCGATCAAGAGTCACTTACCCTCGAACTGCAGCTAAACGGCGAGTTTTTTGATGGCGCGGTTGAATACGCAGCAGGTTTATTCTGGCAGGATGAATTTAAGTCTGAACGTTATTTGTTGAGCAGTCCCTTGGTCGGTGCCGATGCAATCAGTCTCGCTCAGCTTCTCGCCGGTAACGTGCCCGATTCTTCGCTGATTCCACCGGGTGGCAGTGCGCCACCAGTGGTCGGCGCCTTAGTGCCATTGGATACGGTACAAGACTTCGCCATTGACGGTGAAACCTTGGCGATATTTACTCAGGCGACCTGGCATATTAGTGAACAATTTGAACTTACCCTTGGCGGACGCTACACCGAGGAAGATCGGCAGTCAGAATTAATTACTCGCACCTCCGACCTAGCGGCAGTAACAGACATTGTGAGCGCGGATCTCCGCTTTATTACCCTTGACCAAGGTCTGGGTTTACTTACGTATTTAGGTACCTGGGCAGATGATCCAATTACCTTGGCTAACGATATCCTAAAAGCGTCGGTTACCGGTGAAATCGGTTCGCCCCTAGGTGCGCCGGTCCGGGATTATATGGACAGCACGTTTAAAGAGTTTACGCCGATGGCGTCGGGTTCTTGGATGGTGCCGGATGCGTGGCTAGATGGTGGTTTTATTAGTTCGGGGATGGCATACGCGACCTGGAGCAATGGATTTAAATCTGGCTTTCATGAGCCCAGCGGTGTCGATGGTCTCTTGGTGGTTGAGCCCGAGTCGCTGGAAAACCGCGAAATTGGCTTTAAGATCGATGCCCTTGATCACTCCCTGCGCTTTAACGTCGCTTTGTATTCGATGACGTTTGAAAATATGCAGCTCATCACTGTGGGCCTCGATTCTGCAAATAGTCTTGTTGTAACGTCGCAGAATGCCGGTAAATCGATGATCGAAGGCGGTGAAATTGAAGTGCTTTGGTTGCCGAGCCCCGCGATGTTGGTGTCGCTAACCTACAGTAATAATAATTATAAATTTTTAGAATTTGATGATGTTGCCCTGACGCCCTTAGCGGTAAGCGGTGAAACCGTCATACTCGATCGCAGCGACGAAGAGTTTGCCGTGTCACCACGTCAGTCGGCCTCCTTGGGTGTGCAATATACTATTGTGAGTGACGCTGGCTTATTTGTTCCCCGCTTTGATCTAAGCTACAAGGGCGAAACCTATATGGGCTTTGATGACGGCTCTTGGGAAGTAACGAAAACCAATCCTGGCGCTGTCTACGCTGACGACTATGTATTACTTGATGCGCGCCTGAGCTGGACGAATAACAACGACGATCTGAGCATTGCAGTTTATGGTAAAAACCTAACGGATGAGCGCTACGATATTGGTGCGGTTGCCACTGGTGAGTCCTTAGGTACTTTTGCACGTGTACTGGGTGAACCGCGCTTCTATGGCGTCGAGGTGCGTAAAACATTCTAAGGCTGCAAATGCCTTGATGGACGACGGCCTAAAGGCCGTCGGCTCAGCTCTGGCGGGCGTAGCGAATGCAGTTTGATTTACTGTATCCAATCACCGCCATTCCCCGTTTCCGAAGCTATTGCGGCACGGGCTTGTTCGCGTAGTCTCGCAGCGGCGGCTCTGCTTCAGCCAACTGAATATCGGGGAAGCCCTGCGTAGCTTCGCTGCCAAACACCGTGGCAAAATCTTCTAACAACGTCGCTGATATTACCTGATCTGGTAGCGGGAGCAGGCCGCAAAGTTCGGCACCGCCCGCGCGCTCGACGTTGGCTGGGCCGCTATTGCTCAGTGCATCCAGTGTTAATTCAAAGGTGAATCGGTCGCTAAGGCCAATCGTTACGTGTTCGACAATTCGGCCGGTGCACACATCTTGGATCAATGTATTGCTGACTCTGGGGTTAACCATGCCAAAGTCCAGTGCTGCGGTCGGCTCGGGCTCATAGGGCTGCACTAACTCATCCATCATGGTGTAGATATTGGTGTAATCAATGTCACCAGGGGTTTCGTCGCCGCTGTTTAAGGCATTGATAAACGCAGAGTCTTGGGCCATTTGATAAACCGCTGGGGGCATGGCCAGCGGTATCGTGCCGTTAAGGATCGCCGGGGCCATTTGTGTGCCATGGTGCGGGCCGGCCAAGCTAATAATATCGTCTACCATTGGTCGCAAACTAGGCCACCAGCTTACCGCCCAGCGCGGGTGAATTGCGCCCTGACTGTGGCCGATCATATCGATTTTACGGCCTGTGTCCGTGTGAATTTTGCGCACGGCGTTCACGACGTATTCCACTGAAATCTGCAGGTCGTTCAGACCACGATCAGGATACGTGACAATACAAACGTCATAGCCTTGTTCTTCAAGAAGCGGTTTATAGCTCCAGTTGTATTGCTCTTCGCCGTGGGTAAATGTGCCGTGCACTAGCAGCACCACTTCCGTATTGGGATGGCTTAACTCGCCGCATACGAGGCCGGCATCGAGGCTTGCTATATCGGTTTCCAGTGCCGGATCAACGCCGCGCGCAGTACTTGGTGAGTTGCCGCTGGTACTGGTGTTAGAGCTGCCGCCACAGGCCGCTATCAAACTGCAGCTAAAAATCGCCGCGCTAAGCTGAAGAGTGGGTCTAATCATAGAAAATAACCTAGTTTTATTGTTATCAATTATCGCGTTTCATGCCGACGCCCTCTGTTAAGTGTATAGCAAAGGCGCAGGAAAGTTACAGCGTGGTAACTGAAGTGCTGTCGAAATGGAATGCGGTGGGCAATAACGAGAGGGCGCCGAAGGTTTTAGGCTATTGCCGCATTCAATTCAAACTGGCTATTCGTGCCGTCACCCAGCAGCTGCTCTAGCACCGGCATTGTTTCCTCAAGCTGGGCGGCCAGCTGCCACGGCGGGTTAATAACAAACATGGCGCTGCCAAACATGCCGTGCTCGCCTGCTGGCGCTTGAACGGTGAGTTTGATGTGCAGGTAATTATTGGGCGATAGCGCCTTTAGGCGCCTGCCGAGATCTTTGGATTCTTCGCGGGGAATTAAGGGGTACCAAAGTGCATACACGCCATTGGGAAAGCGGCGTTGACTATCTTTTAGTGCGCTGATGACGTTGCGATAGTCATTTTTGTCTTCATAGGGCGGGTCAATTAACACCAGCGCGCGCTTACTCGGTGGCGGCAACAGTGCCTTTAAGCCGGCAAAGCCGTCGTTATCACTAACGCGGGCGCTGTGATGGAAGCGTTTGCGCAAGTTCTCGTGATCGTTGGGGTGTAGCTCAAATAAATGTGCTTTGTCTTGTTCCCGTAGCAGCTGCAGTGCAATTGCCGGAGAGCCGGGGTAGCCCTCTGCTTCGCTTTTGCAGCAAGCGTCTATTACGTCGAGATAGCGCTGCAAGGGTGCGGGGAAATCCTGCTCTTTAGCGGCGGCGCGGAGCTTGGCGATACCACTGTCAAATTCACGATTTTGCGCGCTAAAGGCGCTGGCAAAGTGGTAGAAACCGGCGCCCGCATGGGTGTCGATATAAGACAGGGCAGTGGGTTTTTGTTGCAAATAATCCAAGCACAAAACCTGCACTAGGTGTTTCAGCACGTCGGCATGATTGCCAGCGTGAAAGCCGTGGCGGTAACTGAGCATGGCGGTGAATCCCGTTAGTTGCGCTGATTGCGATCAGCGCTGGTGATAGTCGACGCAGACTTTGACTTCGTTGGCCGCACCGAGAATTACGGGAACCCGTTGATGAATATGCTCAGGTTGAATGTCGAGGATTTTTCCCTCTGGAGTCCATACTTCACCGCCAGCTTGCTCTACCAAAAAACCCATGGGATTGGCTTCATACATTAGGCGTAACTTACCGGCTTGTTCTGGTTTGCGACTGTCCCATGGGTAGGTAAATACGCCACCCCGACACAGAATGCGATGGACATCGGCAACCATCGCCGCAACCCAGCGCATATTAAAATCTTTGCCTCTTGGGCCATCTTTGCCGCTTAGCAGGTCGCTGATATAGCTCTGCATACCACTGGTCCAGTGACGTTGGTTGGACATATTGATGGCAAATTCATTGGCGTCCGCAGGAATACTGACGTCCGCCTCGGTAAGCAGAAAGCTGTTTTGATCCTGATCCAAGGTAAACATTGCCACGCCTTTGCCGGTGCTTAATACCAGCATTACCGAGGGGCCATACAATACATAGCCGGCGGCGGCTTGCTGGCGGCCGGGCTGTAAAAAATCTTGTTCGGTAACGGTGGCGCTGCCACTGTGGGGTAGTACCGAGAAAATAGTACCAACCATGCTGTTGATGTCGATGTTAGACGAACCATCCAGCGGGTCAAAGGTGACTAAATAGTTGCCGTTGGTGTGGCAGGGTACAACATCGGGCTCTTCTTCAGAGGCCAGACCGCGCACGGTAGGTATCGCGGCTAGGCAATCTTTGATTAGGTCGTTGGCAATAACGTCGAGCTTTTTTTGGTCTTCACCTTGCACATTTTCTGCACCAGCGGCGCCGAGCACCCCGGCTAAAGCGCCCTTGGCAAGGGCTTGGCTAATAGTCACGCTGACATCAGCAAGGCCAAGGATTACCGATTGAAGATCGGCGGGGACAGCGGTATTGGCGAGAAATTCGGGGAGGGCAGTTTTGCTCATGCAAGAAATTCCGGTAGCGGGCAACAACGTTCTATTATGCCACTCGTACCGCCTTTAAGACAGTTAAGCTGCGGTAAAGAGGTTTGCATAGGCTGGGCTGCTGTTTTAATTTATGGGGGTAGGTCGTTTTAAATACATCAAGGTCGACAAGGAGGTCGCCATGAAATACTCCATTGCACTGCTGAGTGCTGTCCTCATTTTCGCTGCGCCAGTGCAAGCGGCAGGCTGGCAAGCTTGCCTGGCGCGAAAAATAGAAACCGTGCGTTTAGAGCAAGCCCTCGGCGCAGGGGAAAAGCTCAAGGGCTATGCCAGTGGCGCGGCAATGAAAAAAGCGCGTCGCGCAAAGGAGGATTGGCTGTGGAAAAACTGCCGCAGTTATTCGCGACGGCTACGGGAGGTTGAGCGCGATATGATGTGAATGTTGCTTGGCGCGATCGGTGCGAGTGAGCTTTCAAGCTGAAAGTGTCGTTCTAGCTGCACCGTGAATGTCTTGCGTCTTGCCGGCTCATGGCGAACAAAATTAACCGTCTGACGCTAGGCTTTTGCTGGGAGAGCATAGCCGCTGTCATCGTATTAGCGGTATATTGCTGAGCACTTGATTGAGATTAATCAAACAGAAGGAGCATTAGATGAAATTGGCCACATGGTTTAGCGCGTTTTTATTATTCAGCTCGGTAGTGAGCGCCGAGATAGTGGAGAGTAAATTAACCTTGCCCGGCAAATTGGGCTCGGCGGTGTTATACAGTGATTCGGACAATACTGAGGCGGGTCCGGCGGTGGTGGTTGTGCATGAGTGGTGGGGCTTGAACGACTATGCCCGTGGTCGGGCGCGGCAACTTGCAGAGGCGGGCTATACGGCGATTGCCGTCGACATGTATGGCACGGGGAAAAGTACTGACCACCCGAAAGACGCCATGGCTTTTATGAAAGCGGCCTTAGCTGAGCCGGACAAAATGAATGCGCGTTTCGACGCGGCGCTGGCGATTTTAGCTAAGCAGCCTGTCGTAGATAAAAACAAGCTCTACGCAATTGGTTACTGTTTTGGCGGTGCGGTGGTGTTGAATCAGGCGCGTCGTGGCTTGGATCTGGCTGGCGTCGCTAGCTTCCACGGTACCTTGGGTACAGAAGCTAAGGCGCAAGCCAATACCGTAAAAGCCAAAGTGTTGGTTGCTACCGGCGGTGCTGATCCGATGGTGCCACCCGCGCAAGTTGGTGGTTTTGTCGAGGAAATGAGCGCGGCCGGGGTGGACTTGCAGCTCTTAAGCTTTCCTGGCGTCGTGCATGGTTTTACCAACCCAGGTGCGACAGCTGTTGGTGTAAAAAACAAAATGCCCTTGGCTTACGACGCGAATGCAGACCGGCTTAGCTGGGAAGCGTTGATGGCGATGCTCGCTGAGTAAAAGCAAGGTCGGCGCGCTGAGGGCGCGCCGACTTAAGTCAGTAGCGACTGCACGCTGAGAAAACCTAATACAATCAAAGCCAAGATGATCAAAGTATTGCTGGTGAGGCCGAAGCGATGGCTTTTAGTAATAATTTTATTGTTCAAATAGAGTAGTGTTAAGGCAAGAAACGGCATAAAAAATGCCCCCGTCACCGCGTAGAGCATGACCAGCCACACCGGCTTAACTATAAGCAATAACAGCATCGGTGGCAGTGCGAGAAAAGCCAAAAAACCGCGATATGGCCAACTAGTGCGATCGGTCTGAGTGGGAGTTTGTTCAGATTTTTTGCGGGCCGCCATGATGTCGGCGAACAAATATGGCACCCCCTGCCATACACCGAGCATTGAGCTAAATACTGCCGCCCACACGCCAATTAAAAATAGCTCTCTAAACATCGGAGATAAGGATCGCCCTAACTCGTCGGCCATGGCGATTAAGATCTGGCTTCCGCTGGTTGCCCTTGGTGCGGCTTTGGCTGCCAGCAGCATGATGCCGATGCCAAATAGCGCGGTAATACTGTATGCCACGCTTAAATCTATGCGCGCCAACGGCAGTGCCGCGCTGGTGTGCCAATCCTTTTTGCGCATCCAGTTGCTATAACACAGCAGGGTAACGCTGCCGCCAACACCGCCAATGACAGCGAGCGCATTTTTCCGTGACGTTGAATGTCGGTGCTAATCGACACAGTTTGCTGGATATTGATTGCCGATAAATCGAGGTTGGCGAGTGCCGTCATTACGGTGATAAACATCAGCAGAATCATTAGCTTCATGGCAGACTCAAACACAGAGTAACGGCCAAATAGCACGAGCAATACTGCCAGAATAGAATGTAAAACCGCCCAGCTATTGATCGACAATTGAGGGAGTAGCGCGTTGGCCGCGAGACCGAAGGCTGCCATTAGCGCCGCGCCAACTAAAAAGCCCTAGAGAATAAGGTAAATCCGAAAATAGCCGTTTACCCAGGGAGGCAATTGCTCCTGCCAGCCCTGTAAAATACTTTTGCCAGTGGCTAGCTGCCAGCGAGCCAAACCCTCATTCAGCGCTAATTTGATCAGGGCTCCAAATGGTACGGTCCAGATGATTTGCCCGCCAAGGATGGCGCCAGAAACGGCAGTGGCCACCAAATCGCCGGCAACAAGGCCGGTAGCCGCAACCACAAAACAGGGGCCGATCAAGGTTAGGTTTTTTAGTAATTTCATAGGCAGGCTTAGCGGGTTTTATTATGTGGGCTTGTGGTTAAAACTGAGTATGCCCTGAATTGCTATTTCGTCACGCCGCGACGATGCGTTTACTGCGTTGTTGCGGCGCTTTCTCTACAATGGTCGCTATGAGCGATTCAACTACACCCCCAGAAAAACCCCTTCATCAGCTTAAAACTGGTGGATTTGCGCGTCGGCTGGAATTGTCAAAACTCGGCGTGCGCTATGGCAGCCGGGCCCTGCGCCAGAACTTGCGGGAGCGTTTCGGCGGCGATGACGAGAATGCCTTGGCTAAACGTCGCGAAAACATCGACTTTTTCGTGAGTGAGCTTGGCCGCTTAAAAGGCAGCGTGGTTAAAATTGGCCAAATGATGGCCACCTATGGCGACTATATGATGCCGCCGGAAGTGGCTGACGCCCTGCATCAGCTTGAAGATAATACCCCTCCAATGGCCTGGGAGGTTATTGCTAAAGTACTTCACAAAGAGTTGGGCGCCGAGGCTTTGTCGGCCTTAGAGATTGATCAACAGCCCTTGGCTGCCGCGTCCTTGGGGCAGGTGCACCGCGCACGGTTGTTGGCAACCGGGGAGGAGCTGTGTATTAAAGTGCAGTACCCCGGTGTTGAAGACACCATTGATGCAGATTTTAACGCCGTGCTCAGGCTGTTAAAGGTGTCGCGCTTACTGGCGAGTACCCGCAATATTGACGATTGGTTTGGCGATATTCGTTTATTACTGCATAAAGAAGTGGACTATGAACAAGAGCGGCGGGATCTCGATTTTGTTGCCACGTCATTAGCGGGCGATGACCGATTTGTTGTGCCCAAAAGTTACCCAGAATTCTCGACGCGACGGGTGCTAACCATGAGCTACGAAGCGGCCGATTCAGTAAATTCCGCGGAGGTAGCGGCTTTGCCGCAGGCTCGCCGTGATCGTTTAGGTAGTGCGGTCTTGGACATGTTTCTTACTGAGTTATTTGTGTGGCGGCGAATGCAGACCGACCCCAACTTTGGCAATTTCAGAGTGCGCATCGATCCGGAGGGGCAAAGTGATAAATTGCTATTGCTGGATTTTGGCGCCATGCGGCTTTTGCCGGATAGCTTCGCCGATCAATTTTGCGCAATGATGGTGGCTGCTTACCAGCGCGATAAGTCGACATTTTTAGAAAAATCCATCAGTTTAGGATTTATGAAAGCGCATTTTCCCCAGGCCGTATTGGACAATTTTGTTGATATTGGTATCGATATCGCCGAACCGCTGCGCCTTCCTGATGACACCGTTCCGACCTATGCGGTCAATGCCGATGGTCAATATCGTTGGCGCCAGAGTGGCCTGCCCAAACGCATTGCCAAACGTGCAGTGGCGGCGTCTATCAGCAAATACTTTGCCTTGCCGCCTAAAGATTTCTTGTATGTGATGCGCAAACTAATGGGCATTTACGCCTTAATTTCACTATTCGACGCCCAGTTCTCTGCCGATACAGCGCTGCTAAAATATATCGCTGAGAATGCCCCTGAGTCTGATTTATAGACGGTGATGGTCGGTAAATTTTAGGCAAAAAAGGCCGCTAAAAAAGCGGCCAAAAATTTTGAGACTGAATGAGGATAATTCCTAATCTTCGAGTGGTTCGACACTCAAATAGTTCAATTAAATTACATCATCGATTGCGCAATACCTTCCACGTCTAAAGTCAGCTCAACAATTTGTGAGGCCGGACCAAGGTCAAAGTCAATGCCAAAGTCCTTCAACGCGATTTCAGTAGTGCCGTGAAAGCCTTGACGGTAGCCGCCCCAAGGGTCTTTGCCGCCGCCGATTTCACTTACCGCAATGGTCACAGGCTTGCTGATACCGTGAAGGGTTAATATGCCTTTTAGCTCAGCTTTACCTTCGTCTAAGGGCTTGAAACTGCTGCTTTTAAACGTGGCAGTGGGGAATTTGTCTACTGCAAGAAAATCTTTGCCACGTAGATGCTTGTCGCGTTCCGCGTGATTACTGTCGACGCTGGCCGTTTTAATTGTGACGTTAACTGATGAGTCTTCTGGCTTGGCTGGGTCGTAGTTGAAGCTGCCTTCAAACTCATTAAAGCGGCCGTAGAGCCAGCTGTAGCCTAGGTGTTTTATTTTAAAATTAACAAAGGCGTGGGCGCCGGCGGTATCAATTTTGTACTCAGTGGCGTGAAGTGCGCCGCTAAAGCAAAGCAATGCGGTAAATCCGATGGCGAGTAAACGTTTCATGTGTTGGCTTCCTTTATGTTAATTAGCGTGGTCGGTGGGTGATTTTGCGTCGCGGCCCAGCATTTTTAGCAGAGTCGTGTCGCGGTTGATAAAGTGGTGTTTTAACGCTGCCAGGGCATGAACTCCAGCTAATAGGATCAAGGCCCAAGCGATTAGTTCATGAATCTCGCCGGCAATGTCTTCCTGCTCGGGTAGATCATAAAGCGTGGCGGGTACTTGAAACCAGCTAAAAACCTCAATGGCGCGCCCATCGGCAGTAGAAATAAGGTAGCCGGCAATCATCAGCGCAAACATCAATCCGTATAGCGCAATATGGGTCAGGTGGGCAGTGGTGCGCTCCCAGGGTTTCAGCGCCGGGTCATCTGTTGGGCGAATATTAATATTGCGCCACGCAATGCGGGCAATAAGCACCAAGAACAGCAGAATCCCAATACTCTTGTGGATCGCCGGGGCGTCTTTATACCAAGGGTCGTAGTACGAAAGTTCTCGCATCCAGATACCAAGGGCAAACATGCCGATAACAATCAGCGCCATACCCCAGTGCAGTGCGATACTGAGCCAGCCGTATCGGCTTGCGGTGTTCTTGGCGGGCATGGCGTCTCCTTTGCTCATCGATATTAATGAACTCAGTATATGTATAAATGACTGATATAAAAGCGCAAAATTCTGGGTAAATTGATCAGTATTTCAGATGGGTTTCAGCTTCTGGCGTACTTTGGCCTGCTAGCCGTTTTGAGTTGAGCGGATAGTCTATTTTTTGACTGCGTAAATCGATGATCTCGTCAGTGGATTGTGTGTTTTTATGGCGAGCGCCACCCAGTATTAGGGTGGCGCCCAAGTTTGCCTTAGCGTCCAGCGAGCATATTAGCTAAACGGTCTACTTCGGCAACGTCGGAGGTGGCGGGTACGAGTTGAATTTCATCGCAGCCAAGGGCTTCGATCGCGGCGATACCGTCTTTGATCGCAATGGGGTCGTGCATGGTCATGGTCTTGGCGACATTGCGGGCGTCGGCTTCGCCAAAGGTTTTGAGGTAGTCGAAGACATATTGCTCAAGATTGCCCTGGGCGTTGTCGGCCAGCGAATACCAAAAGCCACCGAGCCGGTAGGGTTTGTGCTCTCGATCAGAATTTGCCCATGCGGTATCAGCTGAGGTGAAAAAATGATTGATGAGGTCTGCATTTCCATCCATGGCAAAACCGTAGAGGCCATCGGCCCACTTAGACACTCGCTGAATGCTTTTGGGGCCCATGGCGCCCACTAAGATCGGCGGGCCGCCAGCTTGAATTGGGGTGGGACCAATTTCCTCTAGGCCTTCGAGTAGCTCGCCGCGCCAAATCTTCTTCATGGTGGCGATTTGCTCGTCCATGCGTTGAAAGCGGTTTGCCATGCTTGCACCGAGCGCTTCGTAGTCTTTGTCACGCCCGCCCACGCCAACGGTGAGCGTCACGCGGCCTTCAGACAAGATGTCGAGCGTTGCAATTTCCTTGGCTGCTTGCACGGCACTGTGCATGGGCAGGACGTATAGCGCGGGAATAATTCGCACGCGCTCAGTCGATGCCGCGGCAAAGGCAAGGATATTGCGCATTTCGTAGCTGTGTCCGGTAATTCGTTCGCCGCAAGAAAGGCTAGAAAAAGGGCCCTGGTCAATAATGCGGCACCAGTCTTTGAAATCTTGGCGGCGAATTCCACGCTGCATATAGGGAAGGCAAACACCAATTTTCATGAGATATCCTTGTTGTTTTATTTTATTTGCGAATGACTAGCAGTATTAGCGAGGCGACATTTGCGGTTCGCGCATTGTTTGTCGGTCGCTTGCTGTGCGATTATCGGCGACAAGACTGAATAATGAGATACCCAGTATGGATGACTTTTTAGTTTACGGGATGTTACTGGATGGCAAAGGTGGTGCCCGGAGTATGAGCCCCGCTGAAATTAACGCATGGCAACCTGAGCAGGGTTTACTGTGGCTGCATTTTGATTACAGCAAGCCAAGCACCTTGGCGTGGCTGGAGGAATACAGTGGCCTAGATGAAATAGCGATTGCGGCGTTGGTTGCCGAGGACACCCGGCCACGGGCAACATCGCACAATGGCGGCTTACTTATGGCCTTGCGGGGTGTAAATATGAATCCCGAGGCTGATCCTGAAGACATGGTGTCAATTCGTTTGTGTGTCGACGAGCACCGTATTATTAGTTCGCGCAAGCGGCGTTTATTATCGGTTGACGATATTATGCGCAGTTTTAGCGAGGGTGAAGGGCCGGAAACCAGCGCTGAATTTGTCGCGATATTATGCGATCGTTTAGTGCGGCGCATGGCCGGGCCAATCGACAATGCCGAGGACAAGGTCGACGAATTAGAAGAATCGCTATTAAGCAGTGGCCGGGCAAAGCTGCGTAGTGAACTTGGCCAAGTGCGCCGGCAGTCTATTGCGCTGCGTCGCTATTTGGCGCCGCAGCGGGAGGCCCTTAGTTGGGTGCAAAGCGAACGGCTGCCATGGTTTGGTGATGCTCAGCGGTTAAAGGTACGCGAAGTTGGCGATCGTTTGGCGCAATATATTGAAACCCTCGACAGTATTCGCGAACGTGCGGCCGTTAGCCAAGAAGAGCTTGTTAATCAGATTTCTGAAGAATCTAACAGTCGCATGTACGTGCTATCAATTGTGTCGGCAATATTCTTGCCTTTGGGGTTTGCCACGGGACTGCTGGGGATTAATGTTGGCGGTATTCCCGGCGCGGAGAATCATTATGCCTTTGCTATTTTTATCGGCATTTTAGTGGCGTTGGCGGGGGGCTTGTTGGTGTTCTTTCGGTATAAAAAATGGTTGTAATCGGTGTGGCTATTTCGTCTTTGTAAATGACTTGGAGGCGGAGTGCTGAGCGGGAGCGCCAGGCGCTCCCATTTGAGTTGTTAGTTAATACTGGGTTGCGCCGAGTGATCAGGCTTTCAGCGTGCGCACTCCCTCAGTCGTTCCTAGCAGCAGTACATCGGCTGGTCGGCAGGCAAACAAACCGTTGGTGACAACGCCGGTGATATTGTTGATTTGCTCTTCGGTTTTTTGCGGCGTGGCAATCATAAAATCATAGACATCAAGAATGATATTGCCGTTGTCGGTGACCACGCCTTCGCGGTAGACCGGGTTGCCGCCGAGTTTAACCAACTCCCTAGCGACATAGCTACGTGCCATGGGGATTACCTCTACCGGCAGCGGAAAGGCACCGAGTTGGCCGACGAGCTTGCTGCCATCGGCAATACAAATGAATTGCTTGCTGGCCGCAGCAACGATTTTTTCTCTGGTCAGAGCCGCGCCACCGCCTTTAATCAGTTCTAGTCGGTCGTTGCTTTCGTCGGCGCCGTCGACATAGACCGCGATAGTGCCGCAGCTATTTAACTCTAGTACTTCAATGCCGTGCTTGCGCAGACGCTGGGCTGATGCCTCGGAGCTGGCAACTGTGCCTTTGAGTTCATCTTTAAACTCGGCGAGTAAATCGATAAAGAAATTGGCCGTTGAGCCGGTGCCAACACCGATGATTTCGCCATCGAAAATGGCGGGCTTGATGTGGTCTATCGCAGCTTGAGCTACTGCGAGTTTTAGCTCATCTTGTGTCATTGTTGGACCTTGCTGTGGCATTGTTGCGGGAAGTGCTGAACCCACGATTATAAAATTTGCAGCGACCAATTGCGAGGTCGATTTCAGATTGCCTGCTGCGACCGCCGGCACTGGGTGTCAATTTGCAAACCGAGCATATGCTAGGGAATGCTGCGCTTTGGGCTGATACGCGGTAGACTTGCCCGCTAGATTTTTTGCGTTGCAGCCACGGCTGGCGTGTTAATGGAGACTGCATAAGGCTATGCCACAAAGCTATATCAAGAAAATTCTTAAGGCCCGCGTCTACGATGTGGCTATTGAATCACCTGTGGATGAAATGCCTCTGCTGAGCAAGCGCTTGGCAAATAATGTTCTGCTTAAGCGCGAAGACTTGCAGCCGGTCTTCTCTTTTAAGCTGCGCGGCGCCTATAACAAAATGATTAGCCTCAGTGAGGAGGAGCGGAGCAAGGGTGTTGTGGCCGCTTCGGCGGGTAATCACGCCCAGGGCTTGGCGTTGGCGGCCTTGAAACTGGGTGTGAAAGCGACAATTGTGATGCCCAAGACAACGCCGCAAATTAAGGTTGATGCGGTGCGTGCGCGGGGCGGCAAGGTCGTTCTGCACGGCGACACCTACGATGAAGCGTCGGTATTTGCCAAAAAATTGGTAGAAGAAAAAGGCATGGTTTACGTTCATCCCTACGATGACCCTGAAGTCATTGCAGGGCAGGGCACGGTCGGCATGGAAATTTTGCGGCAGGTCACCGGCCCGCTGGATGCTGTATTTGTGCCGGTTGGCGGTGGTGGTCTGGCTGCTGGCGTGGCAGCTTACATAAAATACGTACGTCCCGAAGTGAAGGTCATTGCCGTAGAGCCAGAAGATGCCGCGTGCCTTAAATTGGCCATGGAAAAGGGCCGTCGGGCAACCTTACCTGAGGTTGGTATTTTTGCCGATGGTGTCGCCGTGGCGCAAATCGGCAAGGAAACATTTCGAGTTTTGCGCAAAACCATTGATGGCGTAATGACCGCCACTACGGATGAAATATGCGCGGCCATTAAAGATATCTTCGATGATACGCGGTCTATTGCCGAACCTGCGGGTGCCTTGGCGTTGGCGGGCCTGAAAAAATACGTTGACGAAAATGACTGCAGTGGCCAAACCCTGCTGGCGATAGACAGTGGCGCAAATACCAATTTTGATCGCTTGCGCTATATAGCCGAGCGCACCGAAATTGGCGAGCAGCGGGAGGCGATTCTCAGCGTTACGATCCCCGAGCGGCCAGGTAGCTTCAAAAAATTCTGTGCGGCCTTGGGACGACGCAATATCACTGAATTTAACTATCGCTACAGTGATAATCGCGATGCCCAGATTTTTGTTGGCGTTTCTGTGGCGGCTGGTGGCGGTGACCGCAATGAGTTGGTGGCGGCGCTGCAGCAATTAGATTACCCGGTGGCAGATTTTACCGACAATGAGATGGCTAAGCTTCACATTCGTCATATGGTGGGTGGGCATCGCCCTGCCGCAGTCGAGAACGAATTGCTGTATCGCTTTGAGTTTCCTGAGCGGCCGGGCGCTTTAATGAATTTTCTGACCAAGCTAGGTAACCGCTGGAATATATCCCTGTTCCACTACCGCAATCACGGCGCTGCTTATGGTCGGGTCTTGGTTGGCTTGCAGGCATTAAATGCCGAGCGTAAAGAGATCGAAGCCTTCCTCGACCAGCTGTCGTATCCCTACAATGAAGAGAGTGATAACCCAGCGTATAAGTTGTTCTTGAGCTAAGTCCGAGGTATTCGGTTTTTGCCCCGACCGTGTCTAGGTGTAATGACCGCGCGGTCGGTAACGATTAGATCTAAACCAATGTCCCAGTCGTCGGCTGGCAAGGAAGAAACTTCCTGACAGTGGTGGGCGATGCCGATGAGCAGCGGTTTTTGCCGCGAGTGTTGGTTTTTAAAGGCGAAGCAGCGGTCATAAAAACCACCGCCCATTCCCAGTCGTCGTCCTTCTTTGTCAAAACCCGCTAATGGCAGCAATACAATATCCAGTAGCTCTGGCGACCGCGCGCGATAGCGCAGTCCCGCAGGTTCGCCAATACCATAGCGGTTGCTGCGTAGCTTCTGGCGGGGATGGTAGCGCTGAAAACTCATGTGTTTGTTAGCCTTACCTCCAAAATGGATGCGGGGAAGATAGCTGCGTTTGCTTTTCAGGCTGGCGTGGCACAATACGTATTCGGGGGAGATTTCGCCATCGCTGGCCATGTACGCAGCGATATGGCGGGCGCGGCGATATGCGCTGAGTGTGATAATACGCTGCATTAATTGTTGGGCAGCCAAGTGCTGCTGGCTAGGAGTGATCTGCCGGCGGCGTTCTCTGAGATGTTGGCGTAGCTGGTTTTTGAGTGCTGAGTTCATGGCTTGAGTATAGCGTCAGAGGGCATGATCTGGAAAAGCGTCAGGGAGTGGTGTTCGGCGAGAATATTATAAAAAGCCCCAAGATACCGCTGGCCGCGTGGCCCTTGAACCCAGCGGTTCAAGGTGGAGTACTCCGCGAGATCTTTAGGCTTTCCGGCAAGCGGACATGCACACGGATCCCGGCTAGAACACTCCGGGTATAAAAGCATCGGCTCAGGGGTCTAGACGGCCTAGCAAATATCCCAGGGTGGTGCTCAGTATACCGCCAGCTTTGGCCCAATAATAGGGCGGGGAAGTAAGGGAATTAACTAATATCCAATTGCCGGCAGCGGTGAAGGGTTTCTTCCGCTTTGTCATTAATGCGTTTGACCGCAGCAATTTCTGCCTCGCTTGGCGTCGCGTTTTTTTTGTCTTGCAGCATTTCGTAGCTGATGTTCAGTGCGGCCATTACCGCAATGCGCTCAAGTCCTACGACTTTGCCAGATGTGCGAATGCCGCGCATTTTTTGGTCTAAATACTGACCGGCTTGCATTAGTGCGCCCTGTTCTTCAAGAGGGCAGGCTACTTGGTATTCTTTGTCGAGAATTTTTATGACGACGGTTGGGGTGCTCACGATTCTTTCTCCAGTGCACGCAGTCGCTGAATCATGGACTCAATCTTGGCGCGGGCAATATCGGTTTTTTCGATCAGTTGTTCGCGCTCTGTTCGCCAATGTCTAGCATCGGCTTTCAGTGCACGATTTTCCTTGTCTAATTGTTCACACAACTGGACAAGCTCGTCCACTTTTCGTTCCACAAGTTGCAACTGTCGCTCATCCATACGTAGATCGCGTCCGTACCCAGAAAAAGATCAGATTATAGTAGAGTGTGGCTCATGTGTGGGTCAATGCAATTAAGTCGTGCCTAAGGCTGGGGGCGATGTCATAAATATGTGCTGCTGATCCGCTAGATATTCGATTTTATTGCCGCGCAGCGCTACCATTGCCGGCTTAATGTCTTAATGGGTTTTTATCATGGCGGCCAGTTTAGAACACGACGATCTCGCGAATCTTTTCCTTAGTATTGGTGCGCTCCAACCGCCGGCTGAGCTACACGGTTACGCAGCAGGGTTTATCTCGGTAGGCGGTCGCTTGGAGCAGGATGGTTGGTTGCAACATTGTATCGATTTGTTGGACTGTGAAGCCCCGAACCCAGAGCAAAGCGACGCTCTTTACACTGTGTATTGCACGGCCTTATTAGGCTTGGAGTCGGGGGAGATGGATTTGGAGTTGCTGCTACCAGATGATGAATTTGATTTAGATCAGCGCATTGCGAGTCTTGGCCAGTGGTGTCAGGGCTTTTTAACGGGCTTTGCTATGGCAGGCAAGCAGCAGGTTGACGGTGATAAGACCTATTCTGAGGAGCTTACCGAAGCAATCAGTGATATTGCCGCAATTGCCCAAGTTTCAGCCGACGAGGGTGACGACGAAGAAGGCGAGCAAGATTATTTCGCGGTGAGTGAGTACGTCCGCATTGCTGCTATGACCATCTTTGTTGAGTTCAATGCTATGCCGTCAGAGCACGGCGGTGATGCGGCTAGTCGCCTGCATTGATTCTGGGCCGCTAATGGTTCGGCTGGCCCTGTGATAAGCTCGGCACGTAAATTAGTATCTACGCGTTGCGATTTTAGCGATCCATTTTCACGCACATCGAGAGAAGCATGACAATAAGCAAGCAGGAATTTGCCCGCCGTCGTAAAAATCTAATGGCCCTGATGGAGCCGGGCAGTATTGCCATTGTGCCCTCGGCCAAAATGGTGAGTCGCAATAGCGATACTGAATACCCCTTTCGCCAAGACAGTGATTTTTATTATCTCAGTGGCTTTGATGAGCCCGATGCAGTGTTGGTTTTGCTGCCCGGTCGCGCGACTGGCGAGGTAGTCTTGTTCTGTCAAGATCGCGATCCCGCTATGGAATTGTGGACAGGGTATCGTGCCGGGCCAGACGGTGCATGCACGAACTACGGCGCCGATGATGCATTTCCGATTGCCGATATCGATGACATTTTGCCAGGTCTATTAGAGGGACGGCAGCGGGTGTATTACGCCATGGGCCGTCATACTGAGTTTGACCAACAGGTGATGCAGTGGGTGAATGTGATTCGCTCCAAGGTGCGCACCGGTGCCCAGCCTCCGGGCGAGTTTTTGGATCTGGATCACCACCTTCATGATCTACGCTTGTACAAGTCGGCTGCTGAGCAAAAAGTGATGCGCCGTGCCGGTGAAATTTCGGCCGAGGCGCATTGTCGCGCGATGCGCCTTTGTCGCCCCGGTGTTTTTGAATACCAGCTAGAGGCTGAAATTCTGCATGAATTTGGTCGCAACGGTGCGCGTTATCCAGCTTACAGCACGATAGTGGGCGCCGGTAAAAACGGCTGTATTTTGCACTATGTAGAAAACAGCTGTGAGATTCGCGACGGTGATCTGGTCTTGATCGACGCCGGTTGCGAGCTGCATTACTACGCCGCAGATATTACCCGCACGTTTCCGGCTAGTGGCCGGTTTTCGCCAGAACAGCGCGCGCTCTACGAGGTAGTGTTGGATTCCCAAAAAGCGGCGATTGCCACCATTAAAGCGGGTAACCATTGGAACCAAGCTCACGATGCCACGGTGCGGGTTATTACAGAAGGCCTAGTCAAGCTCGGCTTGCTAAGCGGTGAGGTCGATGCATTAATTGCGAGTGAAGCTTACAGACCCTTTTATATGCACCGGGCCGGCCATTGGCTCGGTATGGATGTACACGATGTTGGCGATTATAAAATCGGCGGCGAGTGGCGGGTACTTGAAGAAGGCATGGCAATGACTGTGGAGCCCGGAATTTATGTGGCGCCGGATAATCTTGATGTCGACGCAAAGTGGCGAGGCATTGGTATTCGCATTGAAGATGACGTGGTGGTGACCAAGACGGGTTGCGATATTTTAACCGCCGCGGTGCCTAAAGAAGCCGATGAAATTGAAGCGTTGATGGCGGAGGCTCGTCTTGCCGCACACTGACTACGATGTGGTGATCGCCGGGGGGGGCATGGTCGGTGCCAGCTTGGCGCTGAGTCTTTACACGCGGAGCAAGGGCAGTTTACGAGTGCTGGTGGTTGAAAGCTTTGCGCTGCCGCCATTGGCAGAGTCTGGTTTGCCAACATACCGGCCTAGCTTCGATGCACGCTCAACCGCGTTGTCCTATGGTAGTCAGCAGATTTACCGAGAACTTGGAATTTGGCCTCAGCTGCAAGCCCACCAGAGTACCATCGCCAAGGTCCATGTCTCAGATCGCGGGCATTTCGGCAGTGTATTAATGACGGCGGAAAGTCAGGGCTGGGAAGCCTTGGGTTATGTGGTGGAGAATATGTGGCTGGGTAACGTCCTGCTCAACCACTTGCGGCAGCATACCAATGTCGCGTTTTTGTCCCCCGCCAAGGTTGTGGAAATTGACGTTGCCGACGGCTATGCCACGCTGAGCCTGCAAGAAGGCGATACCCAGCGCGATATCACGACACAGTTGATCGCCGTGGCCGATGGCGCGGAGTCGAGTTTACGCAGCCAGCTTGGTATTGCGACGTCGGTTTCCGAGTATCATCAACTTGCTGTTATAGCCAATGTGGCCACTGAGCAGCCTCATAAGGGTTGCGCATACGAGCGCTTTACCGAGCGTGGCCCCCTGGCTTTATTGCCATTGGTTGACGACGGCAGCGGCCAGTCGCGTTCTGCCTTGGTGTGGACTTTCCCCGACAAAATGGCAGAGGAAGTCATGGCATGGTCGGATTCAGAATTTTTGGCTGAGCTGCAGCGTAACTTTGGCTATCGGCTAGGGCGACTGCAAAAAGTGGGGCAGCGTGCGTCGTTTCCGCTTCAACTAATGCAGGCTGAGGAACAGGTGCGCAGCCGGGTAGTGGTAATGGGTAATGCCGCGCACTCCCTGCACCCTGTTGCTGGTCAGGGCTTTAATTTGGCGTTGCGCGATGCCGATAGCCTCAGTTGTCTCTTAGCTGTGGCGCATAGCGAAAAGCGCGCATTGGGCGAGTTAAGTTTATTGCAACGCTACCTCGCGAGTCAGGACCTTGATCAGCGTGTGACCACCGCATTTTCAGACCAGCTCACCGGTATATTCAGTAATCGCAAACCGGTATTGAGTGTGGTGCGGAACTTGGGTTTATTGTTATTAGATGTCACGCCCGCGGCAAAATCGCGGTTTGTGGCGCGAGCTGCGGGTATTATGCCAGGCTCGTCAGCGGAGTCTTCGTGATGTCAGCAAATGTGGCCGAGTTCGATCTGATTATTGTTGGCGCTGGTTTGGCGGGTGGCGCATTGGCGGTAGCGCTGGCAGATTTGCCGATCAAGGTTGCCTTAATTGAGGGGCAGGCGGTGCGCGATGGCTGGCCGCCGCTTGAAGAAAGTGTCTTTGATTACGATGCCCGAGTGAGCGCCTTGACTGAAGGCTCACGGGAGTTTTTAGCGCAGCTCGGAGTATGGTCGGATATTGTTGAGCGTCGCGTTTGTGCCTATACCGACATGGAAGTGTGGGACGGCGAGGGTACTGGCCGGATTCATTTCGCCGCGAGTGAAGTAAAAAGGGCTGCGCTAGGTCATATTGTCGAAAACCGTCTGCTGAATGCGGCGCTCATAAACCGCCTGCGTGAGTCATCGGGCGTGAAGTGTTATTTCGCTAATCCGGTTGCGAGTTTAGAAAAGCAGAATGGCGGCGTGATACTGAATTTGGCAGATGGCCGCGTACTGCGCAGTCCGGTGGTGGTGGCCGCAGACGGTGCCAATTCCCGTATCCGTGATTGGGCTGGTTTTGTCACGCGAGAGTGGGATTACCATCACCACGCGATTGTGGCGACCATCGAAACCGCTGAGCCGCATCAAAATACAGCGTGGCAGCGTTTTCAGCCCGAAGGCCCATTGGCGTTTTTGCCGCTGCCGGATACAGGGGGCGAGCAGCGTTACTGCTCAATTGTGTGGTCGGCGTTACCTGAGCAAGCAGAGCAATTAATGGCATTGGACGACGAGGCCTTTTGCCGAGAATTGGGCGCAAAGTTTGAACGCCGTTTGGGCGCTATTGTGGCTTGTAGTCGGCGCGTGAGCTTCCCATTGCGCCAGCGCCATGCTGCGGATTACGTCAGTGATGGCGTGGTTTTGCTGGGCGACGCGGCACATACCATTCACCCTCTTGCTGGGCAGGGCATTAACCTTGGTTTTCAAGATGCAATGGTCTTGGCCGAAGAGTGTCATCGAGCGCATGAGCGGGGCTTGTCATTGATTGAGTCCGGTATGCTGAGCCGCTATCAGCGCCGTCGCAAGGGCGGGAATTTAGCGATGATGGCAATGATGGAGGGTTTTCAGCATTTGTTTGAAACGCCGGTCATGCCGCTGCGTCTGCTGCGCAATACGGGTATGACATGGCTGAATAAAGCCTTGCCCCTCAAGCGGCGAATTATTGCCAAGGCTATGGGTATTTCGGGGCCGCTGTAAGCTTGTACGCGTTTAAATACGGAATAATCCGCGGAAAGCATTGAGAATTTTAATGATAATAATTATCATCTACGCCCGAATTTGATTTGAGAGGCGTTGATGATGTTTAGAATCGCGGCAGGATTAATAGCAGGCCTAGTTGTTGTGGGCTTGACGGCCTGCGGTCGGAGTACGCCGCCCGCCGACAGTGCTGCTGGCCCTGAGCTCGTGGTTTATAGTTCGCGTATTGAGCAGTTGATCAAACCCATCTTCGACGACTTCACCAAAGAAACCGGTATCCGCATTCGCTACGTCACCGACGACGCCGGCCCGTTGCTGGCGCGGATGCGCGCCGAGGGCGACAACTCACCCGCTGACATGCTGATTACAGTTGATGCCGGTAATTTATGGCAAGCCGCAGAAATAGGTGTATTGGCACCAGTTGAATCGGCGATTCTCGCTGCCAATGTGCCCCCAGCGCTGCGCGATGAGCAGGGCCGCTGGTTTGGTGTGTCTATACGAGCGCGGACCATTGTGTATGCCTCGGATCGGGTTAAGCCTGAAGAATTATCGAGTTATGAGGATCTGGCCGGCGAGCAATGGTCTGGTCGCCTGTGTTTGCGCACTGCAAAAAAAGTCTATAACCAATCGCTGGTAGCGAGTTTGATTGTAGCGCTAGGGGAAGAAAAGGCTGAGGAAGTGGTTGCCGCGTGGGTAGATAATTTGGCCGTTGCGCCTTTTTCCAGTGACAACAAAGTGATTGAGGCAATTGATGCTGGGCAATGTGATGTTGGCTTGGTGAATACTTATTATTTGGCCAGAATGTTGGCTGAAAACCCGAAGTTACCTGTCGGCTTATTTTGGGCCAATCAAGAGGGTGAAGGTGTTGCTGGTCGGGGTGTGCACGTTAATATTTCTGGCGCTGGTATTACCAAGGCGAGTAAGCATAAAGTGGAAGCATTACGTTTATTAGAGTGGATGTCTGGCCCGACGGCACAATATGATTTTGCGAGTTTAAATCAAGAGTATCCGGTCAACGACGCAACGGCGCCCTCCGAGTTGATACAGCACTGGGGCAGTTTCCGCGCAGACACCATGCCAATGAGCGAGGCAGGACGGCTTCAAAGCGCTGCAATTAAGTTGATGGACCGGGTGGGATATCGCTGAGTGCAAACCGCTGGAGTAGCTTTGATGCCGTCGGTATCGCGACGTTCTGGCGCCGCGGTATGGCTGCTGCGGGCGGTTGGCTTGCTTGCGGTGTTTGGCGTATTGGCACCCATTCTGGTGGTGATACTCAGCTGGTCCTCTGAACAAACCGATATATGGCAACACTTAATTGCGACGCAACTCGGCAGTCTGCTGGCGAACACCCTCACCTTATTGTTGGGCGTTGGGATTTTGGTCAGTCTGTTGGGAATCGGTCTGGCGTGGTTTACAGTGATGTGCGATTTTCCTGGTCGCGGCTGGTTTGAATGGTTGCTAATGCTGCCAATGGCGGTGCCAGCTTATGTCATGGCTTTTGTGACCCTAGGGGTATTTGATTTTGGCGGTCCGCTACAGAGTTTTCTGCGGGCCAATGTTGGTCAAGCCTACGGTAGTATTGATGTGCGTAGCGAACTCACCGTTATTGTGGTGTTCTCGCTGGTGCTCTATCCCTATGTTTATATGCTGGCGCGCAGTGCCTTTTTGTCTCAAAGCAGTGACACCATCGAAGCTGCGCGCGTATTAGGCTGCAATGGTTGGCAAGCCTTCTTTCGGGTGGCGCTGCCGATGGCGCGACCGGCCATTATTGCCGGGGTGAGCCTAGCGCTGATGGAGACGCTCGCTGATTTTGGTACCGTGGCGATTTTTAATTACGACACGTTTACCACGGCGATTTACAAATCGTGGTTTGGGTTTTTCAATTTGCAGGCTGCCGCCCAGCTGGCTTCAATTTTGTTGTTGTTTGTTGCGCTGACCTTGTTCGCCGAACGCCGCTCTCGGGGTGGGCGGCGCTTTGTGCAAGGCGCGCGATTGCAACATCGTTTTCGCTTTGTATTATCGCCGGTTACGGCGTGGATGATCACCCTGGCGTGTTCGCTAGTATTGTTTATGGCGTTTTTGCTCCCGGTTTTGCAATTAATTCTCTGGGCGATTGGCGCTGGTGCGGAACAGCTTAATCGCCGGTTTTTTGAATTGCTGGAGCATTCATTGTGGCTGGCCGGGCTCGCGGCTTTGGTCACGGTGGCCCTAGCGCTTGTGTTGGCATTTAATCGCCGCCAAAAAAGCCGCTTGAGTGCCATTTATGGTTCTGCTCAGCTTGGCTATGCGCTGCCCGGCTCGGTGCTGGCGGTGGGCATTATGCTGTCCTTTACCTATATAGATAATGAGTTTTTCATACCGCTGCAGCGTTTATTCGGTATCACCCCGGCGCCGGTGCTGGTGGGCTCATTGCTAACCCTCTTGGCAGCGTATTGGATTCGCTTTCTTGCGGTAGCGACCGGTCCGTTGGAGTCAGGACTGGAGCGCATTCGCCCGAGCCTGCCGGAGGCAGCGCAAACTCTCGGTGCCCGTGGGGCAGTTTTAGTGTGGCGAATTTACTTGCCGATGTTGCGGCCCGGTTTATTAACCGCTGCGGTCTTGGTCTTTGTGGATGTCATGAAGGAAATGCCGGCGACGTTATTGCTGCGCCCCTATGGCTGGGACACCTTAGCAGTGCGCATTTACGAGATGACTGCAGAGGGGCAATGGCAGCTTGCGGCCTTGCCGGCATTGGCGCTGGTAGCGGCGGGATTAATCCCGGTGATAATCAGTATCCGTCAAAGTCGTCATTGAGCACTTTGTATTTCGCGGCAGCGGCGTTAAAATGCGCTCATCTTACGCATACGTTTGTAGAGGACGGCCTTAAATGAGCAATACCCCCAGCGAATTGAAATACGCTAGCACCCATGAGTGGGCCCGTCTTGAGTCTGACGGCACCGTTACTGTGGGCATCAGTTACCATGCTCAGAACGCTTTGGGCGACGTGGTGTTTATTGAATTACCAGAAGTGGGTGCAGAGTACTCCGCTGGTGATGAGGCCGCAGTGGTCGAATCTGTAAAGGCTGCGTCAGATATATACGCGCCGATTTCGGGCGAAATAATTGAAGTTAATGATGCACTCGATGAAAGCCCTGAGACAGTTAACGAATATCCTTATAGCGACGGCTGGTTCTTCCGTATGCAGCCCTCAGACGCAAGTGAGTTAGATAATTTACTCGACGCTGAAGCCTACGACGAGCAGTGCGACGAGTAATTGCTTGTCTAAAAAAGCCCGGTAAGACCGGGTTTTTTTGCATTTCCTGCCTTCTAAAGTAAAACTCCTGCCTATTTAGTCCTCTTAAATAATAACGCCTCCACAACTTCTCGAAATAATTCCGGTGTGTCGTAGTAATAAAAAATGCTTGTTTGGCATAGTAGGTCACGCTATTTTGACAACGGATCAGTTTAAATTGAGCGTGCCATAGCGTTTCGCTCGTGCGAGTCCGAAATAGGATTTTGGGGAAAATAATGATAATTAGAACCTTAGTAGTATTGTGTGTAGTTATTCTTTCTGCCTGTAGCTCTGATAGCTCTGTTAGCTTAGGTAATTCCGGGGTGCCGGGCTCACCAGGCTCGTCAGAGCTGCAGTCCGGTCGCTTAATTGATAGCCCGGTTGGTGCTGTGCAGTACGAAACCCTTACGGTCAGCGGTTTAGAAACGGACCGTAATGGTCAATTTAATTATCGCAGTGACGAGCTCGTGAAATTTAGTATCGGTGGCTTATCGCTTGGTAGCGCGACCGGTGCGCCGGTGTTAACACTCATTGATTTGGTTTCCGGAGCGCGAGCAGATTATTCCGCTGGTATGAGCTTGACTGCACTGTTCGAGAAATATCCTGAAATTCTAAATATTGCGCGTCTATTGCAAAGTTTAGATGTTGATCGCGATACGGCCAGCGGCATTGAAATTCCCGTCGAAGCCAGAGTGATTGTTGAGGATTACATCGGGTCAATTGATCTAGCCTCGCTGAGTTTATTTTCGAACTCAGACAGCAGTGGAGTGAAATATGTTTGTGCTGTGCGTGAAGCCCGTGGCGAAATTTATTGTGACGAAAGCACGATTCAAAGCGCCTCTACTGCAGCGGAGGAGGTCAGTGCTACCGAGTTGGCGACAGAGATAAACGAGCTTCCCAGCGTCTTTGCGGGTGATGACCAGCAAGTACGTGAGCTTACTACGGTAAGTTTGCTTGGAACGGCACAAGATTCAGATGGTATTGTGAACGCGGTTCAGTGGCGTGAATCGGATCAAAATGGTGTTGCAAGAGCAGGTCCGCTGACGATTGTAAATGCAGATCAGCTAAGCGCTAGCTTTATCGCACCGGATGTAAGTGAAGACACTATTTATTATCTTACCTTGCGTGGAACTGATAACGATGGAGGCATAGGCAGTGATGTTGTCAAAGTCTTAGTAAAGAACGATGAGGGTAACACTGACTTCGCACCAGAAGCGAAAGCAGGCGATGATCAAGTGGTTAGCGCGGGGGATTTGGTCGAGCTGGATGGTTCTTTAAGTTCGGATGCCGAAGGTAATATCGCTCAGTATCTTTGGGAGCAAGTGGGTACAAATGGCGAACTTGTTATTGATGGCCCTCAGCTAAGTGACGAAAATGAGGTTGTTGCGAAATTTACTGCGCCAAATGTTAGTCAAAATACTGTTTTGCTATTTCGACTTACTGTCACTGACAGTGGCGATCAACAAGCGTCTGATATCGTAAATATCACTATCCAAGTGTCGGCATCGAACTCTTCCCCTGTCAGTAACGCAGGGCCTGATCAAGTTGTTGAAGAGGGCCAATCGGTTTCCCTCGACGGCAGTGGAAGTAGCGATACCGATGGTGACGAATTAACTTACTTGTGGCAGCAAGAGTCCGGACCAGATATTGAGTTGCGAGATTCGACTTCAGTACGGGCGAACTTTACCGCGCCCAGTATTGATGAAAGCACTAATGTCGAATTTTCGCTAACCGTTAGTGATGGTGACTTACGCTCAAAAGACACGATAAAAGTTACCGTGAACCCTGAACGCGAGGGTGTAAATAGTTGCGACATTTCCAATCCTGCGACTTACGCCGCTTGTTTTGCCGTGTGTACTGACCAAGACGAAAGCACGGCTTGTCCGCTACCAATTGAAGGAACGCCGGGCGTGCCGGATGAGCTGCAGTCGGTATTGGATCAGTTGAATGCCTGCGCGGACCAGGATCCGACGACGGTTTGCCCACTGCCAATTGAAAGTTTACCTGGCGGTGGTGATCCCGGTGTTTGCGATGCGACGGATCCCACGACCTACGGTGATTGTTTTGCCGTGTGTACTGAC